>NZ_CP032349.1 GCF_005222205.1 Azospirillum brasilense | reverse complement strand
GGCGGGTGCTGTTCGGCCTCGGCGCCGACGGGCGGGTCCGCAGCGCCTACCGCACCTTCTTCGGCTGATCCAAGGCGGTCCGACACGCCATGCAGACATTGAATTTCCAGCAGCTCCTGCGTTACCAGGACCAGCTGATCGACGGCACGCTGCACACGCTGCTGCTGACCCTGGTCGCCGCGCTGATCGGCACCGCCATCGGCGTCGCCGGGGCGGCGGCAGTGCGCAGCGGGCCGCGCCCGGTGCGCTGGGCGATCCGCGGCTATGTCGAGCTGATCCGCAAACGCCCTCGCTGATCCAGCTGTTCGTGTCTTCTTCGTGCTGCCGGGCTTCGGGCTGCGGATGGGAGCTTCGAGCGGCGGCGATCGCGCTCGGCCTCTATTTCGGCGCCTACTGCACCGAGATCGTCCGCGCCGGGCTCGACGCCATCCCCGGCAGCCAGGTCGAGGCCGGCCAGTGCCTGGGCTGACCCGCTGGCAGGTGTTTCCGCCATGTCGTGCTGCCGCCGGCCCTGCGCAGCGTCTATCCCGCTTTCACCAGCCAGTTCGTCCTGCTGCTGCTCGGCACCTCGCTCGCCTCGCAGATCTCGGCGGAGGAGCTGTTCCACACGGCGGCTTCATCGAGACGCGCACCTACCGCAGCTTCGAGGTCTATGCCGTGATCTGCGGCATCTACTTCGCCCTGGTGATGACCTTCAAACTGCTGTTCGCCGCGGTGGGGCACCTCGCCTTCCGCTGGCCGGTGCGGCGCTGACGGAGACACCGGCCATGCGTTCCTTTTCCCTCGCCGACTTCCTGTCGCTGCTCAGCGCGCTGCAATGGACGGGCGTCCTCGTCCTCATCGCGCTCGCCTTCGGCGCTCCGCTGGCGTTGGGGCTGGCCCTGATGCGGACCAGCGCCCGCCGCGCGCTGCGCTGGACCGCCACCGCCTTCCTCCAGCTCGTCCAGGGCGTCCCGCTGCTCGGCCTGCTGATGTTCTTCTACTTCGGCATGCCGGTCTTCCTGGGGGTGGAGATGCCGCCGCTGGTCGCCGTCGGCATCGCCATGACCGTCTACACCGCCTCCTTCCTCGGCGAGATCTGGCGCGGCGGCATCGAGGCGGTGAAGCACGAGCAGTGGGAGGCCGCGCCTGCCTCGGCCTGTCGACCTGGCACCAGTTCCGCTACGTCATCGCGCCGCAGGCCTTCCGCATGGCGCTGCCGCCGACCGTCGGCTTCCTCGTCCAGCTCATCAAGGGCACGTCGCTGGCCTCGATCGTCGGCTTCGTCGAACTCGCCCGCGCCGGGCAGCTGGTCAGCGCCGCCACCTTCCAGCCCCTGCTGGTCTATTCGATCGTCGCGGCGATCTACTTCGCCGCCTGCCTGCCCCTCACCCTGTGGGCGCGTTCCCTGGAGGCCCGTCTCAATGGCGCTCGTTGACATCAAGAACGTTACCAAGAGCTACGGTTCCATCGAGGTGCTCAAGGGGGTTTCGCTCAGCATCGACGAGGGCGAGATCGTCACCATCATCGGCAAGTCGGGCTCCGGCAAATCGACCCTGCTGCGCTGCATCAACGCGCTGGAGCGCATCGACGGCGGCGAGATCACGGTGGAGGGCCAGTCGGTGCGCACCGACATGCCGAACCTGCGCGGCTTCCGCCAGCGCGTCGGCATCGTCTTCCAGGCCTTCAACCTGTTCCCGCACCTGACGGTGGAACGCAACATCACGCTGGCCCCGGTCCTCAACAAGCGGATCGCCAAGGCGGAGGGCCGGGCGCTGGCGCTGGACGTGCTGGCCCGCGTCGGGCTGGCCGACAAGATCGACGCCTATCCGGCCCAGCTCTCGGGCGGGCAGCAGCAGCGCGTCGCCATCGCCCGCTGCCTCGCCATGGGGCCGCACCTGATGCTGTTCGACGAGGTCACCTCGGCCCTCGACCCGGAGCTGGTCGGCGAGGTTCTGAAGGTGATGGAGGACATGGCGCGGCAGGGCATGACCATGGTCCTGGTCACCACGAGATGGGCTTCGCCCGCAACGTCGCCTCCAAGATCGTCTTCATGCACCAGGGCCGCGTCTGGGAGGAGGGGCCGCCGGCGGAACTCTTCGCCAATCCCCGCACCCCGAACTGCGGAGCTTCATCGCCTCCGCGCGCTGAGCCACCACCGGTCCCCTTCACCGATCCCGCTTCACCGGCCCCCCTTCACCGGCCCTTGAGGGCCGGACAACGACCAGAACAGAGGAGCAATGTCGTGAGACTCTTCCGGACCCTTGCCGCCGCCGTGGCGGTCTGCGCCACCGTCGCCCTGTCCGCCACCGCCCTGCCGTCCGCCGCGAAGGCGGATGCCCTGCAGAACGTATTGTCGGCGGGCAAGCTGCGCGTCGGCGTGCTGATGGACGCCGCCCCCTGGGGCTTCAAGGACGCCAAGGGCGAGGCCGCCGGCCTCGACATCGACCTTGCCAAGCTGATGGCCGCCGACATGGGCGTGAAGCTGGATCTGGTCCAGGTGACCGGCGCCAACCGCATCCCCAGCCTGCTCGCCAACAAGGTGGACGTGCTGATCGCCGCCGCCGGCGCGACGCCGGAGCGCGCCCAGCAGGTGACCTTCTCCCAGCCCTACGCCGCGGTCAATCTCGGCGTCTACGGGCTGAAGGGGATGGCCACCGCCACCGACGCGGCCGAGCTGAAGGGCCACAGCATCGGCGTCGCCAAGGGCTCGACGCTCGACATCTGGCTGACCGACAACGCCCCCGGCGCCAAGCTGGTCCGTTTCGAGGACACCCCCGGCGCCATCGCCGCCTATCTGGCCGGCCAGGTCGAGGCATTCGCCGAGAACAGCGCCATCGCGCTGAAGGTCACGGAAGACAATCCCGGCAAGGATGTCGAGCTGAAGTTCCTGATCCGCCAGTCGCCGGCCCATGTGGCCGTCCGCCACGGCGAACAGGACATGGTCAATTGGATCAACACCTTCCTGTTCTACAACCGCCTGAACGGCAAGCTGAGCGCCCTTCAGATGAAGTGGTTCAAGGAAAAGCAGACGCTTCCGCAGATGTAATCCGCCGTTCGGCATCGCAAGAGAGGTTTCATTCGATGATTACGAGGTTCCAGGTTGGTTCGCGCATGAGCCAGGCCGTCGTCTGCCAGGGCATGGTCCACATCGCGGGTCAGGTCGCCAACAACCGCAAGGCTTCGATCGGGGAGCAGACCCGGGACGTGCTGGCGAAGATCGACGCCCTGCTGGAGGAAGCCGGCAGCGACAAGTCCAAGCTGGTCGCCGTCAACGTTTTCCTGCCGCACATCACCGACTTCGACGCCATGAACGAGGTCTACGACGCCTGGATCGACCCCGCCAACCCGCCGGCCCGCGCCTGCACCGAGGCGCGGCTGGCCGATCCGGACCTGCGGGTCGAGATGACGGCGCTGGCCGCTCTGTAAGCGGGCTTTTTCGGCGAACCGGAGGAGGCGCCGGGCAACCGCTGCCCTGGCGAAAGCTGTCACGGCAAACGCTGTCACGGCAAACGCTGTCAGGGCGCCCCTCCGTCAGAAGGTTTTTGGAATGCACACTGGCCTCTACCACGCGCTCGATTTCGCCGCCGACGGCAAGTCGCTGGATTTCCTCAGCATCCCGTTCTCGGTGGACCGCTCCCCCTATTATCAGGTGAAGGTCCCGGTCTGCCGCGTGCGCAACGGGGCCGGTCCGCGCGTGCTGCTGATGGCGGGCAACCATGGCGACGAGTACGAAGGCGAATTGCTGCTGGGCCGCCTGTTCCGCCGGCTCGATCCCGCGCGCATCCGCGGCGAGGTGACGATCCTGCCGGCCACCAACGCGCCGGCCGTGATGGCGGCGCGGCGCCGCTCGCCGCTGGACGAGGGCAATCTCAACCGCGCCTTCCCCGGCGACCCGGCCGGATCCCCGACCTTCCGACTGGCGCATTTCCTCGAGCACGAGCTGTTTCCGCGCCACGACGTGGTGTTCGACCTGCATTCCGGCGGCACCTCGATGGCCCACCTGCCGTGCGCCCTGATCGAGCGGCAAGGCACGCCCGACCGGCTGGGCCGCGCCCTGGAACTGATGCGGGCGCTGGGCATGCCCTACGGCTTCGTGGCCGAGAACGGCGCCACGGCGCCGACCTCGATGGCGGCGGCGGCGCGGGCCGGGGTCATCGGCATCAGCGGCGAGTTCGGCGGCGGCGGCACGGTGACGCCGGAGACCATGGCCTATACCGCCCGCGCGATCGACAACCTGCTGATCGCCGTCGGGTTGACCGATGCGCCGGTCCTCTCGGTTTCCGGGCCGGTTCCTGTCCCCCAGCAATTGCCTATGCAGTTGCTTCAGCTTGACAGCCACCGGCAGGCGATCTACGCGCTGCGGCGCGGCTGGTTCGAGCCGGCGGTCGACGTCGGGGCGCGGGTCGACGCCGGTGACCTCGCCGGCTGGTTCCACGACCTGACGCGCTTCGACCAGCCGGAGGAGGAACTGCGCTTCCAGGAGGCGGGCATCGTCATCTCGCGGCGCCTGCACAGCGACAGCGAGGCCGGCGACTGCCTGATCCAGGTGGCGCGACCGGTCGAGGAGGCGGGCGTCCTGACGCGCGCGGCCTGACCGCGGATTGACAACCGCGGATCAACAGACGGGAGACGGGCGGCATGAGTGACACCGGTGCGGCAAGGCGGCCGCCGACCATCGACGACGTCCTCCGCCTCCGGGCCGCGGAACCGTTGCCATCCAGCGACGGGGGGCCGGTCGAGGGGGGGGCCGGCGACGGGGTGTCCCGTGATGGGGCGGCTCCGCCGCGCATCGTCGAGATCGCGCGGCTTGCCGGTGTCTCGCCGATCACCGTCTCGCGCGCCCTGCGCCATCCGGAAAAGGTGGCCGAGGCCAAGCGCCGCAAGATCCTGGAGATCGTGGAGCGCACCGGCTACGCCACCAACCCGCATGCCCGCGCGCTGAGGTCCGGCCAGTCGAACATCGTCGCCGCCTTCGTCTCGAACCTGCAGAGCCAGCAGTTCTGCCTCGCCGTTCAGGGCTGCGGCGAGGTGCTGGAGCCGCAGGGCTACCAGCTGATGATCGGGCAGACCTCCTACTCCTACGCCAAGGAGACGACGATGATCCAGTCGCTGCGCGAGATGCGTCCGGCGGCGGTCATGTTCACCGGCGTCATCGAGATCGAGGAGAACCGGCGGGCGCTGCGGGCTCTGGGAATCCCGATCATGGAAACCTGGGCCTATCCCCGCGACCCGATCGACATGCTGGTCGGCTTCTCGAACATCGACAGCGGCCGCCTGGCGGCCGAGCATTTCGCCGAACGCGGCTACCGTCGCATCGGATTCATCGGTCGCCGCAGCGGCCGCGGCGCCCTCCGACTCACCGGCTTCCGCGAGGGCGCACGCGCCGCCGGGCTCGACATCGTCGCCGAACTGTCTGTCGACGGGGTCAGCAGCATGGTCGACGGCCGCCGCGCGCTCGCCGACCTTCTGTCGCGCAACGCGGAGGTCGAGGCCGTGTTCTGCGCCAACGACCTGCTGGCGACCGGCGCGCTGCTGGAGGCGCGCCGGCTGGGCATGCGCCTGCCCGACGACATCGCCATTCTCGGCTTCGGCCACAACGACGTTGCCGAAGAGCTGCCGCCCGGCCTGACCACCATCGGGATCGACAGCCGTGACCTTGGCCGTCAGGCCGGGTCGATGATCCTGCAACGAATGCGCGGCGAGACGCTTTCGGAACCGACCTGTGCCGTCGAACTGACGCTGACCCGCCGCGGCAGCAGCTGATGGGTCGGCCGAGGAAATCGTCTTCGTAGACGAAATGCTCATCAATGCCTTTTTCCAGGCCGACATCGCCACGCCGGGCGGGGGCGTGCTGACGATCCACCTCCGCAGCCTGGAGCCAGAAGTCGCGGAGCAGGAGGCGGTCGGTCGCTGCCGCGATCGTCTTGCCCGCAATGCGGCGAGGCTCGAACGGGCGCAGGTTCTGGCGGAAGCCGATGCCGACCTCCACGACGCGATGACCAGACGCAGGATGACCGCTTTCCGCGACGAGAAGGAGGCGGCGGTTGCTGGTGTTCTGCGGGACGTGCAGGGCGGCGCCCAGCGCGCGCAGGTCCGCCTCGAAATTTTTGGTGTCGTGGCCCTTGTCGGCTCCCGGACGACGCGCTGGAGGGCGCCCTGCCGGCCGCGGCCTACTTGCCGCTGAAGCCGAAGGAACCGGAAGGGCAGGGGGGGCGAAGGCGGCTCGGCAGTCAGCCGGCCGGGGAAGGGTGCCGCGCCAGCGTTTAAGCTCGGTTTCCAGAACGTCCCGAGGACGGCTCCGCGCGTGAACAGGGAACCGCATGCCGGTTCCCCGTGCCTTTGGCATGGGAGCGGACATGCGCGCGCAGGCGGTGGAACGGGTGGGTGGCATCATCGACCGGATCGAGAACCGGCACCCCGGTCCAGGAGGCCCACCGGTGCCGACGGCGGAGGTGATCCGGACGCTCGGCTTCTTTGTGCGCGAAGGCGTCCAATGGCCGAAGTTGAAGGCCGCGGACGGGCGCGTCTCGGGCTCCACCCGGCGCCACCGCATGGGACGTCGTGGTGGACAGTTGCTCGGCGCGGGCTAAGCGGGGTGGCGAGCTGACCGGGGCGAACCCGACCGACCGCGGTGAGCCCGGAACCACAACCGCTGGCTCTGCCTGCGCGACGGGGTCCAGCCGCACATCCGCAAGATCGGCGAACCCCACGGTTCGGGGCTCGGCAAGGTCCGATGCGTTGTCGAGCATGGGTGCGCATGGCTGCTGGCGAACAAGCGCTTGGACCGACGACAGGACAGGCTGCGGCGCCATTCCATCCGAATCGAATTTCGGAGGCCAAGCAAGCTGCTCCCAAACAGACAGTACCGCCTAACGATTGACACCCGCGGGAGCGGGGCAGGTCAGCAGCCCGATGGGGCACGGAGACCGGGCGGAAAGGCGAAGCGGCGTGCGGCCAGCGCGATAAGAAAGGCGACCAGGGCCAGTGCGGTGACCACGGGTGGTAGCAGCGGCGTCCCTCCGGTCGTGAGCAGCGCCCCGCCAAGCGCCCCGCCGGCCGTGATCGCCAGGTTCCACGCCGTGGTCACCATTGCCTGTGCCAGATCGACGCCATCACCGGCTGCGTCCGCTGACGCCGTCTGCATCATCGCGCCGGCGCCGCCAAAGCCGAGACCCCAAATGATGGCCGCCGCATAGACGGCAACGCCCTGTTCGCCAGCGAAAGTCAGGAGGATCGCGACGGCTGCGAACGAACCGATCGCCAGTAGTACCAGTGCGCGCAGCATCCGATCCACCAGCCGCCCGACCATCCAAATGCCGACGAGCGAACTGGCGCCGAATGCCAGCAGTACGAGATCGACCCGCACGGCCGCAGCCGTCGCGAACGGCGCGATGTAGGTGTAAAGGATGTTGTGTGCCGTCATCCATGTGAGGATGACGAGGAAGATCGGCACGACACCTGGCGTAGCGATGACACGGCGCAGCGAAGGCCGATCGTCGCCGGTCCGACCGGGCGCATCGGGCACTTTCGCAATGATCCACCCAATCAGCATGACGCTGAGCGCCGATAGGATCAGGAACGAACCGCGCCACCCGACCAAGCCCCCGAGAAAGGTCCCCAAGGGTACACCGAGCGAGAGCGCCAGCGGCACGCCAACCATGGCGAGCGCCATTGCCGGCCCGGTCTGGTCCGGACGTACGATGCTGCGCGCGTAGCCCGCGAGGATCCCCCAGGCGAGCCCCGCCGCACACCCGGCGACGAACCGCGCAACCAGCACAACGGTGATCGATCCCGCCCATGCCGTTAGCGTGTTGCCGATGACGAAGCAGAGAATGGCGGCGAGCAAAACGCTCCTTCTGGGAAGGCCTTGGCTCAGGCTCGTAAGCGGGATCGCCGCCAACAGAGACCCCAAGGCATAGACAGCGACGAGCTGTCCCGCGATCGCTTCGGAGATCCGCAAGCCGGACGCAATCTGCGGCTGCAATCCAGCGGGGAGCGTCTCGGTAACGATGCACAGGAAACCACTGGCGGCGAGGCCTGACAGCGCTGCGGTGGGGAGAGCGGCGCGCGGGACTGACCCTGCTTCGAGGCGACTTGGCGAGGAGGTGCTGACCGAGCTGACCGCATTGCGCTCGGCGCTCCGAAGGTCCGCCAGGGTCTGCGCGACGCCTTGCGGCAAGTGGCCGACATGGTGGCCGAGGCACCTGTATGTCTTCCATGCTTGTATGAGTTCCGGCGGGAAATTGGATGCATTCAAGTTGACATTGTTGGTCTTCGAGGAGCATACGGTTACGAATTGCATGCAGGCATTGCTTGCCATTGCCTACCGAAGGAACACGCGATGTCATCCGAACAGGAGTGGCCGCCTCTTCCCCCTCTCAGCACCGCACCGTGTGGATGCTGCCCACGTCATGGGCAGGGTCATCTGTTCAGCGGCTTCCTGAAGCTGCGATCCCGCCGCGAGGCCGGGCGTCTGGACTGCTCCAACGCCGACCCGGCTGACGGCCCCGCCTTCTTCCTGACCTGCTTCGTCGGCATTCCCACGGTCCTCTTGGCGCTCGGGATCGGGACAAAGATTGAGCCCCCTTGCTGGATGCACCTTGTCACGACCCTGCCGTTCCTGTTGCTGGCCTGTATTCCGCCCTTGCGGCCATTGAAGCATTGGCTGGTGGCCAGCCAATGCTTCCGCAAGGCCGGGGAAGCCCGCTTCGGTACAGCCGCGCCAACCCAGCCGTCGGCGGCCCCGCCCGCAGACAAAGACCCACGATCGACCTGATTGTCGTCAGATTCTCCTGACGATATCTGGTGTCATGGATTGGAGATATTCAAAATGTATGACTGGTTCCCTTTGGTCTTCTTTCCGTTCAAGATTATCGTGTTAGGCACGGGCATGTTCTTCGCCATCAAGTGGCATCACGATCAAGCGAAGAAGGATCAAGCGAAGAAGAAGAACGAAACCAGCGAACCGTAAGCGCCCGCCGAACGCACCCGCGAGTCACGGTCGAGGCCTCGGACATATCGAGCGCTGCGGGCCGGCGTGCCAGAACAGTGGCTGCGCACTCAGCACCGGGGGGGCAGGTGGCGAGCGCGGTCTTGTACCGCCATCTGGGCCAGTCGAGACGCCGCTGTCGAACCGATCTGTGACGGGGCAGGCTCGGCTTTCGTTCCGAGCGTAGGAACGGTGAGGAAGGCAGAACAGCCGAGACCGGCCGGAACGATCCACTCGGCCTGGATATTCGGGCGGCCGAGGCGGTGATGAGCGAGCCTCTCCATCCGGTGACGATGCTGCTGAAAGTCGAGAGTGAACGGATCGTGGCCGCTTGTCAGCGTGTCGCAGCGCGGCGCCGGCGACAGGCATGGCGGATATTTTCCATAAGGCATCTTATGGGATTTTAGGATGCCTCCCCAACGAAGCTCTCCCGCCAAATCCACCGACCGGTTCCGTACACCGCTTTCCGGCTCGTGGGGGTCGCCGTCCGGGTTTCCCCTCAACGCCGCAGGGTGGGCTCGGTTTCGCCCGGCAGACGCCGGTTGCGGATGGTCAGCTGGTGGGCCAGCAGCAGCGGGTCCAGCCGCTCCTCCCCGTCCCAGAGCCGGTGCAGCATGCCAACGATGGCCGGGCCGAAATCGTCGGACGGCACGCGGACGGAGTTCAGCCAGTCGGCGATCCACGGGTTGATCGGGTTGTCGTCGAACCCGAAGAAGGCCACGTCGCCCGGCACCTCCAACCCGGCCTCCCGCGCGCGGCGGTAGGCGCCGTAGGCCAGCAGGTCGCTCAGGCAGACGATCACCGATGGGCGGTCCGCAAGCTCCAGCATCGTTCCCATGGCGTGGTAGCCGGCCACGATGTGATCCAGCCCCGGGCCTGTGGCGCAGGGAATGGCCGCCGTGTCCACCCCCGCCGCGGCCAGCCGGTCGAACAGGCCGAGCAGGCGCCAGTGACCGGCGGTGCGGTCCAGCGAGGCGTGGAGGACGCCGATGCGACGCACACCGCGCTCCAGCAGCCGGTCGGCGATCTCCGCCCCAGCGCCCACATTGTCGATTCCGACATAGGGCGAGGACGGGTCGCCGGGGTCCGGGCGGTTCACGAAGACCAGCGTGTCGCCGGCGGCCCGCGCCTCGTCCAGTGCCGGGCTGTCCACCGCGCCCACCAGGATCATCGCGCGTACGAGCTGGGCGCGCATTTCGCGGATGTACTCGTCCTGCACGTCGGCGCGCTCGTGCGTGTCGCACAGCGACATCACCAGCCCCTCCCCGCGCAGCGACCATTCGATGGACGAGGCGATGGCGGCCATGGAGGGGTTGGCGAGATTCGCCGCCAGGACGCCGACGATGCGGCTCTCCCGGCGGCGCAGCGCCCGCCCGACGCTGCCGGGCCGGTAGCCCAGCTCGCGGATCGCCGCCCTCACCCGCTCCGCCGTCTCCTCCGTCGCCTTGTTGGCCACGCCGTTGATGACGCGCGAGGCCGTGGCGACCGACACCCCGGCGCGGGCCGCCACCTGGGCGAGCGACGGGGCGAGCGACGCACGCTCCGTGCGCGAGGCGCGGCTGCGGTCGGCTGGCGGGGGCATCGGCACCTCGGTTTGCGCAAGAGGGTTGGCGGCGGGCGGCGGCGTGAAAACCGGTTGCGTAGAGATGCACGCGCGCCTATTGTTTCGGCAAGGGTAATCGATTTCCCTCGGCGGTGATATCGCTATCGACGCCGGCCGACGGACGAATTGCCCATACGCCCCTCCCACAAGGCGGGTGCGGAAAAAGAAGATTAGGGAGAGGACGCTCATGACAGCCGAAGGCGCCGACCGCGCCACGGTCGTTGACCCCTACGACCATCTCCATGACGAGAGCTACGCCGACGCCTTCGCCCGCGGGCGGGTGGGCGCCGCAGCCCTGGTGACCGTCGCCGGGCGCGCCGTCGAGTCGCTGGATGGCGACTGGCGATTCGCCATCGACCCTCATGACGAGGGGCTGCGCCAGAGATGGTACGCCGACGAGCCGGTGCCGGCCTCGGAGTGGACCGCGCCGCGCGATTACGACGACGGCGCGTGGCAGACCGCCCCGGTCCCCGCCTGCTGGAACATGCTGCGCCCGGAATGGCGGCATTACGAGGGCGGCGCCTGGTACACGCGGACGCTGGACCACCACCCTGGCGAAGCCGGGGAACGCACCGTCCTGCACATCGGCGCCGCCGCCTACGAGGCGCGCGTCTTCCTGAACGGCCAATTCCTCGGCGCGCACCGCGGCGCCTCGACGCCCTTCTGCGTCGAGCTGACCGGGCATCTGCGCCCCGGCCCGAACCGCCTCCAGATCCAGGTGGACAACGCGCGCCGGACCAACCGGGTGCCGATGCGCCACACCGACTGGTTCAACTACGGCGGCCTCTACCGCTCCGTCGCTCTGCTGCGGCTGCCCGCGCTGTTCATTCGGGACTTCGGCGTGGCGCTGGTGCCCGGCAGCGGCTTTGGCCGCGTCGCCGTGGACGTCACCCTGTCCGATCCGGTGGACGGCACGGCGACCGTCGCCATCGACGGGCTGCTGCCGCCCTCCCCCGTTCCCGTCGCCGCCGGGCGCGGGCGGGTGGAGTTCGACCTTTCCCCAGAGCTGTGGTCTCCGGAGTCGCCCCGCCTCTACGGCGTCACCCTGCGCTTCGGCAGCGATTCCGTGGCCGACCACGTCGGCTTCCGCGAGATCGCCGTGGCGGGGGAGCGCATCCTCCTCAACGGGCGCGACATCACGCTGCGCGGCGTCTCGGTGCATGAGGACGACCTCACGCTCGGCAAGGCCAGCGACGAGGCGGACATCCGCCGCCGCTATGCCGACGCCAAGGCGCTGGGCTGCAATTTCCTGCGCCTCGCCCATTATCCGCACGACCCGCGCGCGGCGGCCATCGCCGACGAGGTCGGGCTGATGCTGTGGTCGGAGATTCCCGTCTACTGGGCCATCGACTTCGCCAACCCCGACACGTATGAGGACGCCGCCAACCAGCTCGCCGAGCTGATTGCCCGCGACCGCAACCGGGCCAGCACGATCCTGTGGGGCGTCGGCAACGAGAACGCCGACACCGACGCCCGCCTGTCCTTCATGGCGCGGCTGGCCGCTCTCGCCCGCAAGCTGGACCCGACGCGGCTGGTGACCGCGGCCTGCCTGATCGACCGCGAGCGCTTCGCCATCGCCGACCGTCTGGCCGACCATCTCGATGTGATCGGCCTCAACGAGTATTTCGGCTGGTACGAGCCCTCCTTCGACGGGCTGCGCCGGTTGCTCGCCAACTCCGCCCCCGGAAAGCCGGTGATCATCTCCGAGTTCGGCGCCGACGCGGTGGCCGGTCTGCGCGGCGGTCCGCGCGACCTCTTCACCGAGGACTGCCAGGAGGCGGTCTACCGCGAGCAGCTCGCCATCCTCGCCACCGCCGCCTACGTGCGCGGGATGACGCCCTGGGTCCTCTACGACTTCCGCACCGAGCGGCGGCAGACCGCCTTCCAGCGCGGCTGGAACCGCAAGGGGCTGATCGCCGAGGACAAGACAACCCGCAAGCGCGCCTTCGCCGTCCTTGCGGCCCATTACCAAGCGATGGCCGACGCCGAGGCGCCGCCGTCGCCGCACACCGATTCAGCCAAATCACGATAACCGGAGGATTCGTCATGCTCGCGTTGAACCGTCGTCACGCCGCCCTTCTCGCCGCAGCCGTCGCCGCCGTCATGGGCCTGACCCTCGCCGGGCCGGCCGCCGCCAAGACCACGCTGCGCCTCGGCCACGGGCTGGCCAAGGGCCACCCGGTGGACGTCTCGCTGGACGAGTTCGCCAAGCTGGTGCGCGAGCGCAGCAAGGGCGAGCTGGACATCAAGGTGTTTCCCGCCGGCCAGCTCGGCCAGCAGCGCGAGCTGATCGAGCAGATGCAGAACGGCGCGCTCGACCTCGTGCACGCCAACGCCTCCCCGCTCGCCGCCTTCGAGCCGAGCTTCGGCGTCTATGACATGCCCTTCCTGTTCCGTGACAACGACCATTTCTTCAAGGTGGTCGACGGCCCGGTCGGCGATGAGGTCCTGGCCTCCAGCCGCGCCAAGGCCTTTGTCGGCCTCGCCTATTACGACAACGGCACGCGCAGCTTCTACGCCAACAAGCCGCTGGCCAAGCCGGAGGATCTGAAGGGTCTGAAGGTCCGCGTCCAGCCCGGCCCGATCGCCACCCGCATGATCAACCTGCTGGGCGCCACCGCCACCCCGCTGGCCTGGGGCGAGGTCTACACGGCCCTGCAGTCCGGCGTCGTCGACGGGGCGGAGAACAACGTGACCGCCCTGACGCTGGCCCGCCACGGCGAGGTGATGAAGGTCTACACCCGCGACGAGCACACCCGCGTGCCCGACGTGGTGCTGGTCGCCACCTCCACGCTGGACCGCCTGAAGCCGGAGCAGCAGGAGCTTCTGCGCCAGGCGGCCCGCGACAGCGCCAAGGCCCACAACGCCCGCTGGGCGGCCGAGCTGGAGAAGGCCGAGGGCGAGGCGGCGAAGATGGGCGTCAAGTTCGTGGACGCCGACAAGGCGGCCTACCGTCAGGTGGTGCAGCCCATGTACGACGACCTGAAGGCCACCCCGGCGCTGGCCACGCTCGCCGACCGCATCCAGGCGGTCAAGTAAGCCCCCGCCCCGCCCGCTCGCCGCGTCGAAACAGAGGAGCGTTCCCATGCTGGCATCCATCCACCGCACGCTCGACCGCGTCGTGCTCGCCATCACGATCCCGCTGACGGTCGCCATGCTGGGCTGCGTGGTGTGGCAGGTCGTCGCCCGCTACGCGCTCAACGTCTCGACGTCGGCGACGGACGAGATCGCCCGCTTCGCCTTCATCTGGGTCAGCCTGCTCGGCTCGGCCTATGTGCTGGGCAAGCGCGGGCACATCGCCATCACCGGGCTGGTGGATCTTCTGCCGGCCCGGCCGCGCGGCGGCGTCGAGATCGCCATCGCGGCGCTGGTCGCGCTGTTCACGGTGACGATCCTGTGCGGCGGCGGCTGGCTGCTGGTGGACAAGGCGCGCACGCTCGGCCAGGTCACGCCGGCGCTCCAGCTGCCGATGTGGCTGGTCTACGCCGTGATCCCGCTCTCCGGCGTGCTGACCCTGATCTACATGGTCATCGCCCTGATGGAGAGCCTGCGCGAAGGGCCGGGCGTGACAAGCCACGCCGTCTCGCTCGACTGACGCCCACCACACCCGTCGCGGAAACGCAGCCATGGACTTCTCCCCCGCCCTCGTCCTCAGCGCCGCCTTCGTCGCCCTTCTGGCCTTCGGCGTTCCCATCTCCTACGCCACCGGGCTCGCCTCGATCACGGCGCTGCTGACCATCATGCCGCCGCTGCCGGCGATCTCGGTGACGGCGCAGCGCATCGCCACCGGCCTGGACAGCTTCGCGCTGCTGGCGATCCCCTTCTTCTTCATGGCCGGATCGATCATGAACCGCGGCGGCATCGCCCGCCGCCTGATCGACTGCGCCAAGGTCTTCGTCGGCTGGATGCCCGGACCGCTGGCGCAGATCACCATCCTCGCCAACATGATGTTCGGCTGCGTGTCGGGGTCGGCGGTGGCCGCCGCCTCGGCCATCGGCGGCACCATGCAGCCGTCGATGGACAAGGCCGGCTACGACCGCAGCTACACCGCGGCGGTCAACATCTCCTCCTGCATCACCGGCCTGCTGATCCCGCCGTCGGGCGCCTTCATCGTCTATTCGCTGGTGTCGGGCGGCACCTCCATCGCGGCGCTGTTCGTCGCCGGCTACCTGCCCGGCATCCTGCTCGGCCTGGCGGTGATGATCCCGGCCTGGATGATGGCGAAAAAGCGCGGCTACGCCCGCCTGCCCTCCCCGACCCTGTCCCAGTCCTCGCGCGCCCTGCTGTCCGCCCTGCCCAGCCTGGGCCTGATCATCGTGGTGATCGGCGGCATCGTCGGCGGCGTCTTCACCGCGACCGAGGGGTCGGCCATCGCGGTCGTCTACGCGCTCGCCCTGGCGCTCGCCTACCGGGAGCTGTCGGTGGCCGACATCGGGCAGATCCTGGAGGACACCATCGTGGCGACGGCGGTGGTGGCGCTGATGGTCGGCACCTCCATGGCGATGGCCTACGTGATGTCGCTGGCCGAGATCCCGCAGATCATCGGCGACTGGGTGCAGTCGGTGTCGGGCAACTGGATCATCGCCCTGCTGCTGGTCAACGTCGTGCTGCTGCTGATGGGCACCTTCCTCGACATCACGCCGGGCATCCTGATCTTCACGCCGATCTTCCTGCCGGTGCTGGTGGAGCTGGGGGTGGACCCGGTGCATTTCGGGGTGATCCTGGTGTTCAACCTGTCGCTCGGCATCGTCTCGCCGCCGACCGGCAGCGCCCTGTTCATCGGCTGCGCCGTGGCGCGCGTGTCGATCGAGCAGGTGATCCGGCCGCTGATCCCCCTCTTCGCCTGGAGCACCGCGGCGCTGCTGGTGGTCACCTACGTCCCCGGCCTGTCGCTCTGGCTGCCCAGCCTCTTCGGCCTCATCAAGTAAGCGGGACCCAGGCCGGGTCCTGCCCCCAGGAGCCGGCTCCCCCCAAACCTCAGGTCTCATGACTTCAGGAGTTCACGCGCCATGCGCACGCTGACCGGCGCCACCCTTGCCGCGCCCGCCCCGTCCCGCGACGGGGCGCAAGCCGGCCCCCAGGGGATCGCCTTTGACCTCGACCGCGGCTACCGCCTGACCCTGTTCCCGCTGGGGCCCGCGCTGGCGCGCGTCCTCATCGAACGGCCGAGCGGGCTGCGCACGCCGCGCACTTGGTCGCTGGCGCCCGAGCTGTCGGGCCAGACCGATCCCGCGCTGGCCGACCCCATCGACGGGCGCGACCGCCGCGACCTGACCGGCTTCCCCGGCACGCCGGCGGCGGTCGAGGAAAACGCCGACAGCGTCACCGTGACCACCCCCGGCTGGCGCGTCGTGGTCCAGCGCGCGCCCCTGGCGCTGCGCTGGTACGAGCCGGCGGCGGAGGGCGACGGCTGGCGCCTCGTCCTGGCCGACCGGCCGACGCAGCCCTACCTGTTCGACGACCGCTCTCCCCGCTTCGCCCACCATCTGGTCAGCCACGCCGGGGAGCGCTACCACGGCTTCGGCGACAAGAGCGGCGGCACCGACAAGCGCGGCCGGCGTCTCGCCATGGGGACGACCGACGCGCTCGGCTACGACGCGGAGACGAGCGACCCGCTCTACAAGCATATCCCCTTCTGCCTCAGCGTGCGGCCGGAGCGCGGCGGGGCGGCGGTCGGCGTCTTCTACGACAACCTGTCGCGCGGCCTTTTCGATCTGGGCCAGACCATCGACGCCTACCACGGCGAATTTATCCGGTTCGAGGCGTCGGACGGCGATCTCGACTGCTACGTCCTGTTCGGCCCGAGCGTCCCGCAGGTGGTGGCGAACTTCACCGCCCTGACCGGCCGCACCTCCTTCCGGCCGCGCTGGGCAATCAGCTACTCCGGCTCGACCATGCAGTACACCGACGCGCCGGACGCCGGGGTGCGGCTGCTCGGATTCCTCGACGCGCTGAAGCAGCACGATCTGCCCTGCGGGTCGTTCCAGATGTCGTCCGGCTACACGATGATCGGCGACAAGCGCTACGTCTTCCACTGGAACCGCGACAAGTTCCCCGAGCCGGAGGCGGTCACCGCCAAGTTCGCCGAGGCCGGCGTCCATCTCGTCGCCAACATCAAGCCGGCGCTGCTTGACGACCACCCGAAATTCGCCGAGGTCCAGGGTTTCGGCGGCTTCGTGCGCGACAGCGACGCCCCGGACCGCCCGCAGACCACCCAGTTCTGGGGCGGCGACGGCGCCTATCTCGATTTCACCAACCCGGCGACGACGCGCTGGTGGATGGCGAACGTCACGAAGGAGCTGCTGGAGCGCGGCATCGGCTCGACCTGGAACGACAACAACGAGTTCGAGATCTGGGACGACGCGGCGGTCTGCGACGTCAACGGCCATGGCGGCACGATGGCGACGCTGCGCCCGGTGCAGACGCACCTGATGATCCGCGCCTCGCATCTGGCCCAGGTGGCCCACGCGCCGGACAAGCGCCCCTACCTGATCTCGCGCTCCGGCGGGCCGGGCCTCCAACGCTATGTGCAGACCTGGTCGGGCGACAACCGGACGAGCTGGAAGACGCTGCGCTGGAACCTGCGCATGGGGCACGGCTTCAGCCTGTCGGGCCTGTTCGACTACGGCCACGACGTCGGCGGCTTCGCCGGTCCCCGGCCGGAGCCGGAGCTGCTGATGCGCTGGATCGAGCAGGCGGTCTGGTGGCCGCGCTTCACCATCCATTCCTGGAACGACGACGGCAGCGTCACCGAGCCCTGGACCTACCCGGAGCTGCTGCCCCAGGTGAAGGCCGCGCTGGACTGGCGGGAGCGGCTGGTGCCGCTGCTCTACACGCTGCTGTGGCGGGCGCACCGCGACCACGAGCCGGTGATGCGGCCGCTGTTCTACGACTTCCCCGACCAGCCCGCTGCCTATGAGGAGGAGGACAGCACCATGGTCGGCGACCGGCTGTTGGTCGCGCCGGTTCTCGACCCCGGCCGGACGGAGCTGGAGGTCTGGCTGCCGGCGGTGCCCGGCGGCTGGTACGATCTGCGCGACGGCAAGCGTTACGACGGCGGCGGGCGAGTCACCGTGGCGGCGCCGCTGGGCGTGTCCCCGGCCTTCGTCCGGGCCGGCACGCTGCTGCCGCTCGGCCCCGCCCCGTCCTGGGCCGAGGGTCCGCTGACCGTCCGCTGCTTCCCCGGTCCGGAGGGCTACGCCCCGCTGACCCTGTTCGACGACGACGGGGAAAGCGTGTGCCGCGACGAGTCCGTCTGCCTGCTGACCATCACCGGCACGGACGCGGCCGCGCTGTCGGTGAGCCGCAGCGGCGGGCGGGCGCCGCGCTGGACCTCCCTGTCCATCGAGGCGGCGGACGGCACGCCGATCGGCAGCCTGCCTCTCTGACCGGGCCGAGCGGCACGCCCACGTCCAAGGGCGTGCCGCCCCACCCCACACAGGATCGCATGGCCGCCCCGGCGAAAGCGAAGTTGTGGTATCGGGTGCTTTGGTATAAAGACCGGCTTACCAGGCCGGGCCCCTCTGACAGTTCCCTGAACTGTGATGTCGGACTGGAGACATTCAGAGTGGCCCCCACCCGCCCGCCCCTGCCGGCAGCGTTTCTGCCCTGTGCCTGGTCCCGCCCGTGGGTGCTGCTCTCTTGCACTATGCTAGAGGAAGGCACCGCATGACCGATCTGTTCACAGCCGAAGCGCTCGCCGCGCTGCTCCAAGTCATCGCCATCGACCTCGTTCTGGCCGGCGACAACGCCATCGTGGTCGGTATGGCCGCCGCGGCGGTGCCGCTGGCCCAGCGCCGCAAGGTCATCTTCTGGGGGATCGCCGCCGCCATGGGGCTGCGCGTGTTCTTCGCCCTGATCACCACCCAGCTCCTCGCCATCATCGGCCTGACCCTGGCGGGCGGCGTCCTGCTGCTCTGGGTGTGCTGGAAGATGTTCCGCGAGTTGCGCAGCCATGGCGCCGACGAGATCGCCCCCGACGAGGCGATGGACGCGCCCGACCCCTCGGGCGGCACCGTCACCGCTGGTGTGGCGGGCAACGCCGCCGTCGCGGCGGCGGGAGCGACCACCTTCGGCGCGGCCATCTGGCAGATCGTCGTGGCCGACGTGTCGATGTCGCTCGACAACGTGCTGGCGGTGGCCGGTGCGGCCAAGGAACACCCGACCATCCTGGTGATCGGTCTGGTCCTGTCGGTCGTCCTGATGGGTGCCGCGGCCAACATGATCGCGCATGTGCTGCACAAGCACCGCTGGATCGGCTGGGTCGGCCTCGCCATCATCTCCTACGTCGCTCTCGACATGATCTGGCGCGGCAGCAACGAAGTCCTCCGCCACATGGCGTGAGGACATGGCGTGAGGCCGACCGCCGATCACGGTCGGGAACGTTGACCGGGGGCGCCCGCCGCACCATGACGGTGCCGGGCGCCCCCGTTCTTTTTTATCGGCCGTTAAACGGCCGCCGTCACCACGACCTCGATCAGGATCGACGGGTCGCCCAGGTCGGCGACGCCGATGGTGGCGCGGGCCGGCAGGTCGTCGCCGTTCAGCCATTCCAGCCACGCGGCGTTCATGGCGTCCTTGGCCTTCATGTCGGTGATGAAGAGCTGGGCGGACAGCAGCTTCGTCTTGTCGGTGCCGGCCATGGCGAGCACGGCGTCCAGCTTCTTGCAGATCTGGGCGGTCTGCTCCTGCATGCCGACGCTGACGTCGTCGGCGATGATGCCGCCGAGGAAGGCGATGCCGTTGCTGACGACGACGCGGTGCATGATCTTGGTCTTCTCAACGCGCTTGATCACGAGAACTCTCCCGGTTTTGGTTGGTATCGGTACGGTTGTTGGTCAGGGGGTGACGGTGAAGTCGACGTACTTGGCGGCGATGCGGGCCAGCGTGCCGTCCTGCACGACCGACGCGATGGCGGCGTCGAAGGCGGCCTTGAGGTCCGCGTCCTCCTTGCGCAGGCCGACGCCCACGCCGGGGCCGAACACCTCGGCGTCGACCAGCGGCTTGCCGACGAGCTGGAGCGACTTCGAGGCGTCGGCCTTCACCCAGTCGGACGCGGTGGCGCCGGTGGTGATGGCGGCGTCGATGCGCCCGCTCTTCAGGTCGGCCAGCAGATTCGACGCGGTGTCGTAGTTCTTCAGCGAGACGGTCTTGCCGAAGTGCTTCTCGACGTAGCGGTAATGGGTGGTCGAGGTCTGGGCGCCGACCGACTTGCCGGACAGGGTGGCCTCGGTTCCGTCGATGCCGCCGCCGGTGGCCGCCACGAAATAGGCCGGCACGACCATGTAGGGGACGGAGAAGGCGATGGCCTTCGCGCGCTCCGGCGTGATGTTCATCGTCGCCATGATCGCGTCGTAGCGGCGCGACAGCAGACCGGGGATGATGCCGTCCCAATCCTGGGCGACCAGGGTGCAGCGGCGCTTCATGCGCTCGCACAGCGCGTTGGCCAGCTCCACCTCCAGCCCGCCGAGTGTGCCGTCGGGGGCGGTCATGTTGAAGGGCGGGTAGGCGCCCTCCGTCGCGATGCGCAGGGGCGGGCCGTCGGCGCGCGAGTCCGAGGGGACGGCCGCCGCGAGGGCGCACAGGCCCATCGCCAGCCCGAGGGCCAGACGTTTCATGGAAAACTCCGGTTTGGTGGGTCGGCAAGGGCCGGTCAGAGAGCGGCGATCACCTGGATCTCGACCAGCAGGTCGGGGTCGGCGAGCCTGGCCTCGACGGTCGCGCGGGCCGGGGCGTTGGCGCGGTCCACCCAGGCGTCCCACGCCGCGTTCATCGCCGCGAAGCCGGCCATGTCGGCGAGATAGACGGTGGCGGTGAGCAGCCGGCTCTTGTCCGTGCCGGCGCGCTCCAGCAGAACGTCGATCTGGCGCAGCACGTCGCGGGTCTGCGCCGTCACGTCGTGGGTGACGCCGCCCATGGCCTCGAAATCGGCAATCTGGCCGCACAGATAGACGGTGCCGTTATGAACGACCATCTCGCTCATCCGCGGGCCGCAATCGAAACGCTGAATCGTCAAAACATGGATCTCCTGAAAAGGCCGCTCCGCCGGAGCGGTCACGCGGCGGCCGCCGTGTGGCGGAATCGCTGGATGCGGAAGGCGTCGATGGGCAGGTCGCTCGCCCCGCGGGTGATCAGGTCGGCGGTGATCCGCCCGACGATGGGGCCGAGCTGGAAGCCGTGGGCGGAGAAGCCGAAGGCGTGGAACACCCCCTCCTCCGTGCCGCTGGGGCCGATCACCGGGATGTCGTCGGGCATCCGCGCCTCGATCCCTGCCCAGGCGCGGACGATGGTGGCGCTGCGCATGATCGGGAAGAGGTCCCACACCGTGCGGGCGTTGGTGGTGACGTTGGCGAAGTCCAGGTCCGTCCGGTTCTCGTCGCGGTAGGCCCGGCCGAGCAGCCCGCCGCCGATCAGCACGGTCCCGTTGGGAAACTGCTTGAAGGACAGGGTGCGGCCCGTCGCCCCGACCACCGGCTTCAGGAAGGGCGGCACGCGGGCGGTGATCATCAGCATGGGCGCGATGACCTCCAGCGGCACCGGCTCGCCGAGCTGGGCGGCCAAGCGGTCGGCCCAGGCCCCGGCGCAGTTGACCAGCACCGGCGCCTCGTGCGCCACGCCGTCCGCCGTCTCCACCCGCCAATTGCGGCCCGAGCGGGCGACCCGCGCCACCGCCGCCCCCTCGTGGAAGCGGGCGCCCAGACTCTCCGCCTTGCGCTTGAAGGCGAAGGTCGTGCGGTAGGGGATGGCCGCCCCGTCCCGGCGCGACACCAGGGCGCCGAGGCAATGCTCCGCGATGGACGGGACGAGGCGGCGCAGCTCCGCCTGATCCACCACCTCCTCGTGCGTGAAGCCGAGTGCCGTGAGCTGAGCCGCCCGCTCCCGGCAGGACTCAAGCTCCGCCTCGGTCTCCGCGACCTTGAGCTGGCCGTGGCTTTCGAAGCCGCAATCGTCGTCCACGATGTCGCGGATGCCGTGCCACAGCGCCATGGAGGCGACGGACAGCGGCACCTCCGCGGCGTGGCGGCCGAGCTGGCGCACCCCGCCGGCGTTCACGCCGGAGGCGTGGCGGCCGATGTGGTCCTTCTCCAGCACCAGCGCCCGGACCCCGCGCATGGCGAGGTGCAGCGCGGTGGAGCAGCCGTGCAGGCCGCCCCCGACGATGATGACGTCCGGCTCCGACATGGCGTCCCCCTGCCCCGTCAGTGGTGCATCACGGCGGCCACCTCGTCCTCGGCCTTGGGCAGCGAGGCGAGTTCGGCCAGCGTGATCGGCTTCACCGGCGGGCGCAGCCGGTAATAGCCGACCTCCGCCGGGGAGACGCCGCGGGCGTCGGCGATGACCTCGACCACGGTCGGGCCGCACAGCCGCCCCTGGCACGGCCCCATGCCGCAGCGCAGGAAGGACTTGGTCTGGTTCGGCCCGCTGACGCCCAGCTTCACGGCGTCGCGCACCTGACCCGCCGTCACCTCCTCGCAGCGGCAGACGATGGTGTCGTCGGCGGGAACGCGGAACTCCTTGCCCGGCCGGTAGAGCGCGTCGAGGAAGTCGCGGCCGCGCAGCGCCCGGTCCAGCGCCTCGCGGTGCGGGGCGGCGTCGCGGTCGCGGGTGGCGCGGTCGATGGCGCCCAGCCGGTGCAGAGCGTCCAGCGCCGTCAGCCGGCCGCGGTGCTCCGCCGCCAACGCGCCTCCGATGCCGGCCCCGTCGCCGGCGATGGCGACGCCCTCCACCGACGTGGCCCCCCAGCCGTCGACGTCCGGCACCCAGCAGCGCTGCGCCTCGTCCCAGGACTGGGCGCAGCCGATGGCGTTGGCGAGGTTGATGTTGGGGATCACGCCATGGTGCAGCAGGAGCGTGTCGGCCGGAAGGCGCTGCTCCGCCCCGTCGCCCTGGCGATAGACGACCGTCTGCACGCGCCCGTCGCCCTCGGCGCGCAGGGCGGAGACGTTGCCGATCACCTTGACCTTGCGCCGGACCTCCAGCAGCAGCTTCAGCCCCTTGCCGACATAGCCTGAGCGGGCGAAGGCCGGCAGGTGCGGCATGGCCTGCCGCCAGTTCTCCCGCGGCGTGGTGTCGAGGATCGCGTCGATGCGCGCGCCGGCCCGCAGATACTGCCAGGCGAGCAGCCAGAGCAGCGGACCGCTGCCGGCCATGACCACGTTGCCCGAGGCGACGAGGCCGGAGGTCTTGAGCAGGATCTGCGCCGCCCCCGCCCCCATCACGCCCGGCAGCGTCCAGCCGGGGATCGGGAAGGGCCGCTCCAGCGCGCCGGTCGCCAGGATGACATGCCGCGCCGGCAGGATGCGCGCAGCACCATCGCGCGACAGGCCGATGTCGAGCGTGCGCGAGACGCTCCACACCGCGGTGCCGGGCAGGTAATCCGCGCCGCTGTCGCGGAACGGCCCGACCAGATCGGCGCCGTGCCAGTAGTCGGTCCCGAGGACGCTGGGATTCTTCACCGGCGAGCGGGTGATGGCGCGGTAGATCTGGCCGCCGGGGGCCGTCTGCTCGTCCAGCAGGACGGTGGACAGGCCGCGCTTGGCGGCCAGCGTGGCGGCGGCGAGGCCGGCCGGGCCGGCGCCGATCACCGCCAGATCGTAACGAGGCTTCAGGTCGGTCACCGGTCGATCTCCCGCTTGCCGTTCTGGGTCTCCACCCGCATGCCGGGGCGCACGCGGATCTGGCAGCCCTGCTGGTTGCCGGTGCCGTCGATGGTCACCAGACAGTCGAAGCACACGCCCATCATGCAGTAGGGGCCGCGCGGCGCGCCGGACACCGGGGTGGTGCGGCAGGCGCCGACCCCGTTGGCGATCAGGGCGGCGGCGACGCTGTCGCCGGACAGCGCCTCGGCCGGGCGGCCGTCGATGGTGAAGGAGACGCGCTCTCCGCCCGCGTCAGGCAACCGCTGGAACATGGAACCTCCGGGCGCTGAAGGCCGAGAATTCGTCGGGCAGGGTGCCGGCGGCGATGTGCGGCGCCAGCGCCAGCGCGTGGTTGGCGGCGAGCGTCACGCCACTGTGGCAGGTGGCGACGAAGGCGCCGGGCATGGTGGTGGACTGCTCGTAGATCGGGAAGCCGTCCGGGGTCAGCACGCGCAGCGCCGCCCAGGTCCGCACCACGTTCAGCTTGCCGAGCAGCGGGAAGATGCGCAGCGCGCGGTCGGCGATGGTCGAGGTGACGCCGTTGCGCACCGTGGTGTCGAGCCCGGCATCCTCGAAGCTGTCGCCGATCATGACCCCGCCCTCGTCGGTCTGGCGGATGAAGCCGACCGGGAAGTTCAGGAAGGGGGCGGTCTTCTCCGTCACGATGACGTGGCCGCGCTCCGGCCGCACCGGGGCGTCGAGCCCGACCATGGGGGCGAGACGGCGGGCGTCGTGGCCGGCGGCGATGACCACCTTGCCCGACCGCAGCTCGTCCCCCGAGGCGGTGACCATGCGGAATCCGCCGTCGCGCGGCTCGATCCGCTCCACCCGGTGGTGCGGCAGATAGGAGACCCCGGAGAGGCTCATCCCCGTGTGCAGCGCGCGCAGCAGCTTCAGCGAGTTGCAATGGCCGTCGAGCGGGCAGTAGCTCGCCCCGACCACGTCCTTGCCGATGAAGGGCATCTCCTTCGCCACGGCGGCGCGGTCCATCATCTCGTAGTCGTAGCGGACGACGTTCGGCTGGTTGTGCAGGCGGCGGAGCTGGCCGGCGCGCCGCTCCATCTCCTCCTCCGACAGCAGGGGCAGGAAGCCGCCCGGCCGGCGGTAGCATACGTCGATCCCGGTCTGCTCCTGAAGCCGCTCGGCGAAGCCGGTCCATGTGTCGGAGGACATCTTGGTCCAGCCGGCATATTCCGGCAGGCCCAGCCCCTTGCCCTGCACCCAGACCAGGGCGAAGTTGCCGCGCGACGGGCGGACGGCGACGTCCCCCTCGTCGAGGACGGCGACCGTCTGCCCCTGCTGGGCGAGGCCCCAGGCGATGGCCGACCCGACCAGCCCACCGCCGATCACGGCGACGTCGCAGTCGGACCTCGTTAACTCGGTCATGGTGACGCTCACTCCTGTCCGCGGCCGACCAGCAGCCGCTCAAGCCCGTAGAGCCGGTCGAGCACCAGCATCGCCGCCACCGTCATGAAGATCAGCGAGGCGGACACCGCGGCGACCAGCGGGTCGATGTTGTCCTGGATGTAGAGGAAGAGACGCACCGGCAGCGTCGTCGTCTCGGGCGAGGCGATGAAGACGGTCATCGTCACCTCGTCGAAGCTGTTGATGAAGGCCAGCACCCAGCCGCTCGCCACGCCCGGCAGGATCAGCGGCAGCGTCACCCGCCGGAAGGTCGTCCAGGAGGTGGCGCCGAGCGAGGCCGCGGCGTTCTCGATGGAGCGGTCCATGCCGGTGGAGGCCGCCAGGATCAGCCGCAGCGCGAAGGGCAGGATGATGACCACATGGCTCAGCACCAGCCCGGCGAAGGTCCCGCCCAGCCCGATCTGCGTGAAGAAGCGCAGGAAGGCGATGCCCAGCACGATGTGCGGCACCATCAGCGGCGACAGGAACAGCGCGGTGATCGCCTCGCGCCCGCGGAACTGGTGGCGGGCGATGGCCAGCGCCGCCGGGACCGAGAAGGCCACCGCGATGGTGGAGCTGACCGCCCCCAGCAGCAGGCTGTCGCGGAAGGCCCGCGCGAATTCCGGGTTGTCGCCGATGGCCTTGAACCAGCGCAGCGACAGCCCCTCGGTCGGCAGCGACAGATAGCCCTGCGAGGTGAAGGCGACCACGCAGACGACCAGGATCGGCGCCAGCAGGAAGGCCAGGAACAGCGTGTGGAAGACCAGGGCGACGGGGCCGTTGCGGTTCATTCGAACACCTGCTTGTAGCGACGTTCGACCAGCCGGTTGCAGCCGACGATGATCACGATGTTGGCGAGCAGCAGAAGGATCGCGATGGCGGCGCCCAGCGGCCAGTTCAGCGTGTTCAGGAACTCGTCGTAGGCCAGCGTCGCCGCCACCTTCAGCCGCCGCCCGCCGATGATCGCCGGGGTGGCGAAGGCGCTGGCGGCCAGCGCGAAGACGATGATCGAGCCCGACAGGATGCCCGGCACGACCTGCGGCAGCACCACCCGGCGCAGCACGGTGAAGGGCTTGGCCCCCAGCGACAGCGCGGCGTTCTCGACCTGCGGGTCCAGCCGCTGCAGCGACGCCCAGACCGACAGCACCATGAAGGGCACCAGCACATGGGTCAGGGCGATGATGACGCCGGTCTCGGTGTACATGAACTCGATCGGCGTCGCGATCAGCCCGACCGCCAGCAGCCCCGTGTTGATGATGCCGGTGGAGCCGAACAGCAGCGCCCAGCCGAGCGTGCGCGACACCACCGAGATCAGCAGCGGCCCCAGGACCACCAGCAGGCACAGGCCGCGCCAGGGCGACCGCATGCGGCGCAGGATGTAGGCCTCCGGCGCGCCGAGCACGGCGCAGAGCAGGGTCACCACCACGGCGATGCGGAAGGTGCGCAGGAAGATCTCGTGGAAATAGTCGTCGGTGACGATGTCGATGTAGTTGCCGAGCTGCCAGACGTCCTGGATGCCCGTGTAGAAACCGAAGCTGTTCAGCGACAGGAGCCCGGTCATGACCAGCGGCACCAGCAGCAGCACGGCGAACAGCGCCAGCGCCGGCAGGCTGAGCAGGTAGGGCGCCAGCGGGCGGCGCTCCGGCCGGTCCGGCAGAGCCGATTCCGGCGCCGCGTCCGAAGACTCCATCATGGATTTGTGAGCGTCCACGGCGGTCATACCTCACCCGCCATCACGCGCATGTCCTCCGCCCGCCAGCCGACCATGACCGGCTCGTTCTCCGCCGGCAGGGTCTGGCCGTCGTGCTGGCGGATCACCGTTAGGTCGCCGGCCTCTGTGCGGATGTCGAACAGCCATTGGGTGCCCTGGAAGACCCGCGCCCGGACGAGGCCCGGCACGCCGGCGCCGTCCACGAAGCGGACCTTCTCCGGCCGCACCGTCAGCAGGCCGGGGCCGTCCGGCAGCTCCGCCGCGACCGGCCACGCGGTGCCGGCCACGTCGATCCGCCGCCCGGCGCCGTCGCGGCGCACCGTGCCCTGGAGCAGGTTGGTGCGGCCGAGGAAGTTGGCGACGAAGGCGCTGGCCGGGTTGTCGTAGGCGTCCTGCGGGGCCGCGACTTGCTCGACCCGGCCCTTGTTCATGATGACCACCCGGTCGGACAGGGCCATCGCCTCCGCCTGGTCGTGGGTGACGAGGATCATGGTGGTGCCGACGCTGCGCTGGATGCGCCGCAGCTCGATCTGCATCTCCTCGCGCATCTTGGCGTCGAGGTTGGACAGCGGCTCGTCGAGCAGCAGCAGGCTCGGCTTGATGACCATGGCGCGGGCCAGCGCCACGCGCTGCTGCTGGCCGCCGGACATGCGCCGCGGGTAGCGGTCGCCGAAGGCCCCCAGCCCGACGAGCTGGAGCGCGTCGCGCACCATGCGGTCGCGGTCGGCGCGCGGGATGCCGCGCATCTCCAGCCCGAAGGCGACGTTCTCCGCCGCCGTCATGTGGGGGAACAGGGCGTAGCTCTGGAAGACGATGCCAAGCCCGCGCTCGTTGGGCTTCTTCGCCAGAAGGTCGGCGCCGTCCAGCGTGACGCGCCCGGCGCTGGGGTCGAGGAAGCCGGCGATCATCTGGAGCGTCGTGGTCTTGCCGCAGCCCGACGGGCCGAGCAGCGAGACCAGTTCCCCCTTCTCCACCGTCAGGGACAGGTTGTCGACGGCGACCCAGGGGCCGAACCGCTTGGTCAGCCGATCGAGGACAAGGTAAGGCATGGCGTCGTCTCCCACCAAGGAGCCTGGAAAACTCCGGCCCGCCGCGGGGGCGGGCCGGACGCGGCGGTCAGCGCTCGATCTCGCGGGTCCAGCGCTTGTTCCAGACCTCGCGGTTGGCGTTGATGGTGTCCCAGTCGACCACCAGCAGCTTGCCCATCTGCTCGGGGCCGTAGGGGATGCCCACCTGCTGGTCGGCGGTCAGGGTGACTGTCTTGTTCACCGGGCCGAAGCCGGCGCCGGTCGCCATCACGGTCTGCACCTCGGGCGACAGCATGTGCTGGATGAACTGCTGGGCTTCCGCCGCCTGCTTGCTGCCGGTGATGGCGCAGGCCGCCGAGGCCAGCACGATGCCGCCCTCCTTCGGGTAGACGAAGGCGGCGGGGAAGCCGGTGTCGGCCAGCGCCTTGGCGCGGCCCGAGCCCCAGACGGCGACGGTGGCCTGTCCGCTCTGGAACAGCTCGGTCATCTTGCCCGGCGACGGCTCGTAGGCGAGCACGTTCGGGTTCACCTTGTCCTTGAAGGCCTTGAAGCCGGGGTCGATGTTCTTCTCGCCGCCGCCATCGAGCCGCGCCATCATCACCAGCGCGTGCAGGCCGTAGCTGTTGTTGATCGGCGGGATGACCAGCTTCTTGCGGTACTTGGCGTCCTCGATGTCCTTCCAGGAGGCGGGGGCGGCCCAGCCGTTCTCGTCGAAGACCTTCTTGTTGTAGACGATGCCGGTGCCGACCGCGCCGACGCTGACCGCCTTGCCCGAGGGAATCTTCGCCAGATCGTAGAGGTCGTCGTAGACCGGCGCCTTGGCGATGTCGGCGCAGAAGCCCAGCGCCACCGCCTGGTACATCGGACCGTCGTCCAGGATCACCACGTCGATCTGCTGGTTGCCCTTCTGGGCCTGGAGCTTGGCGAGGTTGTCGGTGGAATTGCCGGCGACATACTCGACCTTCACGCCCGTCTTGCTCTCGAAGGCCGGGATGATGTCCTTGCGCATGGTCTGCTCGAAGGACCCGCCGTAGGCGGCGACATACAGGGTCTTCTGCTGCGCCTGCGCGACACCGCATCCCAGGGCGGCGGTTGCCATCAGGCCGTACACCAACGCTCGCATCTGTCCCTCTCCTGTTCTGGTTCGTTTCCCAGCGCTTGCGCGTTTTGTCGCACCCCCGGAGCGTCGCGCCCCGTCGGCATAATCGTCAAATCGAATTGTTGGCGGTGTCTATAAACGAATGTTATGCTGCAACGCATCTGACACCCTTGGACCGCTCTGGAATGCTCAATCCCCGCCAGATCGAGGCGTTCCGCGCCGTCATGCTGACCGGCGGAATCACCGCGGCGGCGGAGCTTCTGAACATCTCCCAGCCGGCGGTCAGCCGCCTGATCGCCGACCTGCAATACGCGCTGAAGCTGACGCTGTTCGAGCGGCGCGGCTCGCGCATCGCGCCGACCAGCGAGGCGATGTCGCTGTACCAGGAGGTGGAGCGGTCCTTCGTCGGGCTGGAGCGGATCGAGCAGGCGGCGCGCGACCTCCAGGAGCGGCGGGCGGGCACGCTGCGGGTGGCCGCCATGCCGGCGATGGCCATCGGCTTCCTGCCGCGCTTCGTCGCCCGCTTCCTTGAGGAGCGGCCGCGGGTGGACGTGTCGCTGTGGGGCAGCAGTTCCCCCCAGGTGCTCGATTGGGTGGCCGCCGGCCAATGCGAGCTGGGATTCGGCCAGTCGGCGGTGGAGCACGCGACGGTGCTGTGCGAGCGGATGCCGCGGGTGCGGGCGGTCGCCGTGGTGCCGAGCAACCACCCGCTGGCCGCGCGCAAGCGGCTCATCCCGGAGGATTTCGCGGGCGAGGCCTTCATCGCGCTCGGCGCCGCCACGCTGATGCGCTATTCCGTCGACGCGATGTTCGCCGAGCACGGCGTCGCCCGGACCATGCGGGTGGAGACGCAACTCACCATGATCGCCTGCGCCATGGTCGCCGCCGGGGCGGGAATCTCCATCGTCGACCCCTTCACGGCGCAGGAGTATGCGGGGCGCGGCGTCGCCATCCGCCCCTTCGAACCGGCCATCACCTTCGAAATGGTGGTGCTGCATTCGGCGCAGCGGTCGCTGTCCACCCTCGCGCAGGATTTCCTGGGGGGGTTCCGCGACGCCGTCGCCACCTTCCGCCTGCCCGAGCAGGAGTGAAACCGGGTCAGCCCTGGATTCAGCCCCGGATTCAGCCGCGTGTGTGGAAGTGGCTGAGGAAGGCGCGGGTGGCCTCCTGCTGCGGCCGGTCGATGACGTCGCGCGCCGGCCCCTCCTCCACGATCACGCCATCGCGCATGAAGATCACGCGGTCGGCGACCTCGCGGGCGAAGGCGATCTCATGGGTCACGATGATCATCGTCATGCCCTCGGCGGCGAGGTCGCGCATCACCCCCAGCACCTCCGACACCAGTTCCGGATCGAGGGCGGAGGTCGCCTCGTCGAACAGCATCACCTCCGGCTCCATGGCGAGCGCGCGGGCGATGGCGACGCGCTGCTTCTGCCCGCCGGACAGCCGGTCCGGGTAGGCGTCGGCCTTGTCGGCCAGCCCGACCTTGGCGAGCAGCCGGCGCCCGATCGCCTCGGCCTGCGCCTTCGGCATGTTCTTGGCGGAGACCGGCCCCTCCATCACGTTGCCGAGCACGGTCATGTGCGGGAACAGGTTGAAGTGCTGGAACACCATGCCGGTGTTGGAGCGGAACTTCGCCTGCGCCTTGGGCCGGGGCAGCGCCCTGCCCTTTTCGAAGTCGAAGGCGTCGTCGCCGATGCGGATGCGGCCGCCGTTCGGCACCACCAGCAGGTTGAGGCAGCGCAGCAGCGTGGACTTGCCCGACCCCGAAGGGCCGATCAGGGCGACAACGGCGCCGGGGTCGATCTTCAGGTTGATGTCGCGCAGGACGACCAGTTCGCCGAACTGCTTCCTCAGCCCGGCGACTTCGATCTTGGGGGTGTTCATGGAAAGGGGCCTCTCGCGTTGGATCGCCGGGGAAGCATCAGTGACCAGAACCTTCAATGACCCGTCTGGAGCTGCTTCTCGCCCCGCTTCACGATGGCCGTCAGGGGGACCAGCACGACGAAGTAGATCAGCGCGACGATCGTGTAGACCTCCAGCGGGCGGAAGGTGTCCGTCGCGGCGACCTGTCCCTGGTAGAGAAGGTCGGGCACCGCCACCACCGAGACCAGCGAGGTGTTCTTGAATTGGATGATCGACTGGTTCATCAGCGGCGGGATCATGCGCTTGACCGCCTGGGGCAGCACGATGCGCCGCATCACCTTGGCGGGCGTCAGTCCGAGCGCAAGCCCGGCCTCCGTCTGTCCCGCCTCGATGGAGACCACGCCGCCCCGGATCACCTCCGCGTAGAAGGACCCGCCGTAGAGCGACAGGGTGAGGACGGAGGCCGTCACCGCGTCGATCTGGATGCCGGTCAGCATCGGCAGCGCGTAGTAGAACCACAGAAGCTGCACCAGCAGGGGCGTGCAGCGGAACAGCTCGATGTAGGCCCAGGAGATCCAGCGCAGCACCGCGAAGCGCGAGAGCTGGGCCAGCCCGCCGACCAGCCCGAGCAGCAGGCCCAGCACGACAACGGCGGCCGTCAGGCCAATGGTGACCAGCGTGCCGTTGAGGAACAGCCAGCGGTATCCCCAGAGCATCTCGAAGTTGAAGGTGTACATGGCGGGCCTGCTTGCAAAACTTCGGAACGGCGGCCGAATCCCCGCGGGGCCGGCCGCCGTGCGCCATCGGAACCCAGGCCCTGTCGACAGATCCGTCGACAGGGCCTTTAAAAGGTGATGCCTTCGGGGATGTCGCTCATGGCGATGTCCACCTTGGCGAGGCTGTTCACCACCGCCTCGCGGATCAGGCCCAGGCCCTGGGCGTAGACGATCCAGGTGTTCACGAAGTCGCGCAGGGTCTTGTCCGGCTCGCGCCGCACCGCCGCGTTGGAGGTGGAACCGAAGACCGGGCGCGGCACCACCACCTTGCCCAGCGACGGGTCGCGCTTCACCGCGCGCACGCCGCCCATCCAGAAGATCGACTGGGCGTCGGCCCGGCCGCTGCGCACGGCCAGCGTCGCCTCGTCCAGCGACTTGAAGCGGATGATCTGGGCGTTCGGGCAGAGGCGGCTGGCCACCTGATCGTGTGCGGAACCGACGTCCACCGCGATCTTCACCTCCGGCTTGTTCATGTCGGCCCAGCTCTTCGGCTCGAAGCCCGGCTTGGCGATGACGACCAGGGCGCTGTTGTAGACCGGGACCGTGAAGTCGACGGCCAAGGCGCGTTTGGGCGTCGGGTTCATGCCGAACATGACGTCGATCTTGTTGGCCTGGAGGTCGAGGATGGCGTTGCCCCAGGTGGTCTCGACCACCTCGATGCCGACGTCCATGTCGGCGGCGAGCGCCGAGCCGATGTCCCAGAACTGGCCCGACCATTGGCCGGTCGTCTGGTCCTTCATGATCCAGGGGGCGCCGGTCGCCACGCCGCCGATGCGCAGCTTCTTGGCCTTCAGGACCCGGTCGAAGGAGCTGCCGCCCTCCTGCGCCGCGGCCGGGGCGATGCCCGCCGCCATGGTGGCCCCGAAAGCCCCGACCGCCGCGCCGGCGCCCAGAAACCCAGCCAGTTCCCTGCGATTCACCATGTCCGTCTCCCTTGTGGTCCGTCGGGCTGTCCGACCGGATGTGTCGTGACGTGTGTGTCTTTACGTGCGTTCAGGCCATTCCGTGTTCGTTGACCGGCCGCCGCCGCGGCTTCGCGTTGTTGGGGCGCTCTCGAGAAAGAAGCCGGGGCGCCCGGAGTGTTCTTTCCGGCCGTCAGGCGAGCGCGATGTCGCGCGCGTGCCGCGCGACGGCCTGGAGCTTCTCGGTGGTTTCGGCGGTCGGCGCGGTCAGCGGCAGGCGCACCCCGCCGACCGGCATGCCGGCCATCGCCATGAAGGCCTTCAGCGGGCCGGGGTTGGTTTCCAGGAAGATGGAATTCACCACCGGGTCGATCTGGGACTGTTCGGCCAGCGCCTCGTTCAGCTTGCCGGCACGCGCCAACTCGAAGATGCGCAGCCAGATCTTCGGGTAGATGGTCGCCGAGGCCAGCACGCCCCCCGCGCGCCCAGCGCGACGTGGGTGGCGAACAGCGGCTCCTCGCCGCTCAGCACCGAAATCTTGTCGCCGGCGTACTTCATCGTCTTGATGAATTCCGGCATGTCGTAGGAGGAGAACTTCATGCCGATGATGGAGCCGTCCTCCGCCATCGCCTGCACGCCCTCGGCGGTGACCGCCACGGTGGTGCGGCGCGGGATCTGGTAGAGCATGACCGGCACGTCCACCGCGTCGCGGTAGGCGCGGAAATAGGCGCGCATGCCCTCCTGGGTGCCGGCGGCGTAATAGGGGGTGACGGTCATCACCGCGGCGGCCCCGGCGGCGGCGAAGTCGCGTCCGGCCTCGACCGCGTCCTGGAAGCCGGTGGACAGCACGCCGGGGATCACCGGCTTGCCGCCGGCCTCCTCCACGCAGGCGGCGACGACGCGCTTGCGCTCGTCCCGCGACAGGGCGGGATACTCGCCGGTGCCGCCGATCGGCACGACGCCGGACGCCCCGGCGTCGAGCTGGTGGCGCACCAGCCGCTTCAGGCCGGCGATGTCGACGGAACCGTCGGCCGTCAGCGGCGTGACGATGGCGCTGTAGAGGCCGCCGATCTCCGAATGGGTGAGTGCCATGGGGTCCTCGGATTTCCTAAGCGTGGCGTTTGAGGCGTGGCGTAAGGGTGTGTTGCGGCCGCAAGGCGGCCTCGCCCCCGCGATGCGGGAAGCCGGTTCGGGACGATGGAAAAAGCGCGAAGAAACAAGTCCGATGAAATCGACAAAGACCGGCGCACCGCCGGAAATCCGTGCCTGAACCCGAGCCCTGAACAATGCTTGGGCGGGGCCGGAAGGAACGGGGGCGATGGAGCGTCCCTTGTGAGACCTCGACCCGGCCCCGCCCGCTTCCGACAAAGGAGATGTGACCCTATTTCTCCTTTTGCTGCAAGAGCAAATCGTTTCATGGAAGAAAAGTGATGATCCGATAAAATCCGGAGCGCCAACACACGTCAACGTGGCCGTTCCACCGTCCCCTTGATGTCGGCCACGGTCGGGGCGCCGAGGAAACCCATGGTGGTCAGAAGCTCGCGCCGGATCATCTCCAGCACCGCCTGAGCCCCCGCCGCCCCGTCGGTGGCCAGCCCGTAGAGAACGGCGCGGCCGAGCAGCACGCCCTGCGCGCCGAGCCCCAGATAGCCGGCGACGTGGCTGCCGCGCCGCACCCCGCTGTCGGCCAGGACGGTCACCCGGTCGCCGACCCGCTCGGCGATGTCCGCGAGGCAGCGCACGGGGTGGATGGCGTGGTCCAGGTTGCGGGCGCCGTGGTTGGACACGACGATCCCGTCCACCCCGAGTTCGGCGGCCTTCTCCGCGTCGTCGGCGCGCAGCACGCCCTTCAAAATCAGCTTGCCCTTCCAGGCGTCCCGCAGGCTCCGCACATCATCCCACCCCACGTCCTGGGCAAGGCTGATCTCCTCCCCGACGGCGACCCGCCCCAGCGCGGTGCGGAACTCGTCGGGATAGTGGGCGTAGGTCGGCACGCCGCCGTTGCGCAGATACTTGGCGAACACACCGGCGAACCAGCGCGGGTGGGCGAGGCAGTCGAGCCCGGCGCGCAGCGACGGCTTGATCGGAATGCCGAAACCGTTGCGGATGTTGTATTCGCGGTTGGGCGTCACCGCCGTGTCCACGGTCAGGACCAGCGCCTCCGCCCCGGCCCGTTCGGCGCGCCGCACCAGCTCGCGGGTGCGCTCGCGGCTGCGCCAGACATAGAGCTGGAACCACAGCCGCGCCCCGGATTCCCCGGCGATCCGCTCGACGGAGGTGATGGACTGGGTGGAGACGCAGAAGGGAATGCCGACCGCGGCGGCGGCCTTGGCCAGTTCGACCTCGCCGTCGTACCAGACCAGCCCGGCCACGGCGGTGGGCGCCACGACCAGCGGCATGGGCTGGCTCACCCCGAACAGGCGGGTGGCGGCGTCGCGTTTCGACACGTCCACCAGCACGCGCGGCTTGAAGACGAGGCCGTCGAGCGCCGTTTTGCTCGTCGCGATGCCGGTTTCGTCCTCGGTGCCGCGGTCGATGTACTCGAACAGGCCGCGCGGCAGGCGGGACCGTGCCCGTTGCCGGGCGTCGGCGATGTTGAGCGACGCGGTCACCGCCATGTCCCCGGTTTCCTGGGGAGGACGCGTGCCTCGCACGATTCGCAGGGTATGCCCATTGGGTGCTGCTCCGACAAAAATTATCTTTTCGGGAACAATTTTTCGTATGCTAGACATGGTCAAACAGTATCGTCAACGTCCGATCGTCCCGGCCGATTGTCCGCCTCACCGATCTCCACCCCGGCGCCCCTCCTCCGGCCCCGAAGCCACAAGGACCTGCCCGATGCGTGACCCACAGGCTCTGCTGACGTCGTTGCGTACGCTCCTGGGGGAGCGCCATGTGGTCACGCAGGCGACGGACCTCGAACCGCTGACCCGCGACTGGCGGGGCCGCTACCAGGGCACGGCGCTGTGCGCCGTCTATCCGGCGGACACGGAGCAGGTGGCGGCGACCGTCCTGCTGGTGCGCGAGCATGGCGGCAAGATCGTGCCGCAGGGCGGCAACACCGGGATGTGCGGCGGCGCCACGCCCTTCTCGGACGAGGCGGTGGTGCTGCGGCTCGACCGGCTGAACCGGGTCCGGCAGGTCAGCGCGCTGGACAACACCATGACGGTGGAGGCCGGCTGCATCCTGGCCGACCTGCAGGCCCGCGCGCAGGAGGCCGGGCGCCTCCTTCCGCTCAGCCTGGGGGCGGAGGGGAGCTGCCAGATCGGCGGCAACATCGCGACCAACGCCGGCGGCACGGCGGTGCTGCGCTACGGCCCGATGCGCGACATGGTGCTGGGGCTGGAGGTGGTGCTTCCCGACGGCTCGGTGATGAACGACCTGAAGCGGCTGCGCAAGGACAACAGCGGCTACGCCGTGCGCCACCTGTTCATCGGGGCGGAAGGCACGCTGGGGATCATCACGGCGGCGGTGCTGAAGCTGTTCCCGCAGCCGCAGGCGAGCGCCACCGCCATGGCCGGCGCCGGGCATCTCGACCAGGCGCTGGAGTTGCTGGCCGCCGTCCGCTCCCGCCTCGGCGACCGGGTCAGCGCCTACGAGGTGATGTCACACTCCCAGATGCAGCTCGTGCTCGACCACATTCCCGGCTGCACCCTGCCCTTCGCCGAGCCGCACCCCTGGTACGTGCTGATCGAGGCGGAGGACAGCTTCGCCGCCATGGATCTGGCCGCCATCCTGGAGGACTGTCTTGCCGACGCGCTGGAGCGCGGCCTCGTCGCCGACGCCGTGATCCCGAAGAGCGGCGCGCAGCGCGAGGCGCTGTGGCGCCTGCGCCATTCGGTGTCGGAGGCGAACAAGGTTGCCGGAATCAGCGTCTCCTACGACACCGTGGTGCCGCTCGACCGGCTGGGCGACTTCGCGGCGGAAACGGAGCGCGGCGTCCGCGCCGCCTTCCCGCAGGCGCGGCTGCTGTTCGTCGGCCATGTCGGCGACGGCAACCTGCACGCGGTGATCCATTTCGACCACGACGCCTTCCCGTCCCGCGCCGATTTCGAGGAGACGGCGGAGCGGGTCAACGAGATCGTCGACACCGCGACGCTCACCTGCGATGGTTCGATCAGCGCGGAGCACGGGATCGGCCTCAGCAACCGCAAACGGCTCGCCCGCTCCATCGACCCGGCGCGCTACCGGCTGATGACGCAGATCAAAGCGTTGCTGGACCCCGACCATATGATGAATCCTGGAAAGGTTCTGGTGTTCGAGGACCCTCAATGAAGCGGCCCGCCCTGACGACCAAGCATGTACGACGAATCGCGACGAGACAGGCGGCGGACGACGCAATGGATGTGATTGACCGGCCCGACGCGGCCTCCCCCTCCTCTTCCCAGAGCGGGGCCGACGGGGAGTTGGACCTCGGCGTCCGGCTGAAGAATCTGCGCAAGCGGCTGGGGCTGACGCTCCAGCAGGCGGCCGACCGCACCGGGGTCGGGGTGTCCACCCTGTCCAAGATCGAGCGGAACGAACTGTCGCCGACCGTCACCACCCTCCTGAAGATCGCCGCCGGCTTCGAGATGGACGCGGCGGCGATCATCGGCGGGCCGACCCCGGCGCTGCGCGTCGCCGGCCGCCGCTCGGTGACGCGATCCGGGCAGGGCCGCCCCTTCCCGACCGGGACCTGCAACAACGCCTGGCTCTGCCCGGACCTGACGAACAAGGTCATGACCCCGATCATGACCACCGTCGTCGCCCGCTCCCTCGACGCCTATCCGGAATGGGCCAAATACGATGCGGAGCTGTTCCTGCACGTCGTCTCCGGCACCTTGATCGTGCACAGCCAGATCTACGAGCCGCTGCGGCTGGAAGCCGGGGATTCCATGTATTACGACGCCAGCACCCCCCATCTCTGGGTTTCGGAAGGGGACGGGGACGCGCGCGTGCTCTGGGTCTACGCCAAGTATCAGTGACGTCCGGCCTTTGCGGCGCGGCCGGGCGGACGCCTCACCGGACCGACACGGCGAACAGCACCGGCACCTCGACGGTGACCGGCTTGGGCGGCGCTATCGCGATTCCCGGCCACGTCCTGTGCCGGCATCCGGCCGCTCGAAGGCCGCTTCGAACCGCGTGACCAGTTCGTCGGGGTAGCTGGTCAGGACGAGCAGGCTCGATTCCAGGCGTTCCGCGCGCAGCGCACCCGGAAGGATGCCCATCGCCAGCAAAGCCAAAGCGCGCAGTCTCATCGCGGACTCCGTTACAGGAAAGCCGATAAGGCCATCTCCCATTCTCTATATTTGATTGGACACAGCGCATGCTGGGGTCTGTCAGCGGGCGCTATATATGTTTAATATATAACCACAAGAAAAATATGGGGAAAAATGCCCGGCGTCCGGGCGGACGTTCGGCGCCCCGTTGAAGGCGTTGAAGGCAATGTGGGAGACAACGCCCCGTGGTGGACAGACCTGGGCGGCGTCGGTCAAAAATCTGTTGGATCGTGCCCGCGCGCGGGGACTTCCCTCTGTCCTCCCAGCCAGCACCCATGATTGGATGAGGGCTGTCGATGCCCGCAGATCGTGAAGGCCGGCGGCTGCGCTGCCGCGGAATGGTGGTTTGTGCAACCTTCAAGCCGGGGCGGAGCCGCAATCAGCAGGTCATGGAGCCTCCCCGTCATCCTCGCCGAAGCCATACTGTTCCAAACTGCGCGAAGGTGACGAGACGGTCGAAGCCAATCCCGCTGCTCACTTTCCCCCGGTGACATCGAGGAACGTGCCGGTGATGAAGGAAGCCTCGGCGCTTGCCAGCCAGAGGATCGCCCGCGCGACCTCCTCCGGCTGACCGCCTCGCCCCATGGGGATCGAATCCTTGACGCGATCCACCCGGCCCGGTTCTCCGCCGCTCGCATGCATGTCCGTGTAGATGTGGCCGGGACGGATGCAGTTGACGCGGATGCCATCCCGCGCGACCTCCTTGGCGAAGCCGGTCGTGAAGGTTTCAAGGGCCCCCTTCGAGGCGGCGTAATCGACATATTCGTTCGGACTGCCGAGCCGGGCCGATGCCGATGAGATGTTGATCACCACGCCGCCCCGCCCGTTGTGGCGATAGGACATGCGCTTCGCGGCCTGCTGCGCGCAGAGGATCGGGCCGATCGCGTTGACCGCGAAAATGCGCTGCATCCGCTCGAAGCCGAGATCCTCGGTCCGGGACTGCCGGGCGAGCACGGCGGCGTTGTTGACCAGGACGTCGATCCGGCCGAACTCCCGGTCGATCGCGGCGAACAGCTGGGCGACCTGCGCCGGATCCGCGCTGTCGGCGCGCACAGGCAAGGCCCGGCGCCCCAGAGCTTCCACATCCGCCGCAACCGCAAGGGCGGCGGGCTCGTTGGCGACGAAGCTGATGGCGACGTCGTAGCCCTGTGCGGCGGCAAGCCTTGCGGTCGCCGCGCCCATGCCACGCCCGCCACCCGTTATCAGAATCAGCGGGGCCTGAGAGACGGTGTTCATTGGATGAACCTTATCTTGGGGGTGAAATGCCGGCGGCTCATTGCCGGCCCTGGCCGATCCACCTCAGCATGCGGTGTCGGGAGAAGCCGGGCCGCTCTTGCGGTCCCGCGGTGGAGCCGCTCAGATGCGGCCTCAGCGTCAGGACGAGCGGAACGATCAGAGCGGCGGTCGCCGCCGAGGCCAGCACGCCGATCGTCTGGGTGCTGTGGTCGGCAATCGCGCCGTAGAGGACCGGTGCCAGGCCTCCGGACCCGATAACGCTCGTGTAGAAGACCGCGAAGGCCCGGCCCGTATCGCCGTCGGAAAGCTCCGGCACGGTGCCGTAGAGCACCGAGGAGGTGCCGTTGAGCACGATGCCGAGCAACGGCAGCAGGATGAGCGTAGGCGTCAGCGACGTGAACAGCGTCGCCGCGATCAGCAAGGCGGTGGCGGCTTCCGTCACCATGACGCTGCCGACGACACCCAGCCGCTCCCCAAGCCGGCTGCACGTCGCCTTTCCGAACGCGCCGCCGACGAACAGCAGGGCAAGGGCGAGCCCGACCGTCGCCGTGTCCCCGCCCTGCCCATGGATGAGGAAGGGCAGAAAGAGCAAATAGCCCATGCGGGTCGCCGTATCGAGCGCGCCGATCGTCGTCAGAATGCCGAAGCCGCCGCGGCCCCGGCCGGAAGCCGTCCTGGCGGAGGCGCTCCTGGCCATTGGGGTCGCCGGCACCAGCGGCACCAGGGCGACCGACAGGGCGATCCCAAAGACCGCCATCAGCCCCAGCACCGGCTGCCAGCCGAGAAGGGGCAACAGCACCGCGACGAGCGCGGGCAACGCGGCTTTTCCAAGATCGCCCGAAAAATTGTAGATGCCGAGCGGATGCCGCGATGCCAGGCCATAACTTACGGTGACGAGCATCGAACCACACGGGTGCTGGATGCTCGATCCGATGCCGGCCACGATGAGGCCGATGCAAAGCCCCGCAAAGCCGAACGGCGATGCCATGATCAGCAAGCCCGTCAGTGCGAGGACCGTCGACAGGATCAGCGCCGCGCGCGGCGACAGGCCGCGGAGAACCCGGTCGGCCGGGATTTGCAGACCTCCCATCGTGCCTGAATAGAGGGCGCGAAGAATGGCTAGAGAGGCATAGGAAAGGCCGAATTGCGCCTGCCACACCGGCAGAAAGACGTAGAGAGCGTCGGTATACCCATCATGCAGCGCGTGGGCGAGGCATGCGCCTGTCAGGCTTTTCTTTTTCTGATCCCACCAGTCTTTCGATTTCATCTTTAACGGGTTCCTCGGAGGCACAACGGGCATTGCCCGGCTGGGTCCGTACCGAAGGCATGGTATACGTGTGTTGTTTCATCGACTAGTATGCTTTGAATCACGGATAACGTTCGTTTTTCTCACGGATCGCCGATGCGCCGCCTTCCCCCCTTGAACGCCCTGCGCATTTTCGAGGTCGCGGCCCGGACCGGCAGCTATGCCGAAGCCGGAACCGAACTCGGCCTTACCCACGGCGCGGTAAGCCGGCAGATCGCCGCGCTTGAAAGCTGGCTCGGGCAGAGGCTTTTCATGAAGGAGGGGCGCCGCATGGTCGCGACGCCGATGGCGAGGATCTTCGCCGCCGAGGTCGGTCTTTCCTTCGATCGCCTGGCTGTCGCGGCGCAAGCGTGTGGCCGGCCCAACGCGCGCCGCATCCTGCGTGTAAGCGCTCCGACCAGCTTCGCGATGCGCTGGCTGATCCCGCGTCTCAATCGCTACCACGCCGACCATCCGCATGTCGAAGTCGCGGTTACGACGGTTTCCACCGTGCTCGAGGAATTGCGCGGGGGTGTCGACGTGGCGATCCGGCGCGGCGTTGCCCGGGAGCATGTGTGGCCTCAGCATCGTATCGTCCCGGTGCTGGATGACGTGGACACGCTGATCATGAGCCCGGCGCTGTTCGCGCAACGGCCGATCCTGAAGCCCGCCGACATCGAGGGGCATAGCCTGCTTGCAAGCGAAACCCGGGCCGGCGACTGGGCGAGCTGGCTCGATGCGGCCGGGCTCCAGCACCTTGCCGGGCTTCCCCGCCAGATGTTCGATCACTTTTTCGTAACCCGTCAGGCGGTGGAAGACGGGCTTGGCATCGGGATCGGCCCCCTGCCGATGCTGGAGATCGACGTTGCCGGCGGACGGCTGATGACGCCGCTGCCAGAGATCCGGGTTCCGAGGACGGGGTACGTCGCGCTTGTTCCCCGTCAGGCCGATGCCGGAAACCTGGTCGCCGGCTTCGTCGACTGGCTGGTCGGAGAAGCCCAAGGACCACGGTGACGGGCCGGGCAAATCCGCGGTGCCGGATCTCGACCTGTGGCCGGCGACGTCATCGGATTCGCCCAGCGCCGCGTCGAAGGGCAGCACCGCCACCGCGTCTGCTCCGCCGACCCCGGCGACCAATCCGGCCACCGTGGTGCGCAGCGTGTTCACCCAAGGATCGCGCCGCGCCATGATGCGCCGCGCCGTGCGGGCGGTCAGGTGCATGGCGCGGGCCGGCTCCGAGGCGCCCGACGCCTCGGCGGTGCCTGGAGGAACGCTTCGGCCTGACGGCGCGTGAACGGGGGGACCCCGTCGCATCCGTATGGCTTGACAGGCTGCGGGCTTCCCGCTACTCCATCTTGCGTTACGGTTCTCTGGATATCCAATATCTAGGGCTAAGAGGGAAGCCGGTGCGTCGCCACCCCAAACGGTGGATCGCGGCAAGGCCGGCGCTGCCCCCGCAACTGTGAGCGGAGAGCGGCTGCGTCGTTTCAGCGTCACTGGTGCCCATCCCGGTTCGGGACGACGGCGCCGGGAAGGCCGGACGGAGCCGCAACGACCCGTGAGCCAGGAGACCTGCCGTAACCGAATGAACGTCCACGGGCGGGGTGTCCCGGTGGTACGCTTGCCCCCGCGCGGCGTTTCCGTCCGCGCTTCCGCAAGTCGTGCTCCCGTGCCCTCCCGCCGCACAAGAAGCCGCACAAGCACAAGGGATCACGGATGCCGGCGCTCGCTCAGGACCTCGCCCAGGATTTCACCCAGGACCTCGCCAACGGCTTCGACCGTCACGGAAACCTGCTGGCGCTGCCCCGGCGGACGCCCGAGCGGTCCGGCGGCCGCGCCCCGGCGGAGCGCTGGACGCCGCCGGATCCCTCCGCCATCCGCATCGACCGCAGCCGGGACGCCCTGCTGACCGCCTTCGGCAAGGCGACGCTGGACGACCGCTACCTGTTGCTGGGGGAAAGCTACCAGGACCTGTTCGCCCGCGTCGCCGCGGCCTACGCCGACGACGCCGCGCACGCCCAGCGCCTGTACGACGCGATCTCCCGCCTGTGGTTCATGCCGGCCACGCCGGTTCTCAGCAACGGCGGCACCACGCGCGGCCTGCCGATCTCCTGCTTCCTCAACGCGGTGCCCGATTCGCTCGACGGGATCGTCGACATCTGGAACGAGAACGTCCGGCTGGCCTCCAACGGCGGCGGCATCGGCACCTATTGGGGCGGCGTGCGCTCCATCGGCGAGCCGGTGAAAGGCTGCGGCAGCACGTCGGGCATCATTCCCTTCATCCGCGTGATGGACAGCCTGACGCTGGCGATCAGCCAGGGCTCCCTGCGGCGCGGCTCCGCCGCCGTCTATCTCGACATCCACCATCCGGAGATCGAGGAGTTCCTGGAGATCCGCAAATCCTCGGGCGACTTCAACCGCAAGAGCCTGAACCTGCACCACGCCGTCATCATCACCGACGCCTTCATGGAGGCGGTGCGCGACGACAGGCCCTTTCCGCTGATCAGCCCCAGGACCGGCGCCGTCCTGAGGCACGTCAACGCCCGTCAGGTCTGGCAGAAGATCCTGGAAGCCCGCATGCAGACCGGCGAGCCGTACCTGCTGTTCGGCGACACGGTGAACCGCGCCCTGCCCAAGCACCAGCGCGACCTCGGCCTGCGCGTCTCCACCTCCAACCTGTGCAGCGAGATCACCCTGCCGACCGGCAAGGACCATCTGGGCAACGAGCGCACGGCGGTGTGCTGCCTCGCCTCGATGAACCTGGAGACCTGGGATGACTGGAACGGTGAGGAGGGGCTGGTCGAGGACGTGCTGCGCTTCCTCGACAACGTCTTGACCCGCTTCATCGAGGAAGCGCCCGAAGGGATGGAGAACGCCGTCTATTCGGCGATGCGCGAACGGTCGGTGGGGCTGGGGGTGATGGGCTTCCACTCCTTCCTCCAGGCGCGCGGCATCCCCTTCGAGAGCGCCATGGCCAAGGTGTGGAACCTGCGCTTCTTCCGCAAGATCCGCCGCGACGCCGACGCCGCCTCGGTCTTGCTGGCCGAGGAGCGCGGCGCCTGCCCGGACGCCGCCGAGCGCAGGATCAAGGCGCGCTTCAGCCACAAGCTGGCGATCGCGCCGACCGCCTCCATCAGCATCATCTGCGGCGGCACCAGCGCCTGCATCGAGCCGATCCCGGCCAACGTCTACACCCACAAGACGCTGTCCGGCTCGATCAGCGTGCGCAACCCGCATCTGGAAAAGCTGCTGGCCGCCAAGGGCGCCGACCGGCCGGAGGTTTGGCAGTCGATCATCGAGCATGAGGGCTCGGTCCAGCATCTCGACATCCTGACCGACGACGAGAAGGCGGTCTTCCGCACCGCCTTCGAGATCGACCAGCGCTGGATCATCGAGTTCGCCGCCGACCGCACGCCCTTCATCTGCCAGAGCCAGTCGATCAACCTCTACCTGCCGGGCGACATCGACAAGTGGGACCTGCACATGCTGCACTGGACCGCCTGGGAGAAGGGCCTGAAGAGCCTCTACTATTGCCGCTCCAAGTCGGTGCAGCGCGCCGCCTTCGCCGGCAAGGACCGTGCCGTGGGACCGGCCGCGATGCAGGCGCCGCGCACCGACTACGAGGAATGCCTCGCCTGCCAGTGACCACCTGCCAGTGACCGCCGGCCTTCCCGCCCACCGCCCGCTCCCCCGCCATCACGGACCCGTTCGCATGAGCTCGCTTCTCCACATCAACCCGGTCAGCCTGATCGGCACCGGCCGCGTCGGCCTGTTGCAGGGCTCGGCCGCCTACAACGTCTCGCGCTACCCCTGGGCCTACGCCTACTGGAAGAAGCAGCAGCAGGTCCACTGGATGGGCGAGGAGGTGCCGCTGGGCGAGGACATCAAGGACTGGACCTCCGACCGCGTCACCGACGGCGAGCGCAACCTGCTGACCCAGATCTTCCGCTTCTTCACCCAGAGCGACGTGGAGGTCAGCGACAATTACCTGAAGCGCTACATGCCGATCTTCCAGCCGCTGGAGGTGCAGATGATGATGGCCGCCTTCACCAACATGGAGACGGTGCACATCGACGCCTACGCCCTGCTGCTGACCACCATCGGGATGCCGGAGACCGAGTTCGCCGCCTTCCGCGACTATGCCGAGATGCGCGACAAGGCCGACTACATGCACAGCTTCGGCGTCGGCACGGTGGCCGACGTGTCGCGCACCCTGGCGATGTTCGGCGCCTTCACCGAAGGGATGGCCCTGTTCGCCAGCTTCGCCATGCTGCTGAACTTCCCGCGCCACAACAAGATGAAGGGGATGGGCCAGATCGTCACCTGGTCGGTGCGCGACGAGAGCCTGCACTGCGAAGGCATCATCCGGCTGTTCCACGAATGGAACCGCGAGACCGGCGCCATGACACCCGCGGTGCGCGACGACATCCTGGACGTCTGCCGGACCATGGTCGGGCTGGAGGAGCGCTTCATCGAGCTGGCCTTCGGCCTGGGCACGGTGGAGGGCATGACTCCCGAGGACATCCGCGCCTATGTCCATTACATCGCCGACTGGCGGCTGACGCAGCTTCGGCTGCCGACGCTCTACGGCTATTTCAAGCCGGTGGACGGCGGCTACGAGCCGGTGAAGCCGCACCCGCTGCCCTGGCTGGTGGAGATCCTGAACGGGGTCGAGCACGCCAATTTCTTCGAGCAGCGCGCCACCGAATATTCCAAGGGCGCGACCAGCGGCCAATGGGACGGGGCGGATGGCGTCTGGGCCGCCTTCGACCGGCTGCGCGCGCCCGGCACGGCGGCGTCCTGAAAACAGGCGGAACGAAACATCGGTACCGCGCGCTCCGGGGGCTGCCCTGGCGGCGCGCGGGTCTCCGGACGGAGGCGTGCGGCCTTCGCAAAGTTCGCGGATTTGCCCAATCCCTTCGGCAAATCTCCGCCTTTTCAGCCGTTCCCAGCGTGGGAGTCTCTGCCGATGATGCGCCCATCGGCAGCTCTCGCACCGGGAACCACCCCGCATGACCACGACCGCGCCCGAGACCGCAGAGCCCCGGCCGATTTCCAGCCCCCCTTCAAAGCGAAGAAATCCGTGGCCCTGTCGGGCGTCGCCGTCGGTCTCGACAGAGGGCAGGAGGCGGAGCGCGCCGGCCTGCTCCGGTCACGTTCGTGTGGTGACCCCATGTTCGGCGGGGAGCGTGCCCGCTCCCCAGCCGTTATCGCGTCGGGCCGTCACTTCACGAGGGGACAGCCGCTGTCCTTCGGGTTGATGTAGGCCTGCTCCCCGGGAATGGTCTTGAGGATCTTGAAATAGTCCCAGGCCGCCTTCGACTCGCCCGGCGTCTTGATCTGCGCCAGATACATGTCGTTGAAGATCCGGCCGTTGTCGGCGATCTTCGCGTCCTTCATCATCATGTCGGTGATCGGCGTGGCGCGCATCTTGGCGGCGACCTTGTCGGCGTCGTCGGTGCCGGCCTCCTGCACGGCCTTCAGGTAATGCTTGACCGCCGAATAGACGCCCGCCTGGTTCATCGACGGCTTGCGCCCGGTCCGCTCCTCGAACTTCTTCGACCAGGCGCGCGTCTCGTCGTTCATGTCCCAGTAGAAGGAGTTCGCCAGCATCAGCCCCTGCGCGGTGTCGAGGCCCAGCGCGTGGATGTCGTTGACGTTCAGCAGCAGGCCGGCCAGCGTCTGGCCGCCTTGGGGGATGCCGAACTCGGCCGCCTGCTTGACCGCGTTGATGGTGTCGCCGCCGGCGTTGGCGAAGGCGACGACCTCCGCGCCCGAGGCCTGCGCCTGCAGCAGGAAGGACGAGAAGTCCGAGCTTGCCAGCGGATGGCGGACGCTGCCCTTGATGGTGCCGCCGAGCTGCTTGACGGTGTTGACCGCCTCGGTTTCCAGCGAATGGCCGAAGGCGTAGTCGGCGGTGATGAAGAACCAGCTCTTCTTGCCCTGCTCGACCAGCGCGCGGGCCGTGGAGGACGCCACCGCGTGGTTGTCCCAAGTCCACAGGAAGCCGTAGGGGCTGCAATCCTTGCCCGTCAGATCGGTGGAGCCGGGGCCGGACATCAGGAAGATGCGCTTCTTGTCCTTGGTGATGCCCTGAACGGCCAGCGCGGCGGCCGAGTTCGGCACATCGGCGACGACGTCGACCTTCTCCACGTCGATCCACTGGCGGGCGAGGTTGGCGGCGATGTCTGCCTTGTTCTGGTGGTCGCCGACGATGATCTCGATCTTGGTGCCGTTGATGGCGTTGCCGAACTCCTCGGCGGCCAGCCGTGCCGCCACCGCCGAGCCCTCGCCGTTGATGTCGGCGTAGATGCCGGACCGGTCGGACAGCATGCCGATCTTGATGACGTTGTCCGACATCTGGGCCTGGGCCGTGCCGGACGCCAGGGCGGCGAAGGCGACTCCGGCGAGAAGGCCGGCAAGACGGGTGCTGCGCATGGTTCACTCCCTAGGGTGTTGTTTTCTTGGTGGTTGGGGTGTCAGTGGGTCGTATAGCCGCCGTCCACGGGGATCGCCGTGCCGGTGATCGACGCGGCGGCGTCGGAGCACAGGAAGGCGATGGCGGCGGCGACCTCCTCCGGCGGAATCAGCCGGCCGGTCGGCATGCGGTCGAGGAACACCGCCTGGAGAACCCGTTCCTCCGGCAGGCCGGTGACCTGCGCCTGCTGGGCGATCTGCTTCTCGATGATCGGGGTCAGCACCGTGCCGGGGCACACCGCGTTGCAGGTGATGCCGTGTTCGGCCACCTCGATCGCCACCGACTTCGTCAGGCCGATGATGCCGTGCTTGGTCGCGACATAGGCGGGCTTGTGCGGGGCGCCGACCATGCCGAGGACCGACGCCGTGTTGACGATGCGCCCCCAGCGGCGCTCCCGCATCGCGGGAAGGGCCGCCTTGATGGTGTGGAAGGCGGCGCTGAGGTTGACTGCGAGCAGCAGGTCCCATTTGTCGTCGGGGAACTCGTGCACCGCCGCCACATGCTGCACCCCGGCGTTGTTCACCAGGATGTCGATGGGGCCGAGCGCCGCTGCGGCCTCCGCCATCATCGCGCGGGCCTCCTCCGGCCGGCTGAGATCGGCCCCCGAATAGACGATCCTCGTGCCGCTCTGCGCCGCGATGTCCGCGCACAGCCGGTCGATCTCCGCGCGGTCGCCGAAGCCGTTGAGCATCACATGGCAGCCCTGGCGGGCGAGTTCGCGGGCGGTCGCCAGCCCGATGCCGGTGGTGGAGCCGGTGACGACAGCGTTCCTGTTTCGCATCTCTGTCCTTCTTTCAGGCGTCATGGAGTCTGAGGCGTCCTGCCGGTCAGAAAGCCACCTGATCGGCGCCCTTCAGGGCGAGCATGGCGCGCGCCTCGGCGGGGGTGGCGACCTCCAGCGACAGCTCTTCGAGAATCCGGCGGATCTTCGCCACCTGCTCCGCGCTGTTCCGGGCCAGCCGGCCCTTGCTGAGATACAGGCTGTCCTCCAGCCCGACCCGGACGTTGCCGCCCATGACCGCGGCCATGGTCGTGAAGGGAATCTGGTGACGCCCGGCGGCCAGCACCGACCATTCGTAATCCTTTCCGAACAGCCGGTCGGCGGTCTCGCGCATGAAGACGAGGTTGCGCTGCTCCGCGCCGATGCCGCCGAGGATGCCGAAGATCGTCTGGACGAAGAAGGGCGGCTTCACCAAGCCCCGATCGACGAAGTGGGCGAGGTTGTAGAGATGCCCGACATCGTAGCACTCGAATTCGAAGCGCGTTCCGCAGCCCTCGCCCAGATGCTCCAGGATGTAGGCGATGTCGCGGAAGGTGTTGCGGAAGATGAAGTCGTCGGTGCTGCGCAGATAGGGCTCCTCCCAGTCGTGCTTCCAGCCCTGGTAACGGTCGGCCAGCGGGAAGATGCCGAAGTTCATCGAGCCCATGTTGAGCGAGCACATCTCCGGCTGGGCCTGCAGCGGGGCGGCGAGGCGCTCCTGCACCGTCATGTTGAGCGAGCCGCCGGTGGTGATGTTGAGCACCGCGTCGGTGGACTGCTTGAGGCGCGGCAGGAACTGCATGAACACCGCCCGGTCCGGCGTCGGCTGCCCGGTGCGGGGGTCGCGGGCGTGCAGGTGGAGGATCGCGGCACCGGCCTCGGCGGCGCCGACGCCCTGCTCGACGATCTCATCGGGGGTCACCGGCAGCGCGTCCGACATGGTCGGGGTGTGGATCGACCCCGTCAACGCGCAGCTGATGATGACCTTCTTCTGTGCTGCCTTCTGTGGAGCGGCCATGGAACGTTCCCTGTGTGGGTTCAATTCGAAAGGAAAGGGGGCGGTGAACGGCGCGCGGTCACCCGCGCTCGACGCCGTCCAGCCGTTGGAGGTGCGCCGCCAGACGGGCGTGGGTCTCGGTCCGCTGCGCCTCCGTCCAGCTCCGGAAACCGGCGCCGGATTTCATGCCCAGCCGCCCGGACGCGACGAGGTCGCGCAGCAGGGGCAACGGTTCCGGCGTCCGGTCGAGGTCGGGCAGGACATGCTCATGCACCGCCAGGGTCAGGTCGGTGCCGACGAGGTCGGCGTTCTCCAGCGGCCCCAGCACGGCGAGGCGGCGGCCGAAGCTGGCCTTGACCACGGCGTCCACCGTCTCGGCGTCGCACACGCCGTTCTGGACCAGCGCGATGGCCTCGCGCCAGAGCGCGTGCTGCAACCGGTTGCCGATGAAGCCGGGAACGTCCTTGCGGACATGCACCGGCGTCTTGCCGATGGCGGCCAGCAGCCCGATCATCGCGGCGACCGCCGCGTCGGCCGTGTCGGCGGTCTGGATGACCTCGACGAGCGGGATCTGGTACGGCGGGTTCCACCAATGGGTGCCCAAGGCGCGGGACTTGTCGCGGAGCGGCTCCATGATTCGGGTGATCGGGATCACCGACGTGTTGCTCGCCAGCAGCGCATGGGGCGGAGCGGCAGCCTCGACCGCCAGGAAGATCCGCTGCTTGAGGGGCAGATCCTCCGGAACCGCTTCGATGACGACGTCCGCGTCGCCGACGGCGTCCTCCAGGGAGTCGCAGGGCCGGATCCGCTCCGCGGCGCTGCCGTCCATTCCCAGAGTTTCAAGGTTGCCGCGGACCCGCCCGACGATGCCGGCCCGCCGGCCGGGATCGGGCTCCTGGATGGCGACGGGGTGCCCGGCGACGGCGAACGCCTGGGCGATCCCATGCCCCATCAGCCCGGCACCGATGATTCCAACACGCTGCTGCGTCATGCCCTCGTGCTTCCCTCCCTGCCTGAGCGCCGCCGCGACGGCCGTTCGGCCGATTGTTCGCCGCACCCATATTTTCTTGGTGCAATCAAAGCAAGGGGCGTGCCAATGATGGAAGGCGTTGCCATGGCCGGGGATGGGTGAGCCAAGCGGGCGGATTGCCTGAAGATTCGCGCCCTCTTCCGTCGGCGCCCTCGATATCGGGGCTTCCGTCGTGTGCTGAATTTTGACAAACAGTGTTCAGAATATTAACAGAATCGACGCGGCGGGAGGCGGGCCATGACGGCGGGACCAGACGAGCATTTCGCGGCGGCGCGCGCCCTGATGGTGATGATCGACGAGATGATCGACGGCGCCATTCTCGTCGACAAGGACGCGCGGATCGTCTGGTCCAATGATAAGCACGTCTGGTTCGATGACAAGCGCAAGGCGCTGCTGGGCATCCGCTCCCTGACCGAGGTGGTGGGGCAACCCGTCGAACGGGTCATCCCGCACAGCCAGATGCGCGACGTGGTGGAGACCGGCCGTTCCTACCCGCTCGACATCATGCGCTATGGCGAGCACACGCTGCTGGTCAGCCGCCTGCCCCTGCGCGACGAGCAGGGCGAGATCATCGGCGCCCTCGCCTTCGCCCTGAAGAACAGCCTGACCTACCTGCGCCCCATCGCCGAGCGCTTCAACAAGCTGCAATCGCGGCTCGCGCGGATGGAACAGGAACTCGCCGCCAGCCGGGCGCCGAAATACTCGGTCGAGAACCTCGTCGGCTTCAGCCCGGCGATGCTCCAGGTGAAGCGGCTGGTGCGCAAGGCGGGCCAGATCAACTCGGCGGTGCTGGTGCTGGGCGAGACGGGGACCGGAAAGGAGCTGGTCGCGCAGGCGATCCACGCCGCCTCGGACCGGGCCGACCGCCCCTTCGTCGGCGTCAATGTCGCGGCGGTCCCCGAGAATCTGCTGGAGGCGGAGTTCTTCGGCGTGGCGCCGGGCGCCTACACCGGCGCGGGGCGCCAGCCGCGGCCCGGAAAATTCCAGCTCGCGCACGGCGGCACGCTGTTCCTCGACGAGATCGGCGACATGCCGCTGCCGCTTCAGGCCAAGCTGCTGCGCGTGCTTCAGGAGCGCGAGGTCGAGCCGCTCGGCTCCAATCAGGTCATCAAGGTCGATGTCCGCATCATCGCCGCCACCAGCCGGCCGCTGCCGGAGATGATGCGGAACGGCACCTTCCGCTCGGACCTCTATTACCGGCTCAACGTCTTCCCGATCCAGCTTCCGGCGCTGCGCGACCACAAGGAGGATCTGGAAATCCTCGCGTCGCTGTTCTCGGAACGGATGGCGGTCAGCCTCGACCAGCCGATGCGCGACCTCACCCCTGGGGCGCTCGACGCGCTGCGCGGGCACGACTGGCCGGGCAACGTCCGCGAACTGGCCAACGTCATCGAGCAGGTCTATGTGCGCACCGACGGGGAGCGCATTCTGGCCGGGGACTTCGCCGACATCCTCCCCGGCACCGCCGTCCGGCCCCCCGCCCCGCTGGCGCGCAAGCGCCCGCTCGCCGACAGCATGGACGAGCTGGAACGCTCGCTCATCCTCGCCGCGCTTGAGGAGGCGCAGGGCAACAAGCTCGAAGCCGCGCGGAGCCTCGGCCTGTCGCGCACCAACCTCTACGCAAAGCTGCGCAAGCACGGCATCACCGCGTACTCCGACGCGTAGCCGGATCGCGACGCTACAGCAGCAGGGCCTTCTCCCGCCGCACATGGCCCGACAGCTGGGCAGTCTCCCGCCGGTCCAGCGCGTCGCGCAGCTTGGGGAAATCGACCTCCTCCTCCTGCCGGACATGTTCCGCGATCAGCTCCTTCAGCGCGACGACGCGCCGACGCCACGCGGGATCGTCCTTGGGCATCTGCTCAAGGGCGAACAGGTGCATCTTCATGTCGGCGTGTTCGCTGTAAAGGTGCCGGGCGTCCGCCTCTTGATGCGCATGGTCGTGCAGCAGGGGGTAGACGACGTCCTCCTCGGCCATGGCGTGCGCGGCGAGGCGGCGCTTGAGACGGAGCAGGAGCTGCGTCCGCTGGAAGGTCTCGCCGGTGTGGGTCCGCTCCATCGCGTCGAGCAGCGCCAGGATGTGGCGGTGGTCGTTTGCCAGGGCGTCGAACGGGTCGCGGGCCATCGTCGTTCCGGTAGCCTGGGCGACCACCGGCGGCAGAAGACGGCTGGCGAGGATCGCCACGGCGGCACCGCTGGCGAAGGCGATCAGGCCGCTTGTGGACCAGAGGTCCCTTCCTCTCCTGGTCATGATGTCCGTGCCTCCCGGGTCCATGGATGTGTCCGATGACCAACAGGGGCGGGACCGGGTCATTCCGCCGGAGATGTCTTTGCCGGGACGTCCGTCGGATCGCGGTGCGGGACGAGCCGTTCGGTCAGGCGCTGGAAGGCGACGAACAGGACCGGCACGAAGATGATTCCGATCAGCGTCGCCGCGGTCATGCCGCTGAAGACCGTCGTGCCGATTGACCGCCGGCTCGCCGCGCCGGCGCCGGTGGCAACGAGCAGCGGCACCGCCCCCAGGATGAAGGCCAGCGCCGTCATCAGCACCGCGCGGAAGCGCTGGCGGGCGCCCATCATTGCGGAATCGATGATGGAGTGGCCGGCGGCGCGCTGCTCCCGCGCGAACTCGACGATCAGGATGGCGTTCTTGGCGGCAAGGCCGACCAGCAGGACAAGGCCGATCTGCGCATAGACGTCGTTGGCGATGCCGGCGACGCTCAGGCCGATGCCGGCCCCCAGCACCGCGATGGCGACGGACAGCAGCACGGCCAGCGGGATCAGCCAGTTCTCGTACTGCGCCACCAGGAACAGATAGCCGAACAGCACCGCCAGCCCGAAGATGATGATCGTCTGGTTGCCGATGCGGCTTTCCTGATAGGACAGGCCGGTCCATTCCGTGGCGTAGCCCGCCGGCAGGGTGCGGTCCGCCACCTCCTGCATCGCCGCCAGCGCCCGGCCGGAACTGCCGCCGGGGGCCGGGTTCCCGTTGACCGAGGCGGAGAGGAACTGGTCGTAGCGGACCAAGCTGTCGGGGGCCAGCGTGTTGCGGATGCTCACGATGCTGCGCAGCGGCACCATGTCCCCCGACGAACTCCGCACATAGAGCTGGTCGATGGCCGCCACCTCGTCCCGGTGCTCCGCGGCGTCCTGCACCTGGACCTGGAAGACCCGGCCGTAGAGGTTGAAGTCGTTGACGTACTGCGACCCGAGATGGGCCTGAAGCGTGGTGAAGACGTCGCCCGGCGAGACGCCGAGCAACGCCGCCTTGGTGCGGTCGAGGTCGATGAAGAGATGCGGCACGTCCGGGCTGAAGGTGCTGAAGACGGCCGACAGCCGCGCGTCCTGGTTGGCGGCGACCAGCAATCCGCGCAGCACCGCGCCCAGCTGCTGCGCGGACTGGCCGCCCAGCGCCTGCACCTGGAGCTGGAAGCCGCCGGTGCTGCCGAGACTGGGGATGGAGGGCGGGTTGAAGGCGGCGATGGTCGCCTGCGGCACCGCGGCGAGCTGCGGCCTCAGCCGGCCCAGCAGCGCGTCCACCGTCTCGTCGGCCCCCCGCTCCCCCCAGGGCTTCAGCACGACGATCTGCAGACCGACGTTGGAAGCCGCCCCGCTGAGGATGCTGTAGCCGGCGATGGAGATCACATGGGCGACCCCCGGCGTCGCGCGCAGCCGCTCGTTGACGTCGTTCATCACCGCTTCCGTCCGGCTCAGCGACGCGGCACTCGGCAACTGGACGTTGACGAAGAAGTATCCCTGATCCTCGGACGGCAGGAAGGCGGTGGGCAGGCCGCGCAGCAGCAGGAAGGCCCCGGCGGTCAGCAGGGCGAAGGCGGCGATCCCGATCACCAGTTTGCGCGACAGCCAGCCGACGAGGCCGCTGTAACGGTCGCGCACCCCGTCCAGCCCCCGGTTGAAGGCGGCCAGCGGGCGCCAGGGCGGGGTCGGCGGGCGCAGCAGGAGGCCGCACAGCGCCGGGGTCAGCGTCAGCGACACCATGCCGGAAATCAGGAAGGACGTGGTGATGGTGACCGCGAACTGGCGGTAGAGCTGGCCGGTGATGCCCGGAAGGAAGGCCACCGGAACGAACACCGCGGCCAGCACCAGGGTGGAGGCGACGATGGCGCCGGTCACCTGCTCCATGGCGATGCGGCTGGCCGAGGGGGCGGGCTGGTCGGGATGCTCCTCCATGACGCGGCGGACATTCTCGACCACCACGATGGCGTCGTCGACGACCAGCCCGATCGCCAGCACCAGCGCGAACAGCGTGATGGTGTTGGCGCTGTAGCCCAGCGCCAGCAGCACGGCGAAGACGCCGATGATCGACACCGGGATCGCCAGGGTCGGGATCATCGTCGCCCGCCAGTCCTGCAGGAAGACGTAGATGACCACCACCACCAGCAGGAAGGTGATGCCCAGCGTCAGCACGATCTCCTCGATCGTCGCGCTGACGAAGCTGGTGGTGTCGAAGACGACGGCGTAGTCCAGCCCCTCCGGGAAGCGGCCGGACAGCCGCTCCAGCTCGGCCCGCACCGCCTTGGCGACGTCCAGCGCGTTGGCGTCCGGCGACTGGTAGACGACCAGGGTCGCCGCCGGGTCGCCGTCCAGCTTGGCGGTGGAGCTGTAGCTCTGCGCCCCCAGCTCCACCCGCCCGATGTCGCCCAGCCGCACCACGCCGCCGTTCGGGTTGGTGCGCACGATGATGCCGGCGAACTGCTTGGGGTCGTCCAGCCGGCCGCGGGCGAGGATGGTCAGCTGCTGCTGCTGGCCGTCGGGAACCGGCGGGGCGCCGATCTGCCCGGCCGAGGCCTGGAGATTCTGGTTCTGGATCGCCGCGACCACGTCCGCCGCGGTGATGCCCAGCGCCGTCATGCGGTTGGGGTCCATCCAGACGCGCATGGCGTAGGTCAGCGCGCCCATCACCTGGGCGTCGCCGACGCCGGGCACCCGCGCGATGGCGTCGCGCAGGTTGATGCTGGCGTAGTTGGAGATGAAGATCGGGTCGAACTGGCCGCCGGGCGAGAAGACGTTGACGGCCATCAGCATGTTGGACGACTGCTTGCGCACCGTGACGCCCTGGCGCGACACCTCCGCCGGCAGCGTCGGCGTGGCGAGCGACAGGCGGTTCTGCACATTGATCTGGGCCAGATCCGGGTCGGTGCCCTGCGCGAAGGTGACCGACAGCGTGTAGGCGCCGGTGTCGGTGCTGGTGGAGGACATGTAGAGCATGCCCTCCACGCCGTTCACCTGCGCCTCGATCGGGGCGGCGACGCTGTCGGCGACGACCTGGGCGTTGGCGCCGGGATAGCTGGCGGAGACCTGCACCGAGGGCGGCGTGATCGGCGGGAACTGCGCCACCGGGATGGCCAGGATGGCCAGCGCGCCCGCGATGGTCACGACCAGCGCGATGACGATGGCAAGGTTCGGGCGCCGGATGAACAGGCCGGAGAACATGGGCTCTTATCCTCGCGGCTGTTCGGCGGTCTGGGGGGCTCTCTCGGGCTGCACGACCATGCCGGGGCGGACCTTCTGGGCGCCGCCGATGATGACGGTCTCGCCGGATTGCACGCCCTTGGGCACGGCGATCACCTGATCGAGCTGCGGTCCGGGCTCGATCGGGCGGCGCTGCGCCCGGTTCTCCTGGTCGAGCACCAGGACGTAGCTGCCCTGCTGGTCCTGCTGGATGGCCGACACCGGCACCACCGGCTGCCGCTCGGTCTGCGCCGGGCGGATCAGCACGGTCACATACTGGCCGGGCAGCAGAAATCCCTTGGGATTCGCGAAGTCGGCGTAGACGGGGATGGTTCCGGTCTGCGGGTCGATGCGGTTGCTCGCGAAGGCAACCTTGCCCTTCTGCCCGTATTCGGAGCCGTCGGCCAGCCGCAGGGCCGGGACGAAGCGGTTCACCGCCTCGTTGGAGGCGAGGTCGGGGGACGCGCGCTGCACCTCGAGGACGTCGCGATCGCTGACCGAGAAGACGACGCGGATGGGGTCGAGCTGGACGACCGTGGCGAGCGGCCCGCTGGACGGGTTGACGAGGTCCCCCACGGTCATCGCGGTGGCGCCGATGCGCCCATCGATGGGCGAGGCGATGCGCGTGTAGCCGAGGTTCAGCTCCGCCTGCCGCAGCTTGGCCTGCGTCTGCATGATGTCGGCTTCCGCCGTCTCCTGCCCCGCCTGGGCCTGATCGACGTCGGCCTGGGAGATGTTGCCGCGGGTCCGCAGCTCCTGCGCGCGCTGGAAGGCGCGCTGGGCCTCGCGCAGAGTCGCCTGGGCGCGGGCGAGGTCGGCCTTGGCGCTGTCCACTGCGGCCTGGTAGGGGGCCTGCTCGATGACGTAGAGGAGGGTGTCCTTGGTGACGTTCTGGCCTTCCTGGAAGGCCACCTGCTCGATGTAGCCCTCGACGCGGGCGCGGGCTTCGAAGTCCTGGATCGCCTGGACGCGGCCGATGAACTCGCTGGTCGGGGTGACGTCCCGTTCGCGCACCACCTCGGTGGTGACCGTGGGGGGCGGCGTGTTGGCGGGCTGCTGGGCCAGGACCCCGCCCGAAAGGAGAAGGGCGAGCAGACACGAAACGGCGAGGCCGTGGCGAAGGCGCAGCATCGAGGGGGCTCCCGTTCAACCGTGCCTTCTAAACAGGGCCGCGGCGATTGGGTTCAGCGGTGCCGATGAAAAGTGCGAGTGTTGACGTGGAAATGGCCTTGAAGCGACCATCCGCGGCTGAGAAGGGCGGCTGGGAAGGCATGGCCGAAAACGCAAGGGGACCGCCCCACAGAGGGCGGTCCCCTTGCCGTCAAACGCGCCAGCTGGTCCGTTGTCGGTCAGCGCGGCGCGATGACCATGACCATCATGCGCCCTTCCATCCGGGGCATCTGCTCGACCTTGGCGATGTCCTCGAACTGGTCGCGCACGCGGATCAGCACGTTCATGCCCAGATCCTGGTGCGCCATCTCGCGCCCGCGGAACCGCATGGTCATCTTGACCTTGTCGCCCTCTTCGAGGAAGCGCCGAGCGGCCCGCATCTTCACGTCGTAATCGTGGTCATCGATGTTCGGCCGGAGCTTCAGCTCCTTGATCTCGATGATCTTCTGCTTCTTGCGGGCCTCGTTGGCCTTCTTCTGCTCCTCGAACCGGAACCGGCCGTAGTCGAGGATCTTGCAGACCGGCGGCTCCGCCTGGGGGGCCACCTCGACGAGGTCGAGTTCGGCCTCGACCGCAGCGTCGAACGCGTCGCGCAGCGAGACCACGCCGATCATCTCACCGTTGGCACCGACGAGGCGCACCGTGCGTGCCGTGATTTCCCGATTGATGCGCGGGCCTTCGCGGACCGGGTCCGCATCGTAGAGTTTAGCTATGTCCTGTCTCCAACGGTCTGTCCGGCGAGGAACCGGAATGGGTGCTGACGGCCCTGACGCCGTCCCTCAAATTAAGGCATCGGTGGCCACGGTCAATAGCCCTGGTCAATAGCCTTCACGCAGCAAGCGCTTGCGCAGCAGCTTCCGCCGCCGCCGGACCGATTCCGCCGCCTGCCGTGCCCGGCGCTCCGAGGGCTTTTCGTAACGCCGATGCAGCTTCATCTCACGAAAAAGCCCTTCGCGCTGCATTTTTCTTTTCAGAACGCGCAGGGCGCCCCCCACGTCGTTGTCGCGGACCTGAACGAGCATAGGGCGGCTGTCCTCCCGGTTGATTCTGGGGAAAGGGTTTTCCGTACGGGTGGGGTTCAAGCCCGACCCGAACTCAACCCATGGTCTCAACCCATGGTATCGAGAACGATCTGGCGAATCTCGCGCGGAGTGAGGCGGGGCCAGCCCGGCGCCCACGCCGGCTCGGCCACGGGAGCGGGCCGCTGATGCTGAGGCTGGGCGGCCTGGGCCGCCCCGGTCGAAGGAAGCTTGATGGTCATGCGAATCCTTGCGCCGACGCGGGCGATGCCCGCCGGCGGCTGTTGTCCTGTGTTGAAAGCCGGAGGTCCGCGGCGCTCAGAGCGCGCGCAGGTCCTCGGCCGAGACCTTGTCCCGCCGCGGGTCGCGGACGGCCTCGAAGGACAGCTTCTGCCCTTCGTTGAGGGGACCGATGCCGGAGCGGTCAACGGCGGAAATATGGACGAAGACGTCCGCCGAACCATCATCCGGCTGGATGAAGCCGTAACCCTTGGTGGAGTTGAACCATTTCACGGTGCCGATAGCCATGGGCCTGTTCCCTTGCTGGTGTTGCCCCGCCCGACATTGGGCAAGGATCAAATTCACTTCGGGAAAAGAGACCCAGAGCGGATGGCCGGGGCGGAGAACGACATGCCCCGAAACAACTTTGATCTGTTCCAGATGGGGCGACCCGTCGGCTTTTACAAGCGAATACTGACCGGCGGCACCTGGATTTCCGGAAGAGAATTGGGCCCGTACAGGATGCTGTGATCCCCTTCACGCGTGAACGGCGACGGGGCGGCTCGCATCGGCGGTGAACGGAACGCTGACCGTGGCGGCGCAGCCCGGTCGGGCTTCGAAAGATATGGTGCCGCCGACCTGCCGGACAAGCGCGTCGACGAGCGTCGTGCCGATTCCCCCCTTGGGCGGCATGTCCGGGCAGCCGACGCCGTCGTCGGCCACGGTCATCGTCAGACGATCGCCCGCCTGCCGCAGCCGGACCGTCACCGTTCCGCTCCTCCCCTCCGGGAAGGCGTGCTTCAGGGCGTTGACGACGAGTTCGTTGGCGATCAGGCCGAGCGGCGTCGCGAGTTCGATGGAGCAGGCCACGTCGTCCGCATCGGCCTGGATGGTGATCGCCTCGTTCGGGAGAAGCTCCTGAAGGGCGTCGCAGAGCTGGCGCAGGTGCGCTCCGAAATCGACGTTCATCAGGTCGCCGGAGGTGTAGAGCTGCTCGTGCAGGCGCCCCATCGAGGTCACGCGCCCGGCCAGCGCCTCGATGCGGCCCCGCGACAGGTCCCCCTTGGGCAGGCGGCGCATCTCCACCATCATCAACCCGTAGATCACCTGCAGGTTGTTCTTCACGCGGTGGTGGACCTCGCGAAGCAGGATGGTCTTTTCGGCAACGGTGCCGCGGAGCCGCCGATCCGCCTCCTGCAGGTCGCTCACATAGGTGTGCAGCGCCCCGGACAGCGTGGCCGCCTCCGTGTAGCGGCCGGTCAGAGGCAGCTCTGGCATCGCGCCGTCCGCGCCCGCGGCCTCGACGGCCCTGGACATGGCGCGCAGGGGCGCCGACAGCCACGTCGCCAGGACGTGACCGACCAGGACCGCCAGCAGGCTGGCGCCGATTCCCCACGCGATCACCCGGTTCCGCAGCTCGGCGACCGGCGCCATCGCCTGATCGACCGGCTGGCGGAGCACGACGCTCCACCCCAACCCGGGATAATCCCGGTAGCCCTTCGTCCGCGCCACGCTCGTCAGGAAGCGGCGCCCGTCCGGCCAGGATTCGACCCAGGCGCGCCGCTCTGGCGTCGACGCGAAGGCCAGCGGCTTGCCCACCAGGGGTTTGGGTCCGAGAATCACCGTGCCGTCGGCGGCGAGGATCATCGCCTCGACCGCGGCATCCTCGGAAATCTGGCCGAGCACCGAGCGTTCGACCTCCGACGCCCAGTCCCAGCTCAGATGGGCGGCGACCACGCCGGTCAGCGTCCCTTGCTCGTCGCGCACCGGTGCCGCCAGATCGACGAAACGCGGAACCTCCATCCGGTTGGCGTAGAGAAGCTTGCCCAGAACCACCGCGTCGTGCACATCGCCGACGTAGGGCCGGTCGAACCCCTGCTTCCACCATCCGCGCGCGCTCACGTCCATGCCTTCATAGACACGGCCCGTCGCCGCCTCCAGAAGGCCGGTCGGCCGGATGAAGCCGATCCAGGCATAGTCCGGATAGCTGTCCTGAAGCTTCTGGAGGACGGCGCGCCGTGAATCGCGCGACGTTTCGGTCGCGCGGATCGTCTCAAGGCTCGTCACGACGAGAAGGTCGCGGTAGCGCTCGAACATGCCGCGGTCGAGCTTGTCGGCTACCTGCCCGGCGTAGAGGTGCAGTTGCTCGCCGATCACGCGCTGCAGCCGCTCGCCGGCTTCGACCTGCAGAATCGCGGCCGTGCCGGCCGTGAAGGCCAGCCCGACACCCCCCAGGCACGCAATCAGCATCGTCCTCAGGCCGATTTTCAAGGTCGCAGGTCTTCCATTGGTGAAGGCTTCGCCCGGCGCCGCCCTGCCGGTTCGCAGCAGGAAGAATGCACACATCCCCGCCGAACGAACAAGGGGTAGAGGCCCCCAAAATGGCCGAAGAAACAACCATAGCCCGTTCAGCTTTGTTTTTCATCGCGTCGCCGGTTACAATCGTACCTGGAGCTGGACCGCATCGTCCCGCACCCAGGACTGTGTTTACTCTGTACGGTGATCCGCCATGACCGAACCCCGCCACATCCTGCTGGTCGACGATGAAGCCATCGCGATCATGGCGCTGGAGCATGGCCTGATGGACGAGGGGTTCCGGGTCACCACGGCCTTCAATGGCCAGGAGGCCCTGGACATCTGGCGGGACGATTCCTTCGACGCCCTGGTCACCGACCTCAAAATGCCGGTGATGGCCGGCGACGAGCTGATCCGCAATCTGCGGAGCGAGGAGCCCGGCCTGCCCGTCGTGGTGGTCAGCGGCTACGCCACCGGCGAGGTTTCCGAGAAGCTGAAGGTGAGTTTCCCGGAGCCCATCGCGATCATGCCCAAGCCGGTGCGCGTCGAGGAGATCTCCGGCGCGTTGAAGAGGATGCTGGCGGTCGCCCCCGGCGCCTGACGCCAGCGCATCACCACATCACCAGGGACCATGGACACCGTCACCCAAATGCTTCTCGGGGCCACGGTCGCGCAGGCCGGCTTCCGCCGCCGGCTGGGCCGCCGCGCGCTGGCCGTCGGCGCGGGCATCGCGCTGATCCCCGACCTCGACGTCGCCGCCGGCTGGATCGGCGGCCCCTTCGCCAACTGGGTCCATCACCGCGGCCTGACCCATTCGATCCTGTTCGGCCCGGTTGCCGGGCTTCTGCTCGGCTGGCTGGTCTGGCGCTGGCAGCGCCGGCGCCATGGCCCGGACAGCCCGTCCGGCGACGGCGAGGCGCGGCGCGCCTGGATCTGGCTGGCCATCCTGGCGCTGATGACCCACCCGGTGATCGACGTCTTCACGTCCTACGGCACGCAGTGGCTCTACCCGCTCACCACCACGCGCTTCGCGATCAACGCGATGCCGATCATCGACCCGATCTACAGCCTGATCCTGCTGGTCTCGCTGGTGGCCGGCGTCGCGCTCCGCAAGCGGGCGGCCCTGGCGCAGGACATCGCGGGCGCGGCGCTGATCCTGGTGACGGCCTACACGCTCGGCGGTTGGGCCATCAACGACCGCGTCGAGGCGCTTGCCAAGGCCCAGGTCGGCGTGACCACGGAAGTGACGGCCTACCCGACCCTGTTCCAGCCGGTGCTGCGCCGGGTGGTGGCGGAAACGCCGGACGCGGTGCTGGTCGGCTTCCACTCCGTGCTGAGCGACGGGAAGATCCAGTGGGAGCGGTTCGAGCGGCAGCGCTCGCCGGCCATCGCGGCGGTCGCGGCGACTCCGGAGGCCGAGGTCTTCCGCTGGTTCTCGATGGACAATCTCATCTGGCGCGAACAGCCGCTGGAATCCGGGAACACTCTGGTCCAGGCGCTCGACCATCGCTACGGCATGCCGGGTGTCTCATCGCTCGGCTTCTGGGGCATCCGGGCCGTCGTCGACCCGGCGGGGAGGCTGGCGGGTCCGGTGGAGACCTTCCAGACTCCCCGTGACGCCTCGCGGACGGCTTGGCAGGACCTGTGGGTCCGCATCGTCGGCACGGGGCCGGCGGACCGGACGGTCAGCGCCGATTGATGCCGTAACCCTCACGCCGCCAGCGCGACGCCGAGGTGCCGCTCCATGAGGGCGTGGTCGTCCCGCAGAGCGGCGGCCGCCCCCTCATGCACCACCTGACCGCGTTCGAGGATCACCGCGCTCTGCGCGAAGTCCAGGGCGCGGTCCACCTGCTGCTCCACTAGGATCAGGGTGACGGTCAACTGCGCCAGCGCCTGCATCAGCTGGTCGCAGATCACCGGAGCCAGGCCCTCCAGCGGCTCGTCGAGCAGCAGCACCGTCGGCCGGCCGAGCAGGGCGCGGGCGACCGACAGCATCTGCTGCTCGCCGCCGGAGAGCGCGCCCCCGCCGTTGCCCCGCCGCTCCTTCAGGCGGGGAAACAGCGCGTAGGCCTCCTCCAGGGCCGAGCGCGGCCGGCCCTTCAGCCCGGTGACCAGATTCTCCTCCACCGTCAGCGAACGGAAAATGTCGCGCGTCTGCGGCACATAGCCCAGCCCGGCCGCCGCCCGTGCCGAGGAGGTGAGGCCGCCCAGCTCGACGCCGTCCAGCCGGATGCTGCCGGCGTGCCGCGTCGTCTGCCCGACCAGAGTGGCCAGCGTCGTGGTCTTGCCCATGCCGTTGCGGCCCAGCAGGGCCAGCCGCCCGCCCGCCGGCACAGTGAAGGACAGCCCTTCGACGATGCGGGTCTCGCCATAGCCGGCGGTCAGGCCGGTGACTTCCAGCGTCCCTTCAGTGCGGCGCATTGGCCCGGCTCCCCAGATAGACTTCGCGGACGCGCGGATCGGTGGCGATCTCCCGTGCCGTGCCGCTGCACAGCAGGCGGCCCTGCGCCAGAACAACGATCCGCTTGGCGAAGCGGAAGACCAGATCCATGTCGTGCTCGATCATCAGCACGGCCAGATCGGCCGGCAGACGGTCCAGCGCGTCGAGGATGCGGTGGCTTTCCGAATGCGGCACGCCGGCCGCCGGCTCGTCGAGGATCAGGAGTTTCGGTTTCAACGCGAGCGCCAGCGCGATCTCCAGAAGACGCTGCTGCCCGTAGGCCAGCGCCCCGATGGCGGTGTCCGCCATCGGGATCAGCCCCATGCCATCGAGCAGGCCGGCCACCTCGTCGGCCAGCCCCGGCGCGCGCCGGACCGAGGCGAAGAGGCGGAAGGTCCTCCGCTCGCGCTCCAGAACGGCCAGCTCCAGATGCTCGCGCACCGTCATCGAACGGAACAGCCGCGCCACCTGAAAGGAGCGGATCAGGCCGAGGCGCACCCGCGCCTGGGCCGGCAGCCGGGTGACGTCCTGCCCGGCCAGCCGGATGGTGCCGGCGCTGGGCGCCAGCACGCCGGTCACCAGATTGACGAAGGTCGTCTTGCCCGCCCCGTTCGGCCCGATCAGCGCGCAGCGCTCGCCGGGATGGAGCGCCAGCGTGATGTCGGCCGACACCTGCAAGCCGTCGAAATTCTTGCTCAGCCCTTGAACGTCGAGAAGCGCGGTCATGCCCGGTTCCCCTTTATGAAACGGTCGGCGAGCGAGGCGATGCCTCCCGGCAGGAACAGCACGGTCCCCATCAGGAACAGGCCGATGAACAGCATCCAGTGGAAGGGATCGATCGCGGCCATCACGTGATGGATCGTCATGAAGGCCACCGTGCCGATGATGGCGCCGACGAGCCGCCCGGCGCCGCCGAGCACCAGCATGACCAGCGCCTCCGCCGACCAGGAGAAGCTGACGCTGTCCAGCCCGACGATGCCGCTGGTCACCGCGGTCAGCGCCCCGGCCACACCGGCGAACACCCCGGCGACGGCGTAGAGCGTGACCAGATAGCGGCGCGGCGAACCACCCAGGGCGGCGACGCGCAGCGGGTCCTCCTTCACCCCCCGGCAGGCCAGCCCGAAGGGCGAGCGGACGATGCGCCGCGCCACCAGGAAGCCGATCAGAAGCACCGCCAGCGCGAACAGGTAGGAGGTGCGCCCGAACATGTCGAAGCGGAACAGGCCGAACAGCGGGCTGGGCTCGATGCCCGACAGGCCGTCGCTGCCGCCGGTGAGGTCGCGCGCCTTGTTGACCACCTCCTGGACGATCTGCACCACCGCGATGGTCAGCATCAGCAGCGTCAGGCCGCGCGCGTGCAGGATCAGCGCGCCGGTGACCAGGGCGACCAGACCGCCGGCCAGACCGCCGACGGCGAGCAGGACGAGCGGGTCGCTCACCAGATGCACCGCGGCGATGCCGGCGGCGTAGGCCCCGGTGCCGAACATCGCCGCGTGCCCCAGCGTGGCGATGCCGCCGAAGCCGAGCACGAGGTCGAGCGACAGGACGTAGAGCGCCGTCGCGGCGATCCGCGTCATCAGGCCGAGATCGTTGGGAAACAGCCAGAAGGCGGCCAGCCCGGCGGCGGCGAGCAGCGGAACCGCGGCCCCGCCGAGCGCCCGGCGGAACCAGGGCTCGCGCGCGGAGACCTGCGGAGACGGATCGATGGCCACCGCGCCCGTGTGACGTCCGTTCATCAGGCCGCCCTCCCCTGGAAGAAGCCGTGCGGCCAGCGGAACAGGATCAGGATCAGCGCGGCGTAGAAGAAGAACTCGCCGAAGCTGGGGATCAGGTACTTGCCCGCCGTGTCCACGATGCCCAGCGCCAGGGCGGCGGCGGCGGAGCCGAGGATGTTGCCCGCCCCGCCAACGGCGACCACCGCCAGGAACAGGACGATGTAGCGGATGGCGTAATAGGGCTCCAGCGGCAGCAACTCCGCCCCCAGCACGCCGCCCAGCGCCGCCAGCCCGGTGCCCAGCGCGAAGGTCGCGGTGTAGAGGCGCTCCGTCCGGATGCCCAGCGCCGCGGCCATGTTCGGGTCGTCCACGGCGGCGCGCAGCTTGATGCCGAAATCGGTGCGCTCCAGCAGCCACCACAGGCCCAGCACGGTCGCCGCCCCCATGGCGATGACGAAGGCGCGGTGCACCGGGATCGACTTCGGCCCGATCGCCACGGTGCCGAGCAGCGCGTCCGGCAGCGGGATGCGCTTCAGCGTCGGGCCGAACAGGTAGTTGATCCCGGCGACGATGACGAAGGTCAGGCCGATGGTCAGCAGCACCTGGGCCAGCTCGTTGGCGGAGCCGTAAATGCGCCGGTACAGCAGCTTCTCCAGCGGCAGCGTGGCGAGCACGGTGAACAGGATCGCCGCCACCAGCCCCACGGCGTAAGGCAAGCCCAGCCCCTGCGCGGCGTAGGAGGCGACGTAGCCGGCGACCATGGCAAAGGCGCCGTGCGCGAGGTTGACCACGCGCATCAGGCCGAGCGTGACCGACAGGCCGACGGAGATGATGAACAGGATCATCCCATAGGCGACCCCATCCACCACGATGCCGAAAAGCGTTTCCATCAGGAACTCCAGCGCGGACGGGCCCCCTCCCCTTGGGAGGAGGGGCCGTCGATGGTCCTATTTGCCGGCCTTGAAGCCGTAGTCGGGCTGGTCGGGGAAGCCGGCGACCTCGGTGTTCTGCAGCCGGCCGTCCTTGCGCTCGGTCACGCGCAGGTAGATGGTCTGGGTGATGTGGCGGGACTCCGGGTCGATCCGCACCGGCCCGCGCGGGCTTTCCCAGGCCATGCCCTTGACCGCCTCCACCGCCTTCGCCCCGTCGCTCTTGCCGCCCGTCGCCTCGACCATACGGTAGATGACGTGCGCGCCGTCATAGGCGCCGACCGAGGTGAAGGTGACGATGTCGGACGCGCCGAACAGCTCCTTGTGCTTGGCGAGGAACTGGCGGTTCAGGTCGGACTCGTGGGCCTGGCTGTAGTTGAAGGTCGTGGTGATGCCGACCGCCGCGTCGCCGAGCACCAGCAGGTCCGGTTCCTGCGTGATGTCGCCGGGGCCGAAGAACCTGATCCCCGCGGCCTTCAGGCCGGTGTCGCTGAAGGCCCGGGCGAAGCCCAGCGTCGTCGGGCCGGCGGGCAGGAAGGCGTAGATGGCCTCCGCCCCGGAATCCTTGATGCGCTGCATGAAGGGGGCGAAGTCGGTGGACTTCAGCGGCATGCGGATGCTGTCGACCACCTTGCCGCCGGACTTCTCGAAGGTCTGCTTGAAGGCGGTCTCGCCGTCGATGCCGGGGCCATAGTCGCTGACGGCCGTGGCCACCTTGCGGATGCCCTGCTTGGCGACGTGCTCGGCCAGCGGCACGGTGTTCTGCCACAGGGTGAAGGAGGTGCGGACGTAGCGCGGCGACTTCTCGGTGATGGCGGAGGTCGCGGCGTTGAAGATCACGCAGGGGATGTTCGCCTCGTCGATCAGCGGGGCGACCGCCAGCGCGTCTGGCGTGAAGAAGAAGCCGGCGAGGTAGCCGACCTTCTCCTTGACCACCAGCTCCTGGGCCAGCGCCTTGCTCTGCGCCGGGTTGGCCTGATCGAGGTCCTTGTAGACGAACTCCACCGTGTTGCCGGCGACCGTCTTGCCATGCTGGGCCTGATAGACCTCGATGGCCTGCTTGAAAGTCTGGCCGACCGTGGCGAAGGGGCCGGAGAACGGCGCGATCACCCCGACCTTGATCGTGTCGGCCCAGGCCGAACCGGCGTTGCCTCCGACCCCGAAGGCGCACAGGAAGGCCGTGCCCAGCAGGGCCTTGCGAAATAATCCGGACATGTTTCCTCCTCGTTTTGAAAGCCCCCGTGCTTTTTCGTCGTTGATTGGGGGGCGTCTTGGCGTTCGCCGGGGCCGGATGCGCAGGCCGCCGATACCGTCACCACAGCAGGGATATCAGTGATCGCAGCGCTGCGCTCATTCGTTGGGCGAAGGCGCCATTCGTTTTTTGAATAACGTCCGGAGCGCCGCCGCAATGCAGCATGGGGACATGAACCAGAGACCGAGGGTGCCAAGCCGCAAAGCCTAGGGGTGGTCTATAGTAAAACTCAATGCCCCAGGGCTTCGACGGTCCGGCCCGTGCCGCTCGACCGGTCCTCGGGATGGACGAACTGCTTGACCAGCAGGGCCAAGGCGGCGACCAGACCCGGAACGGCAACGATGGCGAAGATGCTGGTGAAGTCGAGTTGTTGGCGGGCCAGCTCGGCGACCAGGAACGAGCCGCCGATCCCGCCGAAGCGGCCCAGCCCCAGCATCCACGCCACGCCGGTGGCCCGCCCGTGGGTCGGGTAGAAGCTGGCGGCCAGCGCCGGTAGCGAGGTCTGGGCGGTGTTCATGATGGTGCCCGCCGCGAAGACCGTGACCACCAGCAGCCCGAGGTTCCCGGCCACCTGCCCGATGGCGTAGACGGCGCCGTAGGTCAGCACGAAGCCGAAGGCGATGATCCGGTTGGCGTTGAAGCGGTCCATCAGCCAGCCCGACAGCACGGCCCCGACGCCGCCCAGCGGGAACAGCGCGGCGATCAGCGCGGCGTCGCGCGGCGCCAGCCCGGCGTCCTTGAACAGGATCGGCATCCAGTTGATGAGCGCGTAGAAGATCACCAGCCCCATGAAATAGGCGACCCACAGCATCACCGAACCGACCAGATAGCCGCGGGACAGCACGACCGCGATGCCGTTCCGCGTCTTGGTCGCCGGGGTCTTCTCGGTCATCACGAAGCCGGCCGCCCCGGCCGCCGTCTCGGAGATGCGGCGCAGCACGGCGCGGATGCGCTCCACCGGGTGGTTGTGGGCGACCATATAGCGGACCGATTCCGGCAGCAGGACCAGCAGCACCGCCGCCAGGACCAGCGGCGCGATCCCGCCCAGCACCAGCACGCTGCGCCAGCCCCACAGCGGGATCATCCAGGCGGCGAGGAAGCCGCCGAAGGCCGCGCCGAGCGGGAAGCCGCAGAACATGGCGTTGGTGACCATGGCCCGCCGCCCCTCGGGGCAGTATTCGCTCATCAGCGTGACGGCGTTGGGCATCGCCGCCCCCAGCCCGAGCCCGGTGACGAAGCGCAGCATGACGAGTTGGTCAAGGTTCGCCGAGAAGGCGGAGGTCAGGCAGGCGGCGCCGATGACCAGGACCGACCCGATCAGGATCGCCTTGCGGCCGAAGCGGTCGGCCAGGGGCCCGGCGGACAGGGCGCCAAAAGCCAGCCCGAACAGCGCCGCGCTCAGCACCGGCGCCAGAGCCGGCCGCGCGATGCCCCATTCCGTCGTCAGCGACGGGGCGATGTAGCCGATGGCCGCCGTGTCGAAACCGTCCAGAAGGACGATGAAGAAGCACAGCGCGAACACCAGCCATTGGTATCGCGAAAAGGGGTGCTCGTTGAGAAAGGCTTGGACGTCGACGCTGCGCGCGGTTGGCATGGGTTTCCTCCTCGGGGGGACTCGTCACGGGGCGTTTTTTTGTTTTGCGTCCCGTCTTCTTGGTTTTGGGAATTGCGGCCTCACGCTGTCCCTGCTCAGGCGCTCAGCGACGTCTCCAGCCGGTCGAGCGTCCGCATGGCCGGCAGGCACTGGGCCACGCTGGCGTTGGGCTCGCGCCCGTCGCGGATGGCGGCGAAGAACTCGCGGTCGATCAGCTCGATGCCGTTGGTCGACACGGTGAGGCCGCTGAGATCGATCTTGTTGTCCTTGCCGTCGTACAGATCGTCGTAGCGGGCGATGTAGGTCCCATTATCGCAGATGTAGCGGAAGAAGGTGCCCAGCGGCCCGTCGTTGTTGAAGGACAGCGACAGGGTGCAGATCGCCCCGGACGGCACCTTCATGCCGATGCTCATGTCCATGGCGATGCCGAGCTGAGGGTGCGTCGGCCCCTGCAGGGCGTGTACCTGGCTGGCGACCTCGCCGGTCTGGTACTGGAACAGGTCCACCGTGTGGCAGGCGTGGTGCCACAGCAGATGGTCGGTCCAGGTCCGCGGCTTGCCCAGCGCGTTCATGTTGGAGCGGCGGAAGAAATAGGTCTGCACGTCCATCTGCTGGATCGTCAGCTCGCCCGCCTGGACCCGGTTGCGGATCCACTGGTGGCTGGGGTTGAAGCGCCGCGTGTGACCGGCCATGGCGACGAGGCCGCTGGCTCGCTGCGCCGCGACCAGCCGTTCCGCGTCGGCCAGATTGTCGGCCATCGGGATTTCCACCAGCACATGCTTGCCGGCCTCCAGGCACTGGATCGCCTGGGTGGCGTGCACCGGCGTCGGGGTGGCGAGGATCACCGCCTCCACGTCGGTCCGCTCCAGGCTCTCGGCCAGATCCTTGGTCCAATGCGGGATGCCGCGCGCCTTGGCGAAGCCCTCGATGTCGTCCGGCTCGCCGCCGACCACCGAGACCACCTCGATGCCGTCGATGGCGGCGACCGCCTCCAGATGCTTCACGCCGAAGGCGCCCGCGGCGCCCGCCACACAAATCCTCATCGCGTCCTCTCCCGAAATCCCTTGCCTGGGCTGGGAGCCCTCCGCAGCGGCGGGTCCGGCTCCTCGCCCTTAATCCCTCATGATCGAATGGGTATCATCCCGCCGGCCGCCGGGGAAATTCGTTCGTCGAAGAACCCATTTGTTTTTTGAATAGCAACGGGGTCGAATGACGTGGAAAGAGCATCATCGAAGCAGATCCGAGACCGCTCTTCCATTGCGCAACAGAGCACCTTTGAGCACAGCCCCGTATGTCGTATAGCCATGATTCGACATGAGATTACGCATTACGTGGCATCTTCGTACCAACCCCGGGAGGCTTTCCCGCGTCCGGCACCCCATGGCGAGGCCCAGCCGAAAAAGGCACCTATAGCAAAACCAAATGATCCTGACGGGAGTTCGAAATAGGATTTGCCGGCGGGCCGGCGGATGATGGGCCATCGGATTTGGACTGCCCACACTGGGGAGCGGACATTCATGGCACAGAACAAAAGAGCGCTGGTGCTCAGCGCCCACTCGGCGGACTTCGTGTGGCGCGCCGGCGGCGCCATCGCGCTGCATCAGAAGAAGGGTTACGAGGTCACCATCGTCTGCCTGTCCTACGGCGAGCGCGGCGAGTCCGCCAAGCTGTGGAAACAGGAGGGCTGCACGCTGGACCACGTGAAGACGGAGCGCCGCAAGGAGGCCGAGGCCGCCGCCAAGGCGCTGAACGCCCACGACATCCAGTTCTTCGACCTCGGCGACTACCCGCTGGAGATCGACCGCGAGGCCAAGTTCCGTCTGGTCGACGTGATCCGCAAGGTGCAGCCGGCCTTCCTGATGAGCCACTCTCACTACGATCCCTACAACACCGACCATTCCTACGCGACCAAGATCCTGATGGAATGCCGGATGATCGCCCAGGCCTGGGGCCACAATCCGGGCCAGAAGGTGCTCGGCGCGCCGCAGCTCTACCTGTTCGAGCCGCACCAGACCGAGCAGATGGGCTGGAAGCCGGACGTCTTCCTCGACATCACCGAGGTGTGGGACAACAAGCGCGCCGCCATCGAATGCATGGCCGGGCAGGAGCATCTCTGGGATTATTACACCAACCTGGCGCAGAACCGCGGCAACCACTTCCGCCGCAACTCCGGCGGGCAGGCCGGCGGGCGCAACGCCCGCTACGCCGAAGGCTTCCAGTCGGTCTACCCCCGCACCGTGGATGAGCTGTGATGAACGTCGTCGTCCAAACCATCGAGCGGGCCGACCCGGCGGTGATTGCCGGTCTGGCCGAATGCGGCGTCGCCACCGTGCACGAGGCGCAGGGCCGCAAGGGCCTGCTGGCCTCCGCCCTGCGCCCGATCTATCCCGGCGCCCAGCTCGCCGCCTCGGCGGTGACTGTGCTGGCCCCGCCGGCCGACAATTGGATGCTCCACGTCGCCATCGAGCAGGTGACGCCCGGCGACCTTCTGGTGCTCGCCACCACCTCGCCGTCGGACGCCGGCTATTTCGGCGACCTGCTGGCGACCTCGGCCAAGGCGCGCGGCTGCGCCGGTCTGGTCATCGACGCCGGGGTGCGCGACGTCCGGACGCTGACCGACATGGGATTCCCGGTCTGGTCCCGCGCGGTCTGCGCGCAGGGCACGGTGAAGGAGACGCTGGGCTCGGTCAACCGGCCGGTGGTCTGCGCGGGCGCGCTGGTGAATCCCGGCGACGTGATCGTCGCGGACGACGACGGCGTCTGCGTGGTCCGCCGCGAGGAGGCCACCGACGTGCTGGCGAAGGCGCAGGACCGGCTGGCGAAGGAGGAGGAGAAGCGGGCGCGGCTGGCCGCCGGCGAACTCGGCCTCGACATCTACGGCATGCGCGGCCCGCTCGCCGCGAAGGGGCTGCGCTATGTCTGACGGCGTGCGCTGCCTCTGGATGCGCGGTGGGACCTCCAAGGGCGGGTATTTCCTGGCCGACGACCTGCCGTCCGGCACGGCGGCGCGCGACGCCTTCCTGCTGCGGATGATGGGCTCGCCCGACCCGCGCCAGATCGACGGGATGGGCGGCGCCGATCCGCTGACCTCCAAGGTGGCGGTGGTGCGCCGGTCGGAGCGGCCGGGCGTGGACGTGGACTACCTGTTCCTTCAGGTGTTCGTGGACAAGGCCATCGTCACCGACGCGCAGAACTGCGGCAACATCCTGGCCGGCGTCGGCCCCTTCGCCATCGAGCGCAGCCTCGTCCCCGCCCGCGACGGGGTGACGCCGGTGACCATCCACATGGAGAACACCGGGCAGGTGGCGGTGGCGGCCGTGCCGACGCCGGGCGGGGCGGTGACCTACCGGGGCGAGGCGCGCATCGACGGCGTGCCCGGCACGGCGGCGGCGATTCCCATCGAGTTCCGCGACACCGCCGGCTCCTCCTGCGGGGCGCTGCTGCCGACGGGCAACGTCGTGGACGTCATCGACGGCGTTCCGGTCACCTGCATCGACAACGGCATGCCGGTGGTGGTGCTGCGCGCCGCCGACCTCGGGGTGCGCGGCGACGAGACGCGGGACGATCTCGACGCCGACACGGCGTTGAAGGCGCGGCTGGAATCGATCCGGCTGCAGGCCGGGCCGCGGATGAACCTGGGCGACGTGACGGACAAGTCGGTGCCGAAGATGACCCTGGTCAGCGCGCCGGCCAACGGCGGGGCGGTGTCCACCCGGACCTTCATCCCGCACCGCTGCCACGCCTCCATCGGCGTGCTCGGCGCGGTCAGCGTCGCCACCGCCTGCGCGCTGGAGGGCTCCCCGGCCGCGTCGCTCGCCGTGGTCCCCGACGGCGCCACCCGGACGCTGAGCGTCGAGCACCCGACCGGCGAGATGACCGTGGTCCTCGACCTGGACGAGGCCGGAACGGTGACCCGCGCCGCCCTGCTGCGCACCGCCCGCAAGCTGTTCGACGGCACCGTCTACGCCGACTGACCTTTTTCCCCGAAGGGAGCCTTCCCATGGACGCCGACTACCGTCCCTTCCACCCCAACCCGAGCAAGCCGGCCTACACGCCGCCGCCCGGCGCGGTGGACGCCCACTGCCACGTCTTCGGCCCGGCCGACCGCTTCCCCTACGCGCCGGAGCGCAAATACACCCCCTGCGACGCGCCGAAGGAAAAACTGTTCGCCCTGCGCGACGATCTGGGCTTCGCGCGCAACGTCATCGTCCAGGCGACCTGCCACGGCAAGGACAACCGGGCGCTGGTCGACGCGCTGAAGGCCTCCAACGGGCTGGCGCGCGGCGTCGCCTCCGTCGGCCCCGCGATCACCGAGGGCGAACTGGCCGAACTGCACGAGGCCGGGGTGCGTGGCGTGCGCTTCAACTTCGTCAAGCGTCTGGTGGACGCCACGCCCAAGGAGGTCTTCCTCGGCATCGCCGACAAGATCGCCAGGTTCGGCTGGCACATCGTGGTCTATTTCGAGGCGCCGGACCTGGACGACCTCACGCCCTTCCTGCGCGAGCTGCCCACCACCATCGTCGTGGACCATATGGGCCGCCCGGACATCGCCAAGGGCGTGGACCACCCGCAGTTTCAGAAATTCGTCGCCCTGATGGCCGAGAACCCGAAGGTCTGGAGCAAGGTGAGCTGCCCCGAGCGGCTGAGCGTCCAGGGTCCGCCGTCCTACGACGACGTGGTTCCCTTCGCCCGCCTGCTGGTCGACCGCTTCACCGACCGCGTGCTGTGGGGCACCGACTGGCCGCACCCGAACATGACCTCGCACATGCCCGACGACGGGCATCTGGTCGACGTCATCCCCCGCATCGCCACCGACGAGGCCAAGCGGACGGCGCTTCTCGTCGACAACCCGATGCGGCTTTACTGGTCCGAATAAGCCCAAAAACGAGCGACAGAAACGAAAAGGAGGAAACACCCGTGACCGCACCCCACGAGCCGATCCCCGGCACCACCATCTTCGACGGCCGGATGGCCATGAAGGGCTATCCGCTCAACAAGATGTGCTACTCGTTCAACGAGGCGGCGGCCCGGCAGGAGTTCCTGGCCGACGAGGACGCCTACTGCGCCAAGTTCGGCCTGACCGAGGAGCAGAAGACGGCGATCAAGGAGCGCAACGCGCTGGCCCTGCTCGCAGCCGGCGGCAACATCTACTACCTCGCCAAGTTCATCGGCATGCTCGGCCTGAACGTCCAGGACATCGGCGCGCAGCAGACCGGCATGACGGTCGAGGAATTCAAGGCGAAGCTCAAGGCGGCGGGGAACTGAAACCATGGCCAAGATCGTCGGTGGCGTCACCACCTCCCACATTCCCGCGATCGGCAACGCCATCGCCAACGAGCTGTTCGAGGACCCCTATTGGAAGCCGTTCTTCGACGGCTATCCCAAGGCGCGCGACTGGCTGGCCGAGGTCAAGCCGGACGTGGCGATCGTGGTCTACAACGACCACGGGCTGAACTTCTTCCTCGACAAGATGCCGACCTTCTCCATCGGCGCCGCCCCCGAGTACCAGAACAAGGACGAAGGCTGGGGCCTGAAGCCGTTGCCGCCCTACCCCGGCGATCCGGAGCTGTCCTGGCACATCATCGAATCGCTGGTGAACGACGAGTTCGACATCTGCTCCTGCCAGGAGATGGCGGTGGACCACGGCTTCACCGTGCCGATGGCCCTGCTGTGGCCCGACCAGACCCAGCGTCCGGTCCGCACCATCCCGGTGGCGGTCAACACGGTGCAGCACCCGCTGCCGACCCCGGCGCGCTGCCTGAAGCTGGGCGAGGCCATCGGCCGCGCGGTGGCGTCCTACCCCAAGGACCTGAAGGTGGTCGTGCTGGGCACCGGCGGCCTGTCGCACCAGCTCGACGGCGAGCGGGCGGGCTTCATCAACAAGGACTTCGACCTGATGTGCCTTGAGAAGATCGTCGACGAGCCGGAGGCGCTGGCGAAATACTCCATCCACGATCTGGTCCGGCTGGCCGGCGCCCAGGGGGCGGAGCTGATCCTCTGGCTGATCATGCGCGGCGCGCTGGGCCGGAAGGTCTCGAAGATCCACAGCAACTACCACATCCCGATCTCCAACACCGGGGCCGGCCTGCTGGTCCTGGAGAGCGCGGCCTGATCGGGGCCCCCGCCGCCGTTGCCCCCCGTCCGCCGCCGCGTTCCCCGGCGGACGGGGGTCATAAGCGCAAGGCCGGTGCAGCGCGCGCTGCACCGGCTTCACTTGTTTCGCGGTCCGGCAGTCAGCGCGTCAGGGAGGCCAGCGGGAAGGTCTCGTCGGCAGCCTGATCGGGCGTCAGGGCGGCCTTGCGGTCCAGCAGCTTGCGGCCGACCATATGGTCCGCCGGGCGGTTGACGGAGTCGATGGCGACGAGGGCGCCCTCACGGAAATGGAAGGCCGAGAAGCGGCGGTCCTCCAACGAGCCGCGCAGCACCATCCGGTCGTGATCGGCGGACAGGCCGACGATCTGCAGCTTCACGTCATACTGATCGGACCAGAACCAGGGCGCCGCCGTGAAGGGACGCTCCCGCCCCAGCAGCGCGGCGGCGGCCGACTTCCCCTGCTCGACGGCGTTCTGCACCGACTCCAGCCGCAGCAGGGTTCCCGTGCCGGTGCGCCGGGCCGTGCAGTCGCCGACCGCGACGATGGCCGGATCGTCGGTGCGGCCGCAATCGTCCACCAGGACGCCGCCGTCGCACGCCAGCCCGCAGCCTTCGGCCAGCGCAGTGTCTGGGACGATTCCGACGCCGACCACCACCAGATCCGCCGGATGCGAGCGCCCGTCGGCGGTGCGCACGGCGGTGACGCGGCCCCCCTGCCCGTCCAGCCCGACCACCTTGGCCCCCAGCTCGACCGTCACGCCCTGCCCGCGGTGGAGGTCGGCGTAGAAGCCCGCCAGGAACGGCGTCGCCGAGCGGGCGAGCAGACGCTCAGCCGCCTCCAGGATGGTCACCTCCAGGCCGCGCTTGCGCGCCGCCGCCGCGACCTCCAGCCCGATGTAGCCGCCGCCGATCACCACCACCCGCGCCGCCCGGTCGAGCGCCGCGCGAATCCGCCGCGCGTCGTCCAGCGACCGCAGGCCCAAGACGCCGTCCAGTCCATCGCCGGTGATCGGCAGACGGCGCACCCGCGCGCCCGTGGCGAGCGCCAGCCCGCGATAGTCCAGGCGCCGCCCGTCCTCCAGACTGACTTGCCGGGCGGAGCGGTCGATGGCAGCGACGCGCGTTCCGGTGAGCAGGGCGATCCTCTGCCGCTCGAAAAACTCGGCGCCGCGGATGGCGAGCTGCGCCTCCTCCATCGTGCCGGCGAGAATCGCCTTGGACAGCGGCGGGCGGTGATAGGGGGCCGAAGCCTCCTCCCCGATCAGCGTGATGGGACCGTCATAGCCCTCGGCGCGCAGGGATTCGGCGACCTGCAAGCCGCCCTGCCCCGCCCCGACGATGATCATTCCCGCGTTTGCTTGCGCCGGGCCGCCCATCAGCTCTGGGCCTCCGGCAGGCGCACCACGATGCCGTCCAGCGCGTCGCTCACCCGGATCTGGCAGGACAGGCGGCTGTTGCTGCGGCGCTCCGACGCCGTGCAGCCGAGCATCTCCTCCTCCGTCTCGCTGGGCGGCGGCAGTGTGTCGACAACCGCCTCGTCCACGTAGCAGTGGCAGGTCGCGCAGGCGCACGAGCCTCCGCACTCGCCCTCGATGCCGGCGACGCCGCTTTGCACCGCGCCCTGCATCAGGGTCCAGCCCGTCGGGATGTCCACGACCTGCTCCAGGCCGTCGTGCTCGATGAAGGTGACCTTCGCCATGACCGAAACTTCCTTTGGAAAACCGTGTTCTGCGAAAACCGTGTTCTGCGTCCTGGCGCGGCCGGAGCCTCCCCCGGCCGCGCCGTCGTCCCCGCGATCAGCCGACCGCCAGTTCGAGGCGGGTCGGGCTGCGGAAGGTGGTGGAGGGCATCCAGGGCAGCTGGTCCTGCACGCGGACGAACTCCGGCACGCGCTTCAGGAACTCCTCGCAGGCGACGCGGGCGGCCAGACGGGCGAAGGCGGTGCCGAGGCAGGCGTGGACGCCGCCGCCGAATCCCAGATGCCCCTTCGGCTTGCGGTCGATGTCGTAGAGATGCGCGTTGGCGAAGCGCCGCTCGTCGCGGTTCCCCGATCCGTAGGCGAGGCAGACGAAATCGCCGGCGCGCATCGTCTGGCCGTGCAGTTCGACGTCCTTCTGCACACAGCGGCGGAAGCGCTGGGCCGAGGTGTTGAAGCGCAGCGATTCCTCGATGGCGTCGGGGATCAGCGCCGGGTTGGCGGCGAGCCGGCGGCGCGCGTCGGCGTGGTCGGCGAGGTTCAGGGCGAACATCGCGAGGAAGCCCGACAGGGATTCGATGCCGGCCATGATCAGCGTGGTGATGGTCATCTGCACCTCGCGGTCGGCCAGCTTCTCGCCGGCGACCTCGGCCTGGATCAGGGCGGTGATCAGGTCGTCGCCGGGTTCGCGCTTGCGCAGCTCCACCAACTCCTTGGCGTATTCGCTCATCCACTGGAAGGCGGCCAGATGCTCCGGCCCCTTCTGCCGGGTGCGGGGATCGGACTGCACCATCAGCACGGCCTTGTCGCGCACCATCCGCTCGTTCTCGCGCGGCAGGTTGAACAGGCCGAACAGCACGTCCACCGTGACCTTGCTGGAAACGTCGCTGACGAAGTCGAAGGTCTTCTCCCCCTGTACGGCGTCGAGCGCCCGGTTGGCCGAGGCGCGCACCGGCTCGGTCAGCCCCTCCACCGCCTTCTTGGTGAAGGCGAACTGGACGATGCTGCGCAGGCGGTCGTGGCGGGGCGGATCGGTGGTGCCCAGCGTGTTGCCGGCGCGGTTGGGCATCTCGTCCATCAGGTTGCCCTTGGCCGAAGAATAGGTTTCCCAGTCGTTCAGCGCGGTGACGATGTCGTCGTAGCGCGACAGCACCCACATGTTGGCCTCCTCGCTCCAGAAGCAGGGATGCTCGTCACGCAAGGTCTTGTAGAAAGGAAACGGGTCGGCATCGACGGCCGGTGAGTAGGGATCGAAGCGAAACATCGGGCGCACTCCTCCGACACCCGCGGCGGCGGGCGGCCAATTGGCGGTTTTTGGTTTGGATTGACGCGAACCGTTCAGGTCGCGAACAATTGCATCCTAGACGGGTTCGCCCTTGCCGCGGAATGGACGAAGCGGAAGGAAAATTGTACTTTTTCGACAAACGAAGGCGCGGGGGAGGACGGCATGGACCAGGCGGCGGAGGGGACGGCGCACACACGGTCCGGCTCAGTGCCGCTGTTCGCGCTCTACGGCGAGGAGGCCCGGCTCACCGACGCCGAATTCATCCACATCGAGGACATCGAGAGCCGCAGCCGCCTCTACGACTGGGGCATCGGCTCCCATACCCACCGCGGGCTGTTCCAGCTGGTGGCGGTGCTCGACGGCGGGGCGCGCGTGCAGATCGACGACCGGATGGCGGAGGTCGCCGCCCCCTGCGTGATCGTCGTTCCCCCGGCGGTGGTGCATTCCTTCCAGTTCCGGCCGGGCAGCCACGGCTATGTGCTGACGGTGGCCGAGGTGATGCTGTTCGACGGGGCCAGCGCGCAGAGCCGGCCGCTGTTCGAGGCGCTGTTCCTGCGCCCCTGCCTGATCGATTTCACCGACGCCCCGGCGGCGGCGTCGCGCGTCTCCACGCTGCTCGATCAGCTGATGACGGAGTTCCGCTGGCCGCAGCTCGGCCGGTCGGCGATGTGCGAGTGGCTGCTGCGCGGCGTCCTGCTGCTGCTCGAGCGCCAGCGCGCGGCGGCGGCCGGCGCCGACCCGGCGGAGCGCGTGCGCACCGAGCTGTTCTCCCGCTTCCGCGCGCTGGTCGAGGACCATTTCACCGAGCATTGGACGATCCCGCGCTACGCGGACGCGCTGGGGATCACGGAATCGCGGCTGAACCGCCTGTGCCGGCATCTCGCCGGCCGCTCCGCCTTCGAGGTGGTGCAGGACCGCCTGCTGCTCGAAGCGAAGCGCCGTCTGGTCTACATCGCCGCACCGGTGTCGATGATCGCCTATGAGCTGGGCTTTCAGGACCCCGGTTACTTCAACCGCGTCTTCAAAAGGCTGACCGGGAAGACGCCGGCCGCCTTCCGGCGCGAGGCGCGCGCCGGGTAGAGCTGGCTGTTTCTCATCGCTCCACCGGTTCAAGCCGCGCCAGAATGGCGTCGGCGAGCGCCCGGTAATCGCCCTCCCCGATGGCGCGGGCGTCCAGTTTCAGGTCGCCGATGCGCTGCTGCCAGTCGACGGCGGCGCGGGCCATGCCGCCGGCCAATCCCAGTTCATCGACGGTGCGCGCGACCTCGCGCATTTCGGCGGCACGGCGGACTCCGTGGGTCATGACGCGCTCCTGCATGTAGGCGGCGCGCTCCTTGAAGCCGAAACCGGGATAGGTGACGTCCAGGGACTCCAGCACCACCTCGTCCACCCCGGCCTTGCGCCCGGCCAGCACGCATTCGAGGAACAGCGCCTCCAGACCCTTCATCATGACGCTGCGGATCATCTTGATGGAGGAGGCGGTGCCGACCGGTCCCGGCGCCTCCCTGGCGCTCATCTCCAGGGCCGACAGGGCGTCCAAAGCCGCAGCGGCGTGCGGGCCGGCGACCAGCAGCGGCGTCTTGTGGAGTTTCGGATGGACCGGCGCCATCACCGCCAGATCGACGTAGCGCCCGCCCGCCGCCTCGACCGCCTGCGCCGACTCCCGCTTGGTGCCGGGCGCGCAGGAGTTGCCGTCGAAGAACAGCGCGCCGGGCGCGAGATGGGCGGCGGCGTTGCGGGCGGCGGCCTGCGCCTGATCGGCGGTGACCAGCGAGAAGACCAGCGCGGCCCCGGCCAAGGCGTCCTCCACCCGCTCGGCGCCGGTCACACCCGCCGCCACGTAATCGGCCCATTTGCGGGCGCGCACCACCCCGTCGGCAGACCCGGTCTTGATGTCGAAGGCGGCAACCGTGTCGGTCAGCCCGGCGCCCCGCCAGCCGGAGCAAAAGGCCGACGCCGCCTCCCCGAAGCCGATGAAGGCCACCTTGGCCACCCGCCGATTCTGCAAAGTCATCGCCGCCCCCACCCGTCCGTGCGCTGGGAGTCCAGCTCCCCTCCAACGGGCAGGACTAGCACGCCGGCAGGTTGGCGGCGCCATTCAATGACAGACCACCCTATCCATTTTTTGAATAGCGCTCGCTGCGCGTTTTGAATGGCCGCTCAGGGGCGGGGAACCGGCGAGACGGCCTGCTTTCCGGCCGCGCGCAGCAGGTCGAGAAAATGCGCCTGCGTCGCGGTCGGGCGCCACCCCCGGCGCACGGTGAGGCCGATGGTCCGCTCGGTGTTGGCCAGCTCCACGGGCAGGATGACCAGCAGCCCCAACTCGTGCTCATGCCGGATCTGGTGCGCCGAGATGAGGGTCAGGCGGTCGCTGCCCAGCAGCAGGCCGCGCACCAGGATCTGGGAGCTGGTCTCGACCAGCCCGCGCGGCGGGGCGTCGGCGAACAGCGCCTCGAACCGGTCGCGCGTCGGCGTGCCGCGCCGTGGGACCACCCATTGGCACCCCGCCAGCTCCTCCAGCGTCAGCGTCGGCCGACGCGACAGCGGGTGGAAGGCGCGCGCCACCACGACCAGCGGGTCCTCGAACAAGGGTTCCTGAACGACGTCGTCGATGGGCAACGGATCGCGCAGCGCGCCGATCAGCACGTCGATCTCGCCGTGGCGCAGCCCGTGCAGTAGGTCGTCGTAGGGGCCGTCGAGCACGTCGAACTGGACATCCGGACGTTCGCGCACCAGCGCGTTCACGGCGGTCGGCAGGATGAAGGGGCGCGACAGCGGCATGCTGCCGACGACGATGCGGGCGGTGTCATCGCCCAGCCCCTCGCCGACCTCCGCGAACCCCTGCTCCAGCTCCGTGATCGCCAGCTTCACATGCTGGACCAGCGCCTTGGCGGCGGGGGTGAGCGCGATGCCGGCGGCCGTCCGCGCGAACAGCGCCATGCCCGCCAGCCGTTCCAGATCGCGGGCGGCGCGGTGCAGGGTGGGTTGGGAGATGCCGACGGTGCGCGCGGCGAGGCTGAAATTGCCGGCGTCGGCGACCGCGGCCAGCGCGCGGATCTGCGCCGCCGTCAATAGCTGGTCAAAGTCGGCGACACCGCGCAGGCCGCCCTTGCGCCCGCCGATGCGGACCGCCTCGCGCGTGCCGGTGCGCAGGCGGTCCAGCGCGCGCTCCACGCGGTCGAGGAACAGCACGCCCATGGCCGACACCGCCATGCCGTCCGGCCGCCGCTCGAACAGGGGGGTGCCGACCTCCTCCTCCAGCTTGGCGATGGCCTGGGTGATGGCGGGCTGGGACAGATGCACATGCTCCGCCGCCTGGCTGATGCTGCCGCGCCGCGCCACCTCGCGGAACGCCCGCAGATGCCGGATGTTGGGAATGCCGTTCATCGGATCGTCCTGCTCCACAGCACCGCTGCCGGAGCGGCCATAGCAAAACTCAATGGCGCCAGCTTACCCTCGGGGCACCGATCCGTAAACAGGTCTGGGCTTGGCGCGCCGTGTGAATCGTTACGCCCCCGCCACGCGCTTGACCGCATCCATCATGCCGACAAACCCCTGGACCGAGCGGTACGGCCCCTGCGGATCGGCCGCCTGGGCGAAACAGGCGCGAAGCCGGTCCCAGTCCGGTGTCGGGCACTGTTCCTCGAACCAGGGGCCATGCGTCCGCCACGGGGCGAGCGCCGCTGCGACATCGGCCGGCAACACGCGCCCGTTGTCCCGTTCCTGTTCCAGGAAGGCCAGGGCCGACCGGCAGCCGCCGGCCATGTTCTCGGCAAAGACCCCAAGGCTGTCCGGGTGCAGGTGGGGACGCCCGTCCGGGTCGATGTAGAGGATGGGCAAGGCCGGCGCCAGCCGTGGGAACAGGGTGTTCGGCCAGACGGTGCCGCCCCAGTAGACCTGGGCGATCCGGGCGAAATGGGCCACCTCGACGACCGGTTCGAGTCCGCTCGTCTCCAGGGGCAGGATCTCGACCTTGGGCTTGGTGACGGTCACGGTGTCGTTGGCGGCGTCGACGTAGAGGGCGCCCATCTGCATGGCGTTCTGGAAGTAGCTGCCGCGCAGCGCCCCCCAGATCGGCGACAGGCGCCCGCCGTCGCGGACGAAGGCCGCCAGAGCCTGCGTGACCGGCGTGTCCGGGGCGGCGATCCGCCGGCGCAGCCGCTCGAAGACGGCGTCGCTGATTTCGCGGCAGAATCCCTTCGGATAAGGGTAGCGGCGCTTCGGGAAGGTCAGCCGGCCCTCCTCCCGATCCTGGTCGACGCCATGGCGCAGTTCCAGCATCAGCGCTTCCAGAGCGGCGAGGTGGGGGCCGAGCCACCGCTCCGTCAGGGCGCGCATCCGCTCGTCGGGCGGAACCAGGCGGCGGTGGTCCTGCCAGAGCCGCAACTGGCGGTCCAGCGGCGTTTCGGCGTCCGTCGGCGAACGGAGGAAGGCTTGCGTCACGGGCGGGCGGTCTCCAGGAAAGCGGCAACCGTCCATCCGGTCCGCGAAGCCAACTCGGGCGGACCAGCGCGCGGCATCCCCGATCTGGCCCCCGCCCGGTCCGATCCGGGTAAGGTAACGCCGTTGCCGGGCCACAGGTCAAGCGACCATCACGGTCGGCCCCGCCCCCCACCTCAGGGCGACGGGTCGGCCCGCTTCATCGCCTTGCGGCAGTGAACCAGCGCATCGCGAATCATGAAATTGACCAGCGTCGGCGACACGCCGAGGGACTCCGCGATGTCCTTCTGGCTGTGGCCGTGGATCCGGTGCATCTCGAAGGCGTAGCGGGTGCGTTCCGGCAGGTCGGCCAGCGCCGATTCGAGCGTTTGCAGGAGTTGGCGGTTCACGTTCACGCTTTCCGGCGAGGCCGCTTCCGGCGTGCTCACCGCCTGCCCTTCCTCCTCCGCCGCCAGCAGGCGCGATTCCAGGCCCTTCCGGCGGTAATGATCGATCGCCAGATTGCGCACGACCATCATCAGGTAGCCCGCCTTGGCCCGGATGGAACTGGTCGACTCCGTTCCCAGCAGCTTCACGAAGGCGTCCTGAACCACATCCTCGGCGTGGTGGCGGCACCCGGTGATCCGTTCGGCCACACCGATCAGCGACCGCCGATGCGTCGTGAAGACATCGGTCAGCGTCTGGTTCTCGGCGGTTCCTACCGGTCGCATGGGACGATCCTTGTGCAAAGCGACGCCGCGGCGGGGCGGCAATCCCCAAGGCTTGACAAGCCGTCGCAAGCTAATGCAACTGACAGTCATTTGCAAATGAGGAAACGGCAGAAATTCCCGAGGTGATTTCTAGTATTCGTTGCGCGAGTTCTGAATGACTCCGCGCCTTGCAGGCCCTCTGCTCGGCGGGCTGGCGCTCGGCTGGTCGGTGCTTGCGGCGCCACCCGCCGCCCTGTCCGGTTCCGCGCAACCCGCGGACCACGACAGGCCGCTGGCGATTCCGGCCCTTCCCCTCGGCGAGGCGCTGACCCGCTTCGGCCAGCAAACCGGTCTGCAAGTCCTCTACAGCCCGGACAGCGTGTCGGACCGCCGGTCGCGCGCCCTGTCGGGACGGATGGCCCCGGCGGCGGCCCTCGCCCGGCTGCTGGCCGGGACCGGCCTGTCCTTCGATCTGCAGGACCGGATGGTGACGATCGGTCGGCCGCCGGAGACCGCCGACGTCCTGCCCGCCCTGAGGGTGGAGGGCCGGCCGCCGCAAAGCGGGCGGACGGCGAGCCTCGCTAGTCCCGACCGCAGCGTCGGCCGCACCGAAACCCCCGTCGAAGACCTGCCGCAGGGGCTCTCGGTCGTCACGCGGGCCGATCTCGACCAGCGCGACGTCCAGGACATCAACGGCGCGCTGGCCTACAGCGCCGGAGTGCGCCCCATCGACTATCCCGGGGGCCAGGGCGCCATCGACGTCTACATCCGCGGCTTCCGCCAGAGTTCCGATGCCGTCCTGATCGACGGGCTGCGCAGCGGCTACAACCCCTATGGGCTGGAGTACGAGCCCTTCGGCGTGGAGCGGGTGGAGGTGCTGAAGGGACCGGCCTCCGCCATCTACGGCGCGATGCCACCCGGCGGCGCCATCACCCTGACCAGCAAGCGCCCGACCGGCGACCCGCTCCACCGGCTCCAGCTCCAGGGCGGCAGCCATGACCGGCGGCAGGTCACCGCCGACCTCAGCGACCGCATCGACGCCGGGGGATCGCTGCGCTACCGGCTGACGGCGCTGTCGCGGCGCAGCGGCACGCAGGTCGACCACACGCCGGACGACCGCCTCTATGTCGCCCCCGCGTTGTCCTGGTCGGCCGGCGAGGGCACCGAGATCACCCTGCTCGCCAGCCTTCTCGACTTCCGCAAGATGGGAGCGGAGCAGAGCTTCCCGGTGTCGGGCACGGTGCTGGACAACCCTTACGGCCGGCTCGGTTCCAGCCTGTTCCTGGGCTATCCGGGGGTGAGCTCCTACCGCTCGCGCACCCTCTCGGCCGGCTACGAGGTCCGCCACGCCCTGACCGGGGACTGGACGCTGCACCAGAGCCTGCGCCACAGCCGCAGCCGCGTCGGCTACCGGTGGAGTTCGGCGGACACCGGCGCGCTGGAGGCGGACCGTTATTACCGGTTCGGGCTGCAGGACCGGCCCAAAACCAGTTCCACCCTGCTCGCCGACGCCAACCTGCAAGGCGGCGTCACCACCGGGCCGCTGCGCCACAGCCTGCTGGCCGGCATCGATCACGCCCGCTACCGGGTGCATGAAACGCGGCGGAACGGCACGGTGGCCAACCCGATCGACGTCTTCGCCCCGGTCTATGGCGGCCCCTACGCCTGGGACGCGGCCCTTCTCAACGACCTGACCGACCGCATCCGCCAGAGCGGCCTCTATCTCCAGGACGAGATCGCCGTCGGCGGCTGGCGCGTGACGCTCGGCGGGCGGCTGGACTGGAGCACAAGCGGCACCCGTGGCCGCCTGTCCGACAGCGTGCCGGTGGAGACGACGCAGTTCGACCGCGCCTTCACCAAGCGCGTCGGGTTCGCTTACCGCTTCGACAACGGCCTGACGCCCTACGCCGGCTATTCGACCTCCTTCCAGCCGACCAGCGGCAGCGACGCGCAAGGCCGCCCCTTCTCGCCGAGCCGCGGCACGCAAATCGAAACCGGGCTGCGCTACCGGCCCGAGGGCGTCGACGCGCTGTTCACCGCCTCGCTGTTCCGCGCGGTGCAGCGCAACCTCACCGCCGCCGATCCGGACCATCCGGGCTATTTGGCCCAGACCGGGGAAACGCGGTCGCGCGGCGTCGAGCTGGAGGCACGAACGCCGATTGGCGAGACGACCGATCTGACGGCGGCCTACACCCACACCGACGCGCGGGTCACCCGCGACACCCCCGCCCCCGGCGGCACCGACAAGACCGGAAAGCGGGTGGCCTCGGTCCCGCGCCACGCCGCGTCGCTCTGGCTGCGCCAGCGTTTCGGAAACGGGCCGGCCGACGGCCTGACCGCCGGCATCGGGATGCGGTATGTCGGCGCGACGTACAACGCCGCGAACAGCGTGCGCGTCCCCGCCTACACGCTGGTCGATGTCAGCCTGGGCTATGAGCTGGACCGGCTCGGCCCGTCGCTCGACGGGGTCGGGCTGACGCTGACCGCGACCAACCTGTTCGACCGCCGCTATTTCGCGCCGGGCTTCTATGAGGATTCGGTCTTCTTCGGCAACCGGCGGGCGGTGCTGGCGACCCTGTCCTACCGCTGGTGACCGGCCCGCTGGTGACCCTGCGGTCTCAGCGGGCGGAGAGGAGCAGCGCGCCGTCCTTCGCGGCGATCGTCACCGGCAGCACCCGCGGCAGCGACGCCACCACGCGATCGAGGTCGGCGATGTCGTACACGCCGCCGATGCGCATCGCCCCGACCCGGCGGTCGGCCAAGCGCAGCGGCTGCGACAGGTAGGGGTTCAGCAGCGGGACCGCCTCGGCCAGGGTGATGTCGTCGAACACCAGCTTGCCCTCGCGCCAGGACAGGACCCGCGCCGGATCGACGCGCGCGACGCTGCCGAACCGGCTGTCGCGGGCGAAGCGGCCCTGCTGGCCCGGCGTCAGCCGCAGGGGTTCCTCCCCCGCCGCGGCAGCGGCGCTCACGGTCACCGCCCCTTCGGCCAGCGTCACGGCCAGCTCGCCGTCGTTGGCCCAGACATTGAACTTGGTTCCCGTCACCCGGACCCGATGGGCGGCGGTGAAGACGGTGAAGGGCCGCGCGGCATCGCCCGCGACCGCGAAGTAGGCCTCGCCACGGTCCATCAGCACGCTGCGGCGGTCGCGGAACTGGGCGTAGAACAGGGTGGTGCGGACGTTCAGGTCCACCGTCGAGCCGTCCGGCAGATCGACCACGCGGTGCCGGTCGCCGCCGAGGAAGACGTCCACCGTGCCGGGCAGCAGGCCGAACGACCAGCCCACCGGCCAGCCGACGGCCAGGACCGCCGCGATGCCGGCCGCCAAGGCCCAGCGCCGCCGCCGTCCCGGGGTTCGGACGGCAACGGCGTCCGAACCCCGTCCGCGCACAGGCGCAGGCCGCGCCGCTTCCGGAGTGGGCACGACGGCAAGGCTTGCGGTCACCCGCGGCCGCAATCCGGCGGACAGACCCCAGAGTTCCCGCATCGCGTCGAATTCCGCCACATGGCGCGGGTCCTCCCGGCACCAGCGCTCGAAAGCGGCCCGGTCGGCGTCGCTCGCCTCCTCCGCTTGCAGGCGCAGGCACCAGTCCGCCGCCTCTTCGGTCACGCGGTCGTCGTCGGAAGGATGGGACGGAGGCATACAGGCGCGCTCGGCTCCGGAAATCGTCTGCCAGCTATAGGGCAGACCGGGACCGGATCGCAAGACGGGGCGGATCGCCGCACCGGCCCGGCAAGCGCCGTTTCAGTTTCGCGCCGCTGGTTCGTCCTAGTCAGGAGGGCCGTGCGCCCCCGCCCCCGGCGGGGCTGCGCACCGGCCGCCATCCGTCCCGTCCCCCAGGAAAGCCGATGCCGACGCCCCCCCGTTCCAGCCTTGCCGCGCTGCTCCACCTCCTGCGCCCCTTCTGGCCGCTGCTGGCCGCCGCCACCCTGCTGGGGGTGCTGGGCGGGCTCAGCGTGACCGGGCTGCTGGCCGCCATCAACCGCATCCTGCACGCCGGGGACAGCCCCGGCGCGGGGCTCCTGCTGGCCTTCGCCGGGCTGTGCGCCCTGGCGCTGGCCGGTTCGGTTCTCTCCGACATCGGCACCAACCGGATCGGGCAGCGGGTCATCGCGCGGCTGCGCAAGGATCTGGGCGACCGCATCCTGACAGCACCAATCGACCAGTTGGAGCGCTACCGCAGCCACCGCCTGATCCCGGTGCTGACCCACGACGTGGACACCATCAGCGACTTCGCCTTCGTCTTCGCGCCGCTGGCGGTGTCGCTCAGCGTCACGCTGGGCAGCCTCGTTTATCTGGCGCTGCTGTCCTGGCCGATGTTCCTGGCGACGGCGGCGGCCATCCTGATCGGCAGCGCCGTGCAGTACGCCGCGCGCGGCCGCGGCATCGAGGGCTTCCAGGAAGCCCGCGCCCACGAGGACGAGTTGCAGAAGCACTACCGCTCGCTGGCGGAAGGGGCGAAGGAATTGCGCATCAACCGGCCGCGCCGCCTGCGCCTGCAGAGCGAGGCGCTGCGCGGGACCATCGACCGCATTTACGAGGTCCAGATCCGCTCGATCACCCTCTTCGTCGTCGCCAAGGGGTTCGGCTCAACGCTGTTCTTCATCGTCATCGGCGTGGCGCTCGGCGTCGAGGCGATGTGGCCCAGCACCGACCGGGCGACGCTGAGCGGCTTCATCCTGGTCCTGCTCTACATGAAGGGGCCGCTGGAGCATCTGATCGGCACACTGCCCATCGTCAGCCGCGCCCAGGTCGCCTTCCGCCGCATCGCCGAGCTGTCGGCGGCCTTCGCCTCGCCGGAGCCGCATCTGCTGATGAAGGACGACGGTCGCCCGTCCGAAACCATCGGCTCGCTGGAGCTGCGCGACGTCCGCTACGCCTACCCGCCGGCCGGGCCGGGCGTGGAGCCCTTTATGCTCGGCCCCGTGTCGCTGCGGGTCGGGCGCGGCGAGATCCTGTTCATCGTCGGCGAGAACGGCTGCGGCAAGACCACGCTGATCAAGATGCTGCTCGGCCTCTACCCCCCGCAGGACGGGGACATCCTGCTGAACGGCCGGCCGGTGACGCCGGAGACGCGCGACGACTACCGACAGCTCTTCACCACCATCTTCGCCGACTATTTCCTGTTCGACGACCTGATCCAGGCGGGCGGTAACGTGCCGGAGGAGGCCCAGGCCTATCTGGAGCGGCTGGAGATCGCCCACAAGGTCAGTCTGGTCGACGGGGTGTTCAGCACGACCGACCTGTCCACCGGACAGCGCAAGCGGCTGGCCCTGCTCCAGGCCTGGACGGACGGACGGCCGGTGCTGGTGTTCGACGAATGGGCTGCCGACCAGGACCCGGCCTTCCGCCGGATCTTCTACACCGAGCTGTTGCCGAGCCTGAAGGCGATGGGCAAGACGATCATCGTCATCTCCCACGACGACCGCTATTTCGACGTGGCCGACCATCTGCTCCGGTTGACCGCCGGAACGGTCGCCCAGGAAAAATTCACACCGGCGGAAAAATCCCCTTAAGTTCCGCCTACCCCCTTCGTCTTAGAGCCAGGAGACGGGTTTCGCAGGACGCGGAACCCGCCGGATCGAGCGTCATTCGGGGGATTGGAGATGGAGATTGGGGTTGGGCTGGCCGGACCGGCCGGTCGTCCGGCGACGGGCAAGCGCGGACGTCTGAAGGCTTTCCTGCTGGCGACGACGATGGCCGGAATGGCGGCTTTGGCACACCAGCCAACCGCCCTGGCGCAGCAGCCGGACGCCGGACAGGCCGGTGGCGGATCGGCCGGCAACGCCACGGTTCTCGCCCCGCTCACCGTCCAGGGCGTTGTCGGCGGCACCGATGGCTATGTCGCAACGCGCAGCGCCGTCGGCACCAAGGTGGACACGCCGCTCGTCGAGATTCCGCAGACGATCTCCGTCGTGACCCGCGAGGAGCTGGACCAGCGCGCCGTGCAGGATTTCGCCGGTGCTGTCGCCTACTCGCCCGGCATCGTCGTGGTCGATTATCCGGGCGGCCCCGGCGCCCCGGACTTCTCGATGCGCGGCTTCCGCGACTTCAGCCTGTTCGGCATCTACCGCGACGGCCTGCGGGCCGGTTTCAACAACTACGACACCAATTTCGAGCCCTACGGGCTGGAGCGCGTCGACGTCGTGAAGGGACCCTCGTCGGTCCTGTTCGGCCAGACCTCGCCCGGCGGCGTGGTGAACCTGACCACCAAGCGGCCGACCGCGACCCCACTGCACGAAATCCAGCTTCAGACCGGCAGCTACAAGCGCCGTCAGGCCGCCTTCGATTTCGGCGGGCCGGTCGATGGTGAGGGCAAGGTGCTCTACCGCCTGACCGGGCTCGGCCGCCTGTCCGACACCCAGGTGGACCACGCGCCGGACGACCGCCTCTACATCGCGCCGGCGGTGACCTTCAAGCCGACCGACAGGACCAAGCTGACCCTGCTCGCCAGCTACCAGTCGCTGAAGATGAGCGGGTCGGAGCAGAGCATCCCGCGCAGCGCGCTCGACCTCATCGGCACCGACCTCTATTTCGGCGTTCCGGGCGTGTCCGACTGGCGGGTGAAGAACACGTCGATCGGCTACGAGGTCGAGCATGAGCTGAGCCCGAGCTGGACGATCCACCAGAACGCCCGCTACATGCATTCGCGGGTGAGCTTCCAGTCCGCCTTCAGCACCGAATGGCCGGTCGAGCTGGTGGACGGCCGCTATTACCCGGTGGGGCTGCAGGACCGCCCGAAGAACACCGACACCTACCTGATCGACAGCAACATCCAGGGCAGGCTGACCACCGGCCCGATCTCGCACACCATCCTGGCCGGCGTCGATTACGGCTACTACTCCGGCAAGGAGACGCGGCGGAACACGCTGAATTCGCTGGTCGTCGACATCTTCAACCCGACCTATCCGGGGACGGAGTTCATCTACGCCGACCCCTGGGTGAACGGGAAGAGCAAGCTGTCGCAGATCGGCGCCTACCTCCAGGACCAGCTGCGCTACGACAACTGGATCCTGACGCTCAGCGGCCGTCAGGACTGGGTGGTCGGCAAGGAGGTCGACTACCTCTCCAACAGCTTCCAGACCACGCGCGACCACGACTTCACCGGGCGCGCCGGCCTCGGCTACGTCTTCGACAACGGCATCGCGCCCTACGTCAGCTACGCGACCTCGTTCCAGCCGAGCACCGGCACGCTGGCGCCGGAACGCGGCGGCGGCACCTTCAAGCCGACCACCGGCACGCAGTACGAGGTGGGCGTGAAGTACCAGCCGACGGGCTGGAACAGCTTCATCTCCGCCTCGCTCTACCACATCACCCAGCAGAACGTGTCGACCAACGACCCGCTCTACAGCGGCTACGCCGTGCAGGAGGGCGAGATCCGCAGCCGCGGCGTCGAGCTGGAGGGCAAGATGGCGCTGACGGAGGCGTTCAGCCTGATCGCCTCCTACGCCTTCATCGACGCCGAGATCACCAAGGACAACCCCGCCGTCGGTTCCTCCACCAGCTCGGTCGGGCTGCGGCCGAAGGGGATTCCGCGCCACATGGCCTCGGCCTGGGGCGACTACACCTTCAAGGCGGGGCCGCTGGACGGTCTCGGTCTCGGGGCGGGGGTGCGCTATGTCGGCTCGTCCAAGAACATCGCCAACACCGCGAGCATCCCCGAGCACGCGCTGATCGACGCCGCCATCCGCTACGACCTGGGCGCCCTGCGTCCGGAGCTGGCGGGGGCCAGCGCCGCGCTCAACGTCAGCAACCTGACCGACAAAAAGTACTATTCGCCGGGCTTCTACGACAACACCGTGCTGTACGGCAACCGCCGCCAGATCCTGGCGACGCTGAAGTACAGCTGGTAAGGCCTCCCCGATGCCCGGCATCAACGGCACCGTCGGCCGGCGCCGCGTCCTCCGCACCGCCGCCCTGCTGCCTGCCGCCCTGCTCCCTGCCGGCCTGATGGCCGGCGGCGCATGGTCGGCGGAGCGAAGGACGGACGGCGGACTCTGCGCGCTCGACTGGACGAGCGCGCAGGCGCTGCTGGCGCTGGGCATCGTTCCGCGCGGCCTGCCCGAGCTTGACCGCTACCGCCGGGCCGTGGTCGAACCGGCGGTGCCGGACGGCGTCCCGGACATCGGCGCGCGGGCGGAGCCGAACCTGGAGCTGCTCGACCGGCTGGCGCCGGCGCGGTTCGTCAGCGACGGCACATTGTCGGCGGTGCAGGGCCGGCTGGAGCGGATCGCCCCCGTCACCCTCCACCCGCCCTTCGACACCCGGTCCGACGGGGATGGGCAACCCGGTGGACAACTCGCCTTCGCCATCGCGTCGCTGCGCGGGCTGGCCGCCGGCCTCGGCGTGCCGGAGGCGGCGGAACAGGCGGTCGCCCGGCTCGACCGCGCGCTGGCGGCGGCGCGCGACCGGCTGTCCGGATGGGAGCCGCGCCCGCTCCACATCCTCAGCGTCCTCGACGGGCGGCGCGTCCTCATCCACGGGCGCAACAGCCTCTATCACGACGTCCTCGACCGGCTGGGGATCGCGAACGCCTGGACCGGCCCCAGCGGCCCCTACGGCCACGCCACGGTGACCATGGACCGGCTGGCCGGGCGTCCCGACGCCGGGCTGGTCAACATCGGCAGCGAGGGCGGGCGGGCGCTGGAGGCGCTGGCCGCCCTGCCTCTGTTCGCGGGGCTGCCCTTCCTGCGCGAAGGCCGGGTCACCATCCTGCCGCCCATCCTGTTCTACGGCGGCGTCCCGGCGGCGGAGCGCTTCGCCCGCCTGCTCGGCGAAGGGCTTGCCCCGCATCATGGCTGACACCGCGATGGCACCCCCGTCCCGCCGCCTCGGCCCCGCCTGGCCGGTCATCGGCCTGTTCCTGCTGGCCGGGCTGGTGTCCGCCCTCGTCCTTGAGCGGCAATTGCCGGCCGGGCTGTGGGGGCGGGCGCTCGTCGCTCCCGACCCGGGGCGGCTCGACCAGCTCGCCGCCCATTACGTCCTGTTCCCGCGCTTCGCGGTCGCCCTGCTGGTCGGGGCGGCGCTGGGACTCGCCGGGGCCATCCTGCAGCAGGTCCTGCGCAACCCGCTGGCCGAGCCCGCCACGCTGGGCATCTCCGCCGGCGCCCACCTGTCGCTCGCCGTCGCCACGCTGTGGCTGCCCGACGCGCTGGCGCTGGGGCGGGAATGGGTGGCGCTGGCCGGCGCCGGGCTGTCGGCGGCGGCGCTGCTGGCGCTGTCCTGGCGCAAGGGGCTGTCGCCGGTCACCGTCGTTCTCGCCGGCCTCGTCCTCAGCCTCTACGCCGGGTCGGTCAGCGGCGTGATGGTGCTGTTCAATCACGACCTGCTGATCGGCCTGTTCCTGTGGGGCGCCGGCTTCCTCGACCAGCAGGACTGGAGCGTGGCCGCCTTCCTGGCGCCGCGGCTGACGGTGCTGGCGCTCGCCGCCGCGCTGGTGCTGCGCCCGCTGGTCCTGCTCGGCCTCGGCGAGGGCGGGGCGCGCAGCCTGGGCCTGTCGGTGGCGGGCGCCCGGCTGGCCGGTCTGGTGATCGCGGTGATGCTGGCGGCGCTGAGCGTCGCCGCCGTCGGCGTGGTCAGCTTCGTCGGGCTGGCCGCCCCGACCATCGTCGGCATGGCCGGCGCCCGCCGGCTGGGTCCGCGCCTGCTCTGGGCGACGCTGTGCGGCGGCGCCCTGCTGTGGGCGACCGACGCCCTGGTGCTGCTGGCCCCGGTCACCTACCGCGAACTGCCGACCGGCGCCGTCACCGCGGTGCTGGGCGTGCCGATGCTGCTGTGGCTGCTGCCCCGCCTGCGCACGGCGGCACCGCCGGTCATCGCCGCTGCTGCGCCGCCGCCGCGGGCGCACCGCCCGGCGTTGCTGCTCGCCGGCGGCGCCCTGCTGCTGCCGCTGGCCCTGTGGGCGGCGGTCGCCGCCGGCCGCGGTCCGGACGGCTGGGAGTGGAGTGCCGGCGGCGCCCTTGCCGCGGTGGAGCCCTGGCGCCTGCCACGGGCGCTCGCCGCGCTGTCCGGCGGGGCGATGCTGGCGGTGGCCGGCGCCACGCTGCAGCGGATGACCGGCAACCCGCTGGCGGCGCCGGAAATCCTCGGCGTGTCCTCCGGCGCGATCCTCGGTGTGATCGTTCTGATGTTCTCCGCCGAAACCCCCAGCCGCGGCGCCCAGATCCTGGCCGGTGGGGCGGGAGCGGCGGCGGTGCTGGCGGCGATGCTGGCGCTCGGCCACAGGGACGGCTTTTCGCCCGACCGGCTGCTGCTGGCCGGGATCGCCACCAGCTCCATCTCCGGGGTCGTCGTCGCCGTCCTGATGGCCGGGCACGACCCGCGCCTGCAGACGCTCGTCACCTGGCTGTCCGGTTCGACCTACATGGTCGGCCCGGCCGACGCGCTGGCGGCGCTGCTGCTGGCCGGGATCGCCGTCGCCGCCGTCCCCTTCGTCGCCCGATGGCTCGACCTGCTGCCGCTCGGCGGCGGGGTGGCGGCGGCGCTGGGGGTCAGCCCGCCGCTCAGCCGCGCCGTCCTGTTCAGCCTGTCGGCGCTGCTGACCGCGGCGGCGACGCTGATCGTCGGGCCGCTGAGCTTCGTCGGGCTGATGGGGCCGCACCTCGCCCGCATGCTCGGCCTGCAGCGGGCGGCGGCCCATCTCCTCGGCTCCGCCCTGCTCGGCGGGCTGGTCATGCTGGCGGCCGACTGGCTTGGACGCGGCGTGATCTTCCCCTATCAAGTGCCGGCCGGGCTGCTCGCGTCCGTGATCGGCGGCCCCTTTCTCCTCTGGCTTCTGGGACGGCGCTGATGACCCGCTTCCACTGCGACACCGCGATTCCCCAAGACCTCCTCCCCGGCACCCCCGCCGCCGCCGCGGACTGGCTGGTCGCCGCCTCCGAGCCCTACGGCCTGACATTCACCCGCGACGGCAACCGCCTGACGACGGACGGGCCGTTCGGCCGCCTGACGCTGACCGTTGGCACGGACGCGCTGCGCCTGCGGGCGGAGTCGGACGACCGAGGGCTTCTGGAGCGGTTCCGCGGCTCCGTCACCGAGCAGTTGCTCGGCCTGCTCGGGGAGGACGCGGCGATCGTCTGGACCGGCGACGTCGAGACCGGGGCGCTGTTCGCCGATTTCCGCGAAATCCGCGTCGCCGCCGTCCGCGACCTGACCCCGCGCCTGCGCCGCATCACCTTCCGCGGCCGGGACCTCGGCCGCTTCGCGACGTCGGACAACCTGCATGTCCGCCTCTATCTGCCGCCGCCGGGGCTGGAGGTGCCGTCCTGGCCGCGCCCCGGCCCCGACGGGCGGCCGGTCCTGCCCGACCCCGAGCGCCGGCCGGCGGTCCGCTACTACACCCTGCGGCGCGTCGACGCCGACGCCGGCGAGCTGGACATCGACGTCGTCCTGCACGAGGACGACCACCATGATGACGGCCATAATGACGGCCATTCCGGCGAGGCCCCCGGCGCCGACTTCGCCCGGCGGGCGCGGCCCGGCGACCTCTGCGGCATGTCCGGCCCCTACGGGCTCGGCGTTTCCCCGGCCTCCTGGTACCTGCTGGCCGGCGACGAGACGGCCCTCCCCGCCATCGCCCGCATCCTGGAGGAGCTGCCGGACGACGCCCGCGGCACCGCCCTGATCGAGGTGGAGGACGCGGCGGACGAACTGCCGCTCCAGGCCCCCGCAGGGGTCGCCATCCGCTGGCTGCACCGCCGCAACGCCGGGACGGCCAGCCCGCTGGTCGAGGCGGTGCGCGCCCTGCCCCTCCCCGCGGACAGCGCCACCCTGTTCGCCTGGGTCGCCTGCGAGTTCGACGACCTCGCCCGGCTGCGCGAGCATCTGCGGGGATGCGGCATCGACCGCGACCGCATGCTCGCCGTCGCCTACTGGCGGCGCACCCCACCGGGTACGTCGGCATGACGCCCGCCATGGAGCCGATGTTCCGCCTCGACGGGGTGCGCTTCGCCCTGCCGGAGCGCCTCCTTCTCGACCTGCCGTCCTGCGACCTCTTCCCCCACCGGGTGACCGCGCTGATCGGCCACAACGGCTCGGGCAAATCAACCCTGCTGAAGATCCTCGCCCGCCAGCAGCCGGCCAGCAGCGGGCGGGTGCTGTTCGACGGCCGGCCCCTGGACCGCTGGCGGCAGCGGGCGCTCGCCCGCCGCATCGGCTACCTGCCGCAGCACATGCCCGCGGCGTCCGGGCTGCTGGTGCGCGAGCTGGTGGCGCTCGGCCGCTATCCCTGGCACGGCGCGCTCGGCGCCTTCCGCGCGAAGGACGCCCGCAAGGTGGAGGAGGCGCTGGCGCTGACCGACACCGCGCCCTTCGCCGACCGGCTGGTCGACAGCCTGTCGGGCGGCGAGCGGCAGCGGGTGTGGCTGGCCATGCTGATCGCGCAGGACGCCGGCTGCCTGCTGCTCGACGAGCCGATCTCGGCGCTCGACGTCGCCCATCAGGTGGAGGTGCTGGCCCTGGTCCGCCGCCTGTCGCGCGAGCGCGGCATCGGGGTCGTCGCGGTGCTGCACGACGTGAACATGGCGGCGCGCTTCTGCGACGACATCGTCGCCCTGCAGGGCGGGCGGCTGATCGACCGCGGGACCCCGGCCGAGATCATGACGCCCGACCGGCTGGGCGCCGTCTACGGAGTGCCGATGGCGGTGATCCCCCATCCGGACAGCGGCGAGCCGGTCGCGCTGGTGCGCTGAGCACCGGCGGGCTCACGCCCCGCCATTTCCCACGCCGTCCCCCAGGACGCCGAGCTGACGGCGCAGCGCCGCCAGGATCTCCGCCGACCGCTCGGGTTCGGTCGGTGCGGTGGCGCGGGCCAGCGCCATGCCGCCGACCAGGGCCGACACGATGGCGATGGTGCGGTCGCGGCGGCCGGCGTCACCCTCCCCGTCCCTCTCCGGCAGGCGCTTCTCCACCGCCTCGAAGAAACGCTCGACACCGGCGCCGAAGCGCTCCTGCACCGCGGGGTCCTGCCGCGCCACCTCCCCGGCGAAGGCGGCCATCGGGCAGCCAGCGTCCGGACGGTCGCGGTGCCGGTCGCTCAGGTAGCGCGTCAGGAAGGCGTCGAGCGCTCCCTCGGGCGACTCCTCGTCGGCGGGCAGCCGGTCGAGGCTTTCCGTGAAGGCGGCCTCGCACGCCTCGGCGGCCAGCGCGTCCTTCGAGGCGAAATGGCCGTAGAAGCCGCCGTGGGTCAGCCCGGCGGCCTTGGTGATCTCCGCCACCCCGACCTTGTCGAATCCGCGCTCGCGGAACAGGCGTCCCGCCGCCTTGACGATGGCGGCGCGGTTCTCCGCCGCCTTTTCCTTGGAAACCTTCACGTCGTCACCCTGTGCATGGCTGCCACGCCTCCATCGTGGGGGCTTCGGCCGATATTCATGATGGACGTCATGAATAAGTCCATTCATGATGACCATCATCATAGCCCAGCGAGCATGGAGAGGACAATGACGGATATGAGCGGCGGCGTGGCCCTGGTCACCGGCGGCACCTCGGGCATCGGGCGGGCGACGGCGGTGGCCTTCGCCAAGGCAGGCGCCACGGCCATCGTCACCGGGCGGCGCGAGGCGGAGGGGCTGGAGACGGTGGACCTCGTCCGGCAGGCCGGCGGGCGCGCCGTCTTCGTCCAGGCCGACGTCGCCGACGCCGAGGAGGTCGCCGCCCTGTTCGCCCGGATCGAGCGGGACCACGGCCGGCTCGACTACGCCTTCAACAACGCCGGCATCCATTTCGGCCGGTCGGTGGCCGACACGACGGAGGCCGACTTCGACCGCATGGTCGCCGTCAACATCAAGGGCGTCTGGCTGTGCCTGAAGCACGAGCTGCCGATCATGCTGCGGCAGGGCAAGGGCGCCATCGTGTCCACCGGCTCGGTGCTGGGCCAGATCGGGCTGGCCGGCAACAGCGTCTATTCCGCCAGCAAGGCGGCGGTCGAGGGCATGACCCGCAGCGTCGCCATCGAGGTCGCCAAGTCCGGCGTGCGCGTCAACGCCGTCTGCCCGGCGATCATCCAGACGCCGATGAGCGCCGGGTCCTTCGGCGGGGAGGAGGCGGTCAACGCGGCGCTCGGCCCGCTGCACCCGGTCGGTCGCGTCGGCCAGCCGCGCGAGGTCGCCGACACCGTGGTCTGGCTGTGCTCCGACGCCGCGTCCTTCATCACCGGCCAGTCGATCAACGTCGACGGCGGCCTGACGGTGCAGTGATCCCCATCCCATAAAGGAGTTCGCGATCATGGACGCAACGGACCCTGTCGTCATCGTGTCCGCCGCGCGCACGCCGCTCGGCCGTTTCCAGGGGGAGCTGTCGGCTCTGCCCGCCCACGCGCTGGGCGCCCACGCCGTCCGCGCGGCGCTGAGCCGCGCCGGGGTAGCGCCGGAGCGCGTGGACGAGGTTCTGCTCGGCTGCGTTCTGCCCGCCGGCCAGGGGCAGGCGCCGGCCCGGCAGGCGGCGCGCGGCGCCGGTCTGCCCGACGCCACCGGCGCCACCACCGTCAACAAGGTCTGCGGCTCCGGCATGAAGGCGACGATGTTCGCCCACGACCTGATCCGCGCCGGCTCCGCCGACCTCGTGGTCGCCGGCGGCATGGAGTCGATGTCCAACGCGCCCTACCTGCTGGCCAAGGCGCGCGGCGGCTACCGCATCGGGCACGACCGCATCCTCGACCACCTGATGCTCGACGGGCTGGAGGACGCCTATGAGGGCGGGCGCCCGATGGGCGATTTCGGCGAGGCGACCGCCGACCTCTACGGTTTCACCCGCGCCGAGCAGGACGCCTACGCCGTCGAGACGCTGACCCGCGCCCGCGCCGCCATCGCGAGCGGCGCCTTCGCCGCGGAGATCGCGCCCGTCACTCTCGCCGTCAAAGGTGGCGAGCGGACCGTCGCCGACGACGAGAACCCGCTGAAGGTCGCGCCGGAGAAGATTCCTGCCCTGAAGCCGGCCTTCCGCCGCGACGGCACGATCACCGCGGCCAGCTCCTCGGCCAACGCCGACGGGGCGGCGGCGCTGCTGCTCACCCGCCGCTCGCTGGCCGAGCGCGAGGGGCTGCCCGTGATGGCGACCATCCTGGGCCACGCCACCCACAGCCAGGACCCGGCCTGGTTCACCACGGCCCCCATCCCGGCGATCCGCAAGCTCCTCGACCGCGTCGGCTGGGGTGTGGGCGACGTCGATCTGTTCGAGATCAACGAGGCCTTCGCGGTCGTCGCCATGGCGGCGCAGCGCGATCTGGGCATCCCCCGCGACGCGCTGAACGTCAACGGCGGGGCCTGCGCGCTCGGCCACCCGATCGGCGCCACCGGCGCGCGGCTGATCGTGACGCTGCTGCACGCGCTGGCCGCGCGGGGGCTGCGCCGCGGCGTCGCGTCCCTGTGCATCGGCGGCGGCGAAGCCACCGCCATCGCGGTCGAACGGTCCGTCTGACCCTGTCCGCCCAACCGGAAGCACACCCATGCTGTCCTCCCCCATTGCCGCCGCGCTGGCGCGGCGCAACGTCCATTACGGCTGGGCCGTCGTCGGCGTCACCTTCCTGACCATGCTGGTGTCGGCGGGTGCCGTCGGCGCCCCCGGCGTCCTCCTGCTGCCTCTGCAACGCGAGTTCGGCTGGTCCACCGCCGACATCTCGGTGGCGCTCGCCATCCGCCTGCTGCTGTTCGGCCTGATGGGGCCGTTCGCCGCCGCGCTCATCAACCGCTACGGCGTCAAGCGGATGGTGCTGTCCTCGCTGACGCTGGTCAGCGGCGGGCTGCTGCTGTCGCTCGCCATGCGCGAGGTCTGGCAGTTGATCCTGCTGTGGGGCTTCGTCGTCGGCTTCGGCACCGGCCTGACCGCGATGGTGCTGGGCGCCACCGTGGCGACGCGCTGGTTCAGCCGGCGGCGCGGGCTGGTTGTCGGCCTGCTGACCGCCAGCTCGGCCACCGGGCAGCTCGTCTTCATGCCGCTGCTGTCGATGCTGACCGAGCAGATGGGCTGGCGCGTCGCGCTGGCGCTGCTGTGCGGGCTGCTGTGGGTGGCGGCGCTGGCCGTGCTCGCCCTGATGCGCGACCGTCCGTCCGACCTCGGGCTGGCCGCCTATGGCGAGGAGGGCGCGGCGACCGCCCCGCCGCCGCCCGCCGGATCGGTGGTGGCCGCCGCCTTGGGCGCCCTGCGCGACGCGTCGAAGACGCGGGTCTTCTGGGTGCTGTTCGCCACCTTCTTCATCTGCGGGGCGAGCACCAACGGGCTGATCCAGACCCACCTGATCCCGCTCTGCGTCGATTTCGGCGTGCCGGAGGTGCGGGCCGCCGGCCTGCTGGCGCTGATGGGGATCTTCGACTTCGTCGGCACGGTCGCCTCGGGCTGGCTGTCCGACCGCTACGACAACCGCTGGCTCCTGTTCTGGTATTACGGGCTGCGCGGGCTGTCGCTGCTGTTCCTGCCCTATTCCGACTTCACGCTCTACGGCCTGTCTCTGTTCGCGGTGTTCTACGGGCTGGACTGGATCGCCACCGTGCCGCCGACCGTCCGGCTGACGGCGGAGCGCTTCGGGCGGGAGCGCGCCAACCTCGTCTTCGGCTGGGTCTTCGCCGGGCACCAGATCGGCGCCGCCTGCGCCGCCTTCGGGGCCGGCTATGCCCGCAGCACGCTGGACAGCTATCTGCCGGCCTTCTTCATCGCCGGGCTGCTCTGCCTGGGGGCCGCGCTGCTGGTCCCGACGCTGGGCCGCGCCCCGGCCGCCAAGCCGGTGCCGGCCACCTGAGGGAGCCTGCCCGCAGCAAGCGCATCGACTGTTTTAGCCCTCTCCCCTCCGGGGAGAGGGTGGCCCGAAGGGCCGGTGAGGGGGATGCGCGTAGCGGTACGTCCGGCAAAAGCGCACCCCCCTCACCCTAACCCTCTCCCCAGGGGGGAGAGGGGACAACCAAAGCGACTGCCGTCCCGCCCCACCAAAGCCCCATCGACTTCCGGCCGGGCTGTGCTTAGATAGGCGCAGCCCGGCCCGCTCCGTTTGGGTCTATCCAAACACGGGCCGGACCGTCCCCACTGCGTCGATGGACCGACCATGGACAAACTGCACGCGATGCGCGTCTTCGTCCGCGTCGTCGAGGTCAACAGCTTCACCAAGGCCGCCGACACGCTGGGCCTGCCGCGCGCCTCGGTGACGACGACCATCCAGAATCTGGAAGCGGCCCTCGGGGTCCGCCTGCTCCAGCGGACGACCCGCAAGCTGAGCCTGACGCTCGACGGCGCCGCTTATCTGGAGGGCGCCACCCGCATCCTCTCCGACCTGGAGGAGATCGAGACCTCCTTCACCAGCGCCCGCAAGACACCGCGCGGGCGGCTGCGGGTGGACATGCCGGGCTCGGTCGGGCGGCTCATCATCATCCCGACCATCCACGAGTTCCACGCCCGCTACCCCGACATCGAGATCATGATCGGGATGAGCGACCGCCCCATCGACCTGATCCAGGAGGGGGTGGATTGCGTGCTGCGCGTCGGCGATCTGGTGGATTCCAGCCTGATCGCCCGCCGGGTCGGCGCCTTCCGCCCGGTGACCGTCGCCAGCCCGGCCTATCTCGCCCGCCACGGCACGCCCCGGACCCTCGAGGAACTGGAGGGTCACACCGCGGTCAACTACTTCACCCGCACCGGCAAGATGCACGAGATGAGCTTCGAGCGCGACGGCGTCATCCACGAGGTGAGGCTGAACGGCCCGGTCTCGGTCAACGACGCCGACGCCTACGTCACCTGCGCGCTGGAGGGGTTGGGCATCGGGCAGACGGCGCGTTTCATGGCGTTGCCCCACCTGCGCAGCGGCGCCCTGGTGGAGATCCTCAAGGAGTGGCGCCCGGCCCTGATGCCGATCTCCGCGCTCTACCCGCACAACCGCCACCTGTCGCCCAAGGTCCGCGCCTTCGTCGACTGGGTCGCCGAACTGTTCGAGGGCTGCCCGCTGATGCAGGGCGAGGAGATCGACGGCTACGAGTGCCCGGAGCGGGAAAAGCCCAAGCCGGCTCCCGCCACTGCGGAACCGGAGGGTACCCGTCTCTGCGTGGTGTGAGCCGGGCCTCATGTGGATCGGATTGTTCATCCGATCCGAATTGTGTTGCCGTTGACCGCATATTTATTCCGACCGGCCAAACGCCCACACTCCCTCCTGTTGCAATGCGGGAGGGGTGCCGGGGCACCGTCGGATCATGGGCCGCTCGTCGGATCAGTCGAACACACGCAGTACCGGAACGGAGCCATGCCGGCTCTCGGTCGATGACCGGACCATCGCCGGCCATGCCCAGGACATCCGGCTGCGGCTCTACCGGCCGCTGATCGGGCTGACCGTCCCGGCCCTGATCTACCTGCACGGCGGCGGCTTCACCTCCGGTTCGCTGGAGGAGGCGGAAACCGCCGCCGCCGCCATCGCGGAGAGCGTGCCGGCGCTGGTCGTCTCGGTCGGCTACTCCCTGGCCCCGGCCCATTGCTTCCCCACCGCCGCCCACGACGCCCATCAGGCCGCCCTGTGGACCCTCGCCGAAGCCCGCGACCTAAACATCGCCAAGGGCGGGCTGGGCGTCGCCGGGCACGACGCGGGGGGCCATGTCGCCGCCTCGCTGACCTTCCTGGCCCGCGACCAGGGCGAGGTGGACATCCGCGCCCAGGCCCTGCTCGGCCCGATGCTGGACCCCAGCCTGACCCGCGCCGGCGACGCCCAGGCGATGCAGTGCGACGTTCCAGCCACCGCCTACGCCCGCTGCTACCGCGCCTATCTGCCCGACGCGGCGCAGCGCGTGCACCCCTATGCCGCACCGCTGGATTCCCGCAGGCTGGCCGGCCTGCCGCCGACGCTGATCGTCACCGCGCAAAAGGACGTCCTGCGCATCGAGGCGGAGCAGTACGCCGCCAACCTGATCGGAGCCGGTGTGCCCACCGAGGTCACCCGCTTCCCCGCCATTTCGCACGCCGCCCTGCCCGGCCATCGCCCGGCGCTGCTGGCGGTCGCCGACTTTTTCCGCCGCCGCCTGTCCTCCGCGGACGGCCGCGGCGTCCCCGTCTGACTCCCCAGGAGAGTGGTCCCATGTCGTTGTCTCCTTCGAAGCTCGCCCTCCTTCTCGCCGTCGGCGCCGCGACCGCCGGTGTCGCCGGCGTCGTCGCCACCCAGGGCCACGCCGACGCCCCCGCGGCGTCTGCCGCCGCCCCGCCGCCGCCCGAGGTGGACGTGGCGCCGGTCGTCGCCCGCAAGATCACCGACTGGCAGTCCTACTCGGGCCGCCTGGAGGCGGTCGACCGGGTGGAGGTGCGCCCGCAGGTGTCGGGCGCCATCACCGCCGTGCATTTCCGCAACGGCGCCCTGGTGAAGAAGGGCGATCCCCTCTTCACCATCGACCCGCGCCCCCACGTCGCCGAGGTCGCCCGCGCCGAGGCCCAGGTCGCCGCCGCGCAGGCCGCGGTGCGCTTCACCGCCGCCGATCTCGACCGCGCCCAGCGGCTGGTACAGAACAACACGGTCTCGCGCCAGACCCTGGACGAGAAGGAGAACGCCGCCCGCGAGGCGGTCGCCAACCTAAAGGCGGCGCAGGCCGCCCTCGACCTCGCCCGCATCGACCTGGAGCACACCCAGGTGACCGCCCCGATCTCCGGCCGCGTCTCGCGCGCCGAGGCGACGGTGGGCAACGTCGTGGCGTCCGGCGCCTCCGCCGCCCCGCTGACGACGCTGGTCTCGGTCTCGCCGATCTACGCCTCCTTCGACGTCGACGAACAGACCTACCTGCGCCACATCGCCAACGTGAAGGACGCCGCCGACGTGCCGGTCCAGCTCGGCCTCGCCAACGAGAGCGGCTATTCGCGCGGCGGCACGGTGGAGCATGTGGACAACCGCCTCGATTCCGTGTCCGGCACCATCCGCGTGCGCGCCAAGTTCGACAATCCGGACGGGATGCTGGTCCCCGGCCTCTACGCCCGCGTCAAGGTCGGCGGCAGCACCCCTCACGACGCGCTGATGGTCGAGGACCGCGCCATCAACACCGACCAGGACAAGAAATTCGTCCTGGTGGTCGGCGGCGACGACACGGTGCAGTACCGCGAGATCATCCCCGGCGCTGCGCAGAACGGGCTGCGGGTGGTCAAGAGCGGCCTCGCCGCCGGGGAGCGCATCGTCGTCAACGGCCTCCAGCATGCCCGCCCCGGCGCCCGCATCAGCCCGAAGACCGTGGCGATGGGCAAGCCGGCGGACGCCATCGAGACCGCCGCGAACCAGTAACAGCCGGCCCCTCCCCAACCCTCCCCCGCTGCGCGGGAGAGGGAGTCCGTCGCAGCCCCTCTCCCGCCCAGCGGGGGAGGGAGGGCCCCGCTCCGCCAGGAGCGGGAGGGAGGGGGCCTTGCGTCCAAACTCCATGCCGTCCGCTGGGAAGGCCATCATGAACATCTCGAAATTCTTCATCGACCGCCCGATCTTCGCGGGCGTGCTGTCGGTGGCGCTGTTCCTGGCGGGAGCGATCTCGCTGTTCCAGTTGCCCATCTCCGAATACCCGGAGGTCGTCCCGCCGTCGGTCGTCGTGCGCGCCCAGTTCCCGGGCGCCAACCCCAAGGTCATCGCCGAAACGGTCGCTTCCCCGCTGGAGGAGCAGATCAACGGCGTCGAGAACATGCTGTACATGCAGTCGCAGGCCAACAGCGACGGCAACATGGCGCTGACCGTGACCTTCCGGCTGGGCACCGACCCGGACAAGGCGCAGCAGCTCGTGCAGAACCGGGTGGCGCAGGCGTTGCCGCGCCTGCCGTCGGACGTGCAGCGGCTGGGCGTGACGACGGTCAAAAGCTCGCCCACCCTGACCATGGTCGTGCATCTGCTGTCGCCCAACGACCGCTACGACATGACCTACCTGCGCAACTACGCCATCCTGAACGTCAAGGACCGGCTGAGCCGGATCTCCGGCGTCGGCGAGGTGCAGGTGTGGGGCGCCGGCGACTATTCCATGCGCGTCTGGCTCGACCCCAACAAGGTCGCGCAGCGCGGCCTGACCGCGTCCGACGTGGTGGCGGCGATCCGCGAGCAGAACGTCCAGGTCGCGGCGGGCGTCATCGGCGCCTCACCATCGCTGCCCGACACGCCCCTGCAGCTCTCGATCAACGCGCAAGGCCGCCTGACGACGCCGGAGGAGTTCGGCGCGATCATCCTGAAGACCGGCGAGCAGGGCGGCGTCACCCTGCTGCGCGACGTCGCCCGCGTGGAGCTGGCGGCGGCGCAGTACGGCCTGCGCTCGCTGCTCGACAACAAGCCGGCGGTGGCGCTGGGCATCAACCAGTCGCCGGGCGCCAACGCGCTGGCCATCTCCGACGCCATCCGGGCGACCATGGCCGACCTCAAGGCCGACATGCCCGACGGCGTCGATTACAGCATCGTCTACGACCCGACGCAGTTCGTCCGCTCCAGCATCGACGCGGTGATCCACACGCTGCTGGAGGCCGTCGCCCTGGTCGTGCTGGTGGTCATCGTCTTCCTGCAGACCTGGCGCGCCTCGATCATCCCGCTGCTGGCGGTGCCGGTGTCCATCGTCGGCACCTTCTCGCTGATGCTGGCGCTGGGCTACTCGATCAACGCGCTGTCGCTGTTCGGCATGGTGCTGGCCATCGGCATCGTCGTGGACGACGCCATCGTCGTCGTGGAGAACGTCGAACGCAACATCGAGAACGGCCTGTCGGCCAAGGAAGCGACCTACCGCGCCATGCAGGAGGTCAGCGGCCCGATCATCGCCATCGCGCTGACGCTGGTCGCCGTCTTCGTGCCGCTGGCGGCCATGAGCGGCCTGACCGGCGAGTTCTACAAGCAGTTCGCGATGACCATCGCGATCTCCACCGTCATCTCCGCCTTCAACTCGCTGACCCTGTCGCCGGCCCTGGCGGCGGTCCTGCTGCGCGGCCACGACCAGCCGCAGGACTGGCTGACCCGCGCCATGAACAAGGTCTTCGGCGGCTTCTTCCGGCTGTTCAACCGCGTCTTCCACCGCGCCTCGACCGGCTATGGCCGCGGCGTCGGCGGGGTGGTGCGGCACAAGGGGCTGATGATGCTGGTCTATGTCGGGCTGCTCGGCGTCACCGTGCTGCTCGGCCGCACCGTGCCGATGGGCTTCGTCCCGGCGCAGGACAAGGAATACCTCATCAGCTTCGCCCAGCTTCCCAACGGCGCCTCGCTCGACCGCACGGAGGCGGTGATCCGCGAGATGACCGACATCGCGCTGGCCCGCCCCGGCGTGCAGAGCGCCGTCGCCTTCCCCGGCCTGTCGGTCAACGGCTTCACCAACAGCTCCAGCGCCGGCATCGTCTTTGTCACGCTGAAGCCCTTCGCCGAGCGCAAGGACCCGTCGCTCTCCGCCGCCGCCATCGCCGGTGATCTGCAGAAGCGCTACGCCGGCCTGAAGGAAGCCTTCGTCGCCATCTTTCCGCCGCCCCCGGTGATGGGCCTCGGCACGCTCGGCGGCTTCAAGATGCAGATCGAGGACCGCGGCGCGCTGGGTTACGAGGCGCTGAACGCGGCGGTCGGCTCCTTCCTGAAGAAGGCCATGGAAACGCCGGAGCTGGGGCCGGCCTTCTCCAGCTACCAGATCAACGTGCCGCAGCTCGACGTCGATCTCGACCGCGTGAAGGCCAAGCAGCAGGGCGTGCCGATCGGCGAGGTGTTCGACACCATGCAGATCTATCTGGGCTCGCTCTATGTGAACGACTTCAACAGCTTCGGCCGCGTCTACCAGGTCCGCGTCCAGGCCGACGCGCCCTTCCGCGCCGAATCCGCCGACATCGGCCTGCTGAAGACGCGCAACGCCCAGGGCGACATGGTGCCGCTCTCCTCGCTGGTCACCGTCAAGCAGAGCTACGGGCCGGAGATGGTCGTGCGCTACAACGGCTACACCGCCGCCGACATCAACGGCGGGCCGGCCCCCGGCTATTCGTCGGGCCAGGCGCAGGCGGCGGCGGAGCGCATCGCCCAGGAGACCCTGCCGCGCGGCGTGCGGTTCGAATGGACCGACCTGACCTATCAGGAGATCCTGGCCGGCAACGCGGCGCTGTGGATCTTCCCCATCAGCATCCTGCTCGTCTTCCTGGTGCTGGCCGCCCAGTACGAAAGCCTGACCCTGCCGCTGGCCATCCTGCTGATCGTGCCGATGAGCCTGATGTCGGCGCTGGCCGGGGTGTGGCTGACGGGGGGCGACAACAACATCTTCACGCAGATCGGTTTCATGGTTCTGGTCGGCCTGTCGGCGAAGAACGCCATCCTGATCGTCGAGTTCGCCCGCGAGCTGGAGCATCAGGGGCGCAGCGTGGTCCAGGCCGCCATCGAGGCCAGCCGGTTGCGGCTGCGGCCCATCCTGATGACCTCCATCGCCTTCATCATGGGCGTGGTGCCGCTGGTCACCTCGACCGGCGCCGGGTCCGAGATGCGCCACGCGATGGGCGTGGCGGTGTTCTCCGGGATGATCGGCGTCACCCTGTTCGGTCTGCTGCTGACCCCGGTCTTCTACGTCCTGCTGCGCACGATGGTCGGGGCCGGGAAGCCGGCGGCGGCGATGCCGACCGGTCCGGCGCTCGCCCACGGGCACGGGGACGACTGACCGCTTCCGAGGGCACCATCGCCTTCAGCGTGGCGGGGAGCCGGGGCCGAGCGCCCCGCTCCCCGCCACGTCGTTTTTTCGCCTGCCCCTCCCCAGCTTGCTCTGGCGCAACGATCGGCGCCGGCCCGACCGGCACTCTCGTCTTCAAGCACCGCCCATCCGTCGGCGGCCCCGGTTGGAGACTCCGTCATGTCCAGCGCAGCCATCAGCACCACCCTGTACCGCCATCACCACGCCACCGTCGGGCAGCTCGTCGAGCGGATCGATTCCCTGCTGGCGGCGCCGTCCCCGGTGGAGAACGCCGCCGCCCTCGCCACGGCGGTCCGCGACCTGTTCGGTGTGTTCACCGTCCACCTGTCACTGGAAGACAGCGCGCTCTACCCGCGTCTTCTGGCCCACCCGACCCCGGCGCTCCGTGCCACGGCGGCGCGCTTCCAGGCCGAAATGGGCAGCCTGCGGGCGCGCTTCGACCGCTACCGGGCGAGTTGGCCCGGCCCGCTGGCGGTGTCCAAGGACCCGGAGACCTTCGTCCGTGAGACGCGCGAGGTCGTGACTGCCCTCAAGCACCGCATCGCCCGCGAGGACCTGGAGCTGTACGACGTCATCGACCGCGCCGCCCTCGCCGACAGGACGGCCAACCGCTGAAGGCAACGCACGCGCCCCTCTTGACAATTCGTTCGCTACCTTGCAAATATCGCTAGGTAGCGAACGAATAATGGGGAGCTTGTGCGTTATGGATCAACGGAGCGACGCCGGGCATCCAACCGTCGGAGCGTGGACGAAGCGGTGCTACCTCGCGGGCCGCGCTCTCATGGACGCGACCCTGCGGCCGTACGATCTGGGGTCGACGCAATGGTATGTGCTCTGGCATCTGGCGCATGTCGGCCCAACCGTTCAGCGCGATCTCGGGCGGGCGCTCGAACTCGAACGGGCGACCTTGAGCGGAATCGTCGCCACGCTCGTCCGCAAGGGGCTGGTTCACCAGACGTCGAGCGGGGACGACCAGCGCCAGCGTCTTCTCACGCTGACCGCCGCGGGCGAAGCCCTGTGGCGTGAACTCCCCGATCTTTCGTTCATCCACGACGCCGCGTTCGGCGGCATCGACGTGGCCGAGTTGGCCACGACGATCCGTGTCCTGCAAACGGCGACCGAACGCCTGCAAAATCTTTTGCGAAAGGAATGAACCGATGACGATCCTGGTCACCGGAGCGACGGGGCTTGTCGGTCAGCGGCTCGTCCCGCGAATGATCGAAGCGGGACGGTCCTGCCGACTGCTGCTGCGGGCCGGAAAACCCTGCCCCGCCGGAGCGACCGCCGTGACCGGCGACATTCTCGACCCGTCGACTCTGCCGGACGCCGTCCGGGGCGTCTCGGCGATCGTGCATCTGGCGGCCGTCTTCCGCACCCAGGATACGGACCTTATCTGGCGGAGCAACCTTGAAGGAACCCGCAACCTGATCGCCGCGGCGAAAGCGGAAGCCCCGGAGGCGCGCTTCATCCTGTCGAGCACCAGCCATGTCTACACCATCGACAACCCGCATCCCGGACGGGAGGACGACCCGGTCGATCCGAAACAGGCCTATCCCGCGAGCAAGGTGGCGGCGGAAAACGCCCTGCGGGACAGCGGCCTGACCTGGTCCATCGTCCGCTTCCCATTCGTGTACGGCGATGGCGACGGGCATCTCGAAGCGCTGCCGAAATACGTCGGCGACTGGCATCCCGCGCAACGGATGAGCACAATCCATCACCGCGACATCGCCACGGCGATGAATCTTGCTTTGGACGGGGTGTTCGATCGGCGCGTCGTCAATGTTGCGGACGACGCGGCGATGTCCATCCACGAACTTGCCGGCGTGCTGGAGACGAGACTGGCGTCGCGTTCCGAGCCCCTCCCGCATCCCTGGCATCTGCACGTCGACGCGTCCCTCGCGCGCCGTCTCGGCTTTCGCCCGACCGTGAGGACCGTCCACCAAGCCCTGCAGGAAGGGTTGATGTAACCGGAAAATCAGGGTCAACCGAAACCCTCCTGCCGTGACCCGTCGCGCGCTTGCGCACCCTCGCCGTGGGCTGGCCAGGGGGCACAAGTAAGAATGCGACTTGTTCGCAATTGCCTTTTGCCCTATAGGTCTGGCGGCTCGGGGGAGGATTCCGGGGGTCCGTTCAATCCGGTGGCTGGGAGGCCGATCCATGCCGTTCCATCCCAGAATGCAAAGCAGCACGGAAGGGATCACCATCCTGGGTGACCTTCAGTGGCGCGCCTGGAATGGGATGATCGCCGACATCTGGAACGTCGCCTGCGACCAGAACGGCCAGGGCGAGTATGTGTCCGAGGCCCCGCGGCTGGTCGTCGTCCTCGATCAGGTGGGCGATGGCGGCCTGCACGTGACGGCCTCGCCCGGCCGCGGCGAGGCCGGCCGGCTCGGCCGGCGCGAGCCGCTGAGCTTCGTGCCCGCCGGCCTGCGGGTGTGGTCGCGCACGGTGAACGTCCGCCGGCTCACCCATCTCGACCTACATTTCGACATGTCCGTGCTGGGGAGCCGCGTCGCGGAGGGGCTGGACGTCCGCGGCATGGACCGGCCGCGGTTGAATTTCGCGGACGAACGCCTGTTCGCGCTGGCCCGCCTGATCGCCGCGGAATGCCGGACGTCGGCGAACCTGCACGACCTCTACGGCGAGAGCCTGATGGCCGCGCTGTTCGTCGGCCTCACGCAGGCCGAGCCCGTCGCCGACCGCAAACGCGGGCAACTGCCGCCGCGCCTGTTGAGGCGCGTCACTGATTACATCGAGGAGCATTCCGGCCGTCCCATCCGCCTTCAGGAGCTGGCCGAGCTGACCGGCCTGTCCACCACCCATTTCTGCACCGCCTTCAAGGCCTCGACCGGCCTTCCACCCCACAAATGGCAGATGCGGGTCCGCGTGGAACGGGCCAAGAGCCTGCTGACCGGATCGGACATGACGCTGGCGGCCGCCGCGGTGATGGCGGGCTTCTCCGATCAGGCGCACCTGACGCGGGTCTTCCGCCAGATCGTCGGCACCACCCCCGCCGCGTGGCTGCGCAACCAGTGCGGTTGAGCCGGGCATCGCCCGCCTCGCCCTTGGGACCGACGAATGCCGGAAGATCGTCCAACCCGTCCAAAGACCGTTCAATCGCGCCGCTTCATGCACATGCTAATCATTCGCAACAACGCAGGCTCTTCGGGACCCGCCGGTCCGAAGGCGTTTCGCGGATGCCGCATACAGTCCGAGGCCGATTGCGATGAGTGATATTTCGAACAAGCGACTGACCCGCTTCCTCTTGAACGGCACGGCGCTCGTCGCCCTGCTGGCGCCGGCGCTCGCTCAGGCGCAGGACGCCACCGCCCCGGCGGTCCTGGCGCCGGTGACCGTCGAGGGCAGCCGGAGCACCGACACCGCGACCAGCCCGGTCCGCGGCTACGTTCCCGGCCGCTCGGCCACGGGGTCGAAGACCGACATCCCGCTGGAGGCGGTGCCGCAATCCGTCTCGGTGATCGGGCGCGAGGAGATGGACGACCGCGGCGCGCAGAAGGTGGACGAGGCGCTGCGCTACACCCCCGGCGTCTTCAGCCAGCCCTTCGGCCCGGACAGCGACACCAACTGGATCTTCATCCGCGGCTTCCAGGCGACCCAGACCGGCGTCTACCAGGACGGGCTCCAGCTCTACAGCTACGGCTTCGGCGGCCAGTTCGTGGACAGCTACACGCTGGAGCGGATCGAGGTGCTGCGCGGCGCCTCCTCCGTCCTCTACGGCGGCAGCAACCCCGGCGGTCTGGTGAATTACGTCACCAAGCGGCCCGGCGACACGCCGGTGCGCTCGGTCGAGGCGGGGATCAACCAGCACGGCACCGCCCATCTCGGCGTTGACGTCGGCGGCGCCATCGACCCGACGCTGAGCTACCGTCTAACCGGGCGCATCGCCGGCGGCGACAGCTACACCGACTTCGCGGACGGCTTCCGCGGCACCATCTCGCCGAGTTTCAAGTGGTCGCCGAACGAGCGCAGCACGCTGACGGTGCTGAGCAACTACACCGACATCGACGAGACGCACAACGGCGGCGCTTTTCTGCCCTATGTCGGCACGGTGAAGCCGGCCCCCTTCGGGCGCATCGACCGCAAATCCAACTTCACCGAGCCGGACATCGATACCTACCGGCGCCGTCAGGCCTCCATCGGCTACGAGTTCGAGCACCGCTTCGACAACGACCTGACCTTCCGCCAGAACGCCCGCTACGGCTACAGCCGGGTCCATGAGGTCTCGGTCTACCCCTTCGGCTACAACGGCTTCTCAGCGGTGCCGACCGACCCGGACAACCTTCTGTCGCGCATCAATTTCGAGCACACGACCAAGGTCAACACCTTCCTGATCGACAACCAGCTCGAATCCAAGTGGCAGACCGGGCCGGTCGCCCACACGGCGCTGGTCGGCGTCGACTACAAGTATTTCAAGATGGATCAGGTGCAGGCGTCCGGCTCGGCCACGCCGATCAGCGCCACCAATCCGGTCTACGGCGCCGCGCAGGGCCAGCGCTTCTCCTACATCGACCAGGAGCTGACGATGGGTCAGCTCGGCGTCTACCTCCAGGACCAGATGCGCTTCGGCCAGGGCTTCCTGGTGACGCTGAACGGGCGCTATGACATCGCCTCGACCGACGCCGACGGCACGCCCGCCTACGACGGCAAGGACGGCAAGTTCAGCGGGCGCGCCGGTCTGGCCTACGAGTTCGCCAACGGCGTGACGCCCTATGTCAGCGCGTCGACCTTCTTCAACCCGATTCTGGGATCGTCGGCGGCGGCCGGCGTGTTCAAGCCGGAGACGGGCCAGCAGTACGAGGTCGGCGTCAAGTACCGCCCGGCCTGGATGGACGCCATCTTCACCGCGGCCCTGTTCGACCTGACGCGCACCAACGTGGTGACCGGCCCCTTCAACGCCGAGACGCAGCTGGGCGAGGTCAATTCGCGTGGCATAGAGCTTGAGGCCAAGGCCAACATCACGCCGAACCTGAAGGCGGTCGCCTCCTTCACCGCGCTCGACCTCGACATCAAGAAGGACGCCAACCCGGCGCTGATCGGCAAGACCCCCTACATCGTGCCGCAGGTCCAGGGCTCGGCCTTCCTCGACTACACCTTCCGGGAGAGCACGCTGGACGGCGTGTCGGTGGGCGGCGGCGTGCGCTACGTCGGCTCGTCCTGGGCCGACAACGAGAACACGCTGAAGGTTCCCGCCGCCACCGTCTTCGACGCGCGGATCGGCTACAAGCCCGCCGCCTGGGGCGTGAATCTCGCGGTCACCAACCTGTTCGACAAGGAGTATGTGGCGAGCTGCCAGACCCAGTTCTCCTGCGGCTACGCCGAGGGGCGGACGGCTCTGCTGACCGTCAACATGACGTGGTGACGTGAATCCCCTCTCCCGTCCCGGGAGAGGGTGCCCGCGCAGCGGGCGGGTGAGGGTAAAACCGAGGATCAATCAACTATCCTTGGCGGTACCCTCACCCTTCCCGCGCGTTGCGCGGGTCCCTTCCCTCTCCCGGGGCGGGAGAGGGAAATTCATAGGAACATCCAGAAAGACCGATGACCAGCCCGGACCAGACCCAACCCCTCTACGACCTTGACGGCCTGAGTTTCTCCGTTGCCGGACGGGCGATCCTGTCGGGGCTGTCGCTCCGGCTGGATCCGGGGCTGATCTATGGGCTGGTCGGTCCCAACGGGTCGGGAAAGAGCACGCTGATCCGCCTGCTGGCCCGCCAGCAGCCGCCAAGCGGCGGAAGCATCCGCTGCCTGGGGACGGACCTCGCGCGGATCGGCGACCGCGACTTCGCGCGCACCGTCGCCTACATGCCGCAATTCACCCCGCCCGCCGAGGGCATGACGGTGCGGGAGCTGGTGGCGCTCGGCCGCTTCCCCTGGCACGGCGCGCTCGGCCGCTTCGGGGCGGAGGACGCCGCCAAGGTGGCGGAGGCCATCGCCGAAACCCACCTCGACGCCTTCGCCGACCGGCTGGTCGACAGCCTGTCGGGCGGCGAGCGGCAGCGCGTCTGGCTGGCGATGATGCTCGCCCAGGACACGCGCTGCCTGCTGCTCGACGAGCCGACCTCGGCGCTGGACATCGCCAGCCAAGTGGAATTGCTGGGGCTGGTGCGCCGGCTGAGCCGGGCGCGCGGCATCGGCGCGGTCATCGTGCTGCACGACATCAACATGGCGGCCAGCGTCTGCGACGAAATCCTGGCGATGCGCAACGGCGCGCTGATCGCCCAGGGCACGCCCGACGCCATCATGACCGGCGAGACGCTGGGCGCCATCTACCGCCTCGCCATGACGACCGTCCCACACCCGGTGACCGGCAAGCCGATCGGTTGCGTGCTGTGACGGGGCGGGCCACCATCACCCGCCGCCACGCGCTGGGCCTCGCCGCCGGAGCGGTGCTGCTGCCCAGCCTCGGGCAGGCCGCGGCCGGACGGCGGGTCGCCGCCATCGATTGGGCGGGACTGGAAACGGCGCTGGCGCTGGGCATCGTGCCGGTCGCCGCGACCGAACTGATCCAGTTCCGCAAGGTCGTCGTCGAGCCGGAGGTTCCGGAGTCGGTGATCGACCTCGGCCTGCGCGGCACGCCGAATTACGAGGCGCTGACGCTGGCCGAGCCGGACCTTATCCTCACCTCCAACTATTACGAGGGCCAGCGGGCCAGCCTGGAGCGGGTGGCGGAAACCCTGTCGCTGCCGATCTACCGGCCGGGCGTTCCGCCCTACCCGCTCGCCGCCGAAGCGGCGCGGACCCTCGGCCGGGCGCTGGGCCGCGAGGCGGAGGCCCGCGCCTTCGTCGCCGGGGCGGAGGCGGAGATCGCCCGGCTGGGCGAGTCCCTGCGCGGCGCCGTCCGCCGCCCGGTGCTGGCGATCAACTTCGGCGACGCCCGCCATGTCCGCGCCTTCGGCGACGACAGCATGTTCGGCGCGGTGCTCCAGCGGTTGGGACTGCGCAACGCCTGGGCCTCGCAATCGAGCTACAGCGCCGCGGCGCCACTGGGGATCGAGGCGCTGGCCCGGATGCCGGACGCCATCACCGTCGTCGTTCCGCCGCTGCCGTCCGACGTGGTGCGGGGGCTGGACGACAGCGCCCTGTGGCAGGCCCTGCCGATGGTGCGGAACCAGCGCGTGAGCGTGATCGGGCCGGTGAACCATTTCGGCGGGCTTCCGGCCGCCCTGCGTTTCGCCCGCCTCGTCACCGCCGCCCTGCTGCGGCCGGAGACCGTCCGCCATGGCTGAGCGCGCGGGAGTCAACCGCATCCTGCTGTGGAGCGGGCTGGCGCTGGCCGCCGCCTTTCTGTCGATCCGGCAGATCGCCGGGCACGCCGCCGCACCCGCCGTGCCCCTGCCGCCGGACATGGCGGCGCTGGACGGCGTCATCCTTTACCACAGCGTGCTGCCGCGCATCGCGGTGGCGCTGGTCGCCGGGGCGGCGCTCGGGCTGTCGGGGCTGCTGCTCCAGCGCGTGCTGCGCAACCCGCTCGCCGAGCCCTCGACGCTCGGCGTGTCGGCGGGCGCCCAGCTCGCCCTGACGCTGGGGATGCTCTACGCCCCGGCACTGATGGACGGCGCGCGGGAGGGGGTGGCGCTGGCCGGCGGGCTGGCGGCGGTCGGGCTGATCCTCGCCATGACGTGGCGGCGCGGGCTGGAACCGGTGGCCGTCATGCTGGCCGGCATGATGGTCGCCCTGACCGCGACGATGGGCAGCGCCGCGCTGATCCTCGCCAACGGCGAATACCTCTTCTCCATCTTCCTCTGGGGCGGCGGGGCGCTGGCCCAGCAGAGCTGGGGCCCGACGCTGACCATCGCCGTCCGTCTGGCGATCGGCGTCGGAGCCGCCTTTCTGCTGATGCGCCCGCTGGCCATCCTCGGGCTGGACGACGCCAGCGCCCGCAGCCTCGGCGTCGCCCTCAACGCCACGCGCTTCGGCGTCATCGGGGTCGCGGTCTGGCTGGCGGCCAGCGTGACGGCGGAGGTCGGGGTGATCGGCTTCGTCGGTCTGGCCGCCCCGGCGCTGGCGCATCTCAGCGGCGCGCGGACCCAGGGCCAGAGGCTGGTCGCCGCCCCGCTGATCGGCGCGCTCCTGCTCTGGCTGACCGACGGGCTGGTGCAGCTCCTCGCCGGGGTGGACGGGGAGCGGGTGCCGACCGGGGCGGCGACGGCGCTGCTCGGCGGCCCGCTGCTGCTCTGGCTGCTGCCGCGCCTGCGCATGTTCGAATGGCCGTCGCTGAACAGCCGTCCCGCGCCGTCGCGGCGCAGCCCGCACCCGTACCGGCTGATCGTCCTGTTCGCCGCTCTCGGCGCCGTTGCCGTGGGCCTCGCGCTCACGGTCGGCTACGGGCCGGGCGGCTGGACGCTGTCCACCGGCCCGCTGCTCGACACGTTGCTGGGCTGGCGCGGTCCGCGCGTGGCGGTCGCGGCGGCGGCGGGGGCGATGCTGGCCGCCGCCGGGATGCTGCTGCAGCGGGTGACCGCCAACCCGCTGGCCAGCCCGGAGATCCTCGGCGTCGGCACCGGCGCCGGCGTCGGGCTGACCGCCGCGCTGTTCCTCGTCGCGGCCCCCGGCTTCGGCCTGCAACTCGCCGCGTCGGCGGCGGGAGCGGTGCTGACGCTGGCCGCCATGCTCGCCCTGTCGCTGCGCGCCGGCTTCGGACCGGAGCGGCTCCTGCTCGCCGGGATCGCCATGAGCGCCCTGTGCAGCGCCGTCCTGACCGCGGTCATCGCCACCGGCTCGCCGCAGGCCTTCACGCTGCTGCGCTGGCTGAGCGGCTCGACCAACGAGGCCGGGCCGGGCGACGCCTGGTTCTGCATCGGGGCGGCGGCGCTTCTTCTGGCAATCTTGCCACTGACCGCCAAATGGCTGGAGGTCCTGCCGCTGGGCGACGTGACGGCGCGGTCCGTCGGGTTGCCGGTGCGGCGCTGCCGCATCCTGCTGGTGCTGCTGGCCGGGCTGCTGACCGCGGCGGCGGCGCTGTTCGTCGGGCCGCTGAGCTTCATCGGCCTGATCGCGCCGCACCTCACCCGGCTGGCCGGGCTGGGCCGCGCGCTCCACCAGGGGATCGGGGCCGTCCTGACCGGCGCCGGGCTGATGGTGGTGTCGGATTGGCTGGCCCGCACCGTCGCTTTCCCCTATCAATTGCCCCTTGGTCTTTTTGCCGCACTGCTCGCCGGCCCCTATCTGGTCTGGCTGCTCGGCCGCTCCGACGCCCGCAGCCATTGACGTTGCCTGACCCTTTCCGTCGTTCCGCAATGAGAAGAGCCATGCTCCGCCGTTTCCTCTCCTACTACCGTCCCTTCACCGGCCTGCTGGTGCTCGACATCGTATGCGCCGTCCTGTCGGGCCTGCTGGAGCTGGGGTTCCCGATGGCCGTGCGCGCCTTCGTCGACCAGCTCCTGCCGACCCAGGACTGGCCGCTGATCGTCGCCGCCACGGTGGCGCTGCTGGCGATCTACATGGCGAACGGCGGTCTGATGGCCATCGTGACCTACTGGGGCCACATGCTCGGCGTGAACATCGAGACAGAGATGCGCCGCAAGAGCTTCGACCATCTGCAGAAGCTCTCCTTCAGCTTCTACGACAACAACAAGACGGGCCATCTCGTCGGGCGGGTCACCCGCGACCTGGACGAGATCGGCGAGGTGGCGCACCACGGCCCGGAGGACCTGCTGATCGCGGTGATGACCTTCGTCGGCGCCTTCACGCTGATGGCCGTCGTGCATCTGCCGCTGGCGCTGATCACCGCGGCCATCGTCCCGGTGATCGCCTTCGTGACCAGCCGCTACGGCGGGCGGATGACGAAGAACTGGCAGGCGCTCTATTCCCGCGTCGGCGACTTCAACGTCCGCATCGAGGAGAATGTCGGCGGCATGCGCGTGGTCCAGGCCTTCACCAACGAGGACCATGAGCGCAAGCTGTTCGCCGAGGACAACGACCGCTACCGCACCACCAAGCTCGCCGCCTACAAGATCATGGCGGCCTCGACGACGCTCAGCTACATGAGCATGCGGCTGATCCTGATCGTCGTCATGCTGACCGGCGCCCATTTCGTGCTGGTGGGCGAGCTGACCCAGGGCGGCTTCTTCGCCTTCCTGCTGCTGGTCAACACCTTCTTCCGCCCGATCGAGAAGATCAACGCGGTCATCGAGACCTACCCCCGCGGCATCGCCGGCTTCCGCCGCTACACCCAGCTGCTCGACACCCAGCCGGACATCGCCGACGCGCCCGGTGCGGTGGCGGCCCCGGCGCTGAAGGGCGACATCCGCTACGAGGGCGTGTCCTTCGGCTACGACCCGGCGCGCCCGGTGCTGAAGGGCATCGACCTGTCGATCAAGGCCGGCTCCACCGTCGCCTTCGTCGGCCCCTCGGGTGCCGGCAAGACGACGATCTGCTCGCTGCTGCCGCGCTTCTACGAGGTCATGGCGGGGCGCATCACCATCGACGGCCTGGACATCCGCGCCATGACGTTGGCCTCGCTGCGCCGGCAGATCGGCATCGTCCAGCAGGATGTGTTCCTGTTCGGCGGCACGATCCGCGAGAACATCGCCTACGGCCGTCTCGGCGCCGGCGACGCGGAGATCATGGAGGCGGCGCGGCGGGCGCATCTCGACGGGCTGATCGCCTTGCTGCCGGAGGGGCTCGACACGATCATCGGGGAGCGCGGCGTGAAGCTGTCCGGCGGGCAGAAGCAGCGCCTGACCATCGCCCGCATGTTCCTGAAGAACCCGCCGATCCTGATCCTCGACGAGGCGACCTCTGCGCTCGACACCCAGACCGAGCGGGAGATCCAGAAGTCGCTGATGGAGCTGGCGGAGGGGCGGACCACCCTGGTCATCGCCCACCGTCTGGCGACCATCCGCAACGCCGACGAGGTCTATGTCGTCGGCACCGAGGGCGGGCTCCAGCGCATCACCCACGAGGAGCTGGCGGCGCGCGGCTGAGGGCACGGCGCGCCTTATCTTTCAGCGGCGATGGCCCGGGCGAAGTCGGCGAGCAGGGCGTCCGTGTCCAGGCCATAGTCGTCCGCCACCTCGGCGATGGTCTGGAATCGCGCCATCGGGCAGCCGGGACAGGCCATCCGGTGCGCGAGGAACACGGCGATGGTCGGCGGCCAGCGCTCCAGCACATCCTCGACAAGGTCGGAGGACGAGGGAAAGGCCGCGGTGGCGGCGTGTGATGGCGGGGCGATCATCCCGTCACTCTGGCACACCGTAACGCGCGTCTCTTTGCGCCCGCGCAAACGGAGCGAAGGCTCCGCCCCGGTTATTTCTCCTCCGGCCTCTCCGGCCTGGGCAGGTCTTCGGCGATGGCGACCAGGGCGTGCGGCTGGCGGATCGTCACCTGCTGGCGCCCGCCCTCGACGATCCCCTGCCCCTCCCAGCCGCTGAGGATGCGGCTCACCGTGTGCAGCGTGGTGCCGGTCATCTCCGCGATGTCCTGGCGGGACAGCGGAAAGTCGATCTCGACGCCGTTCCCGACCCGGCGGCCCGCCTGACGCACCAGACGCAGAAGCGCGTGGGCGACCCGCCGCTCCACCCGCTCGGTGGACAGTTCGCGCAGACGGGTCTGCACCTCCTGCAGGCGGCGGCCGACGATGTCCAGGGCGTTCAGCGCGATGCGGGGGTAGCGCTCCATCAACTCGCCCATCGTCGCGGCGGTCCAGTGGACGCCGACGCAATCGACCATGGCGAGCGCGTCGGCCGGGTAGATGCCGCCCGAGAAGACCGCCGCCGTGCCGAACATCTCCCCGGCGCCGATGTAGCGGACCACCAGCTGCTGCCCGTCGGCCCCGGTCTGGACGATCTTGACCCGCCCGTCGATCAGCGCGTGGCAGAGGGTGGCCCGATCCCCCTGGGTGAAGATGGTGGTCCCCTTCCCGATCCGCCGGGTGTGGGCGGACCGGACGATCTCGGCCAAGGCCGCCGTGTCCAGACCGGAGAACAGCCGCAGGCCACGCAGAACGGCGGGATCGGGGGAAAGCGGCGTCATCGGACCATCCTTACGGCAAAGGCCGCGCCCGACCACCCCTGCGGGAAGCCGTCACGGAAACACTGCCTGACACCATGACCGCCCGCGCGCCGCGCCGCAACCCGCCTGCGACCAAGCTCCCAGTTTGGCTGTTTGTGCTGGAACAAAGAGCCGTCACGACCAGAACTTTAGGCTTGCCGGCACATCACAACCCTTCGGACCCTCCCCATGCAGATCGCCGAACAGGCCGCCACGACCGAGCCGGTCATCGACGTCCAGTCCATTCCGCCCCACCAGCGCCACCCGCTGATCCTCCAGGCCACGCAGGATCTGGCGCCGGGCCGCGGCTTCGTCCTGGTCAACGACCATGACCCGCGCCCGCTCCACCTGCAAATCCAGGCGCTGTTCGGCGATGCGGTGAGCTGGACCTATTTGGAGCGCGGGCCGGAGCGCTGGCGGGTGCGCATCGGCCGGCCCGAGTCCGGCACCGCCCCGGCGACCTCCTTGCGGGTGCGCATCGGGCGCGGCGGGCAGGCCAGCGCGGTCGCCGCCGGGACGCCGCTCGGCGTGGCGGACGGCGGGCTGGTCTGCGAGATCACCGACTGCCCGCCGGGCACCAGCGCGGAGCAGGTGCTCGACCTGATGCAGGGAGTCATCCCGCCGGCCGGGCAGCTCCACCTGCCCTACGAGCGTCTGGTCGCCCGGCGCTCCGGCTCCTGCTGCGGCGGCATGTGCGGCTGATCGCCCCAGGCGGCGTTTCGGGACCTTGGGCTTGACCGTCATCAAGGATGGTATGACCACCGGGCTGTATTGCCGAAGCCCGGCGGGCTCCGCCCGCCACACGACCATTCCGAAGGGAAGGAGACAGGCGTATGCGCGATCCCGGATTCATGGTTCAGGATCAGGCCCATGAGATGGCCCCGGACCCCCGTGCCCGCGACGTCGAAGTCCAACTGACGCGGGCCGGGCTGGGGTTCGCGCGGCGGCTCGGCGACCGGGCCGGCGGCCTGCTGTTCGACCGGCTGCTGCGGATTCTGGAGGCGCGCCACCCGCGCGCCTTCGCCGCCCTCGGCGAGCTGCCCGACGCCCGCCTGCTCATCGACCCGGTGGACGCGCCCGCCGCCCTGCTGCTCCGCGTCGGCCCCGGCCTCGCCCTGCGGGTCTGCGACCGCACCGCCGAGGCGGAGGCCACGGTGCGCGGCCCCTGCGCGCGGCTTCTCGACCTGCTGGAAGGGCGCATCGACGGCGACGCGCTGTTCTTCCGCCGCGAACTCTCCATCGAAGGCGACACCGCGCTGATCCTGGCGCTCCGCAACACGCTGGACGGCGAGGAGATGGACCTGTTCGGCGACGTCGCCGCCGCGGCCGGCCCGCTGCGGCACGCCCTGCCCGTGGCGCGGCGCAACGCCGGACGGGCGCTCGACCTGCTTGCCACGGCGCGCCGGTTCGCCCCGCCGCCGCTGCGCTGGGGCATGACCATGCTGGAGCGGCGGCTCACCGGCCCGCGGCAGGGAGCGTGACGGGATGGGGTCCTTCGAACTGATCTGCCCGGCGGGCAACCCCGCCGCGCTGCGCGCCGCCGTGGACGCGGGCGCCGACGCCGTCTATCTGGGCTTCCGCGACGAGACCAACGCGCGCAACTTCCCCGGCCTGAACTTCTCGCGGCCGGAGCTGGCGGAGGCCATCGCCTACGCCCACGCGCGGTCCGTCCAGGTCTTCGTCGCCATCAACACCTACCCCCAGGCCGGCAACCTCGCCCCCTGGCAGCGCGCGGTGGACGACGCCGCGCGGCTGAAGGCGGACGCGGTCATCCTCGCCGACCTCGGCCTGCTCGACTACGCGGCGAAGCACCACCCCGACCTGCGGCTTCACCTGTCCGTCCAGGCCTCCGCCGCCAACGCCGAGGCGATCCGGCTCTACCGCGACGCCTTCGGCGTGCGGCGGGTCGTGCTGCCCCGCGTGCTGACGGTGCCGGAGATCGCCCGGCTGAACGCCGAGGTCGACGTGGAGACGGAGGTCTTCGTCTTCGGCGGCCTCTGCCCGATGGCGGAGGGGCGCTGCTCGCTGTCCTCCTACGCGACCGGGCTGTCGCCCAACAAGCAGGGCGTCTGCTCCCCGGCCAGCCATGTGCGTTACGAGCCGCGCGGCGAGGCGCTGGCGTCGCGCCTCGGCGGCTTCACCATCAACGTCTTCGGCGCCGGGGAGCCGGCGGGCTACCCGACGCTGTGCAAGGGCCGCTTCGTGCCCGGCGGCGGCACCTCCAGCGATCCGGCCTACCTGTTCGAGGAGCCGACCAGCCTCAACGCGCTGGCCCTGCTGCCGGAGCTGAAGGCCGCCAAGGTCTGCGCCCTGAAGATCGAAGGCCGCCAGCGCGGCAAGGCCTACATCGCCGCCGTGGTCGGCGCCTACCGCCGGGCGCTGGACGCCTTCGAACGCGGGCTGCCCGTGCCGGCGCTCGACCTGGAGGCCATGGTCGAGGGCGGGGCCCAGACCACCGGTGCCTACACCCGCGCGTGGCGCTGAGGAGTTGCGTTCATGAAACCCACCCTGACCCTTGGCCCCGTCCTGTTCAACTGGCCGGCGGAGCGCTGGCGCGATTTCTACGCCCGCATCGCCGACGAGGCGCCGGTCGACGCCGTCGTCGTCGGCGAGATCGTCTGCTCCAAGCGCGCCCCCTTCCTCGCCCCGGTCATGGACGAGGTGATCGCCCGGCTGGCCGCCGCCGGGAAGGAGGTCTGGCTTGCCAGCCCGATCCTGGTGGGCAGCGACCGCGAGCGCGCGGCGATGCGCGACCTGCTGGCCTGCGACGTCCTGCCGGTGGAGGCCAACGACATGGGCGCGCTGGCCCTGCTGGAGGGGCGCCGCCACGCCGTCGGCCCCTTCATCAACAGCTACAACGAGGCGACCCTGGCGTGGCTGGCCGGGCGCGGCGCCGTCGCCGTGTCGCTGCCGGCGGAGCTTCCCGCCGCCTCGGTCGCCGTGATGGCGAAGACGGGGGCGGCGCTCGGCTTGTCCATGGAGGTGCAGGTGTTCGGGCGCGCGCCGCTCGCCATCTCCGCCCGCTGCTACCACGCGCGGGCGCACGCGCTCCACAAGGACGGCTGCCAGTTCGTCTGCGCCAACGATCCGGACGGCATGCCGGTCAGCACCGTCGACGGCCAGCCCTTCCTGTCGGTCAACGGCACGCAGACGATGTCGCACGGCTATCTGGCGCTGGCGGCGGAAATCGACCGCCTGCGGGCGATGGGCATCCGGCGTTTCCGCCTGTCGCCGCAGGACCTCGACATGGTCGCCGTCGCCACGGCCTTCCGCGCCGTTCTGGACGGCGAGCGCAGCGGGCAGGACGCGATGGCGGAACTGCGCGGCATGACCGCCGTCCCGCTGGAGAACGGCTTCTTCCACAACATGGCGGGTGCGGCCTACGCCGACGCCCCGGCCGCCTGACACGCCCGCCATCCGATGTCCGCCGGACCACCGCTCCCGCGCGGCCCGGCTGACGTTTGAGTCCGCTGAAACTTTTGAGTCCGTTGAACGAGGAAACCCCTATGAAGCGCATGTTTGCCCTGCTCGCCTTCGCGCTGGCCGCGTCCTCCCCCGGCCTTGCCGCCGCTCAGGACGCCGCTGCCGGCGAGAAGGTGTTCAACCAGTGCAAGGCCTGCCACACCATCGAGGCCGGCGGCCCGAACCGCGTCGGACCCAATCTGCACGGCGTTGTCGGCCGCAAGGCCGGCTCCGTCGAAACCTTCAAATACTCCGACGCCATGAAGAGCGCCGGCGCCTGGGACGAGGCGACGCTCGACGCCTATCTTGCGGACCCGAAGGGCGCCGTCCCCGGCAACAAGATGGCCTTCGCCGGCGTGAAGAACGAGCAGGCCCGCAAGGACCTGATCGCCTATCTGAAAAAGAACAGCTGACGACATCGTCGCGTTTCCTTGGCGGCTTGACCGCTGTCAAGGATGGGAAGGCAAGCCGCCGCCAGGATAACCGCACAATCGTTGATCGATTGCGTCCCGCTGGACGAGTACCCTCCCGTTTTTCTGCCCCTTCAAGCCCATCGGCTCCCGGCCGGTGGGCTTTTTTCTACTCAACGGAGGCCGCGGACGAGAAGGCGGCCGAAGGCGGCCAGGAACAGGACAACCGCCGCGCTCCAGGCGCCGGCCGCAGCCAGCAACCACAGCGGGCCATCCTCTCCCGCCACCGCGGCAACCGCCCGCAAGGCAACGGTAAGCGCGGTGAGCGCGTAGCAGCCCGTCACCACCGCCGAACGCCCGAAGGCGTTGCCGGCGTGCTTGCGGATCATGCTCGACATCACCGCGAAGCCCATCAGCCCGAGCGCCCCCACCGTCCAGAGATGGACCGCCATGCCGGGCGACGCCGCCACGGCGGCGAAACCCAGCGGGACGCAGGCGTAGGCGGCGTGCACGGCGAGGACCGAGGACCGGTCGCGCGTCCGCCAGCCCCGCCATTGCAGCAGCCGAGCCGTCTGCATCAGAGCGGCGAGAAGGCTTGCGGCGGCCGTCGTTCCCGACTCCGGTTCGTCCAGCCAGCCGGCCAGCGCGCAAGCGGCGGACAAGGCGGCGGCGCGCTCGAACCAGGGACGCTCGGTGAACAGCTTTGATTTTGTGGGCAAACCCAGATGGGTTGCGGTCAGGCTCGGCGCGATGCGCCCGCCCAGCACCATGACCAGCCCGAGCGACAGCGCCAAGGCGGACGGAACGGCGTCGCACAGCGCCGCCCCGGCCAGCGCTCCGACCAGGGCCGCGACGACGGCGTTGCGCCGGTCCCGCGCGGCGCTGATCTGTGCGGTCACGAGAAGGGCCAGCGCGGCGAGGAACGGCGCGTGCCCGATGGCCACCCAGGGCGACAGCGCCCGTCCCGCCAGCCAGAGCGGCACGAGGATCGGCCAGAGCCGTGCGCCGACCAGCGGCCGTCCGGTCCAGCGCGGCAGGGCGGTGCGCAGGAACCCCGCCATCATCGCTGGAAGCGTGCCGAACAGCAGCGCCCGCCCGTGCCACCCCGTCGGGTCGGCCATCACGCCGGACACGTCCCACCCCAGCAGCGTCGGCACCCACAGCCCCACCGCCAGCAGCGCGTCGAACGCCGTCAGCAGGAAGAAGGGACGGAACGGCACCGTCAGGCCCCGCTCCGCCCGGGCTGGATCATGAGGTGTGATGACCGTTGGGATGGCCGACGTTGCAGTGCCGCCGAAGCTGCTCGACCGACCGCACCCGGACGGTGTTGCCGGTAACGTGGAGCTGGTGGGGGGTGAGCTTGGTGAAGGTGCGGGACAGCTGCTCCGGCGTCATGCCGAGGCGGCTGGCCAGCACGCGCTTGCTGACCGGCAATTCGACCGTCGCGCCGTCCTCCGCCTCGTCCTGAGGCGACGGATCGACCTGCGACAGGATGAAGGCGGCGAGCCGCTGGGTCGTTGTGCGCAGCTTCAGATTCTTGACCTCACGCACCAAACCGCGGCACTGCCCGACCAGAGTGCTCATCACCCGCAGCGCCAGGGCATGATCCCGCGCGACCTGCGCGCGCAGGACGGGAGCGGCCAGCATCAGGATCCGCGACGATTCCAGCGTCCGCGCCGACATCAGGTACGGCGCGTCGGCCAGCACCGCCGCCGGCACGAAGCAATCGCCGGGGCGCACGATGTCGATCACCGTCTCCTGCCCCGCCTCGTCGCAGCCGGCCAGCATCGCCGTGCCCTCGACGAGGATGTGCAGGAAGTCGGGGATCTCGCCTTCCGCGAACAGCCGCGTCTCGCGCGGGAACCACTGGAGAAGCGCCCCGTAGGTCAGCGCCTCCAAGGTCTCGTCGGCGACTCCCTCGAACAGCGGGAGGTCGCGCATCAGCGTCAGGGCGCCCTGTCTCATCGTCCCGGCTCTGCTGTCGCGGTCAGGATTCGGAGGCGGGCTTGCGCGACGCTTCCACCATGACCGGTGCGTCATCGTCCTTCAGGCCGGCCTTGAAGGACCTCACACCCTTGGCGAGGTCGCCCATGACCTTGGGCAGCTTGCCCGCCCCGAACAGCAGCAGGACGAGCAGCAGGACGATGGCCCAATGCATCAGGCTGAAACTTCCCATGACGATGGTCTCCTGGGTGAAGGACGGTCAGGCGCGCAGCGCGAGGACGCTGCCGTCGCGGCGGGTGAGCCGGGCGGCGGTGCCCGGAAAACGGTCGAGGAGGACGGCGGCCCGCGCTTCCGGCGCGACCGACAGGGCGGTGGACAGGGCGTCGGCGGTGGTGGCGTCGGGGGCGAGCACGGTGACCGCCAGCCACTCCCGCGCGCAGCCGCCCGTCGCCGGGTCGAACAGGTGGGTAAAGTGCCCGGCGGGGTCGAAGGGCGTGCCATAGCCGCCCGACGTCGCCACCGCCCGGTCCGTGATCTCCAGCGTGCCGGCGTTGCGGCCCTCAACCAGCGGATCGGCGAGGCCGACCGACCAGGGGCGGCCCGAGGGATGGTGGCCGAGCGCGCGGATTTCGCCCAGATCGACCAGCACGTCGGTCATGCCCTCCGCCCGCAGCCGTTCGGACACGCGGTCGGTGACGTAGCCCTGGGCGATGCCGTTCAGCGTCACCGCCATGCCGCGCCCGGCAAAGGCGACGCGGCCCGGTTCGATGCGGAGCTTGCGGTGATCGACCAACTCCCTGGCCGCGCGGACGGCGGCCTCCGGCGGGCCGGCGGGGTCGGCGCCGGGGCGGGCGAAATGGCCGGCGTAGAGCTGCCACAGCGGCTGCACGGTCGGGTCGAAGGCGCCGTCGGTGCGGCGGCTGAAGGCCGCGGCCTCGGACAGCAGCCGGACCAGATCGGCCGGCGGCGCCTCCAGCACGCCGTCACGGTTGAGGCGGGCCAGCGCCGAATCCGCCCGGTAGAGGCTGAAGACCCGCTCCAGCCGCGCGACCTCCTCCAGGCACAGGGCGATCAGCCGGTCGGCCTCGGTGGGGTCCGGGTGCGCCAATTGGAGAACGGAATCCGCCCCCAGCGCGACGCCGCGCCACGTCCGCACCGGCACGCCCGCCGCCCGGAGGCCGCCCGGCAGCAGCGCCAGCCCGGCGGCCACCGCGGCGATGCCGAGAAAGCGGCGGCGGGTGGTCATGGCGTGCCTCCGTGCCCGGAACCGTGGCCGCCACCATGATTGCCGCCCTGCTCCGCCGGCTCGTCCGCGGCGGTCTGCTCCGAGGGAAGCGTGGGGTGGAGGATCTCGTCCTCGGTCACCTCGGCGAAGCGCTTGATCGTGCCGCCGTTGTCGGCGGCGAAGCGGCGGGCGGCGGCCTCGTCGGCGAAGGGGAAAGGCTCGGCCTCGCCCATGCCGCCGCGCTGGCGGCTGCCCACCACGTACCAGGCCTTGCGCGCCTCGATCCAGACGGTCAGGTCGGGCTTGCGCGGGTCGGCGGCTTGGCCGACGTCAGTCACGTAGATGGCGCGGACGTCCTTCTCCTCCTCCGGCAGCATGGTGAAGGCGAAGGTGTCGCGGACCGAGGACAGCCAGACCGGACGGTCGCGCCCGCCGACCAGGATCTGCCCCTTCGGGCCGGGATGGTCGGCGAGGTTCATGCCGCAGTAATGGCCGATCGCGTCGGCGGTGATGGCGACGGGCGGCGGCGGGGCGGTCTCCGCCTTCTGCTGCTGGCAGGCGGACAGCGGCAGCAGCAGGCAGGCGGCCAGCAGCGTGGCTCTCAGGGAGGTGTTCATCAGATCTGCCTTCTGGAAAAGAGGACGGCGGCCAGCGCCAGCGGTGCGGCGACCCAGCCGGCCAGCACGGCCAGCAGGACGGAGGCCGACACCTGCACCTGCGCGGCCAGCCCGGCGGTGCCGGCGAACTGGCTGACGCTCTTGAAGCCGGTCAGGTTGAAGAGGCGGAAGGCGTCCGCTGGGTTGGCGAGCAGCAGCCCGTTCAGCAGGCCGGCGTTCACCGTCTTGCCGCCGTCGGCCACCAGCAGCCCCAGCAGCGCCATGTCGTAGAGCAGGACCAGCACCAGCCAGATCGCCACGGCGATGCCCGCCGCGGTGCCACGGTCGCGGACCAGCGTGGAGGCGAGATAGCCCATGGCCGTGAAGGCCGCACCCAGCAGGACGCTCGACCCGATCATGGCGGCGAAGGCACGCCAGCTCTCCGGCCCGATCTCGGTTCCGCTCATCGCCAGCGCGACCCCGGCGGCGCCATAGCCCAGCACGGTGGCGAAGGCGATGATCGCGGCGTGGCCGAGGAACTTGCCGATCAGCACCTGCCAGCGCGCCACCGGATAGGACAGCAGCAGCGTCATGGTGCCGCGGTCGATCTCGCCCACCACCGCGTCGAAGGACAGCAGCAGCGCGATCAGCGGCAGCAGGAAGATGGTCAGGCTGGACAGGCTGACGATGGTCACCTCCACCCGGCCGACGCCGACCGTGCCGGTCGGGGCCGCCCCCAGGAAGCTCAGCGTCAGCGCCAACGCCGCCATCAGCAGCGTGGTGGCGACGACCCAGCGGTTGCGCAGGCCGTCGCGCACCTCCTTGGCGGCGATGGTCAGAAGCGTGTTCATTCCGCAGCCTCCCGGCGCAGGAAGTGGGCGTACATCTCGTCCAGGCTCGGCTGGACGACCTCGATGTCGGCAAGCTCCGGCCCTTCGCAGGCGATCTGGCGGAGCGTCGCCACCTTGTCGTCGTTGGCGCAGGCCGTCTCCACGACCTCCCCGGACGGCAGGGTCAGGCGGATGCGCACCGGCAATTGCGCCAGCCCGCGCAGCGTGGCGAGCGAGCCGTCGGCGACCTTGCGCCCGCGGTTCATCACCACGACGCGGTCGGCCTGCCCCTCCAGCTCGGTCAGGGCGTGGCTGCACAGCAGGACGGTGGTGCCGGCGTCGCGCAAGCTCCGCACGATCTCGTAGAAGCTCTGGCGCAGCGCCGGGTCGAGGCCGGTCGTCGGCTCGTCGAGGAACAGCACCTTCGGCCCGCCGAGAAGCGCCTGGGCCAGCGCCAGCCGCTGCCGCATGCCCTTCGAATAGGTGCCGACGCGGCGCTTCACCGCGGCGGGCTCCAGCCCCACCCGCTCGAACAGCGCGTCGTTGCCGTCGCGCGGCACCCGCTTCAGCCGGGCGTAGAAGTCCAGCGTCTCCCGCCCCGTCATGCTGGGATGGAAGGCGACGCTTTCCGGCAGGAAGCCGACCTGCCGGCGGATGTGCGAGGCGGCGGCACTCGCCGGGTCGCCGCCCAGCACGCGGATGCTGCCGGCGGTCGGCGTGGTCAGCCCGAGCATCAGCTTGATAAGCGAGCTCTTGCCGGCGCCGTTGTGGCCGACCATGGCCACGCATTCTCCGGCGGCGAGGTCCAGATCCACCTCGCGCACGGCGAAGGCGTCGCCGTAGCGCTTGGAGACTCCCTCCACACGGATGGTCGGTGTGTCGGTCATTGGGCGTTCCTTTCCGCCGTTTGGCGCAGCGCCGGGGGCGGCGGCGGGCTCATCAGAGGGGCGCTGTCGATCACGCCGCCGGGGTGCAGCGCCGGGAACTGCTTCTGCGCCCAGCGGATCACCTGCACGCCGGGGCTGTTCATCAGCAGCTTCGCCGCCGGATAGGCCCACATCACGCGGTCGACGACGTCGTTGGGGCGGTAGGCCTCGTCGGCGATGCCGTCGCCGTTCAGATCGAAGGCGGCGTTGTCGGACCAGTGGTTGCCGCGCCCCTTCTCCGACCAGTCGAGGTGGCGCGTCCCGACATACTTGACCTGGGTGCGGTTGCCGATGAAGGCGTTGCCGGTCAGCGTGTTGCGCTCCGACCCGGCGGTGAAGTGCACGCCGATCTCGCAGCCCTCGAACCGGTTGCCGGTGAAGCGGTTCTTGTTGGCGTTGTAGATGAAGACGCATTTCCAGGTGCCGGTGCGCTGGCCCTCCACCGGGCCGTCGGTCGCCACCGGCATGTCCTTGTCGGCCACCACCTCCACCGGCGCCGCCTGCTCGGGCGACAGGTGGCCGTCGATCACGTTGCCCTCGATGAGCGCGCTGTTGGCGTAGTTCAGCAGCAGCCCATGCTCCCGGTCGCCCTGCGAGCGGTTGTTCCGGATCACGAGGTTGTTGGAATACATGATCGCGTAGCCGACATGGTTGCCGACCGACAGGTTGTCCGACACCTCGGAATCGTTCGTGTACATGTAATGGACGGCGAAGCGCACCCGCTCGAACCGGTTGCGGGCGAACAGGTTCTTCTTCGACGTCGTGGTGAAGATGCCGTCGCGCCCGTCCTGGACGCGGTTGTCCACCACCTGCGTGCCCGGCGCGTTCCACAGCTGGATGCCGTTGCCGCGTTCGGACAGGCGCAGGTCGGTGCGCCCGATGACATCGTTGCGCTGGACCATCACATCGTGGGCGCCCCAGACATAGATGCCGATCAGGTTGTCGCGCAGCCGGTTGCCCTCGATCACGCCGCGGTGCGCCTCCTTGCCCAGGAAGATCCCGGTGTTCTGCTCGGACAGGCTGATGCCGGAATTGCGGACCTCGACATTCCGCACGGTCACGTCGGGGGCGAAGACCGTCACGGCGTTCCCCGCCCCTCCCCCGTCGATGACGGCTCCCGGCTCGCCGACCAGCGTGACCGGCTTGCGGACCACGACGGGGCCGGGGTGCGTGCCAGGGGCGAGGACGAGCGTGTCGCCGAGCGCCGCCGCGGCGAGCGCGCCATCCAGCCCGCCCGGCGCCACCGTCACCGTGGCGGCGCAGGCCGTCCCGGCGGCGAAGGCGAACACCGCGGCGATGAGGGGGAACGGGGAGTGGTGGGGCATCTACGAAATCCTGCAATCGAAGAACCATTGCCCCCTCCCTGACCCTCCCCCGCTTCGCAGGGGAGGGAATTGAGCCCCTCCCCTGCGTCAGCGGGGGAGGGGTTGGGGTGGGGGCAAACGGTGCCTCAGGTGGCGCGCGGCTCGACGATCATGCGGCCGCCCATCTCCATGTGCAGGGCGTGGCAGAACCACTGGCAATAGTACCAGTGCACGCCCGGACGCTCGGCGATGAAGGTGACCGAGCTGGTCTGCTGCGGCCCGATCTCCATGGCGATGCCGTGGTTCGACAGGGTGAAGCCGTGGGTCAGATCGTCCACATCGTCCATGTTGGAGATGTAGAGCGTCACCTCGTCGCCTTGGCGGACCGTGAACTCCTCAAGCCCGTAGGCCGGAGCGCGCTGCCACATGTAGACGCGGACCTTGTTGCCCTCGCGGATCACCTTGGCGTCGTCGTCCAGGTTGACGCCGTCCTTCTTGGCCTGCTGGCGGGCCTCCTCCCACATCGGGTCGTCGCGGGTGAAGACGCTCTTCGGGTTCAGCTTGGAGCGGTGGACGATCAGCGTGTCGTGCGGCTCGGCGTAGGTCGGGCCGTCGTGAACCAGCTTCATCTCGTCGCCCGAGATGTCGATGAGCTGGTCGTTCTCCGGCTTGCTCGGACCGACGTTGAGGAAGCGGTCCTTGGAGAACTTGTTCAGCACCATCAGCCACTTGCCGTCGGCGTCCTTGGTCTGGCCCATGGAGGAGTGGGTGTGACCCGGCTGATAGTGCACGTCCAGCTTCTGGATGATCGGATCGACCTTCTCGCCCTTGTAGGCGCGCTTGGCCTTGTCGATGTTCCACTTCACGATCTGGCTGTCGAGGAACAGCGTGGTGTAGCCGTTGCCGCGCCCGTCATAGGCGGTGTGCAGAGGCCCGAGGCCCAGTTGCGGCTCGGCCACGATGACGTCCCGCGGCTTGATCTTGTCGTCGAACAGGTCGTCGAGCAGGCGGACGTCCATCACCGACACCGTCGGCGACAGCTTGCCGTTGATGGTGACGTGGATGCCGTCGGGTGCGGCGTTGATGCCGTGCGGGCTGTTGGGGATCGGGACGTAGCGGGTGAAGGGCGAACCGTGGCGGCCGTCCACGACCGGGACGCCGTGCATCACCTCGACCTTGCCGGCCTTCACCGCCTCTTCGATGCGCTTGATGTTGAAGATGACGATCCAGTCCTGCTCGTTCGCCGTCATCTCCGCGGTGGTCACGCCGCTTTCGGAGTTGTAGCAGGTCGAGAAGGCGTATTTGCCCTGGTAGTCCGCCTCGGTGTTGTCGAGGTTGCCGTCCACCCGGACCTGCCACGACACCGTCATGCTGTCGCCGTCGATGGCGGAGAAGTGCGTCCGGTAGTTCTTCGGATCGACGTTCTTGCCGTCGTTCGGCATCGGAACGAGCTGCTCGGCGTTCGCGAAGACGTAGCCGGTGCGCGGGTACTTCTGCAGACGCAGGCCGTGGATCGCCGAGACGTTCGGAATGTCGATGATCTTATCGACCTTCATGATGTCGCAGCGGATGCGGGCGACGCGGGTGTTCGCCTTGTCGTTCACGAAGATGTAGCGCCCGTCGTAGGTGCCGTCGGTGAAGGACATGTGCGGGTGGTGCAGGTCGCCGTTCAGCCAGGTGCCGCCGTGGTTGGCCAGATACTTCCGGTTCTCCTCGGTCAGACCCTCGGTCAGGATCTTGCGGCTTTCGTTGGTCAGCCCCCAGCCGGAGGCGCTGCAACGGTTGAACACCGGGATGCGGTGCAGCTCGCGCATGCTGGGCAGGCCGAGGATGCGCAGCTCACCCGACTGGCCGCCGGAGTGGAAGACGTAGTATTCGTCGAGATCGCCCGGCTTGACCTCGTACTTCTGGTTGCCCGACCCGGCGGCCTCGGCCGGACCGGCGCCGAACAGCGCGCCGCCCGCCGTGCCGCCGGCCACCGCGCCGGCGATCCCGGCCAGCGCCGCCGCCTTGGCGGTGCCCCCCAGAAGATCGCGGCGGTTCATGCCCGTCCGCTCAACCTTGATGTTCGACGCCTTTGTTTCCGACATGAGTCAGCTCCTTCGATGTCCCCTTACGGGGCTCTTGTTTCGACCTGGTGGGTCAAAGTCCTTCCGGCCGGGCGGACAGGCGCCCGGTGGCGGGATCGGTGGTCAGCACGGCGGCGCGGGGCTTGGCCTCGGCAACCGCACTAGTGGATTGGGTGGCGTCGCGGCGCTCCCGCTTCAGGCGCTTCTGGATCATGACCGGGCATTTGCGGTCGTGGTGGTAGAGCACCTGGCAGTGGAGGCACTGGATGCATTCGTTGGGGTTGATCGAGCCGTCGGGGTGGATCGCCTGGACCGGGCACTCGTTGGCGCAGCGCCGGCACGGGTTGCCGCATTCCTTGTAGCGGCGCAGCCAGTCGAACATCCGCATCCGGCCGGGGATGGCGAGCGCAGCACCCAGCGGGCACAGGTAGCGGCAGAAGAAGCGCTCGATGAACAGGCCGGCGGCGATCAGGGCCACGGCGAACAGGACGAACCACCAGTCGCGGACGAAATGCAGGATGATCGCGGTCTTGAAGGGCTCGACCTCCGCCGCCTTCTCCGCCGTCGCCAACGAGGTCAGCGACAGGCCGAACAGCAGCAGGAAGATCATGTACTTGATCGGCCACAGCCGCTGGTGCAGCCCGAAGGGCACGGCGATCTGACGGACGCCGAGCTTCTTGGCGGCCTTGGAGGCTAGCTCCTGCAGCGCGCCGAACGGGCACAGCCAGCCGCAGAAGGCGCCCCGGCCCCAGAACAGCAGCGACGCGGCGACCGAGAACCACAGGATGAACACCAGCGGGTCCATCAGGAAATAGTCCCAGCGGAAGTCGGTGCGCAGCGCGTTGGCGAAGGTCAGCACGTTGACCACCGACAGCTGGGCCGTCGCGTACCAGCCGAGCCAGACCAGCGTGAAGACGAGGAACCCGATGCGCACCCGCTCGTAGAGGGCCGGGCGCTTCACGAGCTGATCCTGGAAGAAGAAGATTCCGGTCAGCAGCAGGATCGCGCTCGCCAGCACGGCGATGTCGAACAGCCGGTTCTCCCAGATGCGCCGCCACAGCGGGATCTCCTCGGCCGCGTCCGGTTCCGCCAGGGCGGCGGACACAGGCGCCACTGTCGCGGCAGCGGCAGGAGCGGCCACCGGCTCGACCTTCAGGAACTTCTCCGGCGGCTGGTAGCCGAGGTCGAAGGTGACGAAGGCCTTGTCGAGCGCCGCGGTCGCGCGCTGGACCAGCAGTTGCAGGCGCCAGGGGTCGGCGGGGTTGAAACCGGCCTCTTCGGGGATGACGAACAGGCCGATCTCGGGGAAGTCCGGCGCGCCCGCCGCGGCCAGGGAGCCCAGGCGCTTGTGCAGACGGTCGCGGAAGCGGATGGCGCCCTCGTGCTGGACCAGCTCGAAACGGTCGAAGATGCCGCCGCGCACATAGCCCGAGCCCTTGAAGGAATAGCGCCCCTGACCGGCCACGACGATGGCGTGCTGGCCCGGCTTCAGCCGCTGCACCAGCGCCTCGTATTCCGCGTCGCCCAGCAGGGAGCGGCCGACGGCGGGAATAGTAGCGAGCGCGGCGTAGAGGTCGATGAAGCCGTCGTTCGGGTCGCCGGCCTCGGGACGGGCGGCGGCCTCGGCCTTGCCGGTGCGCTCGAAGGCGGCGTTGACCTCGCCCACCGTCAGCGTCAGGCGGCGCACCGAGCCGTCGCCGACCAACGTGGCCCAATCTTCCCGGTCCTTTGCCTCGACTCCGGTCTTGGACAGGTCGAGGCTGCGGGTCACGGTCGGCGCGGCCTCCGCCGCCCCCGGCGCGCCCAGCGCCTGCAGCACCTTCTTGCCGGAACGGATGATCGAATCGCCGATCACCATCACCGTCACGGTGGCGCCGGACACGATGTCCACCGGCGGGCTGGACGCGCTCTGCGAGGCCAGGGTCAGCACGTTCTTGCCGACGTAGCCGTCGATGAAGGCGTTGACCTTGGCGGGCGGGATGCCGATCAGGACGATGGGCTCGTGATGGTCGACCAGCTTCGCCCCGGTCACCGTGCCGTCCGGCGCCAGCCCGACCATCACATGGATCGGACGGCCCGAATAGCCGGTCGTGTTCACGAAGTCGGAGGTCAGGAAGGCGTGGCCGACCAGCGCGTCGCCCTTGTAGACGGGAACCAGCGGCGCGTTCGGCAGGGGGGCGCCGAAGCGGTCCGCCCCGGCGGCGAAATCCCCCGGCTGGACCGTGCCGAGATACCGCGCCAGCAGCGCTTCGGCGGCGTCCGCCGTGCCGAGACCGGCCAGCAGGATCAGCAGCCCCACCACCAGTGCGCGTGTTCCCCGCAAGAAGTCCACAACCATCGCCCTTGCCTTGAAGTCTTGATCTTGATCAAGGGACCGCAGGCCCCGTTGACGCGCCCATGAGACCGCAGGTTCGGGCCGCTGTTCTTGACCGCCGTCAAGTCACGGAAAAATGAAGCCGGACTATCCTCGTCTCCAGGCTCCGTACGATTGCTGATCGGGCGGGACTATCGATTGCATTTTAGGCGAAGTTCACTCGCGACCGGGGGTTTCCATGCCGTTGCTGCACCATGAACCACAGGGCGGAGTCCGCTCGCTGGACGAGCTTCTCGGCATCGCGCTGGCGCTGGAGCAGGAGGCGGTGCGCCGCTACACCCAGTTGGCGGCCCTGATGGACCAGCGCGGCGAGACCGACACCGCCACCACCTTCCGCGCCCTGATCGCCGAGGAGCAGGACCATGTGCAGGCGGTGGACGGCTGGGCGCACAGCCTCGGCCGCCCCGCCCCCGACGCGCCGGCCTTCCTCTGGCGCCTGCCGCCGGAGCTTGCCGCCTCCTGGGAGGAGCTGACCGAGCGGACGCGGCTGACGCCCTATCAGGCGCTGTCGCTGGCGGTGGTCAACGAGCAGCGCGCCTTCGCCTTCTACAGCTACATCGCCGCCAGCGCCACGGACGAGCCGGTCCGCACCCACGCCGAGGCGCTGGCCCGCGAGGAACTCCGCCACGCCGCCCTGCTCCGCCGCGAGCGCCGCAAGGCCTTCCGCCGCGAACGGGGCCGGGCGGAGCACAAGCCGACCCGCGCGGACACGCCTGCGGAGCTGGAACGGCTGGCCGCCGCCCTGCTAGCCGCCACCGCCGCCGAGCACGGCGCTCTGGCAGCGCGCCTGCTCGCCCTGGGCGACGGTGACGGCGCCGCGCTGCTGACCCGCATCGCCGAAGATGAGCGGGCGTTGATTCCGTCCGGCTCCGGCGCGGCGCCATCGCAGAGCGCCGCTCCCGACACCGCGCCCGCCTGCCTGCGCGCGGCGGTCGCCGCGTCCGAACGGCTCGCCGAGGCCTTCGGCGACGTGGCGGCCCAGGCGACCGACGAGTTGGTCCTGACCGAATCCCTGCGCCTTCAGGAGGCCGTGGTGGGACACCTCGCGCTGCTGGCGGAGCGGACCGACGCAGCGAGCTAAAGACTTATCCAAAAACCATTATAGCCCTCTCCCCTGAGGGGAGAGGGGATTTTAAGAGGATCGTCCTGGGCGCTATCCCACCACCTGCCGGTACAGCGCCGGCAGCGCCTTGGTCAGATGCGTCACCTGGGGGAAGATCGCGTAGCCGCCCCGGCCGAACAGGTAGGGGAAATAGTCGCGCGCCTCCGCGTCCACGGTGATGCCGAACAGGGCGATGCCCTGGCGGCGGGCCTCCTGGATCGCCACGCGGGTGTCCTCGATGCCATAGCGCCCCTCGTAATGGTCCACGTCGTTGGGCTTGCCGTCCGACAGCAGGATCAGCAGGCGGTGGCGGTTGGGCCGTTCCGCCAGACGCGCGGCGGTGTGGCGCAGCGCCGCTCCCATGCGGGTGTAATGGCCGGGCTTCAGCGCCTGCACGCGGCGCTGCACCCGGGCGTTCAGGGGCTCGTCGAACTCCTTGACCGTCTGCACACGCACCCAGTCGCGCGTCTTCGAGGTGAAGGCGAAGATGGCGTGCGGGTCGCCGCAGGCGTTCAGCCCGCTCGACAGGGCCAGCAGGGCCTCCTTCTCGACATCCAGCACGCGGTGCCCGTCCACCCAGCCGTCGGTCGACAGCGAGGTGTCGACCAGCACCGCCACCGCCAGATCGCGCGCCGCGTTGCGCGCCGCCTGATAGACGCGGTCGCTGCCCGCCCCGCCCGCGCGCTGGTCGGCGCAGCGGCGCACCAGGGCGGTGAGGTCGAGATCGTCGCCGTCCGGCTGGCCGGTGAAGACCATGCGCTTCGGGCGCAGCGCCTCGAACTGGCGGCGGACCTGCCGGATGCGGCGCTGCGCCGCCTCGTCGGGCGTCCAATCCTCGCCATCCTCCGGCGCCGGCTCGGCGACGACGCGGCAGTGGGCGGGGTGATGGGCGCGGCGGCGATGGTCCCATTCCGGATAGGTCAGCACCGCCGTCAGGGGCGCCGCGTCCACGGCGGTGGGCGCCAGATCGAGGTCGAGCTTCAGCCGGGTGGAGGGCTTGCGCCGGTGCTGGGCCAGCGCGATCTCCTCCATGTCGTCGGCGGCCTGGCGGGCGGCGTTCTCGTCGTCGTCGTCGACCGGGCGGGGGATGTTCATCATCTCCGCCAGACCGAAGATCTTCTCGAAACGGTTCAGGATCAGCGGGTCCTCGCGCTGCACCTGATCACTGTCGCGCCGCGTCGCCTTGCGGCGCTGGCCGTCGCTTTCGGCGGAAGGGGCTGCCGCTCCATCCTCCACCGCATCGGAATCCGCCGCGGCACCGGACCGCGGGGGACCCGACACCTCGCCCCACAGAGGCACCGGCAGGAACGGCTTGTAGCCGGCCGAAGCGGTGAAGCGGTCCAGCGGGACCGAACCGTCCAGCACCGCGCCGCCGTCACCGGCGCCCAGCAGAGCCAGCACCGCCGCCTCCACCATCGCCTCGTCCTTCGGCAGGGAGCGCTTGGGCCGGACGGCGAGCAGCGCCGCGCACAGCTCACCGTGCAGGCGGGCCAACCCCGGCCAGCGCATGAGAAGCCGCGCGGTGGTCGCCTGGGCCTGCCGCAGCGCCCGCACATCGGACCGCAAAGGGTCGGCCCGCAGCGGATCGGCGGCAGCCTCGCCATCGGCCTCGGCGTGCGCAAAGTAGGCGGTCAGCCATTCGTAGAGCCGCTCGTTCAGCGCCGCGTCGGGGAACACGTCGAGCACAGCGGGAAGCTGCAGCACGTCGCCGTCCAGCGCCGGCCGCTCCAGCCGTTCGGTGCCGAGGCCGATGCGCTCCAGCAGCGACAGCCGGTGGCCGGAGGAGGCCCGCGCCGCGGCGGCCAGCCGCACGCCCCGGTCGCCGCCCAGCCCCCGGAAGAACACCGCCAGCCTCGGGCGGATCGCCTCCAGCGTCACCGCGGCGTCCGGATGGCGCGGCAGGCTCGACCGGCCGCCAACCAGGCGGTGCCAGTGACGGCCGATGAACTCCTCGGGCTCAAGCAGCGACAGCATGATCCGTTTCCCTTGTTTCCCTTACCCCAGGGCGATGTCGGCCACGCGCAGCAGCGCCTGCCGCACGTCGGCGTCGTCGGTCAGCGGTTCGATCAGCGCGGTGCGGATGGCCCGCTCGGGCTTGACGCCGGAGCGGATCAGCGTGGCGCAATAGACGAGCAGGCGGGTGGAGACGCCTTCCTCCAGATCCTGGCCCTTCAAGGCGCGCAGCGCGCCGGCCAGACGGACCAGCGGGGCGACGCGCGCTTCCGGCAGGCCGCTCTCGCGGGCGACGATGGCGGCCTCGTCCTCCGGGGCCGGAAAGTCGAATTCGATGGCGAGGAAGCGCTGGCGCGTGCTGGGCTTCAGCGTCTTCAGGACGTTCTGGTAGCCGGGGTTGTAGGAGACGACCAGCATGAAGTCGTCCGGCGCCTCCAGCAGTTCGCCGGTGCGGTCGAGCGGCAGAAGGCGGCGGTCGTCGGTCAGCGGGTGGAGCACGACGGTCACGTCCTTGCGCGCCTCCACCACCTCGTCGAGGTAGCAGACCGCCCCTTCGCGCACGGCGCGGGTCAGCGGGCCGTCCGCCCACACCGTGTCGCCGCCCTTCAGCAGGTAACGCCCGGTCAGGTCGGCGGCGGTCAGGTCGTCGTGGCAGGACACGGTGTAGAGGGGACGCCCCAGCCGGGCCGCCATGTGCGAGACGAAACGCGTCTTGCCGCAGCCCGTCGGCCCCTTCAGCAGCAGCGGCAGGCGGTGGCGGAAGGCGTGCTCGAACAGCGCGCATTCGTCGCCGACCGCCTTGTAGTAGGGGATGTCGAGGTCGTCCGCGACGGCCTTCAGGGCGCTGCGGGTCATGGCTGTCTCCTCGGGATCAGAGGCGGAAAGGGAAGCTCCCCTCCCCCGGCGTGCGGAGGAGGGGAAAGGCCGCGGTCACTCGGCGGGCTGCACGGCGGCACCGATCCCGGTGCTCTTCCGGGCGGCGGGCACCGGTCCCAGCAGGGCGTAGAGATAGAGGACGGCGCCAATGAACACCGCGGCACCGGCGGCCAGACGCACCCAGTAGAAGGGGGCGATCTCCGCCTGGACGGTCATGTAGTCCATGCCCATCACGCGCTGCAGATGGACCTGCACGACCCCGGCGAAGGTCAGGGCGAAGGTCATCACCGCCATGCCGCCGGTCATCAGCCAGAAGCTGGCCTTGTTGAGGGTCTGGTGGTAGGGCGCGACGCCGCGCAGATGCGGCATGGCGTAGCTGAAGATGGCGAGGTTGATCATCACATAGGCGCCGAAGAAGGCGAGATGCCCGTGCGCCGCCGTCACCTGCGTGCCGTGGGTGTAGTAGTTGACCCAGGACAGCGTGTGCAGGAAGCCCCAGACGCCCGCCCCGAAGAAGGCCGTCACCGCGCAGCCGACCGACCACAGCAGGGCGGCCTTGTTCGGATGATCGCGCCCGCCCTTCAGCACCATCTTCACTGCGAAGACGACCATGAAGAAGAAGGGGGCGACCTCCAGCGTCGAGAACAGCGAGCCGATCCACTGCCAGTAGCCCGGCGTGCCGATCCAATAGTAATGGTGGCCGGTGCCCAGCAGTCCGGAGAAGAGGGCCAGCCCGACGATGGCGTAGAGCCACTTCTCGACGATCTCGCGGTCGACGCCGGTCATCTTGATCATCAGGAAGGCGAGGATCGAGGCCATCACCAGCTCCCACACGCCCTCGACCCAGAGATGGACGACGTACCACCAGTACATCTTGTCCAGCGCGAGGTTGGTCGGGTTGTAGAAGGAGAACAGGAAGAAGATCGCGATGCCCCACAGCCCCATCACCAGGATGTTGGTGATGACCGTCCGCCGGCCCTTCAGCACCGTCATGGAGATGTTGTAGAGGAACATCAGCGCCACGACGACGATGGCGACCTTGATCCAGGTCGGCTGTTCCAGGAACTCCCGCCCCTCATGGATGCGGAAGACGTAGCCGACGACGGCGGCCAGCGCGCCGAACATGAACAGGCCGAACTGGATGTAGGCCAGCTTCGTGCAGTGCAGCTCGCGCTCCGCCTCTTCCGGGATCAGATAGTAAGCGGCTCCGAAGAAGCCCATCAGCAGCCAGACGATCAGCGCGTTCGTGTGGATCATCCGCAGGATGTTGAAGGGAAGCAGTTCCGACAGGACGTTGGGCAGCACATAGACCGTGCCGGCCAGCAGGCCGACCAGGAGCTGAACGCCGAACAGGACCAGCGCGCCGTAAAAGTAGGGCAGCGCGACCTTTTGCGATTGGTATTTCATGGCCTTTCGTCCTTCGTCAGCCGGAAATCTTCGGCGGCCAGTTCTGGGTGTTGATGCGGCTGGTCCACTCCAGGAAGGCGGCGAGGTCGTTGACCTCCTGCTCCGTCAGGTGGAACTGCGGCATCTGGCGGCGGCCCTCGATGCCGCTGGGCTGGGCGGCCATCCAGCCGGCCAGGGCGGCGCGCGCCCCCTCCGGGTCCTTGTCGCCGCCGTAGCGGACCCAGACATTGCCCAGCTCCGGCGCGAAGTAGGCGCCCTCGCCCAGCAGCGTGTGGCAGTTGATGCAGGAGTTCTTCTCCCACACATGCTTGCCGCGGGCGACGCTGTCGGTCAGTCCCTTGCTGTCGGTGCCGGTGTTGACGACGTAGATGTGGCTTGCCGCCGTCAGCGAGACGAAGGCGGCGAAGAAGAAGAGCGATCCGCCGTAAAAGATGTTTCGGGCGGCCGCTTTGGTGAAGCGTTCCGTCATGCGTTCGTTTCTCCTGGGTCAGGCCCCCGAGTCAGACCTGCGTGGAACGGAGGGGCCTTGAGCAGCGTTGGCCGTGCGCCATGCCGGAGAAAGTTGACTGTTTTGGTGCGACTATCCTTGACGGCGGTCAAGCGCACGGCCGCGAGGGTCGGGCGCGGCGCTCGGGGATCGGACCCTGGTGGGAGAAGGCGGCGGTGCCGGAGAAGGGGCTGACGGCGGAGCTGTTGTCGGCCCGCGTTTCGAAACGCGGATCCGCTGCAGGGTGCACAGCCTCAGGAGCCGTCCTCAACCTTCCCCATGCGAAAGGACCAGAAACAGGCGGGCGTCCACATCGTCGGCGTTGCGGCACTGGTAGGTGCGTTCCGCCTCGAACAGGACGGCGTCGCCGGCCGCGAGACGGTGCGATCCCTTGCCGACGCGCAGTTCCACGGCTCCCTCCACCACCACCAGGTTGATGCTGGCACCGGAGGAGACGCCGCCGCCGTTTTCGCAGCCCCCCGGCCGCAGGCGGATTTCCAGGAGGTCGGCCCCCCTCCCCTCCCCCGGCGGCGCGAGGGACCGCGACCGCACCAGCCCGTCCCGCGAGACGAAGCTGCGCGCCTGATCCTCCCGCATCAGAAGCACCTCGCCCCGCCCGTCCAGCCGGGTCAGGGCCGTCAGCGTCACGTCGAGGGCGCGGGCGATCTTCCACAGCAAGGTGATGGTGGGGGCGCTGCGTCCCAGCTCGATCTGTCCCAGCATCGCCCGGCTGACGCCGGACAGCCGGGCCAACCGTTCCAAAGACAGCCCCTGACGGGTGCGCAGCCGTCTCAGATTGCGGCCAAGGGCGGCGGGGATCGCCGATTCAGGCGTGCTGGGGTCTTGGTCGTCGTTCGCCGCGCTCACGGCTCGTTCCCTCATTGCGCAGGACATGCCCTGCAACGAGGGGAGGATAACGCTCATTGCCTACTGTTCAAATAGATTTAACAAGGCGCAGCCGCACGCTCTTTGTGTAATACATGCCCCATGCGTGCTTACCGGAGGGCGAACAATCCCATCGCCAAGCTGCCTATCGCGAGGAACGCCGCGAATCGCGCGAGGGTTTCAACCAATTATCCGAAGAGCTCGTGTGGATGATCGAACGGCCTATCGCCGGAGAAGGAGATAATCGCCCGCAATATCTATTTACAAAACAGGAAATAATCATCCAGACCGCCCATGATTCGCCGGAATTCCTTTCGCCGGGTCTTCGTCCAATGCAGCGGAGGCTTGTCTGTTATAGCAGACCAATCGACGCATGCGCTGCCACCAATGCTTGAGACCGCGGCGAAAGCGATGCATGGTCATATCCACCTTCGGCGGGGCGGCGCCACCCCATAGGCCGTTTCGCCGAGCCGGGATTTCCGTTCCCGCCCATCGACCTTTCATCCCCGCATCCGCAAGCCGCCGATTCCCCGGAGTCGGTGCATGGCGCCGGCTGCCGTTTTCGTCCCGCCGCCTTTCTCAAGCCGCCTTTCCGTCAAGGAGCCTATCCATGTCCGAAGACACCGAACTGCGCCGAACATTGAACGAGCAGGCGGCCCGCCAGCTCGCCAACGCCACGAAGACACGGGCGCAATGGTCGGGCATAACGCCGCGCTGGCTGGTGTCCTTCCTGCCCTGGACCCCAGTGGAGGCCGGCATCTACCGCCTGAACCGGGTCGTCGACCCCCAGGGGCAGGTGCGGACCGAGGTGGAGTGCAGCCCGCGCAACGACGCCGACCTGCCGGAGACCTTCGTCCCCTATGACGAGAACCCGCGGGAATATTCGCTGAACGCGGTCACCACCGTTCTCGACGTGCAGACCCGCGTCTCCGACCTCTACAGCCATCCGATCGATCAGATCCAGGAGCAGCTCCGTTTGCTGATCGAAAAGGTGAAGGAGCGCCAGGAGAGCGAGCTGATCAACAACGCCGAATACGGCCTGCTGACCAACGCCGCCCCCGGCCAGCGCATCAAGACGCGCAAGGGCCAGCCCACCCCCGACGATCTGGACGAGCTGATCGCCAAGGTGTGGAAGGAGCCGGCCTTCTTCCTGGCCCACCCGCGCGCCATCGCCGCCTTCGGGCGCGAATGCACCCGCCGCGGCGTTCCGCCGCCCACGGTCACCCTGCACGGCTCGCCCTTCCTGACCTGGCGCGGCCTGCCGCTGATTCCCAGCGACAAGCTGCACGTCACGCCCGAAGGCCGCACCAACATCCTCCTGCTGCGCACCGGCGAGGCGAAGCAGGGCGTGATCGGCCTGTTCCAGCCCGGTGTCCCCGGCGAGGTGGCCCCCAGCCTGTCGGTCCGCTTCATGGGGATCAACCGCAAGGCCATCGCCTCGTACCTGATCTCGCTCTACTGCTCGGCCGCGATCCTGACCGAGGATGCCATCGGCGTGCTGGAGGATGTCCATGTCGGCAACTACTATGACTACGCCTGACGCCGTCGCCCTGACCCTGCCGCCACCGGCGGCGGGGTTCGGCGGGCCGGAGTCCGGCTCACCGGACATTGGGCCGGGCATCGGGCCGGGTATCGGGCCGGATGTCGGTCTGATCGCCCGCCTCGCGAACCAGTTCTTCCAGGCCCTTCCCTCCGGCCCGGCGCCCGCCGTGGCCCCGCCGTCCGGGCTGTCGGCGGCGCAGGCGCCGGGTCCGCTGCCCGCGGCGCCGCAGCCGGGTCCGGCGGCCAACCCGTCCTTCTCCCCCGCCCCTTCGCTGCGGCCCACGGCGCCCGCCGTGCCGCCGGCGACCGGCGACGGCGGGCTGGGGTCGATCCTGCATTCGCTGGGCGGCGCCCTGTCGCTGGTCCCGCCGCTGCCGGGCGCGGCCACGGTTCCCTCCACGCCGGTTGGGGGGCCGGTCGCGGGCGCTCCGCCCCTGCCCTCCGGCGCGCCCTATTTCCTCGACGGCGGGCGCGACGCGGCGGCCGACCGCGGCACCACAGCGCCCTCTGCCACAGCGCCCTCTGCCACCGTACCCTCCGCCCCCGGACTTCTGGTGGAGGTCGGCGCCCTGTCGGTGCAGCTCCGCGCCGAGCAGGTGCCGGATCTTCCGCTGCCCGCCAGCCCGGCCTTCGACCCGCGCGCCGCGCGCCGCGACTTCCCGATCCTGAACCAGACGGTGCACGGCAAGCCGCTGATCTGGCTGGACAACGCCGCCACCACGCAGAAGCCGCAGGCGGTGATTGACCGGCTCGCCCGCTTCTACGCGGAGGAGAATTCCAACATTCACCGCGCCGCCCACGCGCTGGCCGCCCGCGCCACCGACGCCTATGAGGAGGCCCGCGAGAAGGCCCGCCGCTTCGTCGGGGCCGCCGACACGAGCGAGATCGTCTTCGTCCGCGGCGCGACCGAGGCGATCAACCTCGTCGCCAAGGCGTGGGGCCGCCAGCACATCCGCGAGGGCGACGAGATCGTCGTCACCTGGCTGGAGCATCACGCCAACATCGTGCCGTGGCAGCAGCTCTGCGCCGAGACCGGGGCGCGGCTGCGGGTGGTCCCGGTGGACGAGGACGGCCAGATCCGGCTGGACGAGTTCGCCCGGCTGCTGAACCCGCGCACCCGTCTGGTGTCGCTCACGCTGGTGTCAAACGCGCTCGGCACGGTGACCCCGGCGGCGGAGATGGTGGCGATGGCGCGCTCCGCCGGGGCCGTCACGCTGGTGGACGGCGCGCAGGCGGTGTCGCACATGCCGGTGAACGTGCAGGCACTGGGCTGCGACTTCTTCGTGCTGTCCGGCCACAAGATGTTCGGCCCGACCGGCATCGGCCTGCTCTACGGCCGGCAAGAGGTGCTGGAGGGCATGCGGCCCTGGCAGGGCGGCGGCAACATGATCGCCGACGTGACCTTCGAGAAGACCGTCTACCAGCCCGCCCCCATGCGGTTCGAGGCCGGAACCGGCAACATCGCCGACGCGGTGGGGCTGGGTGCCGCCATCGACTATATCGAGCGCATCGGCATGCCGGTCATCGCCGCCTACGAGCATTCCCTGCTGGAGTACGCCACAGCCGGCCTGTCGACCGTTCCCGGCCTGCGGCTGATCGGCACGGCGCGCGAGAAGGCCGGAGTCCTCTCCTTCGTTCTCGACGGCTGCCGGACGGAGGAGGTGGGGCGGGCGCTGGACCGGGAGGGCATCGCGGTGCGCTCCGGCCATCATTGCGCGCAGCCGATCCTGCGGCGCTTCGGGGTGGAGAGCACGGTGCGTCCGTCGCTGGCCTTCTACAACACCTGCGAGGACCTCGACGCGCTGACCGCCGCCCTGCACCGCATCCGCCACACGCTGGTCCGGCGCGGCCACTGACCGGAAGGAAACGCCCCATGGGCCGCATCGTCACCCCCGCCCGCTTCGCACAAGCGACCGCCAACCATGGTGGATTCGAGACGGACTCCGACCGGGAGCGGGCGGCCCTGTGGGCGCGTCTGCGCGCCGAGGCGGAGGCCGCGGCGGACGGCGATCCGCTGCTGCGCAGCTTCATCCACATCGCGGTGCTGTCGCACGACGGCTTCGCCTCCGCGCTCGGCGGGCATCTGGCGCGCAAGCTGGGCGACTGGTACATCCCCGCCGAGCGGCTGGCCGACATCACCGAGCAGGCCCATGCCGGCGATCCCGGCATCGTCGCGGCGGCGGTCGCCGACCTGACGGCCATCGTGACCCGCGATCCGGCCGCGGACGGAATTCTGACGCCCTTCCTCTACTTCAAGGGGTTCCACGCTCTGCAATGGCACCGCGTCGCCCACTGGCTGTGGACGCAGGGGCGCCGCGACCTCGCGCATTTCCTGCAGAGCCGGGTGTCGGAGGTGTTCGCGGTGGACATCCATCCCGCCGTCTCCATCGGGCGCGGCGTGCTGATCGACCACGGGACGGGGGTGGTGATCGGCGAGACTGCCGTGGTCGGCGACGACGTGTCGATCCTCCAGGGCGTCACGCTGGGCGGCACCGGCAAGGAGCATGGCGACCGTCATCCCAAGGTGCGCGACGGGGTGCTTCTGGCCGCCGGGGCCAAGGTGCTGGGCAACATCGAGGTGGGCCGCCACGCCAAGGTCGGCGCCGGCAGCGTCGTTTTGAAACCGGTTCCGGCCGGCGCCACGGTGGCCGGCGTTCCCGCCCGCGTCGTCGGCTGGTCCACCTCCGGCCAGGCTCCGGCGGTGGAAATGGACATGAGCCTGCCCGAACCCGAATACACGATCTGACGGGGCTATCCGGGCGGCGGCTGGTCGCGGCCGTGGCGCAGGCCCGTCAGAGCCCCGACGACGGCCAGCGCGTGAGGGACGATTTCCGACGCGCCGACCACCTCGCCCAGGCTGCCGCGGGTCGGCGGCCCGACGACGAACAGGCCGGGAACCGGTCGGCCATCGGAGTCGAGCGCCCGTCCGCGGTCATCGACCTCGACGCCCAGGCCAAGCCGGTCCGGCCGGATCAGCCCCTGGGCGGCCAAGCCGGCCAGCAGCGCGTCGCGGCCGAAGGCGGTACCGTGCCCGGCGCCGGTGCAGTTCACCAGGGCATCGTAGCCCCGCCCGACCAGACCATCCCCGCCACGCGGCCGGTGGACGACCCACAGCCCGCCACCGCCCAAGCCGCCGTCCTCCTCGGCGCTTGCCGCGACCAGCCGGCCGGCCAGCACGGCGAGGCGTCCGTCCGCCCGCGCGTCCTCCATCAGACGAGCGATCTGCGGGGCTGCCTGGAAGCGGTGGACGTCCCACCAGACCCGCAGATGGCGCTGGAACCGCCGCCGCTCGTCCATCGGCAGGGCGGACCACAACGCTCCATTCTGAAGACGCACGCTTTCCAGCACGTCGGTCCACGGCCGTCCCGCCTGCCGGGCGGCGGCGACCGCGGCGCGCACGCGGCGCAGCAGGTCGCCGACACGGGTGGCCGGGTCGGCGGTGAAATCGGTCCAGGACGTGGCCTGGGCCGGACGCGGGCGCGGCACCAGCCCGTGGCGCGACAGGGCGGTCAGCGGTCCGCGATGGCCGCGGCCGAGCAGCGTGGCCACCACGTCCCCCATGGTCAGGCCGGTGCCGACGATCAGCACCCGGTCGTCCCGCGCAACGCCGTCGAGGGCGCCCGGCGCCCAGGGATCGGCGACGACCCGCGGGTGTCCGCCCAGCGTCGCCAGCACGCCCGGCAGCACGGGGGGCGGGTTTCCCGTGCACAGAACGAGGGCATCGGCCTCCGACACCCGGCCGCCGGCCATCTCCACGACGAACCCCGTTCCGCCGGAGGTCCCACGGCGATGGGCGGCGACCGCCCGGTCGCGGCGGTGGGTCACCCGCACCGGTCCGGGCGCCGCGAAGAGCGACCGCAGCCGTTCGTCGAGGTAGCGCCCGAATTCCGACCGCGCGGGGTAGTGAAGCCCCTCCGACCAGCCCCCCGGATCGGCCTCCAGCACGCCGCGCTCCAGGCACCAGCGATGGAAATCCTCCTCCGCGCCCTCCTCCCCCGTCCGGCCGGTCGCCGCCACCATGCGGACGGAGGGCACGTTCACCCGATGGCGCGGATCGCCGCCGGGGGCATAGGTCAAGCCGGCGCCGAGCGACGGCCGCGGGTCCACCAGTTCGACCTGCGCGGAGAAGCCGTCCAGGGCGCCGGCGCGCACCAGCCCGGCCGCCACGCCGCTGCCCGACACGCCGGCGCCGACGATGACGATCCGCAAGGGGTCCGGCCCGCTCATACCCCCTCGCGATGGACGATCCGCCCGCCGGCCACGGTCAGGCGGCAGCGCAGGTCGCGCAACCGGTCCGGGTCGATGGCGGTGGGGTCCTCCGACAGCACGGCGAGGTCGGCGGCGAAGCCGGGACGCAGCGGCCCCTTCCAGCCCTCGTCGAAGGTCAGGGCGGCGCCCGCCACGGTGAACAGGCGCAGGGCCGTCTCGGCGTCCAGCCGCTGGTCGGGACCGATCACCCGGCCGCTGGTCCGTTCGCGCCGGTTGCAGACCGTCCACAGGGTGAAGAAGGGGTCGTAGGGAATGTTGTCGGTGGCGATGGCGGTCGGGATGCCCAGCCGCAGCAGATGGGCGTGCGGCACCACCAGATCGCCGCCGTCCGGCTCGTCCAGATAAGAGGCCCCGCCCTTCCACAGGAAATAGGTCGGGATGGTCGTCACCAGCACATCGAGGCGCTTCAGCGCCTCCAGATCGGCCAGCCGGGCGCGGCCGATGTGCTCGATCACCCAGCGCCGCCCGGCCAGCCCGTGGCGTTCGTTCACCGCCTCCAGCACCGGCACCACCTCGTGCAGCTTGTCGCTGACGATGGTGTGCAGGCGCAGGTCGTGCTCGGCGGCCAGGAGGCAGGCCTCGCGGAAGTCGGCGGGGGTCAGCGCCTGTTCGACGAAGCCCGACCAGCCGGTGTCCGGCAGGTTGGCGCGGGCGCAGCAGGCCACCGCCGGATCGCCGCCATAGGCGATGTGGACGCCCGACAGCCTCAGCCAGGGGTCGCCCAGCCCGGCGCCGCGGGCGTGGGCCAGCCAGTCGCGCATGGCGCGCCGGGCCTCGGCGATGTCGGCCCAGCTCGGGCTGACCACCAGCCCGACCCGCACGGTCAGTTCCCCCAGCTCCCACAGGCGGCGGTAGACCGAGATGGTCTGCGGCGCCGAGCCATGCCCTTCATAGACGCTGGTGGTGCCCTGGGCGTTGTAGAGCCGTTGGGACAGCCGCACCCCCTCCAGCCGTTCGGCAAAGCCGAAGCGGGGAACCGCCGGCAGCAGGTCGAACTCGACGGTCGGGCGGCTGTTGCGCTCGACGATGACGCCGGTCGGCTCGCCGTCGGCGTCCTTCAGGATCTCGACGCCCGAACAGGTCGGCACGGTCGCTGCCGTGATGCCGTTCAGCGCCAGCGCCCGGCTGTTCAGGACGCTGTGCCCCGGCGGCTTGCCCCAGTTGCCGAACACGCCGGGGATGTGGACGGGATGGTCCGGCGCGGCGCGGTCCAGCTCGTGCCGGTCCGGTGGCCGCCCCTCCGCAAGGCTGGCGGCGCCGTCGAAGAAGAAGGGCGGCGTGCCGATCGGCATGGTGACGATCCACTGGCCGGGCGGCGTTTCCGCCGCCACCGCCCGCACCCGCTCCAGGATGTCGCCGACGCTGCGCGCGCCGGCCAGCGAGGGGCGCAGGCGTTTCAGCCCCTCGCGCTCCATGTGGGCGTGGGCGTCGTTGAAGCCGGGGATCAGAGTCGCCCCGCCGAGGTCGATCACTTCGGTCGATGCGGTGGCGAGTCCGGTCACCTCCTCCCCGCCGACGGCGAGGATGCGGTCGCCGGCCAGCGCCACCGCGCTGGCGCGTGGCCGGGCCGGATCGAAGGTGATGGCCCGCGCGTTGCGCAGGATCAGGGTCGGTTCGCTCATCGGCAGCCCTCAGGAGGCGGTGGTGTACCAGGGGAACAGGCGACGGATCAGCGCCACGAACAGGCGGTCGGCGATGAAGCCGAAGGTGCCGAGCAGCACCAGCCCGATCAGCATGATGTCGACGCGGAACATCTGGTGGCCGGTGGACATCATGTAGGCGATGCCCTCCCGCGCGCCCGACAGCTCGGCGGCGACCAGCAGGATCAGCGAGACGGCGATGCCCTGCCGCAGGCCCGCCAGGATCATCGGCAGCGCCGCCGGCAGAACCACCAGCAGCAGCGTCGCCAGCCGCCCCGCCCCCAGGCAGGCGGCGGAGCGCAGATAGGCCGCCGGCACGTCGCGCACGCCGATGAAGGTGGTGATCCAGATCGGGAAGAAGCTGCCCCAGGCGACCAGCGCCACCTTCGACCCTTCCCCGATGCCGAACCACAGCACCGACAGCGGCACCAGCGCGATGGAGGGGACGGAGCGGAAGCCGTGCAGGATCGGCTCGCTGACATGGTGCAGCAAGCCGATGCGCGCGGTCAGCAGCCCGGCGGTCACGCCGGTCGCCGTCGCGATGGCGAAGCCGAGCGCCGCCCGGCGCAGGCTGACCAGGATGTTGGCCGGAATCTCGCCGGACAGCAGCATCGGGACGAAGGTGTCGAACACCACCGACGGCGGCGGCAGCAGCACCGGATTGACCCAGGTGCCGAGCCGCGGCACCGCCTCCCAGACCGCCAGGAACAGCAGGATGCCCGTCACGTTCAGCAGGGCGCGCAGCCACGCCGCCCGCCGCCGGCCACGGCGGTGGGCGCGGCGGAATTCCTCAGCGAAGGCGGCGCCGTCGGACGGCGTCTCCGCCGCCGGGCGCCGGGGGGTGGCGCGGCGATTGCCGGTCATGCCTTCCGTCGTCGCGGTCACGCGGCCCTCCGTTCGCCATCGGTCCCGCCATCGGGTCCGCCGGCCTTTTGGCTGCCGCGGGCCAGCGCCGCGGCGATGCGGGCGTATTCCCGACCGAAGTCCGCCGACCCGCGGTCGCGCGGATAGGGCAGATCGACGGTCAGATCCTCGCGGATGACGCCCGGCCCGGCCCCCATCACCACCACCCGCTGGGCGAGGAAGACCGCCTCGTCGATGTTGTGGGTGACGAACAGGACCGACACCCCGGTCTCCCGCCACAGCCGCAGCAGGTCCTCCTGCAGGGTGGTGCGGGTCATGGCGTCGACGGCGGCGAAGGGCTCGTCCATCAGCACCACCTCCGGCTCCACCACCAGGGCGCGGGCGACGGCAACGCGCTGGCGCATGCCGCCCGACAGCTCGTGCGGGTAGCGGTCGGCGGCGTGGCGCAGCCCGACCCGATCCAGCGCCTCCAGCGCCCGGCGGCGCCGGATGGGGGCGGAGACGCGCTGCATGCGCAGGCCGAACTCGACGTTCTGCCGCGCGGTCATCCAGGCGAACAGGGCGTATTCCTGGAACACCACGCCGCGCTCCGGCCCCGGCCCGGCCAGCGGCCGGCCGCGGAAGCGTACGTCCCCCGAGGTCGGCGTCAGGAAGCCGGCGAGCAGGTGGATCAGCGTGGACTTGCCGCAGCCGGACGGGCCGATCAGGCAGACGAACTCGCTGGCCTCCACCGTCAGCGACACGTCGCGCAGCGCCCAGACCGGCGACCCGTCGCGGGCCGCGTAGATCTGCGACACGCGGTCGAAAGCGATCAGCGGCCCGCTCATGTCAGGGTGACCCGGTCGGGCGCCACCGCCTTCAGCGGCGAGTCGACGATCAGGCCGCGGAACAGGGCGCGCAGGTCGCCGGCCGGACGCTTGGCGAGGCCGGCGGCGATGGCCCACTCCGCCTCCGCCACCAGATCGTCGAGGAAGCGGTCGTCGAAGGCGATCTTGAAGGTGAATTCGGACGTCGCCTCCAGGATCTCCTTGGGCGGGGTGTGGATGCGCCGCGCGATCAGGTCGGCCCAGCCGCCGTCGGCGTGAATCCGCCGTTCCGCTGCCTGCAGCGCTTTGATGGCGCCGGCGACCAGTTCCGGCTTCTCCTTCACCACCTTCTCCGTGGTCAGCAGGAGCTGATGGCTCTGGAAGAATTTCTCCAGCCCGTCCTGGGTCATCACCGCGGTCTTGCCGCCCGATTGGCGCTCCGCCACCGCCGCCGACTGGCTGCTCCAGGCGAAGCCGTCGATGTCGCCGCGCACCAGGGCGGAGGTCATGTTGTTCGGGGTGAGGTCGACGACCTCGACGTCGCTCTGCGCCAGCCCGGCGAACTCCAGATACTTCGCCAGCATGTACTGGCCGGACGTGCCGACGCGGGTGGCGATCCGGCGGCCCTTCAGGCTGGCCGGCTTGGCCGGGTCGATGCCGGCGTCCTTGCGCACGACGATCTTCATGTCGCGCGAATAGCGGCTGTAATTCACCAGGATCAGCGGGCGCAGCCCCTGCAGCACCGCGAACACCACCGGCGTGTCGGTCGAGGCGGAGAAATCGGCGGAGCCGGCGAGCAGCGCCTGCATCGAATCGCGCCCGCTCTCGAACTCCATGGTGTTGAGGTCGAAGCCCGCCTCGGCCCAGGTGCCGGCGGCCTCGGCGACGAAGGGCACGGCCCAGGTGTAGCCGGTGCTGCCATAGGCCAGCGTCGCCTTGGCCGCCGCGGCGCGCGCGGGGCCGGCCCATAGCGGCGCGGCAGCCAAGGCACCGGCGGTCACGGCGCCGGCGGTCACCGCCGCGCCCGCCAGCAGACGGCGGCGGCTGAGGCGTACAGCGGATGGATCGAACACGGTCATGGTCTGAGGACTCCTGTCGGGTGCGGCCGGGCGCTCAATGGGGCGCCAGCAGCCGGAAGGTCTGGTCGGCGGAACGGTTGTCGCGATGGCCGTCGCTCCAGCCGATGGCGCGGCGGTAGCTGCCGAAGAGGCCGGCGGCGGCCACCGCCTCCTCGGCGATCCCGGTCACCGTCTCGGCGTCGGGGGCGACATAGAGGGCGTCGTCGGGGCAATGGGCTTCGCACAGGAAGCAGGTCTGGCAGTCGGACTGCCGGGCGATGGCGGGCGCGGCCCCCTTGGCTTGCCCGCTCGCCGCCTGGAACACGTCCATCGGGCAAATGGCGACGCAGATGTTGCAGCCGGTGCAGCGGGTCGGACTGATCAGCTCGATCATGCGGCCAGCTCCCGCTTCGCCCCAACCGGATCTGGATGGAGCGGCGCCGGACGGGCGGAGACATGGACCTCGTCCAGCCCTCCGACCGTCAGCAGATGGCGCTGCGCCGGATCGAGGGCGGCGTGGTCGAGGCGGCGGTGCATGCCGCGCGATTCCGTGCGCGCCAGCGCCGACCGGTACATCCAACGGGCCGTCGCCAGCATCGCCGCGGCCTCCCGCACGCGCAGGGAGTCGTCGGCCGAGGACGGCGCGGCTCCGGCGGCGTCGCTCCACAGCCGGTCCAGCCGGGTGAGCGCGCCGGTTAGCCCTTCCTCCGTGCGGAAATAGTTGATGTGGTAGGGGAAGACCTCGGCCTGGACGGCGCGGGTCAGCGCCCCGGCGTCGATTGCCGCGCCGCGCCCCTCGCCCAGTCCGGCGCCGCCGGCCCGCCGCAGCGCGCGAGCCCCGTTCCCCAGGGCGCGGGCATGGTCGGCGGCGCCCTGCCCGGCCCAATGGCCGCTCGACATCGCCCAGGCGGCGTTGTGGCTGCCGCCGCCGGTGAAGCCGCCGCAGATCGGCTCGCGCGTCGCGGCGTCCCCCGCGGCGAACAGGCCGGGCACCGCGGTGGCGCAGCGCTCGTTCACCAGCCGCAGGCCGCCGGTGCCGCGCACCGTGCCCTCCAGCCGCAGGGTCACCGGGAAGCGCTGGGTGAAGGGGTCGATGCCGACGCGGTCGAAGGGCAGGAAGAAGTTCGGCTGGGCCTGGCGCATCGCCGCCGACAGCTCCGGTTCGGCCCGGTCGAGGCGGGCGTAGACCGGCTCGGTCGCCAGGACCCGCGCGATGACCGAACGGCCCCCCTTGGACGCGGCGCCCGGAATGACCGCGCCGTCTGCCCGCGTGAAGCTGGCCCACTGATAGAGCAAGGTCTTGGTCACCGACCCGAAGGCCGGGGCGATGGCGTAGGCGTTGGAGAACTCCATTCCCGACAGGTCGGCCCCGGCCTCCGCCGCCATCAGCAACCCGTCGCCGGTCAGCACGTTGCAGCCGAGCGCCTTGCTGAGGAAGGCGCAGCCGCCGGTGGCGATGACCACCGCCTTCGCCCGGACGGCCCAGCCGCCCCCCTTCTGCCGCCGCACACCGGCCGCGCCGGCCACGGCGCCGCCGTCATCGACCAGCAGCTCCAACGCCGGGCAATGGTCGAGGATGGTCACGCCGGCCTGTTTCACCCGGCGGCGCATCAGCCGCATGTATTCCGGCCCCTGCACCGACACGCGGCGGTCACGCCCATCGGCGTCGCGCGGGAAGGGATAGCCCCAGTCGGCCAGCTGGCCGACCGCCGCATGGGTGCGGTCGAGCACGCGGTCCATCCAGCCGTGATCGGCCAGATGACCGCCGAGCCCCTCGCGCGCCGCCTTGGCCGCCGCGCGCTTGGCCGGGTCGGGGTCGACGTACCACAGCGTGGTTCCCGACGCTGCGGTGGCGCCGGACGTGCCGCAGAAGCCCTTGTCGGCCAGGACGGTGCGGGCACCGGCGGTTGCGGCGGCGATGGCCGCCCAAGTGCCGGCGGGGCCGCCGCCCAGAACGAGGACGTCGGCCTCAAGGTGGGCGTCGAATTCAAGAGATGAAGCGGATGGGTTGGCGGGAGCGCCGGGCGCGTTGGCCATCGGAAACCTCCGGGGCTGATCGGTCTTGCGGACGAAGCGGCGGGCTGAGCACCCGCGGCGGGTCCGAAACCGATATTTCACGTCTCTGTTTCGCTTTATGTGACTATAAACATAGTCACACAGTAGTGTTTGTACGCATACAGAAATATGCATGCCTGTAAAAATTTCGGCCGGCACGCCCGATGAAGGGACGTGCCGGCCGTGATCCGCGCGTTCTGTGGGTTATCGGGCGGCGCTCCTCACGCCTCCGCCAGCGCCTGCTCCAGATCGGCGATGATGTCGTCCGGATGCTCGATGCCGATGGACAGGCGGACGTAGCCGGGCGTCACGCCGCTGGCGCGCTGATCCTCCGGCGATAGCTGGGAATGGGTGGTGGTGGCCGGGTGGATGGCGAGCGACCGCGCGTCGCCGATGTTGGCGACGTGGTAGAACAGCTTCAGCGCGTCGATGAACCGCCGGCCCGCCTCCGCACCGCCGGCCAGCTCGAAGCCGACCAGCGCGCCGTAACCGCCCTTCAGATAGGCGTCCGCCCGGCGCCGGGCCTCGCCCTCCTGAAGGCCGGGGAAGATGACCGACGTCACCTTCGCGTGCGCCTTCAGGTAATTCGCCACGAGGATGGCGTTGGCGTTGTGCTGGCGGATGCGCAGGGGCAGCGTCTCCAGCCCCTGGATCAGCTGGAAGGCCGATTGCGGGCTGAGCGCCGCGCCGATGTCGCGCAGCAGGGTGACGCGGGCGCGCAGCGCGTAGGCGATGGGACCGAGCGGCTTGGCCGCCTCCGTCCAGATGGCGCCGTGATAGCTGGGATCGGGCTGGGTCAGCAGCGGGAAACGGGCGGCGTGGGCCTCCCACGGGAAGGTGCCGCCGTCGATCAGGACGCCGCCGATGGTGGTGCCGTGGCCGCCGATGTATTTGGTCGCCGAATAGAGCGTCACCGCCGCGCCATGCTCGAAGGGCCGCACCGTCAACGGGGCCGCCGTGTTGTCGACGATCAGCGGCACGCCGAGTTCCCGGCCGATGTCGGCGACCTCGCGGATCGGGAAGACGTTCAGCTTCGGGTTTGGCAGCGTCTCCGCGTAATAGGCGCGGGTGCGGTCGTCGGTGGCGCGGCGGAAAGCCTCCGGGTCGGCCGGATCGACGAAGCGCGCCTCGATGCCCACCTGCTTCAGCGTGTTGGCGAACAGGTTCCAGGTGCCGCCATAGAGATCGGTCGAGGTGACGATGTTGTCGCCGGCCTGCGCCAGATTCAGAACCGAGTAGAAGGATGCCGCCTGGCCGGACGCGACCGCCACCGCCGCCGCCCCGCCCTCCAGAACGGCGAGCCGCTGCTCCAGCGCATCGACCGTCGGGTTGGTGACGCGGCTGTAGATGTTGCCCAGCTCCTCAAGCGCGAACAGGCGCTGGGCGTGGGCGGTGTCCTGGAACTGGTAGGAGGTCGTCTGGTGGATCGGCACCGCGACGGACCCGGTGACGGGATCGGCGCGGAAAGCGCCGCCATGGATGGCCAGGGTTTCGAAACGCGGCGAACGGTCGGTCATCGGGAGTGCTCCCTCTTCGGAAATTCGGAGGTTGGACGGCGGTCAGGCGGGAATGCCGACGAGGTCGGCGTAATGGCGCCGCGCCACATCGGGGTGGGAGCGCAGGCGGCTTTTCAGCGTGTTCTCGCCGACCGACGCGAACAGGGGGTTGAGCGGGTCCTGCTCCGGCCCGCGCGCCTCGGCGGCCAGATCGTCCGGCAGCGGCAGCACCGGCACGCGGACGTCCAGCCCGGCCCCCAGGAAAAAGGCGGTCGACAGCCGGTCCACCCCCGCCGGCGGCGTCACCACCCGATGCACCGCGGCGCGGAAATAGCCGTTGGTCGCCAGTTCCAGCAGTTCGCCGGCGTTGACGACGAAGGTGCCGGGAAGCGGCGGGACATCGACCCAGCCGCCGTCCGTCTCGGCCTGCAAACCGCTCTGGCGGTGCTGGAGGACCAGCGTCAGCAGGCCGCTGTCCTTGTGCGGCCCGACGCCCTGCCCCTCCCCGTCGTCGGATGCGCCATCACCGGGCGCGATGGCGTCATGGCCCGGATAGCGGATCAGCTTGACGAGTTGCGTCGGCCGGTCGGTGAGGATCGGCGCGAAGGCGTCCTCGGGCAGGCGCAGGGCGACCGCCACGGCCGACAACAGGCGCCGCGACAGCGCCGTCAGTTCCTCCTGCAGGCGCAGCACCGCCGGGCGCAGGTCCGGCAGGGCGTCCGGCCATTGGTTGGGACCCTGCAGGCGGACCCAGGGCGGCGACCCGGGCCCCCAGGGCAGGGCCTCCCGCTCGGACCCGACGTCGAGCTGCTCGCGCCAATCAGCGCGGCCGCGGGTCCGCTCCCAGCCGGCGCGGGTGTAGCCGCGGAAATGGGGCGAATTGACCATTTCGATGGACAGCTTGTCGCACTCCGGCAGCGTGAAGAAAGCGCGCGACAGGTCGAAGACCGCGTCGAGGAAGGTGGCATCGACCCCGTGTCCGGCCACGTAGAAGGCGCCGAAGCGGCGAATGGCCGCGCGCAGGTCCGAAAGGAAGAGGGTGCGATCGGCGGCGCCGCCGTCCAGACGCGCGAGATCGAGAAGCGGCAGCGGCGGCCGATCGGCCTGGGAGGAGGTCGCGGTCACAAGAATCTCCTTTGCGGACAAGCGTTCGGGAACGCCCGCTCGAGTGCAGCGGAATGATCGATCGGAAAGCGTGGATTGGCGGCGGAGCGCTCAGCCGGTGTGGCGGCGGGTCTTCAGCCAAGTCCGGCGCATTTGCGCCCAGAGCCCACCCAGCGGAGCGCGGCCGCCCCGACACTCCGTCCCGGCACAGACCCCCATGGCTTCGGGAAGCGGAATCCAGACCGTTCCAGAATCGGACGCTGCGGAAGCGGAGGCCGGGCGGGCCGTTGGGGGGATGGCCATGACGTCTTTCCAGGGCAATGGCGGGCCAGGGCAACGGTAGGGCGGCTTCGTCCGGGGTGCCGACACCCCGCGGAAGCCGTGGTTCCCAATCATCATTGCCGGTCTGGCGGCTATTGTCTACACTATTTATGGGTTTATGAGCCCGAAAAGTACATTATTATCGGTTTGCATCGCCTGACTACCGCGCAATTAAACCAATCAGCAGTGTTGTTTGGCTGAAAATCACACTTTTTGTGGAAGAGGAGGATGGGATCGCCTATCCTTGCGGCACAGCCTTCCGTTTCCATCGCCAGCCGGGTGTATCCAGCATGCTCGACATCGGAAGAAAGTTGCAGGATCTGCGCGAGGCGCACGGCCTGTCGCAGCGCGCCCTGGCGCGCCGGGCCGGCATCAGCAACGCCCTGATCTCGTTGATCGAAAAGGAAAAGACCAGCCCGTCCGTCGCGTCGCTGAAGAAGATCCTCGACAGCTTCCCCGTCGAATTGTCCGACTTCTTCGCGTCGCGATCGGACGCGCCGCCCAAGACCGGCGCGCCGCGGAAGTAACCGTCCCCTCAACCGGCCGGTGCGGGGTCGGCGGCGAACTCCGCGGCAAACTCCGCCGTGAACAGCGCGACCAGATGCTCGATCACCGCCCGCACCCGCGGCACGTCGCGCAGGTCCGGGTGAAGCACCAGCCAACCCTCGCGCTCCAGCGGCGGGGCGTCGCTGTGCACCGGCAACAGATCCGGCTCTCCCGCCGCCAGCCAGAAGGGCAGCAGCGCCACCCCGAATCCCGCCTTCGCCGCCGCGAGCTGGGTCTGCAGGCTGTTGGAGCGGAAGGCGACGCGGCGCCCGGCCATGTGGCGGGCCAGCCAGACCGCCTCCGGCAGGTCGGCCAGCGCCTCGTCATAGCCGATCACCGTGTCGGGAGCCCCGGCGGCGGCGAACAGGCCGTAGCCCATGGTGGCGAGCCGCCGCGCGATCAGGTCGCCGCGCTGCGGCCGGGCGAGCCGGATGGCGATGTCGGCCTCCCGCCGCGCGAGGCTGAGCGAGCGGTTGTCAACCGTCACCTCCAGATCGATTCCCGGATGGCGGGCGCGGAACGGCCCCAGCCGCGGCATCAGGAAGCGATCGGCCAAAGCCTGGGTGGTGGTCAGCCGGACGGTGCCGGTCAGCCCGGCTTCCCGCCCTCCCTGGCTCGACACCTGGCGCAGGATGGCCAGCGCCCGTTCGTCCATCCCGTCGGCCAGCGCGAAGACCGCCTCGCCGTCGGCGGTCAGGCTGTAGCCGTCGGCCCGCCGATCCACCAGACTGCGGCCCAGCCCCTCCTCCAGCGCGGCGACCCGGCGCCCGACCGTCGCGTGGCTGATGCGCAGCGCGCGCGCCGCCGCCGACAGGCTGCCGGTGCGGGCCAGCTCCAGGAAGATCCGCAGATCGTCCCAGTTCAGGGTGCCCGTCTGTTTCGGGGTGCCTGTCTGTTTATGAACAGTCATTGCGCAAACCTATCGAATGTCCGGCCAAAAGCACACAGGGCACACTGCGCCCCGACCCTTCCCCTTTCCGGAGCCGCAGCCGCCATGAGCGCCACCCCGAAGACCCTGCTCGCCCTCGCCGGAGCCCCCGCCACCCCGAGCCCGCTCGATTCCGCGGCGCTGGTGCTGATCGACGCCCAGCGCGAATACACCGAGGGCGCCCTTCCCCTGGTCGGGGTGGAGGCCGCGGTGGCCGAGGCCGCGCGTCTGCTGGAACGGGCACGCAAGGCCGGTGCCCCGGTCTTCCACATCGTCCACCACGGCAAGCCCGGCGGCGCCCTGTTCAACCCGGTAGGCCCGCTGTCCGGCATCGTCGCCCCGCTGATCCCGCTGGACGGCGAGACGGTGGTGGTGAAGCACCTGCCCAACGCCTTCGCCGGGACCGAGCTGGACTCCCTGATCCGCGCCACCGGGCGCAAGGAGCTGATCGTCGCCGGCTTCCAGACCCACATGTGCGTCAGCAGCACGGTGCGCGCCGCCCTCGACCTCGGCTGGCGGACCACGGTCGTGGACGCGGCCAGCGCCACCCGCGATCTTCCCGACGGGGCCGGCGGCGTGATCCCGGCCGAGGCGCTGCACCGCGCCAACCTCGCCGCCCTGGCCGACCGCTTCGCCGTGGTGGTCAAGGACAGCCGCGCCTGGGGGTAAGGGCATCGGGCGGCGGGCGCGGGTCATGGCGGGTCCTGCCACACGGCCTCCTGCCATACGGCCCGCACCGCCGCCCGCAGGGCCTGGAGCGCCGGCTCTCCCTCCTTGTCCTGCGGCAGGATCAGATGCAGGTGGCTGCGCAGGGCCTCGCCGGACCACAGCGCGACCTCCCCCGCCGCCGCCGCGGCCAGCGCCTGCTCCTCGCGCAGCAGGGCGAGGCCCAGCCCCTCCGTGACCAGCCCCTTCAGGGCGCTTTCCTGGTCGACCTCGATGATCGTGCCGGGGGTGACGCCGTTCCGGGCGAAGGCCCGCGCGGCGATCAGGTGGAAGCTGCAGCGCGGCGGCGTGCCGACCCAGGGCAGGGCGGCCAGATCGCTCCAGCCCGCCCCGTCCAGCCGGTCCCGCCACGCCGCCGGCCCGACGACACGCAGCCGCACCGGCGTCACCGGCAGATGGCGCAGCGCCCGGTCGGGCCGTTCCTCCAGCACGAAGCCGGCGTCCAGGCGCCCGTCCTGCACCCGGTCCACCACGTCGGCGGACAGGTGATGCGACACCCGCAAGCGCAGCCGGGGGTGCGTGGACAGCAGCGTGGACAGCAGCGTTCCCAGCCGCAACGACGCCGGATCGCTGGCGATACCCAGGGCGAGCGGCCCGGCGGCGTCGCCCTGCAGACCACGGGCGCGGTTGACCAGCGTCTTGGCGGCGTCGAGCGTGCGCTCCGCCTCCTCCAGCAGGATCAGCCCCGCGCGGGTCAACTGCATGCCCTTGGCCGTGCGTTCGAACAGCACGGTGCCAAGCTCCTCCTCCAGCAGCTTGATATGGCCGCTGACCGCCGGCTGGCTGAGCAGCAGGATCTGCGCGCTTCGGGTCAGGCTGCCCTCGCGCGCCACGGTCGCGAAGGTCTTCAGATGATGCAGGTCCATGAGCGCTCCGCCATCCGGCTTGCCCTCTCCCGGCACGGTCGCCGGGACACGCATCATACAGAACCGCAAGTGTCATTGCACAAGATTCAATCTTTTGCCCATGTTAATAATATTTTACGCCCACCATAAACAATCAAGCGATCGAACATATAAAGTATTTACCAAAATTATAAGAGCCGATCCATTTTTACCATTATTTGGAAATACATTCGTGTGGATCGCTTCACCCATCAATTTCGCCGATATTGGGGCTCGAAATTATTTATTGGACAGGGATCGGGCCTTCGACTGAATTCTCTATTGGATCACTGCGTAAATACAAACAAACAACATGCAGGATCGGTGTTTCAAACGGACGCCCTCCCAGCGGAGGCCGCCACCACGAGCGAGTTTCCAATGTCAGACTCTGCCGACCAACGCCCGCCGACCCAAAATTCGTCCGCCCGACACGCCTCCGGACCTTCGGCCATCCCGGAAACACCGCTTGCCGACGCCCTGCTGGCGGCGGCCGGATCAACCCGGGCGTCGTTCCACGCGCTGCCGGTCAGCCGGCGCGGCTCCATCCGGGAATCGGCCTTCGCCGATGCCTACGACGCCCTGTTCGGGCGTGGCCTGTTCAGCGAGGCGACGATCACCGCCCTGCCGCTGGACAGCTTCTTCTTCCCGCACCGCTCGCTGGCCCGCGCGGAGGAGCTGGCGGCGCTCGCCTTCGGAGCGACGGGCACGCTGTTCGTCACCGCCGGGACGACGACCGCCAACCTGATCGCGCTGGAAGCCCTGATCACCCGCCCCGACGTCCGGGTGCTGGCCGACAAGGGCACCCACCAGTCGATCCATTTCGCCCTGTCCGACAAGCACGCGGTGGTCGACTACATCGAGCCGCGCGTCTTCTGCGAGCATTCGGAACGCGCCGCCCTGTCCCTGCCCGCCCTTCTGGAGCAGGCCGCGGCGGCGGAGCGCGCGGGCGCGCCCTACGAGCTTCTGGTGCTGAACGGCCAGTCCTACGACGGCGTTGTCTACGACATCCGGGCCATCCTCACCGCCCTGGCGGAGGCCAGCCCGTCGCTGACCACCGTCTTCGTGGACGAGGCGTGGGGCGCCTGGAGCTATTTCCATGAGGCGACGCGCGGGCGCACCGCCCTGCACGCCCGCGCCGCCGATCCGGCGCTGGAGCGCTTCACCGTCGTCGCCACCCACTCCGCCCACAAGTCGCTGAGCGCGCTGCGCCAGGGATCGCTGATCCATTTCAGCGGCGATCCGGAGCTGGCGGAACGGCTGCGGCTCGGCCGCTACCGCCACCACACCACCTCGCCCAGCTACCCGATCCTCGCCTCGCTCGACCTCGCCCGCGCGCAGATGGAGCTGGAGGGGCGGGACCTGGTCGAACGTTCCCTGCGGCTCGCCCGGCGGGTGGGCGAGACGGTGGCCGGCGATCCGGCGCTGAGCGCCTTCTCGGTCAACGCCCCGGCGGTGCCGGACGCCTTCGCCGGCCACGCCGCGATTGACCCGACCAAGCTGTCCCTGAGGGTTTCCGGTCTGTCCATCGACGCGCCGGAGCTGCGCGAGCGGCTGTACAGCCGGCACGGTCTCTACGTGAACCGCTGCACGCGGACCTCGCTGCTGCTGAACCTGCACATCGGCATCGGCGAGGAGGAGGTGGCGGCCCTGCTCGACGCCCTGCGCGCGATCCAGCGCGAGCTCTCGCCCGCCGTGGAGAAGCCCGAGGAGAAGCGGGTGTCCACCTCCTTCATCATCCCCTACCCGCCGGGCGTGCCGATCATCGTCCCCGGCGAGGAGATCGGCGGCGACACGCTGCGCCGGATCGAAGCGATCCGGTCGGCCGGCGCCCGCATCTACACCATCGAACACCGCCCACGCTGAGAGACGACCATGATTCCCCTGTCCCGAATCGAGGAAATCGCCGCCTCGCGCGCCGATCTGGCGGCCATCGTCGCCGGTTCCGAAACCCTGAGCTGGCGGCAGTACGCCGACGCCGTGCGCGACGCGGCGGAAGGGCTGGCCGGCGCCGTCGCCCTGGACGAGCTGCGCACCGTCGCCTTCCTGTCGCACAACCGCGCGGAGCTGGTGGTCGCCGCCTCGGCCGCCGCCACGCTGAAGACGACGCTGTGCGGGCTCGACTATTCCCTGTCGCCGGCCGCCCTGACGGAGCTGCTGGAACGCATCGAGGCCGACCTGCTGATCGTCTCCTCCGGCTTCCTGGCCGACCGTGGCATCAACGTCCGCACGCTGGCGGCGGGCCGCGCGGTGGTCGATCTCGACAGTCGGCTGCCCGGCGCCACGCCCTACGCCGCCTTCGCGGGACTCGCCGCCGGGCGGCGAACGCCGAACGCCCCGGCCCGGCCCTTCCGCGCCATCTCCTTCACCTCCGGCACCTCCGGCACACCGAAGCCGGTGATCCGCACCGCCTCCTTCGACGCGCGGCGCTTCGCCTATTTCACGGCGCGCTACGGCTTCTCCTCCGCCGACCGGCACCTCGCCACCATCCCGCTCTACCACGCGGCGGGCGGCGGTTGGGCGCGGCTGTTCCTCCAGCTCGGCGCGACGCTGGTGCTGGCTCCGCCCGACGACCCTCTGGAAACCGCCGAGCTGATCCGCCGGGAATGGATCACCTCCAGCACCATGACCCCGCCGATCCTGTCGGGGGTGCTGCGCGAGGTCGCCCGCGGCCGGGCGCGCGTCACGCCCAACCAGCTCCGCTTCGTCCTGGTGGGCGGCAAGCATTTCCCCGCCCCGGCCAAGCAGGAGGCGCTGCAGGTGCTGGGGCCGGTCGTCTACGAATATTACGGCACCACCGAGACCGGCGTGAACACCATCGCCGAGCCGGCGGACCTGCTGACCCACCCGGCCAGCGTCGGGCGCGTCTACGACGGCAACCGCATCCTGATCCTCGACCCGGAGCGCAAGCCGGTGCCGGCGGGAATCGTCGGGTCGGTGGCCATCGCCAGCTACATGAACATGGACACCTATCTCGGCGCACCGGCCAACCGGGTGCAGATCGACGGGGAGCGCTACCTGATCACGTCGGAGGCCGGCTATCTGGACGAGGACGGGCGGCTCTATCTGCTCAACCGCTCGCAGGGGGCGGACAGCGTGAATCTCTACGCGCTGGAGAACGCCATCCGCCACATCCGCGGGGTGGAGGACGTGGCGCTGCTGCGCCGGGCCGGGGCCGGGCCGGTGGCGGTGGACTGCGCGGTGGTGCTGAAGGCGTCCGCCGGGGCCGGAGCCGCCGACGAGGTGCGGGTCCGCGCCGCCGAGATCCTGCGGCGCGAGCGGATCGCCCTGGCGCGCTTCGAGCCGCTCGACCAGATCCCCTACAGCCCGTCCGGCAAGGTCCGCGCGGCGGCGCTGGAGGAGGCCATCGGCCGCGCCGGGGAGGAGGCCGCCAGGCCGGTGGCCGGCAAGCCCGCGGCGAAGGCGCGGACCGGCGGTACGGTGGACGGCGTGCTGCTGGGCATCGCACTGCTGGCGCTGACCGCCATCTCCTGGGGCGGCATGTTCCCGGTGGCCAAGGCGGCGTTGGCGAGCATCGACGGCTTCTACCTGACACTGCTGCGCTACGGCTTCGCCTCGCTGATCCTGATCGGCATCCTGGTCCGGGTGGAGGGCTGGCGGGCGCTGGCGACGGAGGGCCACGGCGGCAAGCTGTTCTTCTACGGCTCCATGGGCTTCGCCGGCTTCAGCATCCTGGCCTTCGTCGGGCTGGCCCATTCCAAGGCGGAGCATGGCGCGATCATCATGGCGCTGATGCCGCTGATCACGGCGCTGCTGACCTGGGCCATCAAGGGGGTGCGGCCGAACCGGGTGACCTTCCTGTGCATCGCGGCGGCGCTGGCCGGGGTGGCGCTGGTGGTGACGCGCGGCAGCCTGTCGGCGCTGGACGGCGGTGCGCTGCTGCCCGACCTGCTGATCCTGGGTGGGGCGGCGAGCTGGGTCGTCTACACGCTGGGCGCGGCCACGGTGCCCGGCTGGTCGCCGCTGCGCTACACGACGGTCAGCGCGGCGCTGGGCACCGTCACCATCGCCGCCGTGACGGCGCTGGCCACCGCGGCGGGGTTCGTCGCCGTGCCGTCGCTGGAAACGGTGTGGTCGGTGCGGGCGGAGATCGCCTATCTGGTGCTGATCGCGGCGGTTCTGGCGGTGTTCAGCTGGAACATCGGGATCAAGCTGCTGGGGCCGGTGAACGGGGTGCTGTTCATCAACCTCGTGCCGATCACCGCCTTCGCCATCGGGCTGGCCCAGGGCCGCGCGTTTGGGGACGTCGAGCTGGCCGGTGCCGGCCTGACCATCGGCGCGCTGATCGCGAACAACCTGAACAGCCGCGGCTTCTTCCGCTTCCGCCGGGCGGAGCGGGCGGTTGGCGGCGGTGGCGCGCTGACGCCGGTGGCGGTCGGTGCCGGGGGGCGGTAGGTCCTTGCCCCCTCCCTAAACCCCCCGCTTACGCAGGGGAGGGGATTGATTTCCCTCTCCTGCGAAGCGGGGGAGGGAAGGGGCCCGCGGCGAAGCCGTGGGAAGGGTGGGGGCAACCACTCCACCCGCTCGAACCGCTCACCCCGCCAGCAGACAGGCCACCCGATGCCCCTCCCCCACCCCGCGCAGCGCCGGAACCTCCCGCCGGCAGCCCGACCGCGCCATGGGACAGCGCGGGTGGAAGGAACAGCCGGCGGGCCGCTGCGCCAGGGACGGCGCCTCGCCGCGCGCCGGCACGGCTCCCTCCGGCAGGGCGGTTCGGGAGTCGGCCAGCAGGGCCTGGGTGTAGGGGTGGCGCGGGCGCTCGAACAGGGCGTCCACCGGCCCCTCCTCGACCACGCGGCCGAGATACATGACCACCACCCGGTCGCAGATGTGGCCGACCACCGACAGGTCGTGGCTGATGAACAGGATCGCCATCCCGTCCCGGTCGCGCAGGTCGAGGAACAGGTTGAGGATGCCGGCGCGCACCGACACGTCCAGCGCGGTCACCGGCTCGTCGCAGACCAGCAGGTCGGGCCGCACGGCGAGCGCGCGGGCGATGCCGATGCGCTGGCGCTGCCCGCCGCTGAAGCGGTGGGGATGGTGGCGGCGCAACGCCGGGTCGAGGCCGACGCGCAGAAGCTGCGCCGCCACATGCTCGGCCAGCGCATCGCGCGGCACCAGCCGGTGGTAGCGCACCGCCTCCCCGACGATCTCCTCGACGGTGAAGCGCGGGTTCAGGCTGGCGTGGGGGTTCTGGAAGACCATCTGCACGCGCAGCCGGGCGGCCCGCGCCTCGGCGGCGGACCGTTCGGCGACGTCCTGCCCGTCGATCAGCACGCGGCCGGCGCTGGGCGGCAGGAGCCCGGCGGCGATCCGCGCCACGGTCGATTTCCCGCAGCCCGATTCCCCGACCAGCCCGACGAGTTCCCCGCGCCGCACCGCCAGATCCACCCCGTCCACGGCGTGCAGGACGCCGCCCCGCCGCCCCGGAATGGGAAACAGCCGCGAGACGCCGCGCAGCTCGGCCAAGGGCGCGGTCATCGCGGCGCCTCCTGACCGGGATTCAGGCAACGCACGCCGCCCCGCCCGTCCGCCCGCCCCTGCCAGGGCGGATCGGCGGCGCAAGCGGGCACGGCGGCGGCGCAGCGCGGGCGGAAGGTGCAGCCCGCCGGGCGTCCGGCCAGCGTCGGCGGAAGGCCGGGGATCGGCGTCAGCCGGCTGCCCCGCGGCCCGCGCGGCAGGCTGGCGCGCAGCCCGGCGGTGTAGGGGTGCGCCGGGCGGGACAGCAACTCCGCCGCCGGGGCCTGCTCGACGATGCGGCCCGCGTACATCACGGCGATCTCGTCCGAGAGCTGTTCGGCCACCGACAGGTCGTGGGTGATCCACAGCACCGCCGTCCGCCCGCCCCCACCGAACGCTCCGCCGGCAAGCCCGCGGATCTCCCGCAGAATCTGCGCCTGGATGGTGGCGTCGAGCGCGGTGGTCGGCTCGTCGGCGATGATCAGGTCCGGGTCGTGCAGCAGCGCCATGGCGATCGCCACCCGCTGGCGCAGGCCGCCGGACAGCTCGTGCGGGTGGGCGTCCAGCCGCTCCTCCGGCCCCGGCACGCCGACCCGGCCCAGCGCGTCGCGCGCCCGCCGCCGCGCCTCGGCCCGGCCGACGCGGGTGTGGGCCAGCACGGTCTCGACGATCTGGGCGCCGATGGTCAGCACGGGATTCAGCGTCATCATCGGATCCTGGAAGATCATGGCGATGCGGTTGCCGCGCAGGCGGCGCAGCTCCCGCTCCGGCAGGCCGGCCAACTCCCGCCCGGCGAAGCGGATCGAGCCGCCGGCCACCCGCGCCGGCGGATCAAGCAACCCCATGATGGAGAAGGCGGTGGCCGACTTGCCCGACCCGGACTCGCCGACGAGACCCAGGATGCGCCCGCGGCCGAGGGAGAAGCTCACCCCGTCCAGAACGTTCAGGGGCACGTTCAGCGCGCCCTGGCGCGCGGGCAGTTCGGTGCGCAGGCCGCGCACCTCCAGCAACGGAAGGGTGGCGGTCATTGGCCGAGCCTCGGATTCAGGGCGTCGCGGAAACGGTCACCGGCCAGATTGATCGCCGCCATCAGCAGCAGGAGGGCAACGCCGGGGTAGAGGCTGATCCAGGTCTCCCCGGACAGCACATACTGCCGCCCGTTGGCGATCAGCAGGCCGAGCGACGGCTCGGTCACCGGCACGCCGAGACCGAGAAAGCTCAGCGTCGCCTCCAGCGCGATGGCGCGGGCGACCTGGGTCGTGGCGATCACCACCAGCGACGGCAGGCAGTTCGGCAGGACGTGGCGCAGCAGAATCCACCAGGAGGGCAGGACGAGTCCGCGCGCCGCCTCCACATACTCCGCCTTCAGCTCCACCAGCGCCGCCGAGCGGGCAGCGCGGGCGTAATAGGCCCATTCGACCAGCACCAGCGCCAGCAGCACGTTGCCGGTGCCGCGCCCCAGGAAGGCGATCACCATCAGCGCGATCAGGATGGACGGGCAGGACAGTTGCAGGTCGGCCAGCCGCATCAGCGCCGTGTCGGTGCGCCCGCCCGCCTGGGCTCTGGACTGGGCGGCGACCAGCCCGACCAGCGTGCCGAGCGCGCCGGCGACCACCGCCGAGCCGATGCCGACCAGCAGGCTCAGCCGCAGCCCGAACAGGATGGCCGACAGCATGTCGCGCCCCTGGTCGTCGGTGCCCAGCCAGTAGGTGCCGACCAGCGCCCCCTCCGCCCCCGGCGGCAGCCGCCCGTCGAGCAGGTCGAGTTGGGTCAGGTCGAACGGGTTCTGCGGCGCGATCCAGGGGGCCAGCACGGCGGCGGCCACAAGCAGCAGGAAGACGGCGAGGCTGCCCAGCGCCACCCGGGAGGCGGCGAAGTCCCGCCACAGGACGCGCATTGGCGACAGGGGCGGCGACGGGGACGGTTCGGCGACGGAATGGGCGGGCGGCGGGCCTTCCTCGGCAAGGCTGCTCATGCTCCGCTCCCCGCTCCGGCGGTGCCGACGCGCGGGTCGAGCAGCCGGTAGAGGATGTCGGCCAGCAGGTTCACCGCGACGAACAGCAGGACCACCGCGACCAGATAGGCGACGATCACCGGCCGGTCGAGCACATGGATGCTCTCCACCATCAGCCGCCCCATGCCGGGCCAGGCGAAGATGCTCTCCGTCACCATGGAGAAGGCGACGGTGGAGCAGAACTCCAGCCCGATCACCGTGACGATGGGAATCAGGATGGCGCGCAGGATGTGCACGCCGATCACCCGCGACGGGGCCAGCCCCCGCGCGCGGGCGAAGCGGACGTAATCGAGATGCACCACCTCCCGCACCCCGGCGCGGGTCAGCCGCAGGATCAGCGCCAGCTTGAACAAGGCGAGGTTGGCGGCGGGCAGGATCAGATGGGCCAGACCGTCGGCGGTCAAAAAGGACCAGCCCACCCCCAGCACCGCCACCGTCTCCCCCCGCCCCGAACTGGGCAGCCAGCCGAGCCGCACCGAGAAGCCGATCACCAGCATCAGCCCGACCCAGAATCCGGGCAGGCTCAGCCCGACCACGCTGCCCGCCATGATCAGCCGCGCCGCCGCCGCGCGCGGGCGCAGCCCGGCGTAGAGCCCGAGACCGATCCCCAGCCCGGCGGCCAGGACCAAGGCGGCCAGCGACAGTTCCAGCGTCGCCGGCAGCCGCTCGACGACCAGCGCCAGCGCCGGCTGGTTGTAGATGAAGCTGCGCCCCAGATCGCCCTGGAGCGCGCGCCCCACGAACAGCAGATACTGCCGCCACAGCGGCTGGTCCAAGCCGAAGGACGCGGCGACGCGCGCCCGCTCCGCCGCGTCGGCCTCCGGCGGGACCAGGATGTCCACTGGGTTGCCCGCGACATGAAGGCCGACGAAGACGAGCACCGTCATCGCCAGCACCACCAGGGCGGCCTGCGCCGACCGCCGCACCAGCCAGCCCGCCATCGCTCCGGTCATCAGGCGCCTACACCGGAAGCGGCGGGTACAGGCCGGCCCAGGGCCGGACGCGCTCGATCTGAGCGGCGAGCTGGAGCACGCGCCCGTCCTCGCCCAGCGGGGCGGCAATCTGCACGCCCACCGGCAGCCCGTCCGCGAGCGCGAAGGGCACGCTGGCCGCCGGGATGCCGGCGCTGTTGTAGACGGAGGTGAAGGCGCTGTAGCGGCGCAGCGTCTCGTAATAGCCGTCGAGATCCGCGCTCTGCATGTCCACCGTGCCGATGGGCAGCGGCGGGGCGGCGAAGGTCGGGGTCAGCAGCACGTCGTAACTCTGGAAGAAGCGTCCGAACAGGCGCGACAGGCCGTGGATCGTCCAGATGGACCGGGCGAGGTCGGCGCCGCTGTAACGGGTGGACTCCCCGGCCCACAGCCGGGTGATCGGCTCCAGCTCGTCCGGCTCGATGGGCCGCCCCAACACCTCTTCGCGGGCGCGCAGGACGTTGGCGATGTTGGAGGCGACGATGATGCGCGTCGCCCTTTTCAGAGCGGCGCCGTCCACGCCGGGGCTGGCCTCCTCCACCCGGTGGCCGAGCGATTCGAGCAGCGCCGCCGCGTCGGTGACGGCCTTGGCGGCGGCGGGATCGACGGCGCGCCCCTCATGGTCCACGGTCTGGAAGGCCACGCGCAGCGGTGCGGGATCGCGCTCCACGAGGTCGATGTAGCGCCCGTCGAAGCGCGGCGCGGCGTAGGGGTCGCCCGGCTCCGGCCCGTGGGTGGCGTCGAGCAGGGCGGCGCTGTCGCGCACCGAGCGGGTGATGGCGTGGTGGACCGACAGGCCGTTCCAGCCCTCCCCCAGGTCGGGGCCGAAGGGGTTGCGCCCGCGCGTCGGCTTCAGCCCGAAGGTGCCGGTGTTGGAGGACGGGATGCGGATGGACCCACCGCCGTCGGTGGCGTGGGCCGCCGGAACGATGCCCGCCGCCACCGCCGCCGCCGCCCCGCCGGAGGAGCCGCCGACACTGCGCTCCACATTCCACGGGTTGCGGGTTGGGCCGAACAGGGCCGGCGCCGTCTCGCAGGCCAGCCCGAGTTCCGCGGTGTTGGTGAAGCCGAACAGCACCAGCCCGGCGGCGCGGTAGCGCGCCGTGACGGTGGAATCCTTGACCGCCACATGGTCGCGCCACAGACGGCTGCCGTTGCTGGTGCGCCGCCCGCGCACCTGGATGTTCAGATCCTTCAGCAGGAAGGGCACGCCGGCCAGCGGCTCCTCCCCCGTCAGGGTCCGGGCCTGGGCGAAGGCGTCCTCGGCGAACCGGTCGACCACGGCGTTGATGAGCGGGTTGACCGCCTCCAGCCGGGCCAGGGCGGAGTCCAGCAACTCGGCCGGGGACACTTCGCGGCGCCGGACGAGGGCGGCGAGGCCCACCGCGTCGTGGGCCTGGTAGTCGGAAAACAGGGACATGGCGGGATTCCTCAGACCGGCTCGGCGAAGACGGCGTTGGTGTGGCCGAAGGCGTTGCCGGGAACGAAGCGCACGTAGCCCTTGCGCCCCGCCCAGTTGAAGCGCGGGTAGAAGACCGGGATGACGCCCACGTCCTCCTCCAGCGCGGCCAGCGCGTCGCGGATGCGGGCGACCCGCCGTTCGGCGTCGAAATCGCCGAGTGCTGCCAGCAGCGGCGCGTCCAGCTTGGGGTTCGAATAGCGCTGGCGGTTGAAGGGGCCGGCCCCGGTGTCCTGGTTCTTGGTCAGCACCACCTGCCGCAGCAGCTCCGCGCTGTTGGTGGTGGCGTAGGTGGTCAGGAACAGGGCGAATTCCCGGTTGGTGGCGCGGGAGAAGAAGGTGGCGATCGGCAGCGTCTCCACCTTGGTTTCCACCCCGATGCGCGAGAAGCCCTGGGCGATGGCCTGGAGCACCGCGACGTCGCCGGTGAAGAAGCCGCTCGGCCCGTGGATGATTAGCCCGAAGCCGTCGGGATAGCCAGCCTCCGCCAGCAGCCGCTTGGCGCGGGCGACGTCCACGGTGATGGGCGCGCGATTGGGCAGCCGGTCCAGGGCGGGCGGCGGGGCGAACTGGTCGGCGGGCGTGCCCTGGCCGAGCAGCAACCGCTCCACGATGCCCTTGCGGTCGATGGCCAGCGACAGCGCCTGGCGCACCCGCACGTCCTTCAGCGGGTTGCGGTCCAGCGGCCGGCCGGCGCGGTCGGTGACGAAGGGCGCCTGGTCGCGGCTGGCGTCGGGGAACAGATAGGCGCTGGTGGCGCTGGCGACGCTGAAGATCTCCACATTTTTGTCGGCGGTCAGATGGGCCACGTCCTGCACCGGCACGCCGTCGATCAGGTCGAGGTCGCCCGACAGCAGCCCGGCGACGCGCGCCCCGGCGTCGGGGATGAAGCGGGTGCGGATGCGGCTCCAGCCCGGCGTCCGGCCCCAATATCCGGGGTTGGGCTCCAACTCGATCTGCTGGCCGACGGTGAAACCGGCGTAGCGGAAGGCCCCGGTGCCGACGGCCAGCTTGCCGGAGGTGAAATCCGCCGTCTCGGCGCCTGCGTGGATCTTGCGCGACAGGATGTAGAGGTTCGTGAAGTCGCGGTCGAGGAAGGGGTTCGGCGTTTTGCTGCGGATGCGGAAGGTCCGGTCGTCGACCACCTCCACCGCCGCGACGTTGCGCACGTAGGGCACGAAGGAGCCGGGGCTGTTCGGAACGTTGGGCACCCGCTCGATGGTGAAGGCGATGTCGTCCGGCGTGAGCGGCGTGCCGTCGTGGAAGCGGATTCCCGGACGCAGCTTGAATTCCCAGGTCGTCTCGTCCAGCGCCCGCCAGGATTCGGCCAGCAGGGGGCGCAGCGTTCCCGTCGCGTCCTCGGTCACCAGCGGGTCGAAGATCTGCCGCAGGGTCTGATTGTTGGTCGGCGACTGATAGAAATGGGGGTCCAGCGAGTTCGGGGCCGAGATCGCCCCGATGGAGAGCGGGCGGGAGCCGGAGGAGGCCGCGGGACTGCTCTGGGCGAAGGCGGCGGTGCGGGTGAAGGCGGCGGCGGGCACCAGCCCGGCCATCGCACCCAGGAAGGTACGGCGATCCATAAGTCTCTCCACGGCAGGGGTGATGGGACCACCGGCGGCGCCCAATCACCAAATTAGTTCGCTAATTCATTTTTATTCATCCTATTTGCTTGTTGAGTTCGCGCAATCGTCCAAAATTGAACAGCGTTTGTGCTCGGATGAACATGCGCATGCAGGCATTGGGGACCGGAGCGCGGCGCGCCGGACAGGGTTCCGTCAGGTGGAAGCCTCGAAAAACCATAGCGCGACCGGCGTTCTCGTTATTCCCTTTACTTAAGGGCGAAGGAAGACGGGACATGGCCGGGCAAGCTGGGCTGTTCGAGCTTCAGGACCGCTGCGCGGAGCTGAGCAACGTGCGGCGATCCACTGGAACGTCTGTCGTCGGTGGTAGACTTCGACATGGTCCGGCCGCCGCTGGACGCGGTGATGATGTTCAAGATCCTGGTGCTGCAGGCGCTATATGGGCTGTCGGACGAGCAGGCGGAGTATCAGGTGCGCGACCGGCTGCCGTTCATGCGTTTCCTTGGGCTGGGGTTGAGCGACCGGGTTCCGGACCGCACGACGGTCTGGCTGTTCCGCGAGGCGCTGGCAACGGCGGGAGCGATGGAAGGCCTGCTCGCCCGCTTCGACACGGCATTGAAGGAGCGCGGCGACTTCGCCCTGGTCAGCCAGATCATCGACGCCTCCATTGTGGAGGCGCCCCGGCAGCGGCTGACCCGGGAGGAGAAGCGCCAAATCCGTGACGGCGAGCGCGCACCGTGGAAGACCTGCTGATCCCGGCCCCCACCGCATAGCCATGACCGCCGGAACCCTGGGCCTTCGCAACAGGCGGGGAGCGGGCTTTCCTAAAGCGAACTTCCGTTCGCTTTAGACTCACATCGCCTCACTTGCCGGCGGGCTTCGGCCGCATGTGCGGCCGGGACCGCCGTCGCGATCCAAAGCGGATTGCAATCCGCTTTAGGGCCGGCATGGCCTGACAGCGCCTGCGCCGACCCTTCCGCACACCGAAAATTCGTCCTCTCTGCAAAAAGAAGTTTGTTGGAGCACAAATCTCAAGTTATCATATTCCAGTTGAAGCAATCGCATAGCGATTGAATAATGGATAGATCAAGGAGATCGCGCGTGGACGTGATCGCTGAACTGACGAGCCTGATCGGCGCCGACGCCGTCCTGACCGACCCCGCCGATCTGGACGCCGTGACCGAGGACTGGCGCGGGCGTTACCGCGGCCCGGCGCTCTGCCTCGCGCGCCCCGCCAACGCCGGGCAGGTGGCCGACGTGGTGCGGTGCTGCGCCAAGCACGGGGTGCCGGTCCTGCCACAGGGCGGCAACACCAGCCTGTGCGGCGGCGCCGTCCCGTCGGAGTCCGGCCCCGCCCCGGTCATCCTCAGCCTGACCCGCATGCGCGCGGTCCGCGCCATCGACCCGGTGAACAGCACGATGGATGTCGAGGCCGGCTGCGTCCTCGCCACCGTGCAGGAGGCCGCCGCGGCGGCCGGTCGGCTCTATCCGGTCAGCCTGGGCGCCGAGGGCTCCTGCCAGATCGGCGGCACCATCGCCACCAACGCCGGCGGCACGTCGGTCCTGCGCTACGGCAACACGCGCGAGAACGTGCTGGGGCTGGAGGTCGTTCTGGCCGACGGCACCATCTGGTCGGGCCTGTACGGCCTGCGCAAGAACAACACCGGCTACGACCTGAAGCATCTGTTCATCGGCTCGGAAGGCACGCTCGGCATCATCACCGCGGCGACGCTGAAGCTGCACCCGCTGCCGACGCGCCACGCGGTGGCCTGGGTCGGCATGGCGTCGCCGGAGGACGCGCTGACCCTGCTGACCCGCGTGCAGGCGCGCAGCGCGGCCCGGCTGTCCGCCTTCGAGATGATCAACCGCCTCCAGCTCGATCTGGTGGTCGGCCATGTCCCCGGCCGCCGCAGCCCGATCGAGAGCGAGGCCGACTGGCATGTGCTGATCGAGCTGTCGGACAACGGCTCCGGCGAGGCGCTCGACGCCGAGCTTCAGGCGATCCTGGAGGAGGCCTTCGCCGACGGCCTGCTCAGCGACGCGGCGCTGGCGTCCAGCGAGGCGCAGCGCCACGCCATGTGGGAGGTGCGCCACAGCGTGTCGGAGGCCAACAAGAAGGCCGGCGTCGGCCTGACCACCGACTGCGCGGTGCCGCTGTCGGCGGTGCCCGCCTTCATCGCGGCGGCGACCGCGGCGGTGCGCGCCCTGGTGCCCGACCTGCCGGTGATCGTGGTGGCCCATCTCGGCGACGGCAACGTCCACTTCATCCCCTTCTTCACCTTCGACGCCTGGGAGGCCGCCGCATCGGGCGACCGCGACGCGCTCGCCGCCGCGCTGCGCCACGCCGTCAACGACGAGGCCGCCCGGCTCAAGGGCACTTTCAGCGCCGAGCACGGAGTCGGCCGCGTCCAGCTCGCCGAGATGGCCCGCTACAAGCCGCCGGCCGAGCTGGCGCTGATGCGCGCCGTCAAGCAGGCGCTCGACCCGCAGAACATCCTCAACCCCGGACGGCTGCTGCCGCCGGGCTGATTCCCGCCGTCCTTCCCCGCCCATCCGCCGTCCCGGCCCATCTTCGAGGAGTTCCGACATGAGCACACGTCAAACCGGCTGGTCCCGCCGCACCCTGCTGAAAGCCGGCGCCGCCGGCACCGCGGCGCTCGCCATGCCGGCGATCTGGAGCCCGGCCCGCGCGCAGAACAAGCGCATCGTCGTGCGCGATGACGGCGGCATCTACACCAAGGCCTATGGCGAGGTCTTCTACAAGCCCTTCACCGCGGCCACCGGCATCGAGGTCGTCGGCGTCCAGGCCAACGCCGAGCCGACGGCGCAGATCCGCTCGATGGTCGAGGCGAAGTCCTACACCTGGGACATGGCCAAGATCAGCGAGCCGGCCATCCTCATGCTGACCAGCGGCGACAAGCCGATGCTGGAGAAGCACGGGCTGGAGAACGATCCGGCGGTCGCCGCCATTCCCAAGCAGTACATGTCGGAATACGGCGTCGGCACCAACGTCTACACCACCGTTCTGGCCTACCGCACCGACGCCTTCAAGGGCCGCAAGGCGCCGGCCTCCTGGAAGGATTTCTACGACGTCGCCGGCGTCCCCGGCCGCCGCGCCCTGCGCAAGCATCCCTTCGACACCATCGAGCAGGCGCTGATGGCCGACGGCGTGCCCACCGGCGAGGTCTATCCCTGCGACTTCGACCGCGCCTTCAAGACGCTGGACCGCATCAAGAAGGACATCCCCATCTTCTGGACCAGCGGCGCGCAGGTCGAGCAGATGCTGATCTCCGGCGAGGTCGATCTCGTCCCGACCTGGGTGTCGCGTCCGCAGGCGGCGATCGCCGCCGGCGCTCCGGTCGGCATCGTCTGGGACCAGAACATCTGGGGCCTCGACAACTGGGCCATCCTGGCCGGCACCCCGAACGCCGACGCCTGCCGCCAGTTCATCAAGTTCACCTGCGACGCGAAGCGGCAGGCGGAGCTGGTGAAGTACTTCCCGGCCGGCGTGACCATGCCCGACGCCTTCAAGCACATCGACCCGGCGATCGCCCCCAACTGCCCGACCTTCCCGGCGAACATCGAGAAGGGCGTCAAGATCAACGCGCAGTTCTGGCTGGACAACCAGCAGAAGGCGCTCGAGCGCTACAACGCCTGGCTGCTGAGCTGAGGCGACGGGACGTCGCGTCCCCGAAGACCCGTTGCTGAGGGCCTGTTCCTGAAGGCCCGTTTTTGAAGACACGTTTCTGGAGACCCGCGTCCGGCCTCCCGTCCCTGCCTGGCGGGGCCGGCCGCGGGGCTCCCGCATTTTTCCCAACTCCCCTTTCGACGCGAGGAGACCTGCCATGTCGTCGTCCAGCCTAACCGTCCAGGGCCTCGCCAAGCGCTACGGCGATTTCGTGGCGCTCGCCCCCACGGATCTCGTGGTCGCCGACGGTGAATTCCTGACCCTGCTCGGCCCGTCTGGCTCGGGCAAGACGACGTTGCTCAGTCTGCTCGCCGGGCTGGTTCCGCCCGATGAAGGAGTCGTGCGCATCGGCGCGCAGGACGTGACCTACGCCCCGCCCTACGAGCGCGACATCGGCGTGGTGTTCCAGAACTACGCCCTGTTCCCGCACATGACCATCGCCGAGAACATCGCCTTCCCGCTGAAGATGCGGAAGATCCCGGAGGCCGAGGCGAAGAAGCGCGCCCAGGAAGCCCTGGAGATGGTCCATCTGCCGCACATCGCCGGACGCTACCCGCGCGAGCTGTCGGGCGGCCAGCAGCAGCGCGTCGCCCTGGCCCGCTGCATGGTCTACAAGCCCTCGATCATCCTGATGGACGAGCCGCTGGGCGCCCTGGACAAGAAGCTGCGCGAGCACATGCAGCTCGAGATCAAGCATCTGCACCGCGAGCTGGGGACGACGGTCGTCTACGTCACCCACGACCAGGAAGAGGCGATGACGATGTCGGATCGCATCTGCCTGATGAATTCCGGCCGCATCGAGCAGCTCGGCACGCCGGCCGACCTCTATTTCCGCCCGCGCACGCTGTTCGTCGCCGACTTCCTCGGCGAATCCAACCTGCTGCCGGCCTCGCTGGGGACCCGGCTGGGCGACGAGGCGGAGATCCGGCTGGGCAGCGCCGGCATCCCGGGCCGCGCGCTCGCCAACGGCCTGGACCTGCCGCCGGGCTCCCCGGTGCGGGTGATGGTGCGGCCGCAGAACCTGAGCATCGCCCGTCCTTCCGGCGACGAAACGGCCGTGATGGGCCGGGTGTCCGACGTGATGGTCACCGGCAGCCTGACCAAGGTCTACATGCAGCCGCTCGACGACGCCCTGCCGCCGCTGGTCGCCGCCTTCGCCACCCGCAACGAGGCCGAGGCCATCCGCATCGACGACGTGATGGCGCTGTCCTGGGACAGCCGCGACGCCGTGGTGATCGCGGACCGCGGCCCGGCGGCCATGCCCGCAACCACGGCCAAGGCGGCCTGACATGAGCGACCAGATCATGACCATGCCCCACGCCGCCCCACGGCGCGGCGCCCCGCCGGCCTGGCGCAAGCCGGTGCTGATGGGCGCCCCCATCGTCCTGCTCCTCACCGTCTTCCTGGTCTTCCCGGTCGGCCAGCTCCTGGCGCTCAGCGTCTACAACGGCCAGGGCTTCACGCTGGCGCCCTACCAGCAGCTCTTCTCGTCCAGCCTCTACGTCACCGTGCTGTGGATCACGCTGAAGATCTCGCTGGCGACGACGCTGGTCGCGGTGGCCGGGGCCTACCCCATCGCCTACCTGATCTCCGTCACCAAGGGACCGGCGAAGAGCCGTCTGATCTTCTGGGTGCTGCTGGCCTTCTGGACCAGCTTCCTGGTGCGCGCCTTCGCCTGGGTCATCATCCTCGGCCGCAACGGCGTCATCAACGGCACGCTGATGTCGCTGGGCATCATCGACCGGCCCATCGACCTGCTCTACGGCTTCGGCTCGGTGCTGGTCGGCATGGTGCACGCCATGCTGCCGCTGGCGGTGATGACCATGCTGGCGGTGATGGAGAACATCGACCGCACCCTGCCCCGCGCCGCCAGCACGCTCGGCGCGCGCCCCGGCACCGCCTTCTGGACCGTCTATTTCCCGCTGTCGCTGCCCGGCGTCGCCGCCGCGGCGATCATGGTCTTCGTGACGGCCATCGGCTTCTTCATCGTGCCGGCCCTGCTCGGCGGGCGGCGCGAGACGATGATCACCCAGCTCATCATCGACCAGATCCAGCAGACGCTGAACTGGGGCTTGGCGGGCGCCATCTCGGTGCTGCTGCTGACGGTGGTGCTGGCGGTGTTCGTCCTCTACGACCGCGTCTTCGGCTTCGCCACGCTGACCGGCGAGACCGCGGGCGCCGCGCACAACCGCGACACCGCCATGCGGCGGCTGGGCGGCCGGGTGCTCGGGCTGCTGGGGGCCGCGAGCGACGCGCTCATCGGCCTGTTCCCGCGCCGCCGCCCGCGCGGCACCGGCGAGATGCCGTCGGCCGCCCTGCGGACGCTGGTGTGGACGATGCTGGTGCTGATCAGCCTGCCGGCCTTCCTGATGATCCCGCTGTCCTTCGGCGAGGCCGGTCTGGCCTGGCCGCCCACCGGCTTCTCGCTGCAATGGTACGAGCAGCTGTTCCAGTCGCCGCTGTGGATGCAGGCGCTGACCCGCTCGCTGGTGGTGGCCTTCGGCACCGGCCTTCTCTCGATGGCGATCGGCGTGCCGGCGGCCTTCCTGATGGTGCGCAGCCGGATGCGGGGCAAGGGCGCCATGCTGGCCTTTATCCTGTCGCCGGTGATCGTGCCGCGCATGATCATCGCCGTCGGCATGTTCTACCTGTTCGCCCAGATGGGGCTGGTCGGCACCATCCTGGGTCTGGTGATCGGCCACACGGTCGTCGCCGTCCCCTATGTGGTGATGACGATGACGGCGGTTCTGCGCAACTACGACACCCGGCTCGACCTCGCGGCGCAGAGCCTGGGCGCCCGTCCGCTGGCCGCGCTGCGCCACGTCACCTTCCCGATCCTGGGAGCCGGCATGCTGTCGTCCTTCCTGTTCGCCTTCGCCACCTCCTTCGACGAGCTGACCATCTCGCTTTTCTCGTCGGGCGGTCTCAGCGCCACCCTGCCCAAGCAGTTCTGGGACGAGGTGACGCTGCAGGTCTCCCCCGTCATCGCGGCCGTGTCGACCGGTCTCCTCGTCTTCGTCGCGGTGCTGATCTACGCCGCGGACCGGCTGCGCCGGCGCAGCCTGGCCTCCTGACCATCGCCAGCGCCGACGCTTCCATCTCTTCGCACTTCCAAGGATACATCATGCTCGATGCCACCAAACTCCGCGGCATTCTGCCCGCCACCCCGACGCCGGTGACCGCCGACGGCACCATCGACGTCGCGGCGTCGAAGGCGCTGTTCTCCTGGCTGAACCGCCAGGGGATCGACGGGGTGGTTCCGCTGGGCGGCACCGGCGAGTACGGCGCGCTGGCGCGGGCCGAGCGCAACCGCTTCGCCGCGCTGACGGTCGAGGCGATGGCCGGCAAGAAGCCGGTCATCGCCGGCGTGCTCGACACCGGCTACCATGACGCCCTGGCCGCGGGCCGCGATTTCGCGGCGGCCGGCGTGGACGGCCTGCTGGTCCTGACGCCCTACTACACCAACCCGACCCAGGCCGGCATCCGCGACTACTTCCTGCGCTACGCCGACGAGTCGCCGGTGCCGATCCTGATCTACGAGATCCCCTACCGCACCCGCATCGCCGTCGATCCGGAGGTGCTGCACGAGCTGTCGCGCCACGAGCGGATCGTCGGCATGAAGGCCTGCAACACCGACATGTACCACTTCCTGCGCACGATGGCCGGGCTGGACCCGTCCTTCGCCATGCTGAGCGGCGAGGACACGCTGTTCCCGCTGCATGTGGCCGCGGGGGCCAAGGGTGGCATCGTGGTCACGGCCAACCTCCTGCCGCGCGCCTGGCGCCTCGTCTTCGACCTCGCCTCGTCCGGCAAGACCGCCGAGGCGCTGGAGGTGCACCGCACCCTCATCCCCATGATGAACCTCGCCTTCGCCGAGACCAACCCCGGCCCGATGAAGTCGGTGATGGATCTGATCGGCGTGAACGCCCCGGCCATGCTGCCGCCGCTGCGCGAGCCGCGGCCGGAGCTGCGCGAGGCGCTGAAAGGCGAACTGGCGCGCCTTCTGACCACCTATGAAGGGCTGCCGGCGGCCGCGGTGGCCTGACCGGTGGCAACGCTTGCGCGTGGCATCCGGCGCGCCGGATGCTATGCGTAGGCGAACCATGCCGACGACGCGAGGACGAGCACCGATGAAGGCCGGAAAGACCACCAGGACGGGCGGCATGGCGGGCAGCATGGCGGGCACCACGGCGGACGGCGATGGCCAGCAGGCCGCGCCGGCCGTCAAGCCGAAGGCCGACCCGCGCGAATCCTCGCTGTTCGTCGGCTCGACCGAGAAGACCTTCCAGATCCTGCACGCCTTCGACGGCCCGCACCGGCAGATGCCGCTGTCCGAGATCGCCAAGGCGGCGGGGCTGGACCGCAGCGCCGCCCAGCGGCTGGTCTACACGCTGGAGACGCTGGGCTATCTGCGGCGCGTCCACGGCACGCGCAACTACGCGCTCAGCCCGAAGCTGCTGCAGTTCTCCTACAATTACCTGCGGGCGAACGAACTGATCGAGAAGGCGTCGCCCTACCTGCTGGACATCAGCCGGAGCGTCGGCGAGACCGCCAACCTCCAGGAGCTGGACGGCCACGAGATCGTCTTCGTTGCCCGCTTCCCCGGCCGGCATCTGGTGAACATCGACATCATGGTCGGCAGCCGGCTGCCCGCCTACTTCACCGCGTCGGGCACCGCCATCCTGTCGCGCCTGTCGGAGGAGGAACAGGAGGAGATCCTGGCCCGCACCGACCTCCGCCCGCTCACCCCCTTCACCGTGAACGACCCCGGACGGCTGCGCGCCCGCGTGCAGGAGGCGGCGGAAAAAGGCTATGCCGTGGTGACCAACGAGACGGTGATGGGCGACATCTCGGTCGCCGCCGCCATCACCGACGAACATGGGCACGCGGTCGCCGGCCTGAACATCTCCGTCCCCACCACCCGCTGGACGCCGGAGTCGGCCGAGCAGGAACTCGCCCGGCATGTCCAGGTGGCGGCGACCTCGATCTCCGTCAACAAATTCGCCGGCTATCCGCGGTAGCGGCGTCAGGACGGACGGGACGGCACGGCGGCGAACAGGTGGGCGTTAAAGCGGATTGCAATCCGCTTTGGACCGCGACGGCGGTCCCGGCCGCACATGCGGCCGAAGCCCGCCGGCAAGTGAGGCGATGTGAGTCTAAAGCGAACGGAAGTTCGCTTTAGAGGTTGACCAGGATGCGGACGTCGTTGGTGGCGGTGCTGACCGCCGGATCCAGCGGCTCCGGTGCCGCACGGAGCGGAGCGCCCGGCAGGGCGAGGAGGGCACCGAGGAGCAAGCCCGCCAGCGCGCGTCGGAATCCGGTCATTGCGCCCCGGCCGTCGACGTCGATCCGGCCTTACCAATGCCGGGAGGAGGAGGAGGTTGCGCCGCTTCCGCTCCGCCAAAGGTGTGTTGCGGATCAATCCGGCTCGCGGCAGGCCGCGAGAATCCGCCCGCGCAGCCAGCGGTGGGCCGGGTCGGCGTCCTGCCGGGGGTGCCACATCTGAGTCACCACGACCTCGCCCAGGACGGCCTCCAGACCGGCGGGAAGCGGCAGGGTGCGCACCCCGGCCACCCCGGCGGCGAGTTGGCGTTCGGAGACCAGGGCGGTCAGGTCGGAGGCGCGGACGATCGCCAGGGCCGCCGGGAAGCTCGGCACCACCGCCACCACCTTGCGGGCGAGGCCCAGGGCGGCCAGCGCCTCGTCCACCCGGTCCCGCACCAGCCCGCGGCGCGAGGTCAGCACATGGCCGCAGGCGGCGTACTGTTCCGGCGTGACCGTCTCCTGCCGGGTCAGCGGATGGTCCTCCCGCACGGCGGCGACCAGCCGGTCGCGGAGCAGGCTCTGCACCTTCAGCTCCGGCGTGGTTTCCGAATGCACCCCGATGTCGAGGTCGATCAGACCGTCGCGCAACGCCTGCGCGTCGCGGTTGCCCCGCGGCGCGAAGCGCAGCAGGACGCCGGGCGCCTCGGCGGCGACGCAGGCGACCAGACGGGCGGCGTAGACCTCGATGAAGCTCTCGCTGGCGCGCAGGGTGAAGCTGCGCTCCAGCCGGGCGATGTCGATGTCCTCCGCCGGGCGCAGCACCGCGCGGACCTCCTCGGCGAGGCCGGGCACCCGCTCCCGCAGCTGGATGGCCCGCGGCGTCGGGACGAGGCCGCGTCCGGCCCGGACGAGCAGCGGGTCCCCGGTGACCTCGCGCAGGCGCGCGAGGGTGCGGCTCATCGCGGACTCGCTGAGGCCGAGCCGCCGCGCCGCCTTGACGACGCTGCCCTCCGCCAGCAGCGCGTCGAGGGCAATGAGCAGGTTGAGATCGGGATCGGCCATGGAGCCCGAGGCTAACACATGGCGCCCCATGCAGGAATAACCTGCACAGGCGGCGTCTTCCGCCATGCCAAGCGGAGAGCGACATTGATCCAACCCCTGTTGGAGACACCGATGCCCCGTTCCACCCTCGCCCGAACGCCGGATTCCCCGCATCCCGACGGGCTGCCCATGCCCCGCCGCGCCGTGGCCGCCGCGTCCGTCATCGCCGCGATCGTGCTCGTCGTGCTCGACGGCGCCATCGCCAACGTCGCCCTGCCGACCGTCGCCAACACCCTCGGGGTTCCGCCCGCCGACACCGTCTGGATCATCACCGCCTACCAGTTGGCACTGGTGATCGCGCTCCTGCCCGTCGGCGCCCTTGGCGAGAGTCTCGGGCACCGCCGGGTGTTCACCGGCGGGGTGCTGCTGTTCACCGCGGCTTCCGCCGGCTGCGCCCTGGCGCCGACGCTGCCCTGGCTGATCGCCGCGCGCTTCGTCCAGGGGCTCGGCGGGGCGGCGGTGATGGCGCTGGGTGTCGCGCTGCTGCGCTTCGTCTATCCGCAGCGGCTGCTCGGCGCCGCCATCGGCTGGAACGCCCTGGCCATCGCGCTGGCCTCGGCGGCGGGACCGACGATTGGAGCGGGCATCCTTGCCGTCGCTCCCTGGCCGTTTCTGTTCGCGGTCAACATCCCGGTCGGGATCGTGGTTCTGGCGACCGCCCGCGCGCTGCCCACCATCGCGGGAACCAAACGCCGCCTCGATCCCGTCAGCGTCGCCCTCAACGCCGGGTTCTTCGCCGCCCTGGTGATGGGGGCGGAAGCCATCGCATCACAGCCCCTGCGCGGCGGCGCGTTGCTGCTGGCCGCGACGCTCTGCCTTGCCGGGCTGGTCCGGCGCGAAAAGGACCGCGAGGCGCCGCTGGTGCCGCTCGACCTGCTGCGGGTGCGCTCCTTCCGCCTGTCGGTGGTCGCCTCCGTCCTCTGCTTCACCGGACAGATGGCCGGCACCGTGGCCCTGCCCTTCTATCTGCAGCACGGGCTCGGCCAGGACATCGTCACGGCGGGGCTGTTCCTGGTGCCGTGGCCGCTGGCGACCGCCGTCGCCGCACCCATCGCGGGCCGGCTGTCCGACCGGATGGGCACGGGCTGGCTGTGCGCCGTGGGCGGCCTGCTGCTCGCCTCCGGTCTCGCCCTGGCGGCGGCTTGGCCGCTCGCTCAGGACCCGTGGCCGCTGGTGGTCTTCATGGTGATGTGCGGTTTCGGCTTCGGGCTGTTCCAGACGCCCAACAACCGCAACATGCTGCTGACCGTGCCCAAGGCGCGCAGCGGGGCCGCGGGAGGGATGCAGGGCACCGCGCGTCTGGTCGGACAGACCGCCGGCGCGGTGCTGATGACCGTGCTCTTCTCGCTGCTGTCCGGTCCGGAGGCCGCGCCGCGCCTCGGCCTCGCGGTGGCCGCCGCCCTTACCCTGGCGGGCGGCCTGACCAGCCTGCTGCGCGTTCCCGCGCGCGGCGCGGCGGAGGTTGTGGAGGCGCCGGCTCCGGGCCGGTGAGCCCCCCTCCGGGGATCGTCAGCCGCGCCGCGCGGCCTCGATCGCGGCGACGTCGATCTTGGTCATGCCCATCATCGCCTCGAAGGCGCGCCTGGCTTCGTCGCCGCCGGCCGCCAACGCCTCGGTCAGCACGCGCGGCGTGATCTGCCAGGAGACGCCCCAGCGGTCCTTGCACCAGCCGCAGGCGCTTTCCTGCCCGCCGTTGCCGACGATGGCGTTCCAGTAGCGGTCGGTCTCCTCCTGGTCGTCGGTGGCGATCTGGAACGAGAAGGCCTCGTTGTGCTGGAGCGTCGGTCCGCCGTTGAGGCCGAGGCAGGGAACGCCGGCGACCGTGAACTGGACCGTCAGCACGTCGCCCGCCTTGCCGGACGGGTAGTCGCTCGGAGCGCGGTGAACGGCGCCCACCGCGCTGTCGGGAAAGACCGTGGCGTAGAAGCGAGCCGCGGCCTCCGCGTCCTTGTCGTACCAGAGGCAGATGGTGTTCTTGGCGGTCGTCATCGCGTGTCCCTTCCCTGTCGGTGCGTTGCCGATGCGCGTGAGGATACGCCCCCGCCCTTGTTGACGGGAAGGTTGCAATCCTTTTCGCAGAGGTGGCGCATGAGCGACCCGAAGAAGCCGGACGACGCCGGCATCCATCCCCCGCGCAGCTACGACCCCGACAGCAAGAAACCGGCCAGCGACCGCGACGAGGCCGCGCCCGGCACGCCGGGAACCGGCGAGGACATCGACCCGAGGACCGGCGAGACCTTCACCGAGGGCATCGGCGGCGCCTGACCAACCCTTAACCGCCCAGCCCTCATCGTCCGGCGGCTAAAGCCTGCATGGTCACGCGGGCGGCGCTGGCGATGTGCTCGTCGTAGAGCTGGCGCGTGCGCACCGTGTCGCGGGCGGTCATTGCCTCGAAGATCTCGCGGATTTCGCGGATCGTGTTGGGCAGCCGCCCCGGCTCGGCCAGCGACACCCCGCGCAGCAGCTGGATGCGGTTGTGCAGCGCCTTGAGGATCTGCGCCATCGTCGGGTTGCCGCAGCCGGCGATCAGCGTGTCGTAGAACATGGTCTTCGCCGTGCGGATGCGCGACGGCACGCCTTCCGCCGCCGCCGCCTCGAAGGCCGCCATGGCGTCGGCGAGGATCGCCCACTGCTCCGGGCTGGCCTGGGCGATGAACTCCGCCGCCGCCAGGCTCTCCAGCGCCCCGCGCACCTGATAGATCTGCCGGACATCCTCCGCCGTCAGGGTCACCACCTCCAGCCCGCGTTGGGGCACGTTGTGGACCAGCCCCTCCGCCTCCAGCTGGCGCAGCGCCTCCCGCAGGATCGGGCGGCTGACCTGCAACGCCTCGCACAGCTCGCGCTCGACCAGCCGGTCGCCGGGGGAATAGCGCCCGTCGGCGATGGCCGCGCGCAACAGGTCGATCACCTGCTGGCGCAGGGGAGCGGCGACGCGGACAATATTTATCGGCAAATTTGACATAAAGTTTCTCTTCTTGTCAGACAGTATGACGATCTGCTTGCGCCACACTACCACCTTCGATTAGCATACGTATCAACGGCGGTCCAAGCGGCCCACAGCGGCGAACGCCACACCCACCCCACCATACCATCACCTCGCACACAGGAGGCAGGCGTGCAGCGGAGTGCACAAGCGAGCGCCGTTTCAAAAAGCGCCGGCGAGCCTGAGGCGGCGTCCGACCCCAACCGGCAGAGGCGCCGCGAGCGGCTGCTGCAAATCGGCACGCTGGTCCTGCTGCTCGCCGTCTGGGAATTCGCAGCGCGCGACGCGAACAAGCTGCTGGTCGCGGTGCCCAGCGACATCGCCGTGGCGACCTGGGAGCTGCTGCTGAACGGCGAGCTGCTCTCGGCGACGCTGGACAGCATGTCGACCTTCGTCCTGGGCTTCGTCATCGCCTCGGTCATCGGCATCGTGGTCGGCTTCGCGATGGGCACGAACCGCACGGTGGAGGTGATCCTCGATCCCTACATCAACGCGCTCTACGCCATGCCGCTGGTGGCGCTGATCCCCATCCTGATGCTGTGGGTGGGCATCGGCTTCCTGGCCAAGATCACGATCATCATCCTGTTCGCGGTCTTCCCGGTGATCATCAACACGGTCACCGGCGTGAAGAACGTCGACCGGCATTATCTGGACATCGGCAAGGCCTTCATGGCCTCGCGGTTCATGGTCTACCGCCGTATCATCGCGCCCTACGCCCTGCCCTACGTGGCGAGCGGCCTGCGCATCGCGCTCGGCCGCGGCATCATCGCGATGATCGTGGCGGAGTTCCTGACCTCCATCTCCGGCCTCGGCGGCCTGATCATCAACTACACCAACGCGTTCGAGACGGCCAAGGCCTTCGCCCCGGTCCTGGTGGTGGCCCTGCTCGCCAACGCGCTGACGGTTCTCGTTCAAAAGGTCGAAGAGCGTTTCGGCCGCTGGCGCCGCCGCTGACCGGCCCGCCTCCCCCGCACCACACGCGCCCCACACCACACCGGATTGAGGAAGGAAGAGGGATCATGAGCATGATGTCCCGTTCGCTGAAGGCCGCCCTGCTGGCGGGTGCCTTCTCCGTGGCGATGAGCACCGCCGCGCTCGCCGCCGACGCGCTGAAGATCGGCATGCCGGCCAAGATGTTCCTGAACCTCGTCGAGTTCGTCGCGCAGGACCAGGGCTTCTACGAGAAGAACGGCCTGACGGTGGAGCTGGTGCACATCGCCGACAGCTCCATCCCCGTGCGCTCGCTGATCGCCGGGGAGCTGGACGTCAGCCAGGCCGGCATGTCGGAGACGCTGGCGGCGGCCGACAAGGGCGGCGCGCTGAAGACCATCGGCGGCGTCCACACCGGCCTGCACTACGCCTTCTACGCCAACGCCGCGTCGGGCGTGAAGGACGTCACCGACCTGCCGGGCAAGAAGGTCGGCATCTCCTCCCCCGGCTCGCTGCCGCACGTCGTCATCACCGCCCTGATGCGCCAGGCCGGGATGAGCGAGGACCAGATCAAGTCGGTGCAGTGGGTCTCGCTGAAGGGCTCCTCGGCCCGCATCAACGGCATCCTGACCGGCACCATCGACGCGACCGTCTCGAACTACGACCCGAAGGCCGCGCACGACAAGAACGCCAAGGTGCTGTTCGTCGTCTCCAAGAAGCTGCCCAACTACGTGATGACCCCCTGGGACGTCAACGACGCGACCATCGCCAAGAAGCGCGACGTGCTGAAGCGCTTCGTCAAGGCGGAGCTGGAGGCGACCCGCTGGATCTTCGACAACGAGAAGGGCGCGCTCGACGTCGCGAAGAAGCACTTCGACTACAACGACGAGCAGCTCGCCGAGTTCTACGAGTTCTACAAGGTCGGCGGCATCTGGAACCCGAACGGCACCGTCACCGCCGAACAGGCCAAGTACATGCAGGAGCTGAACGTCGAAGGCGGTCTGCAGAAGGCCGTCCACCCGGCCGAGAAGGTGCTGGACACCAGCATCGTCCAGGAGGTGCTGGCGGAGATCGGCACCTACAAGCAGCCGTAATCCCGTCGGGGCCGGCGCCGCACCGCCGGCCCCCTTTCCTTTCTCCCATTCCGCCCGCCGTCCCGCCTCAAGTCCCGGTGCCGTGCCATGCCCAAGCTGTCCGTCCGCAACCTGACCAAGCGTTTCCCGGTGTCCGGAGGGCCGTCGATGACGGCGCTCGACGGCGTCGACCTGGACGTGGAGGAGGGTGAGTTCATCGCCTTCGTCGGGCCCAGCGGCTGCGGCAAGACCACGCTTCTGCGCATCATCCAGGGACTGGAGACGGCGACCAGCGGCGAGATCCGCATCGACGGCAAGCCGGTCACCGGTCCCGGCCACGACCGCGGCTTCGTCTTCCAGCAATACGGCCTGCTGCCCTGGCTGACCGCCGCCCAGAACATCGGCTTCGCGCTGGAGGCCAAGGGCATCCCCGCCGCCCGCCACGGCGAGACGACGGAGCGCGTGCTCGCCACCGTCGGGCTGAAGGGCTTCGGCGACCGCTTCCCGCACCAGCTCTCCGGCGGCATGCAGCAGCGCGTCGGCATCGCCCGCGCCCTGGCGATCGAGCCGGAGATCATGCTGCTCGACGAGCCGTTCGGCGCGCTCGACGCGCTGACCCGCGAGATTCTGCAGAACGAGATGCTCGGCCTGACCGAGCGCATGGGCAAGACAATCCTCTTCGTCACCCACAGCGTGGACGAGGCCGTCTGCCTCGCCGACCGCGTGGTGGTCATGTCGCCCCGCCCCGGCCGCATCCGCGAGATCGTGCCCATCGACATCCCGCGCCCGCGCGCCAGCCTGGGCGAGGCGCTGCGCGACACGCCGGAATACGTCGCCAAGCGGCACCAGCTGTGGACCCAGCTGATGGATCTGGTCTGAGCACCCCCCTTCTCCGGAACCCAGGAGGTCCCATCGTGTCGGTCACCCCTGACGATCACGAGTGGCAGTACAACCCCCGCCATTCCGTCCCTGACTTCGCGCGCCACGCCGAGCGCGCCGCCGCGTTGAGCCGGACCGCCCGCGAGCGCCGCGCCGCGCGCTACGACATCGCCTACGGCGACAGCCCGCTGTCCACGCTCGACGTGTTTCCGGCCGCCGCCCCCGGCGCTCCGCTGCACGTCTTCCTGCACGGCGGCTATTGGCGCGGGCGGGACAAGGCTGATTACAGCTACGTCGCCGACGCGCTGGTGCCGCGCGGCGTCACGACCGTGGTCATGAACTACGACCTTTGCCCGGCCGCGACCCTGCCGGAGATCGCCCGGCGCACCCGCGAGGGGCTGCGCTGGATTCACCGCAACGCCGCCTCGCTGGGCGGCGATCCCGACCGCCTCACCGTGTCGGGCCATTCCGCCGGGGCACATCTGATCGCCATGGCTCTGGCCGACGACGCCGGAGCGGACCGGCTGGAGGACGGCGCCATCAAGGCCGCCGTCCTGATCAGCGGCATCTACGAGTTGGAGCCGGTGCTGAGCATCACCGTCAACGAGACCATCGGGCTGCGCCCGGAGATGGTCGACGGGGTCAGCCCGATGCGCCACCCGCCGTCCACCGCCACGGCCCTGACGGTCGTCGTCGGTTCGGCGGAGACGCCCGCCTGGATCGCCCAATCGCGCGACTTCGCCACGCTGTGCCGGGGCCGCGGCTCGCGCTGCACCTACCACACGCTGGCCGGGGAGGATCACTTCTCGATCATGGCACGGATGGAAACGCCGGAGGACGCGCTGTCGCGTCTGGTTCTGGAAGCGGCGGGAGCAGCAAACGAATGATCGTCATCGATGAAAACGCCGCCCGCCGTCTGGTGTCCCCCGCCGACGCCATCGACGCCATGGAGATGGCCTTCCGCGAAGTCTCTCGCGGGCAGGCGCGCAATTTCCCGGTGGTCCGCGAACGGCTGCTGCCGGGGCCGGACGTCTACGGCATCAAGGCCGGCGGCGACCTCGCCATCGGGCTGCTCGGGCTGAAGATCGGCGGCTACTGGACGGGCAACCGCGCCCGCGGCCTGACCAACCACCAGTCCACCACCGTGCTGACCGACCCGGAGACCGGCTGCCCGACGGCGCTGGTCAGCTCCAACCACCTAACCGGGCTGCGCACCGCCGCCGCCTGCGCCATCGGCATCCGCGAACTGGCCCGGCCCGACGCGCGGGTGCTCGCCCTGATCGGCACCGGCGGGCAGGCGGTCCACCATCTGGAGGCGGCGCTGCTGGTGCGCCGCTTTGATCGCATCCTGGTGGCCAACCGCGACCGCGCGCGGGCCGAGGAACTGGCGGCCTCCTTCGCCGGGCGGCTGCCCGTCGAGGTCGTGGACGCCGAGACCGCGGCGCGCAACGCCGATGCGCTCATCACCCTGACCACGGCGCGCGAGCCGGTGGTCCAGGCCGGCTGGGTCCGCCCCGGCACGCACATCTGCGCCATGGGCGCCGACACCGCCGGCAAGCAGGAACTGGACCCGGCGATCCTGCTCGGCGCCGCTGTCTGGGTGGATGACTGGGCGCAGGCCTCGGCACTCGGCGAATGCCAGCACGCGCTGGGGCATGGCCTGACCCGCGAGTCCATCCGCGGCACGCTGTGCGACGTTCTGGAGGGCAAGGCGCCCCGCCGCGCCCACGCGGACGAGATCACCGTCTTCGATTCCACCGGCATGGGCATCCAGGATCTGGCGATCGCCGCCTGGGCCGTCCGCGCCGCAAACACCGACGCCGGCGATGCCGGCTTACCCATCCACCGCATCGATTTAGCGCGCTGACCCGCAAGAGGGCGCGACCGAGGCCGACATGCAGTTGAAGAATGTGCGCATCGCCGGGAAGATTCTCGGCATCGTCGTGGTGCTGGGCACCGTTTCGGTGTCCACCGCCCTGGTCAGCGGCTACGGCCTCGCCACGCTCGGCGGAGAGCTGAATCGGGTCGAGGAGGCGGGGCGCGAGGCGACGCAGGGCGCCCGGCTGAACCGCTATCTGGTCGAGCTGAGCCGCGCCGAGTACCAGATGGGCGCCAACCCGGCCAGCGTCGCCACCATCGAGGCCGTCGTCGCCGACCGCAAGGCTGAGATCCGCGCCCATCTGGAGCACGCCCGCGACGCCGCCGACGCGCAGCAGCGTCCGCTGCTCGACGGCATCGAGACCCAATACGCCGCATATATCAAAAGCCTGGACGCCACCGTGGAGGCGGCGAAGAAGCACGCCGACATGGGCATCACCTACGCCCGGCGCGAGGTGCTGAACAACGTCTCCGGCAGCCAGGAGCTGGTCGAGGCGCTGATCCGCGCCGTCCAGGACTACAACGGCCTCACCGTCGCCAAGACGGCGCGGATCTCCGAGGAGGCGGAAGCGCTGGCCGACCGCACCACGTGGCTGATCGCGGCGGTCGCCCTGCTCGGCATCCTCGCCAGCGGGCTGATCGGGCGCTGGTTGTCGGCGCGCGGCATCGTCGTCCCCATCGTGGAGGCGGTGTCCTGCCTGCGTCGTCTGGCCGGCGGCGACCTGACCGTGGTCATCACCGGCGCCGACCGCCGCGACGAGGTCGGCGACATTGCGCGGGCGCTCGCTGTCTTCAAGGACAACGCGCTCGACCGCCAGCGCATCCAGGCGGAGCAGGAGGCCGAGGCCCGGCACAAGCTCGACCGCGCCGAGGCGGTCGGCGCGACGATCCTGCGCTTCGACCGCGAGGTCGGCGAGGCCCTGCATGTGATGAAGGACGCCGCCGCCGCGCTGGAGGCCACCGCCCACTCCCTCTCCGCCGGGGCGGAGCAGGCGTCGGAACGCATGACCGTCGTGGGTGCGGCCGCCGAACAGACCGCCGCCAACGTCCAGACGGTCGCCGCCGCGACGGAGGAGATGACCTCCACCGTTCAGGAGGTGTCGCGCCAGATGAACGAGGCGCGCGGCTTCGCCGACGAAGCGTCGCGGCAGGCCCAGCAGGCCCAGGAGCGCGTCGGCGCCCTGACCGAATCCGGCCAGCGCATCAACGAGGTGATCGACCTCATCCAGGGCATCGCCAGCCAGACCAACCTGCTGGCGCTCAACGCCACGATCGAGGCCGCCCGCGCCGGCGAGGCCGGCAAGGGCTTCGCCGTGGTGGCGAGCGAGGTCAAGCAACTCGCCAACCAGACGGCGCAGGCGACCGACGAGATCCGCGGTCAGGTCGGCGCGATGCAGGAGACCATCGGCGGCGCGGTGTCCGCCATCCAGACCATCGCCACGGTCATCTTCCGCCTGAACGAGATGGCCACGGCCGTCGCCGCCGCCGTCGAGCAGCAGGGGGCCGCCACCGCCGAGATCGGCCGCAACGCCGTCCAGGCGGCGCAGGGCACGGCGGAGGTGACCGGGACCATCGGCACGCTGCGCGTCGCCTCGGAATCGACCGCCGCCGGCTCGGCGCAGGTTCTGCAATCCGCCCGCGAGGTGGCGGGCCGCGCCGTGGCCCTCAAGGGCAGCGTCGACGCCTTCATCGCCGAGGTGAAGACGGCCTGATCCCTCCCCGTTCCGTCGGCCATGATCAATCGGCCCTGAGCAATGGGTTGAGCGGCGCGCCGGCAACCGCCAGAATGCGGCGGGCGAGACAACCGGCGGCCTCCGCCGGTTTCCCTCCTGTGGGCTTTACCGCAGGACCGGTTGGGAGAGGATCACGATGACGGTTGACGGCGCGGCTCGGACCCTGAGCTTTGGATCACTCTATCGCCATGGGATGGCCCGGGTCGCCGCCTGCACGACGCCCTGCACCATCGCCGACCCCATGGCGAACGCCGCCGCGGTGCTGGACAGCGTGCGGGAGTGCGACGAACAGGCGGTCGCCGTCGCTCTGTTCCCCGAGCTGGCGCTGTCCGGCTACGCCATCGACGACCTGTTCCTCCAGGACTGCCTGCTCGACGCCGTGGAGAAGGCCGTCGTCCATCTGGTCGAACAGTCGCGCGACCTGATGCCGCTGATTCTCGTCGGCGCGCCGCTGCGCCACGCCGGCCGCGTCTACAACACGGCGGTCGCCGTGCATCGCGGCCGGCTGCTGGGCGTGGTTCCCAAGGTCCATCTTCCCAATTACCGGGAATTCTACGAGCGCCGCCACTTCGCGTCCGGCGCTGGGACCGAGGGCGGCACGATCCGCATCGGCGCCCAAGACGGCGCCCTCGACGCCCCCTTCGGCCCCGACCTGCTGTTCCAGGCGGAGGACCTCGACGGTCTGGTGGTCCACGCCGAGGTCTGCGAGGATCTCTGGGTCGCCGTCCCGCCCAGTTCCGAGGCGGCGCTGGCCGGGGCGACGGTGCTGGCGAACCTGTCGGCCAGCAACATCACCATCGGCAAGGCGGAAACCCGTCGCCTGCTCTGCAAGTCGCAATCGGCGCGCTGCATCGCCGCCTATCTCTACTCCTCCGCCGGCGCCGGGGAATCCACCACCGATCTGGCCTGGGACGGGCAGGCATCGATCTTCGAGAACGGCGAGACGCTGGTGGAGACCGAGCGCTTTCCCAAGGGCGCCCAGATGGCCGTCGCCGACGTCGACCTCGACGTGCTGCGCCAGGAACGGCTGCGCATGGGCACCTTCGACGACAACCGCCGCCTGCACGGGACGGCTTTCCGCCGGGTTGCCTTCCGCGTCGATCCGCCCGGCGGGGACGTCGGGCTGCGCCGCAACGTCCCCCGCTTCCCCTTCGTCCCGGCGGCGCAGGAGCGTCTGGAGCTCGACTGCTACGAGGCCTACAACATCCAGGTCGCCGGGCTGGTCCAGCGTCTGCGGGCCACGGGCATGCCGCGCATCGTGATCGGCGTGTCGGGCGGGCTGGATTCGACCCACGCCCTGATCGTCGCCGCCCGCGCCATGGACCTGCTCGACCGGCCGCGCACCGACATCCTCGCCTTCACGATGCCGGGCTTCGGCACCAGCGACAAGACCAAGGGCAACGCGCTCCGGCTGATGAGCGCGCTCGGCGTGTCGCACCATGAACTCGACATCCGTCCCGCCGCCAACCAGATGCTCAAGGACATGGACCACCCCTTCGCCCGCGGCGAGGCGGTGTACGACGTGACCTTCGAGAACGTCCAGGCGGGGCTGCGCACCGACTATCTGTTCCGCCTCGCCAACCAGCGGGGCGGCATCGTGCTGGGCACCGGCGACCTGTCGGAACTGGCGCTCGGCTGGTGCACCTACGGCGTCGGCGACCAGATGGCCCATTACAACGTCAATTCGGGCGTCCCGAAGTCGCTGATCCAGCATCTGATCCGCTGGGTGATCGGCTCCCGCCAGTTCCAGGACGAGGTTCTGCACACGCTGGGCGACATCCTGGCGACCGAGATTTCGCCGGAGCTGGTCCCCGCCGGCAGCGACCGCGCCCTGCAGAGTTCGGAGGCCGTCGTGGGTCCCTACGAGCTTCAGGACTTCCACCTGTTCCACACCCTGCGCTACGGGCTGCGCCCGTCGAAGATCGCCTTCCTCGCCCTGCACGCTTGGTCCGACCCGGCGCGTGGCGACTGGCCGGCGGGCTATCCGGTGGAGAAGCGCAGCGCCTACACGCTGGCCGAGATCCATTCCTGGCTGCGCGTCTTCATCCAGCGCTTCTTCGGCTTCAGCCAGTTCAAGCGTTCGGCCATGCCCAACGGGCCGAAGGTGACGGCGGGCGGTTCCCTGTCGCCGCGCGGCGACTGGCGCGCCCCGTCCGACGGCAACGCCCGCATCTGGCTGGAGGAGCTGGAGCGCGAAGTGCCCAAGGAGTAACCGCTACCCCGCCGAGCCGGTCCGTTCGTTCATCACGAGCCGCCCCGCCGGCCAGGAGCGGACCAGCCCGGCGGCGCGCAGTTCCGGCAGGGCGCGGGCCACCGCGTCGTGCGACAGGCCCGTCGCCTCGACCAGCGCCGGTCCCGATTTCGCCCCGCCCTCCAGGGCGTGCAGCACCACCGCGGTCGGCGATCCGGCCCGGGCGAGCGCCGCCTCGCTGCGGGCGGACCGGTTCGCCCGGCCGGCGGCGACCAGCGCGGCGATGGCGCGGAGTTGCCCCAGCCGGTGCATCGCCTCGGGGCCACGATCCTCGCGCAGGGCCAGCGCCGCGTGGCAGCGGGCAACCTCCCGCGCCAGAGCGGCGAGGTCGGCGGTGCGGTCCTGCACGAGGCACAGGGCCGCTTCCTCCGCAAGGGTGTCGAGGTCCGCGTCGGCCTCGTCCCAGCGTCCGGCCGCGACGCCCTCCCGGATGTCGTCGGCCAGCGCCCGATACGCCTCCCCGCTCATGGACAGCCCTCCGTCTTCAGCTCCGGCCAGCTTTGCGGTTCCCAGCGGGCCGCGACGCAGCCGGGCTCCGGCGCGTCGATGGGAAGCGACAGCCGGCGGATGCGCGAGGATTGCGCCGGGTCGGCGCGCGGCTGGAAGAACAGCGCGACCCCGCAGTCGGTGATGCGCTTGCCCTCCTCCCCATCGTCGTCGCAGACGCGGTTGAAGCGGTGCGAGAAGGCCATGCTGTTCGCCACCACCACCCGGCACGACCCGGCGCGGGAGGACTCGTCGCCGGCCTGGGCCTGCCACCGCTCTTCCGTCAGGCCGGCGTCCATCACCGGGGTGACGATCCAGTCCAGCAGCTTGGCCCGGCATAGCCACGCCGCCGGCTGTTCGCGCCCGAGATCCTCGCAGATCATCACCGCCAGCCGGCCCATGTTGGGCAACTCGACGATGGTGACGCCATCCCCCGGCGCGATGAACTCCTTCGCCGCGCCGAGCAGCCGCCCGTCCGGGCCACGCACGTCGTAGGAGCGGCACTGGTCGGCGTCGAGGTCCCAGCAGTGCAGCTTGGTCTGGCGGAAAATCTCGGCGCCCGTCCGGTCGAGCAGGACCGCGGTGCTGCGCGGCTGGCCACCCGTCTCGCCATCCTGCCGGACTCCGACGAGCACGTAGCGGATCGGCCCGTCCACGGCCTGCCGCCGCACCGCCGCCTGGACGGCGTCGAGCGTCGCGGGATCGGCGGTCACCTCGGGAAAAACGACGATGGTCGCCCCTTCGGCAGCCAGCGCGTCGATGGCCGACGCCGCGCGGGCGCCGAGATTGCTGGGGACGGCGGTGTACCAGTCCGCGCCATCCTTGGCAAAGGTCCGCAGGGCGAGATCGTCCTCGGCGAGCGCGAGCGGGACGACCCCGACGACGGGCGCCCAATCGGGATCGCTGGGGCACTGATCGGCGACCTCGGGAACCCGATGGAAGGTCAGCGAAACGGGCCGCTCGCCCTCCTCGCCGTGCGGGCATTCCGCCGCGAGGGCCGGCGGCAGCAGGAGCAGGGTGTGGAACAGGTCGGCCACGTCGAAGGACTCGCGCAGGGGCGTGACCTCCCGGATGTTCACCGAACGGTCGAACAGCCCGGGCCGCAGGATGAGCTGACCATCGGCGGCGTCGCCGTTGAAGCGCCCGTGCCGCTTGTACCATTGCCGTGCCCGCAGATGACCATCGGACAGAGCGCCTCGCGACAGGAAGCGCGAAGCCAGCGGCGCGAACCATTGGTCGATGGCCTGGGCCGCCAGCACACACCGCTCCAGCGGTGTTCTCTCGTCGGCCAAGTCAACCCACGCCTTGAGCGCATCAGCGCCGTCGTCAGCCCCCAACAGCGCCATCAGTCGGCACAGCACACCACCCGCATCGTCGGGTGCGAATTCCAGACGCTGTGCAGCGCGTTCGGTCTCTTTCGTGTCTCGATCCAGTTGGCACCGCAGCGCAACGAACAGATCAGCCAGATGCATGCCTTCAACCACGCGAAGCGACGGGATGGAGCGGGCGCCATCGGCATTTCCCTCTCCTCGGAGGGGAGAGGGCTAAGTCACCTCAAGCACCCACGCCCATCCTGTTGAACAGCACGGCGGCGGCTTGGTTTCGCGGTTACGTTGTCAGGTGATGCCATAGCGCGCCTCAGGTCGTCGCGCGTCGGTCCGATCCGGCCGCAGCGCGGCGAACCTCCCGCCGCCCCGGCGCCGGCACGGCGACGCGCCCGTGCAGCCACGCCGGGAGCGCCAGACTGGCGACCGGCAGGACCGTGTCATCACCTATTCGTCCGTATTCCGAATACAGACGAGCCCGGCAAAGCATCCCTTTTGACGAGGAGCGAAAAGGGGTTAGCCGCCCGCTCGCTTAGCGATGCATTAACCATGATCGCCGGACCATGCCCCTCGGACAGCCTGCCTCGACGAGGCGAACCAGGGGAGCGTGGCTCATGACGGGACGGGTGCTTGGCGGAGTGTTGGCCGCTTGGGTGTTGTGGAGCGGTGCCGCCACCGCGTCGGCGCTGTGCCCGGTCCCGCCCGGTGCCGATTCAACCGTCGCCGGACTGACGCACAGCCGGGCCGCTCTGGCCGCCGGGCAGCCGCTGACGGTCGTCGCGATGGGGTCGTCCAGCACGGAAGGCGTCGGGGCCACCACCATCGCCGCCACCTACCCCGCCCAGCTCGACGCCATTCTGGAGCAGCGTCACGCCGCCTCGGCCATCGAGGTCCTGAACAAGGGCATCGGCGGCGAGACGGCGGGGGCCAACCTCGTCCGCTTCGACAAGGACGTGCTGGCCGCCAAGCCGGACCTCGTGGTCTGGCAGGTGGGGACCAACGACAGCTTCCAGAAGGTGCCGCTCGACGCCTTCGCCGCCACCCTGCGCGATGGCATCGCCCGCATCCGCAAGACCGGCGCCGACGTCATCCTGATGAATCCGCAGTCCTTCCCCGGCGAGGCCAAGGTCGACTCCTATCCCGCCTACGCGTCCACCGTGGTGGCACTCGGCCGCGAACTCGACGTGCCGGTGCTCGACCGCTACCGCATCATGGCGTGGTGGCTGGAGAGCCGGCACTTCGCCGCCGATCAGGTGCTGAGCACCGACGGCCTGCACCTGAAGGACCTCAGCTACCGCTGTCTGGCGGAGTTCGTTGCCGACATGATCGACACCCCGCGGGTGGTGAGCGAGAAGACCGCGGCGCGCTGAGCCCCCATCATCCGTTCCTAGGAAGGGGTGCCGGTGGTCATGCCACCGGCACCCTTTTGCTATCAGACCACCAGCTGCGCGCCCAGGAACTGCCGGAGTTCCGGGGTGCGGGGGTTGCCGAAGACCTCCTCGGGCGGGCCGATCTCGTGCACGCGGCCCTGGTGCATGAAGACCACGCGGTCGCAGACCTCGCGGGCGAAGCGCATCTCGTGGGTCACCATCATCAGCGTCATGCCGTCGGCCGCCAGCTCCTTCACCACCGCCAGCACCTCGTTCACCAGCTCCGGGTCGAGGGCCGAGGTGATCTCGTCGCACAGCAGGGCCATCGGCTGCATCGACAGCGCCCGCGCGATGGCGACGCGCTGCTGCTGCCCGCCGGAGAGCTGGTCGGGATAGGCGTCGAACTTGTGGCCCAGCCCCACCCGCTCCAGCATGCGGCGGGCCATCGCCTCCGCCTCGCGCGCGGGCGTCTTCTTGACGACCATCTGCGACAGCATGACGTTGCGCCCCGCCGACAGGTGCGGGAACAGGTTGAACTGCTGGAAAATCATGCCGACCTTCAGCCGCAGCGCCTTCAGGTGGAGGTCGTCGTTGATGAGCTGGGCGCCGGCCACCATGATCGAGCCGTCGTCGATCATCTCCAGCCCGTTGACGCAGCGCAGAAGCGTGCTCTTGCCCGAGCCGCTCTTGCCGATGATGGCGACGACCTCGCCGCGCTCGACGTCCAGGTTGATCCCCTTCAGGACTTCGACGTCGCCGAAGCGCTTCTTCACCTCAGTGATTGCGATGAGCGACATTGAGCTTCCTTTCCAGAATCTGGCTGCTCTTGGACAGGGGCCAGCACAGCGCGAAATAGATCAGGGCGACCAGCCCGTAGACGGTGAAGGGCTCGAAGGTCGCGTTGGTGACGACCGTGCCGGCCTTGGACAGCTCGACGAAGCCGATGATCGAGGTCAGCGCCGTGCCCTTCACCACCTGCACGGAGAAGCCGACGGTCGGCGGGACGGCGACCCGCACCGCCTGGGGCAGGATCACGTAGCGCATCTGCTGGACGTAGCCCATGCCGAGGCTGGCCGACGCCTCCCACTGGCCGCGGGCGACCGATTCCACGCAGCCGCGCCAGATCTCCACCAGGAAGGCCGCCGTCCACAGGATCAGCGCCAGCCCGGCGGCCAGCCAGGCCGGAACGTCGATGCCGAACAGGCCGAGCCCGAAGAAGGCGAGGAAGAGCTGCATCAACAGCGGCGTGCCCTGGAACAGCTCGACATAGCCCTGGACGAACATCCGTCCGGCCCGCGCCTTGCCGATCCGCAGGTAGAGCAGCGCCATCCCCAAAAGCCCGCCACCGATGAAGGAGACGAGCGAGAGGACCACCGTCCAGCGCGCCGCCAGCAGCAGGTTGCGCAGGATGTCCCACAGGGTGAAGCTCATCATCGCGCGGCCCTCCGCGGGAACAGCATCCGCCCGACGCCGCGCAGCGCCTGCCGCAGGGCCAGCGCCAGCAGCAGATAGAGGCCGGTGGTCAGGAAATAGCTCTCGAAGGCGCGGAAGGTCCGCGACTGGATGAAGTTGGCGGCGAAGGTGATGTCCTCTGCCGCGATCTGAGACACCACCGCCGAGCCGAGCATGACGATGACGATCTGCGACGACAGCGCCGGCCAGATCCGTTGCAGCGCCGGGATCAGAACGACGTGGCGGAAGGTTTCGAAGCGGGTCATGGCGAGGCTGGCCCCGGCCTCGAACTGGCCGCGCGGCGTGGCCTCGATGCCGGCGCGGATGATCTCGCCGCTGTAGGCGCCGAGGTTGATGACCATCGCCAGAACCGCCGCCTGGAACTCGGTCATCTGCACGCCGAGCGACGGCAGGCCGAAGAAGATGAAGAACAGCTGGATCAGGAAGGGCGTGTTGCGGATCAGCTCGACATAGGCGACGACCGGCGGGCGCAGCCAGCGCGGTCCGAGCGACCGCGTCCAGGCGCAGGCGATGCCCAGCGCCACCCCGAACAGCGTGCCGATCAGAGTCAGTTCGACCGTCGTCACCAGCCCCTTCAGGATGACGGGCCAGTATTCGGCGATCCATGAATAATCGAAGCGGTAGGTCATGCGGCCCTCCGGTCAGCCCTCCACACGCCGGGCCGCCGTGGGGGCCGAAGCCACCCCCGGCGTCCCGGCCCTGCTATCGTCAGAGGTCCTTCGGCAGGTCGGCGGACAGCCACTTCTGCGCGATGGCGTTCAGCGAGCCGTCGGCCTTGGCCGCCGCCAGGATGCCGTTCAGCTTCTCCAGCAGGGCCGGCTGCTCCTTGCTCAGGCCGATGTAGCAGGGGGAGTTCTTGATGAGGAACTTCAGCTCCGGCCGCTTCGGCGGATTGCGGGCGAGGATCGCCGCCGCCACGACGTTGCCGGTCGCCACCACCTCGACCTGACCGGACAGGAAGGCGGAGATGGTGCCGTTGTTGTCCTCGTAGCGCTTGATGACCGCGTCGGCCGGGGCGATCTTGGTCAGCTCAAGATCCTCGATGGCGCCGCGGGTCACGCCGACGGTCTTGCCGGCCAGCTCCTCCGGCTTCGAGGCGGTCACGCCGGCCGGGGCGAAGACGCCGTTGAAGAAGGGCGCGTAGGCGTCGGTGAAGTCGATGACCTTCTCGCGCTCGGCGTTCTTGCCGAGGCTGGAGATGACCAGATCGACCTTGTTGGTCTGCAGGAAGGGGATGCGGTTGGCGCTGGTCACCGGCACCAGCTCCACCTTCACGCCCATCTTCGCGCCGATCAGCTTCGCCACGTCGATGTCGTAGCCGAGCGGGGCCATGTCCGGGCCGACCGAGCCGAAGGGCGGGAAGTCCTGCGGGACGGCGACGCGCAGCGTGCCGCGCTTGGTGATGTCCTGAAGGGCGTCGGCCCGCGCGGCGGGGGCCTGGGCGATGGAAAGGCCGGCGACGGCGGCGACGGCCAGGGCGAGCAGGGTCCTGCGCTTCATGTCTCTAACTCCTCCGGTTCTGGATGGAATGGTTTGTGTGAAAGGGTCAGGCTGGGGCGCCGGGCGAGAGGATCTCGCGCAGGCCGGCCAGGGGATCGGGGGCGGCGGCGAGGTCGAGGCCGTCCTCGACGCGCCGGATGTGCTCGTCCATCAGCCGCGCCGCCCCGGCGAAATCGCCGTCGGCCAGCAGCGTCACGATGCCGGCGTGGTCGTCGCTCGACGCCGCGGCGTCCTGGTCGGACTGGTAGAGCATCGAGACCAGCGTCGTGCGCGCGGTCAGGTCGCGCAGGATGTCGGTCAGGAAGGGGTTGCCGAAGGCGTGGGCGAGGTGGATGTGGAAGTCGCCGAGCAGGCAGGTGCGCGAGCCGACATGGCCGGTGTGAAGCGCTTCGCGCTCCTCCTCGACATGGGCGCGCAGATGGGCGACGGCGTCGCCTGGCAGCGTGTTCAGGTCACGCAGCATCCCGGTCTCGATGACCCGCCGCGCCTGGAAGGCGGCCCGCGCCTCCGTCGCCGAAGGCTCGACGACGAACCAGCCGCGCCGGGCGCTGACATGGACGATGCCGCGCGTCTCCAGCCGCATCATCGCCTCGCGCACGCGGGTGCGGGACACGCCGTAGACCTCGGCCAGCTTCGCCTCGCCCAGCCGGGTGCCGGGCCGCAGCCGGCCGCCCAGGATGGCGGAGATCACGCTGTCTTCGATGCTGTCGGGAAGCTGGGTCATCAGGCTGCCGCACCAATCTTGTATACAAGACTGTTGAGCAAGCGGCGTGCCAACCGGAAGGGCGCGAAATCACTGGGCGGCCGTTCCGTGATTGGTCAAATTTTCGGCAATGTCTCGACCTGATTAAACCTTATGCATGAAATTGCGGCACCACTCCGCCGCGGTTCCGCTGGACCGCCGGGGCGGCGACCGCCCCTGGCCTCTTCTCGGAGCTACGGGAAGCGCTTCCAGGCGATCGGCAGCGCTTGGCCGACGTTCGGCATCCGCACGAGCAGCATCGCAAGCGCCACGGCGCCCCGCGCATTCAGGCCGCTCTGCGCGCACAAGACCGGACGATCGGCCGCGAACCCGAAAGGGCAGCGCTGCCCAACACGCTCAGACGCGTTCGAACGCCGCGGCGCCCTTCGCGGTGCCGTTGTGCCGCCTGAACAGCAGGACGCGCACCAGCGTCGTCCCGATCGCTCCCTGGGCCACCGTCAGGGCCGTGACCGCCGCCGCTCCGGTCATGCCGAAGACCGGGATCAGGACGGCGCCGAGCAGGATGCACACCGCCAGCTGCAGCAGGTTGAGCCGGCGCAGCGTGCGTCCGTGTCCCGTCATGGCCAGCAGGATGTCCTGGCAGGCCAGAAGGCAGTGGATCATCTGGCCCGCGGCGAGGATGCGCAGCGCCGTCGCCGCGCTGCCGAACCCCTCCCCCACCAGATCGAGCAACAGCTCGGGCACGATCATCATGACCGACACCATCGGCAGGCCCAACGCCGCGACGGCCAGCATGATGCCGCGGTTCATCGCCAGCAGACGGGACGTCTCGCCGCGGCGATGCAGCTCGGCGTAGTTTGGCGCGGCGAAGGTCCCGATGCTGATGACGACGACCCAGACCAGCATGGAGATGCGGTTGGCCACGCTGAAGGCGCCGACCGAGGCCGCGTCCACGAACACGCCCAGCGCGAGCACCGGCAGCGACGCCAGCGACACCTGCACCAGCTCAACGACGAACAGAGGACGCGCGGTGTGCCAGAGCGACGGCAGACCCTCCACCCGCCCTTCCGACGTTGCGGCATCGGCGGCGACGGAATGGTCCCTGAAGCGGTGGCGGTCGCGCGCGAGCAAGGCCATCCCGACCGCGACGCTGAAAGTCAAAACCCCGGCCAGAGCCAGAATCAGGGAATCGAGGCTGGACACCCCCGCCACCAGAGCGGCGAGCATCAGGACCGGCCACAGCGCGTTCTGCACGAACTGCGCGGCGATGCCCCGCTTGAGCCCCGTCAGGGCCGATCCGATGGTGATGGTCAAGGTCTGCGGCACCAGGACCAGAGCCGACAGGCGCAGCGGCGCTTCGAGGTCCGGCGCCCCGAACAGCAGGTGCGACGCCGGCCCCGCCAGGGCGAAGGCCACCACCGCGGCCAGGGTCGCGGCGAGTCCCGTGCCGATCAACCCGGTGCGCAGGTCACGACCGGCCGCCCGCCCCTGGCCGATGGCCAGCTCGGCGGCGATGTGCCGCGTGATCGCCCGTTCGAGCCCCAGCCGCGCCACCGTCGATGCCAGGCCGATCCAGGTCAGGCACAGGAAGAACAGCCCGGCATCATGGGCGCCCAGCGCGCGCGCCGCTATGATATAGAGGCCGAGCTTGCCGACGACCTCCACCCCGCGCAGCCCGAGGCCGGCGCCGTAACGCCCGAGGGCATGCCATGTCTGGAGACGCATCACGCTCTGTGGGATAAAGGGTTGTTGCGGAAGCGGAAGAGATTCGGAGACGCGCGGCGACCCGCCGTGTCGGGCCGCGCAAGGAGAGCAGTCGGTTGATGACCATGGTGACGAAAGGGCAAGGGCGCCGGACGGTCCATGCGGCGCTGGCTTTTTGCCTTGCCGCAGCGCTGGTCGGGCATGGCCGACCGGCCGCCGCGCAGGATGCGGAGGAATGGCGCGCCATCGACATCCTTCAGGAAATCCGCACCCATTTCGACCGTCTGCCCTATGGCTGGTGGATCCGCGAACCCGAGCTGCACCTGAACACCTACGAGGTCGAGGTCCACCTTCCCGATTGGTGGCGCGGCAACCCGACCTCCGCGGTGAACAATCTGTGCCCCGAGCGGCAGAGCCGCATCTGGAAGGTGGCGACGATCCTGACCTTGCGTCCCTTCTACCAGAAGCGGCCCTGGCCCGAGGTCGATTGCCGCCGCTGATGCCGCCGCCGGCGCGATCAGCGCCCGCTTGACTGCCCGAGCGCGGCGCGCAGCCGGTCGGCCACGCCATCGCGCGCGACGAAGATGAAATTGTTGATGTAGATCCGCCCCTTGACGCGATGGGTGCCCGCCGCGTTGAGGGCCGAGCGGGACTGGTGGCGATCCGGATCGAAGCCGTCCAGCGTGCACAGGCGTCCCGCCAGGACGAAATAGCCGCGATAGCCCAGCGGGGCCAGCCGCGCCTGCAACGCCGCCAGGGCCCCGGGGTTGTGCCGCTCCTCCGCCTCGATCAGCAGGTTGGGGCGGTCGCGCCCGATCAGGGCAAGGCCGCCGCCGACCACCGCGGTCTCATGCCCCTCCACATCGATCTTCAGGAAGCCGACCGGACGATGGTCGTAGCGGTCCAGCGTCCGGCGCGGGACGGTCACCGTCTCCACCTCCTCGCCATGGGCCCCCACCGCCCCCGCCTCGACCGAGGCCAGGGCGGACGAGCGCGGAACGTGCAGCACGATGGACCCGTCGCCGTCGCTCAGCGCGCACCCCTCCACCCGCAGCCGGCCGGCCGCGATCAGCGGCGCGAACTTGGCTTCGAGCAAAGCCGCGAGGTTCGGATTCGGCTCGAAGGCCGTCACGCTCGACGCGAACCGGCAGAGCCAGAAGGTGTATATGCCGCTGTTGGCGCCGATGTCGTAGGCGGCTTCGCCCGGAACGCACAGCGCGGGAAGCAGGCGCAGCTCCGGCTCGGCGTAATAGGGCGCGAGCCGGTCCCGAAGCCAGGTCAGGCGCCGGAACACCCGCGGATGGCGACGCTCGATCGCGGCTTTCAGGGAGGACAATTGGTGGTTCATGGCCTGCGGCTCGGTGGGGCTCGATCGGGAATCACGGGACCCAACCAAAAGTAGGAGGGTTCGGCAGAAAGCGAATAGCTAAAAATTGAGACAAAATGCTTCAAAACCCCAACCACCCCATGACAGGGCTACATCGGACGTGGTAAACCCTAGCGGTAAAGTGCTCGATCCACACGCTACGGTACCCATAAAAGATGCTGTCCCAACATCTGGAAAATCGCAGGCAGAGTCAATCAGCCGATCAGCTGGATGGCGCGCCGGCTCAGCAATCGCATGGGGTGCTGTTTTCCAGCGGGGTGTCGGCATTTACGCCGCGCGACCTTCTGATACTCGCTTTTTATCACAAGCGCATCATCCTGGTCGTTGCTCTTCTGTCAATCATCGCCGGCTTGACCGCCGCCACCTATGCGCGCACGCGCTACGCCGCGGAAAGTCTGGTCATGATGATGATCGACCGCTCGCACGCGGGGATCAGCGACGTGGCCGGAACCCTGCCCTCCTTCCTGTCGATCGACGGGCTGAAGTCGGTGGACAGCGAGATCCGCATCCTGGAAAGCCGCCGGGTGATCGAGGACACGCTGAGCGCGCTGGACCCGGTCACCCTGTTCCCGGAGATCGCGCGGCCGCGCCTCTTCGGCCTGCTGCCCGCCGACAGCCCGCAGGACCAGCTCGAAAAGGCCATCGACAAGTTCAAGCGCCGCCTTCAGGTGGAGCAGCAGTCCTCCTCCAACATCGTGCGCCTCAGCTTCAGCCACGAGGACCCGGACCTCGCCGCGGACACCGTCAACGCCCTGGCCGACGCCTATCTGAAGCGCCGCCGCGCGATCTTCGACGTCCCGCGCTCGCCCTTCCTCGCCTCCGAACTGGCCCGCCACTCCGATCAGCTGAAGAGCATCGAGGCGCAGATCCAGACGCTGAAGTCCGAGTACGACATCGTCGATCTCGGGCAGGAAAGCCTGCTCGCCGCCAACCAGGTGGACAGCATCGTGCAGCGCCGCCGTCAGACCCAGGAGCGCCAGGCGGCCCTCCTGGCGGAGGTCGCGGCGGCCAAGAAGCGGCTCGCCTCCCTCCCGGAGCGGGTGTTCGACTTCCGGGAGCAGAGCAACCAGACCCAGAACGACGACGACCGCAACGTGCTGCTCCGCCTGGAGCTGGAGCGCGACCGGATGGCCTCGCAGTTCCTGCCCGACTACCCGCCCCTCCAGGAGCTGGAACGGAAGATCCGGACAGTCCGGCAGTCCATGAAGGGCGGCGACAAGCCGGTCTTCAACACCACGCGCGAGGTCCGCAACCCGTCCATCCCCTTCCTGAACAACCATCTGCTGACGCTGGAGATCGAGCAGGACGCGGTGGCCCGGCAGCTCGACGAGTTGAACCGCCAGCACACGGTGGCGGTGGAGAAGGTCGGGCGCCTGCGCAAGGCGGAAAGCGAGCTGCGCGACCTGGAGCGCACGCGCGGCGTGATGGAGGACATCTACCGCGACTACGCCCAGCGCACCGAGGCCGCCCGCGCCGAGGAGGAGGCCGCCAAGGTGCGCTTCTCCAACGTCCGCGTCGTGCAGCCGGCGGTGGCCCCGGCGACCGGGACGAGCATGGGACCGAGCTTCATCATCGCCGGCCTGGTCGGCGGCATCCTGCTGGGCGGGGCGGCCGGCGTGCTGGCGACGTGGCTGCGCCAGGTCTACATCCTGCCGCACGAGATCGAGCGCGACCTGGGCGTCCCGGCCATCGCCAGCTTCTCCGACACCGACGGCGAGCTGGTCTCCCCCGGTGCCCAGCAGGAGCTGATCCATCTGGCCGCCCAGCTGCGCGACCACGGCCTGGACGACCAGCCGATGGGCCTGATCCAGTTCGTGACCGCCAACGACGGCGACGGCGACGCCATCGTGGCGCGCGGGCTGGCCCTGGAATTCGCCAAGGGGCGGGGCCTGCGGACGCTGGTCATCGACCTCTGCGGCGACGGCACCGGCCAGCTGGCCGCGATCAACGCCGGGGCCGACGACAAGACGGACGGCGAGGCGGCCGGGGATGCGGACGGCGGGGCCGGCGAGCGGCTGCCGACCATCGAGCCGCAGGGCACCGGCGACCTCGAAACGCTGCCCTCCGCCGTGCCGCTGCTCTGGGTGTCGCGGCAGGCGACGGGATCGGCGCTGGGCAGCCTGCGCACCCCCATCGCCCAGTCGCGCCAGATGCTGGAACGGCTGAATCAACGCTTTGACATCATTTTGATTCTGTCGCCGCCGATCGGGAACAGCCATCTTGCCCGCCGGCTGTCGCCGATGGTGGATGCGAACATCCTGGTCGCCCGCGCCGAGCACACCCGTGCGCCGGTCGCCGCCCGGATGCGCGACTCCATCCTCGCGTCCGGCGGCGACATCGTCGGCCTGGTGCTGACCGGCCGTCACTTCCACATTCCCCAGGTGATCTACCGATGGCTGTGATGCGGATGGCCGCGATGCGGGGCTTCCTGTTGGCGGCGTTGCTGGCGCTCGGCGCGTGCACCGGCCAGTCGTTGACTCCAAAGGAGGCGATGCCCGAGGGCTTCGCCCGCTGGGAGGACTCAACCCCGCCCTACCGGCTGGGTCCGGGCGACCGCTTCCAGGTCAAGTTCACGCTCGTCCCCGACATGGACGAGGAGGTGATGATCGGCCCCGACGGCTCCGCCGGGCTGCGCATGGCCGGGCAGGTCGACGCCGCCGGGCTGACGCCGGGCGAGCTGGCCAACGTGATCGAGACGCGCGCCCGGCGCTGGATGCGCGCTCCGCAGGTCAGCATCGGGCTGAAGGAGACCCCGTCGAACCGCGCCTACATCGGCGGCGCCGTCGCCCGCCCCGGCACCTACCTGCTGAACGGCCGCATCGGCGTGATGGAGGTGATCATGCTGGCCGGCGGCTTCGACCGCGAGGCGCGGTACGAGGAGGTGGTGCTGATCCGCCGCAACCCCGAGAACAAGCCGATGCTGCGCACCATCGACACCCGCCGGTTCATCGAGACCGGGGCAGCGGCCGGCGACGTGCCGCTGGTCGCCGGCGACATCCTGTTCGTGCCGCGCAGCTCCATCGCCGAGACCGGCCTGTGGGTCGAGCAGTTCATCAACCGCGTCGTCCCGTTCGAGCGCACGTTCAACTACACGATCAGCCGTCAAACCGGCGCGATCACGACTTTCCCATGACGACGCCCCAGACCGAACCGGGGCGGGAGCACCCCGCGGACACCGTCTTCGGGGTCTCCATCACCCGCCTCGACGTGGCCGGCGCCGCCCAGGCCATCGCCGCGCGGGCGCCGGGGGAGCCCTTCGCCTACGTCGTGACGCCGAACGCGCAGCATGTGGTGCGGCTTCACCGCGGCGACGACGCCCGCTTCCGCGCCGCCTATGACGGCGCGTGGCTGCGGCTGTGCGACAGCCAGATCATGCGGCACCTGTCGCGGCGGCTGTTCCGCAAGCCGCTGCCCAGCGCCAGCGGCAGCGACCTGACCGCCCACCTGTTCGCGCACGTCATCACGCCGGACGATACCGTCACGGTGATCGGCGGCAGCGACGAGCTGGAGCGCCGCCTGCGCGACCGCTTCGGCCTGACCCGGCTGGCCCGGCACGAGCCGCCGATGGGCTTCTCCGCCGACCCGCGGGAGGTCGAGCGCTGCGTCCGCTTCGTGCTGGACCACCCGGCCCGCTTCGTTTTCCTGGCGGTCGGCGCGCCGCAGTCGGAATGCCTGTCGCTGGCCATCCGGAACACCGGACAGGCCACCGGCGTCGGGCTGTGCGTCGGCAGCTCGCTTCTGTTCGTGACGGGGCTGGTCGAACGCGCGCCGCCGCTGTTCCGCCGCTTCGCGCTCGAATGGCTGTACCGGCTGGCCCAGAATCCGCGCGGCCACACCCGGCGGGTCTTCGTGGAGTCCCTGCCGCTGCTCGGCATCGCGCTGTCGGCCTGGTGGTCGGAGCAGCGGGGCCAAGCGCGCCCGAAGCCGGCGGCGCGCCCATGATCGTCGAGCTGGGAGCCCGGCAGCGCGGCCGCATCCTGTCGCCCGTCCGGGTGGCGGCGCCCCGCCGTGCCCAGCCCCGCGCCCTGACGGTGATGATCCTGCTGGCGGTGCTGCCGCTGTTCGGGCAGAGCTTCCATTATCTGGTCGATGTCCCGCCGCTCTACGCCCTGTCGAAAAGCTGGCCGGTCCTGACCATCCCGCTGGCCGTCTACGCGCTGGCGCAGATCGAGCTGCCGTTCAAGTCGCTGTGCATCGCCCTGCTCGCCTACCTCGTGGCGATCACCCCGGCGGTCTCCATGGTCCAGCTCGGCAACGGGCTGACCGATGCGATGGCGACCACGGTCAAGGTCTGGCCCTTCGCCTACTACTTCTCCCTCGCCGCCCTTCTGACGCTGCTGCGCCCGACGCTGCCGCAGGTGCGCGGCGCGCTGATCGCGCTCGGCGCCGGCACCTTCGTCATCATGCTCGCTCTGTGGCTGGTCCTCCCGCCGGAGGCCTACGCCACCGACCCGCTGAAGAGCAAGCTGCTGATGTACGACGTCGAGCGCGGCCCGCGCATCTACATGCCGATGTTCTTCGGCGTGCTGTTCCTCTTCTACCTGGCCCGGCGGTTCTGCGCGTACCGGGAATGGTGGACCATCCCGCTGCTGCTGGTCGGGCTGCTGCTGATGGTCCTGATCTACAAGCAGCGCACGGCCCTGGGCAGCGTGGTCCTGGTGGTCGGCTTCGCCATGATCACCTCGGCGCGCGGCTGGTGGCGGATCCTGGCGGTCAGCATGGCCCTGCTGGCGGCGGTCGCCCTGGCCGCCGTCTACAGCGTGGACCTCGCCAACCGGGCCGAGCAGATGCTCGGCGCCTCCCTGTCGATCCGGCAGAACTCCATCATCCTGGCGCTCGACTTCCTGGAGGTGACGCCGTTGCGCTGGCTGCTGGGGGTGGGCGCCATCACCCGCTTCAGCAACGTGACCCTGGCGGACATCCTGGGCAACAATCAATTCTATCTCGCCGACATCGGCTGGATCGGCATCGTCTTCGAATACGGCGTCATCGGCGCGGTGCTGATCGCGGCCTTCTACGTCGCGGCGCTGCGCACCGCCCGCAAGGCCGCCACCGGCGACGATCCCATGACCCAGGCGCTGGGCGATTACGTTCTGTTCGCCCTGGCGACCTCCACCATCTACTCCGTCGTCTTCACGCCCGGCGAGGTCGCCAGCGTGATGGCGCTTGCCCTCTTCTGGCGCAACGCCCGCCGTCCGGCCGGCGCCCAGGGCCCCCTTCACCCGCCGAAACGCCCGGTCTTCAGCGGGGAAAGACCATGACCGCCGCCGGCCGGCCCATCAGGGCTTCCATGACGAGCGGCTGGAGGCGATGTTCTCTCGACGTCTTGACAAGGACCAGGGAACCGCAAGGCGTGCGCAACGGAATTATTGGACAGTGGCGTTCCGAAATGCGACGAAATGCGACAATGTTGCAGAGATCCCTTGTGACTCTTTGTCGAAATTTATCGCGCTGACGACGGAAATGCTGTCTTAAGCCATTTTAGATAGTATGCTAGTGATAGGACATCATGACATCTCAACCCATGATAGCGCCGTCATCGCCGTTGCAACGTTATGTCCAGGGTGGCCATCGCCGCGTGGACGGCTGGCTGTCGCGCCTGGACGCTGGCCTGATCGCCACGGTCGGCGCTTGGCAGAACGCTGAGGGCGTGACGGGCAGCGTCGGCGAGATCGGCGTCCATCACGGACGGCTGTTCATCCTGCTGGCGCTTGTCCGCAAAGCGGGCGAGCGGGCCTTTGCCATCGATCTGTTCGACGACCAGCAATTCAACGTCGACCAGTCTGGGCAAGGCGACGAAACCGCCTTCCGCGCCAACCTCGTCCGCTTCGGGATCGAGCCGGCGTCGGTCGAGGTCGTCAAGGGCAACTCCCTGGCCCTGTCCTGGAGCGGCCTCGCCGGCCGGCTGGGTCCTGCGGTCCGCCTGTTCAGCATCGACGGCGGCCACACCGCCGACATCACGCGCCACGACCTGGGCATCGCCGACGACAGTCTGGGCGATGGCGGGGTGATCGTCCTCGACGACTACTTCAACCCGGAATTCCCCGCCGTGTCCGAGGGCATGTGCCGCTTCATGATCGATCGGCCGGGAGCCCTCGCGCCCTTCGCCATCGGCGACAACAAGCTGCTGCTGGCCCGCCCGGAGTGGGCCGGACGCTACCGCGCCATGCTGGTCGGGGCGATGGCGTCGCGCCATTACGTGCGCGACACCGAGCTGTTCGGCCAGCCCGTCACCGTGTTCCGCACGCCGCGGACGCCGATGCAACTCATCCGGCAGACCGGCCTGACCCGCCGGCTTCGCTCCCACCCGCTGGGGCAGGCGTTGAAGCCGATCATCCGCCGCTTCGTGCAGGGGTAAGAGACCGCCATGCGCGACGACGTGCAGGTCCGTTTTCCGGCAGACGAGCGAATTGCCGTTCCGGGCCCTGCCGCGCCGCCAGCGGACACCGGATCAGATGGCCCACCGGAGGAGGCCGCGCCACCGTCCGGCGATTTCGCCGGTGCGCGGGATGGCTGGCTGCATTGGACGCATGGGCTGGTCAACCGTCTGGTGAAGGGGTTGGACGGGGTCCTGCTGGCGCTGGCCGGGTTGGCCGCCTGGGCCGCCTGGACCAAGCGGACGGACGGCGCGTCCTTCGATGACGGCCGCCTGGTCATCCAGGCGATCATCTTCACCGCCGTCACGCTCGTCGTCTATCTGCGCGCCATGACCACCATCGGCGCCTACCGCGTCGAGAATTACCGGCACTGGGGAAAGTCGCTGCTCGACGTGGTCGGCGGCCTGCTGCCGGCCGGGACGGTGCTGTCGCTGCTCGTCTGGGCCTTCCTGCCGGAGGTCGGCCCATCGGATATGCTCGCCCTGTGGGGCGGGATGGCGCTCGCCTGCCTCGGGGCGGGCCGCATCCTGGCGGCGCGGGGCGTGCGCTTTCTGGAGGAGCGCGGGGTGCTGCGCCGCCGGGTCGTCATCCTGGGCGCGACCGACGTGGCGGAACGGATGATCGCGCATCTGGCCCTGCCCGAGCACCGGGCGAACTACAGCATCCTCGGCCTGTTCGACGACCGCGACGCCGACCGCCGGCCGGCGGCCCTGGCCGGCCTCACGGTGTCCGGCGATCTGACGGACTTCAAGCGCTTCCTGCCGGACAACCGCGTGGACATGGTCGTCATCGCCCTGCCCTGGCGGGCGGCGATGCGCATCCACAGCCTGCGCATGCAGCTTCAGATGATCTCGCTCGACATCCTGATTCCGCTGGACGAGGAGAGCATCCGGCTGCGGCTCGCCAACCTGCGGCACATCGGCGACATCCCGGCCCTGCTGGTGATGCGGCAGCCGCTGCGCGGCATGCAGATCATCGTGAAGCGGATCGAGGACGTCGCCGTCGCCGGCCTCGGCCTGCTCGTCGCCTCGCCCTTCATGCTGGCCGCGGCCATCGCGGTCCGCCTGGATTCGCCGGGGCCGATCATCTTCCGGCAGACCCGCGTGGGCTTCAACAACCGGCCCTTCACCATGCTGAAGTTCCGCACGATGAAGGTGGACGACAGCGACGACGGCGCGGTCGGCACCAGCCGCGACAACCCGCGCATCACCCGCGTCGGCCGCTTCCTCCGCCGGACGAGCATCGACGAGCTGCCCCAGCTCTTCAACGTGCTGGCCGGCGACATGTCGGTGGTCGGCCCGCGCGCCCACGTCCCGAACATGCGGGTCGGCAACCAGCGCTACGCCGAGGTGGCGCGCGAATACGCGGCGCGCAGCCGCGTCAAGCCGGGGATCACCGGCTGGGCCCAGATCAACGGCATGCGCGGCGGCATCCACACGGTCGAGAAGGCGCGCGTCGGGGTTGACATGGACATCCACTATATCGAGAACTGGTCGCTATGGCTCGATGCGAAAATCATCATCAGCACCGTGACCACCGGCCTGTTCGGGCGCGACGTGTTCTAGGCGCCCTGGCCATCGCCGCCGGGCTTCTGGCGGGTGGCATGACGGGTGCGAAAGCGGACGGGCTGCCGGCGCGTCCCCTGCTCGTCTACCATGACAGCTGGTACGAGCGCCCGGCCACCGGCCCGGCCGCCACGACGCTGGCGACCCTCCCCGGCTACATGAATCTGGTCGCCCTGTCCTTCGTCCGGCCGGACGCCGTCTATCCCGGCCGCCTCGACCTCAAGGGGACCGGCCTGCAATACGGCTTTTCCGGCACGGTGCTGAGGGACGCCATCGCGCTGCTGAAGCAGCGCCAGCCGCAGACCCGCGTGCTGCTCGCCGTCGGCGGTGTCAATTACGCGAACTGGGACGCGCTGAACCTCGACGCCCTGGTGCGGCTGGTCCGCGATCTCGGCGCCGACGGGATCGATCTGGATTTCGAGCCGGTGTCCCCCGGCTGCTCGGTCCGGGGGCGGGTGCGCTGCCTCTCCGACGCGGCGTGGCAGGATCTGGTCCCGCGCTTCCGCGCCGCCTTCCCGCGCCCCCTGCTGCTGACCGTGCCGGGCTGGAGCATCGGGGCCTATGGCGAGGGCGCGTTCCGGGACGCCCAGCCCCGCGGTCCCCACACCGGGTCGATGCTCAACCTGCTGCGCTCCCCGCAGGCTGAGGCGATCGACCTCGTCTCCATCATGGCTTACGAGGGCGGACCGACCTTCGATCCCTGGCAGGCCTGGCAGGCCTACCGGCAGGTCTGGACGGGGCCGCTCGCCCTCGGCGTCCAGGTGCCGCCGAGCCAGCTCGGCGGGCCGACCTACACGGTGCCGCTGGCCGAGCAGATTACGCGCAAGGTCGCGCAGGACCCGCTGGGCGGCATGATGCTCTACCCGCTTCTCGGGCGTCCGCCCGGCACGGTCGGGCCCGACAACCCGGACGGCCGCCTGCTGGCCCAGGCGCTGTGCCGCGGGCTGGGCCTCGACGGCTGCGCCGAGACGCTGCGCTGAGCGGCCCGGCGGCGTCTTAAAGCGAACTTCCGTTCGCTTTAGACTCACATCGCCTCACTTGCCGGCGGGCTTCGGCCGCATGTGCGGCCGGGACCGCCTTCAGCCCTCCCAGCGGTGCGACAGCACGAAGCTGTAGCGCTCCGGACGGACGTGGAAAACGGCGTGGTCGGCGCACGCGCCGTCCGCGAAGAACGACCGGCGGATCATCACCAGCACCGGCATCCCCACCGTCCCACCGAGCGGTTCGGCGACCGCCGCGCCGGCAGCCTCGGCCTTGACCTCGACGTCGGCGCCGACCACCGGCTTGCCGGTGACCTCCCGCAGGATGGCGTAGATCGGCTTTTCCCCCACAGCCGTCCAATCGACGCCCGCCAGTTCCGGGGACAGCAGGCTGCGCCCCAAGGCCACCGGCTCCCCGTCCACCAGATGCAGGCGGCGCACCTCCAGGCAGCGCGGACCGAACGCGTCCGTCAGGTCCGGCGGCGTGGCGGTGATGCCCGCCGACAGGGGACGCATGCCGGCGTTCAATCCCTGGAGCCGCAGGGATTCGTGGAAGCTGCGCAGCCGGTCCAGCGGGTGGCGGACGCGCTTGCCCGCGGTGAAGGTGCCCTTGCCCTTGCGCCGCTCGATCAGCCCTTCCGCCTCCAGCCGGTCGAGCGCGAGGCGGACCGTCACCCGGCTGACCGCGAAGCGGATGCCGATCTCGCTCTCGCTCGGCAGGCGGCCCGACGGCTCGAACCGGCCCCCGGCGATCTCCTCGCGCAGCCGGTCGGCGATCTGCCGGTAGAGGGCCGTCGCGTTCTCCCGCACCAAACCGTCCCGCACCAAACCGTCCCTCATCGGGGCCACCGTCCCCTCCCCGCCCGTGGCGAATGCATCCGCGCCTTGATGCCACCGGAACCCCAGCCGCTCAAGCCCCCGCTCATCGCCGCCTCCCGGTGGGACGCACCACATGTCTTATATTGTATTATCGAACTTGTTATGCAATGTATTACCCATCGCGGCGCGCCGCCCCCTTGCCCGAGGTCCCGTCCCATGAGCAATCCCGTCCCCGCCGGCCACATCGCCCCCACCGGCCTTTACGAGCGGAACAAGGCCCGCCCCTTCCTCGGCGCGACCGCCTGCTCCCACCGGCGGCTGGTGGCCGGTGAATGGACCGAGGTGACGCTGACCTACGAGGTCGGCGGGTCGGGCCTCGCCGACGGGGCGGGGATCAAGCTGGCGATGAAGTTCTATTCGGACTGGGCGCTGTTCCAGACCAGCGACCCCACGGCGGCCAACTTCGTCTCCGCCGAGTACGAGGCCGGACCGCTGGTTCCGGGGCAAAGCCCGGCGACCGTGCAGGCGCTGAAGGTGCGCTTCGACCAGAAGGGGCATGAGCGGCCCTACCAGAAGGCCATCGTCATAGACGTGATCGACGGCTACCTGAATCCCGGCGACCGCATCGTGATCCGGCTGGGCGACCGGCGCCAGGGCGGGCCGGGCACGCGGGTGCAGACCTTCGTCGAGCAGGGCTTCCGCTTCCGCGTCTTCATCGACCCGCTGGGCAGCCAGAAATACGCGGAGGTGCCGGGCGACTGCGTGATCGACATCGTTCCGGGCGCTCCCGCCACCCTGCGCTTGGTCGCGCCGCGGCTGATCGCCCCCGGCCCGGCGTCGCTGCTGCTGCGCGCCGACGACGCCTGGGGCAACTGCTGCCTCGACGCCACGCTGGACGCCACCCTGACCATCACGGGGCCAAATGGCACCGGGCCGGGTGGCGAGAGCGCGCGGACGGTCACGCTGGCTCCGGACCCGCAGGCGAACGGCTGGCTGGTCCGGCGCGAGGCGCTCGACGTCGGCGCCGGGGAATGGCGGATCGCCGCGACGGCGCCGGGCCTCGCCCCCGCCGAAGCCTTCGTCACCGCCGAGGACGGGGCGCCGCGCGCCGTCTACGCCGACCTGCACGTCCATTCCAACGACACGGTGGGCACCAACGACACCGCCTACAACCTGTCCTACGGGCGCGACGTCGCCGGGCTGGACGTGCTGGGCTACACCGCCAACGACTTCAACGTGACGGAGCGCGCCTGGACCGAGGCAGTCGGCCTGATCGACCGCTGCAACGAGCCGGGCCGCTTCGTCTGCTACCCCGGCACGGAGTGGTGCGGCAATTCCGCAGCGGGCGGCGACCACAACGTGATCTTCCTGCGCGACGGCGCGCCGCGCTTCCCGGCGGACGGGCGGGGCCAGCCGGTGCGCTCCTTCGAATGGAACGAGTCGACCCGCGGCGCGCTGCGCCCCGGCGCCTGGCCGCTCGACGACCTCTACGCCGCGTATCAGGACGATCCGGAAGGCCATCTGCTGATCCCCCATGTCGGCGGGCGGCGCTGCAATCTCGACTGGCACCACCCGGAGCTGGAGCGGCTGATCGAGATCGGCTCCGCCTGGGGCCAGTTCCACTGGGTCTATGCGGAGGCCCTGGCCCGCGGCTACCGGCTCGGCGCCTCGGCGAGCAGCGACGAGCATCAGGGGCGCTGCGGCGGCGGTGCGCCGGCGACCGCGGTGTTCGGGGCGCGCGGCGGGCTGACCGGTGTCTTCGCCGACCGGCTGGACCGCGCGTCGGTGGGCCAAGCGCTACGGGCGCGGCGGACCTTCGCGACCACCGGGGAGCGCAGCTTCGCCAGCCTGCGGCTCGGCGACCGCTGGATGGGCGAGGTGGTGCGGGCCGGCACCGACGATGCGCTCGACTATCGCCTGCTCGGCGACCGCGGGTGGGAGAGCCTGCGCCTGTTCGACGGCGACCGGCTGGTCTGGGAGCGCGACCTGCACCGCGAGCTGGGCCTGTCAGAAACGAAGATCCGCCTGCGGCTGGGCGGCGCCCGCATCAAGGACCGTTACCGCGGCGCCTACTGGGACGGCGGGATCACCATCACCGGCGCCGCCGTGCAGCGGGTCGAGCCCTTCGGCTTCGACCATCCGGAACAGGGTTGCTGGCGCCGCGACGCGACCACCGTCGCCATCCGCACCGTCACCCACGGCGACAGCGACGGTGTGGAGCTGGCGTTGTCGCGGCTGGCCGGCGCGCGTATCCAGGTGCGTCTCGCCATCGGCACTTATGTGAAGGTCGGCAACCCGCTGAGCCCGCCGCCCAACCCGCACGCCCCGGAGGCGGTCCTGGACATCGACGGCGACGCGCTGCTGGCCGACTCGGACTCCGCGCGGGTCACCCGCACCCTGCCCGGCACCGAACTGGAGGTGACGGTGGAGCGCGTCACCGAGGCGCCGCTGCCCCGCGACCTTGCCGGGCGCATCCGGCTCGCCGACCTCGGCCTCGCCCCGGGCCGCGAGCATCCGCTGTTCCTCACCGCGCGCCAGCGCGACCAGTCGCGGGTCTGGACCTCGGCCCTGTTCCTGACGCCGTGAGCCCTCCGCCCGGCCCCTTGCTAAGTCCGCGGTGGCGGGACGGAGGGCGTCCGGCCATAGGGCCGCCCTGACGATGCGCGCCTACGTCGTGGAGGCGGCGGACAGGCCCCTCAGCGGGACGATCCGCCCGCCTCGTCCGGCGCCGCCCTTGCCAGCGCCCTAGCCAGCGCCGCCTCGTCGTAGGGTTTCGGCAGGTGGACGCCGCCGTCGGGCGCCCGGTCGGCCCCCGATGCGAAGACGACCGGCAGGGCCGGGTGGCGTTTGCGCAGCGCGGCGGCCAGCTGGGCCCCCGACATCCCCGGCAGGCTGATGTCCGTCAGCAGCGCGTCGACGGGCTGCGTCTCGGCGATCGACAGCGCCTCCTCGGCGTTGCCGGCCTCGACGACCGAATGGCCGAGCCCGGTCAGCATCTCCACCGTGACGAGGCGGATCAGAGCATCGTCCTCCACCAGCAGGACGCGCAGGCCCTGACGGCCGGCCAGCGGCGCCGGCGCGGATACGGCGGATGGCTTCGCGGCGGCGCCCCGGTCTCCGGACGCCCCCTTCGCCCTCTGCTGCTGGTTGCGCAGGACATGCCGGACTTTGCGGGCCAGCGCCTCGCGGGTGTAGGGCTTGCTCAGCAGTTCGACGCCGTGGTCGAGCCGCCCGCCATGCACGATCGCGTTCTCGGTGTAGCCCGAGGTGAACAGGACCGCGATCCCCGGCAGCCGCTCCTGCGCGCGGCGCGCCAGTTCGGGGCTGCGCAGCGGCCCCGGCATGACCACGTCGGTGAACAGCAGGTCGATGGGCACCCCGCTTTCCACGATGGCCAGCGCGCTCTGCGCGTCCCGCGCCTTGAGCACGCGGTAGCCGAGATCGGACATCATCTCGACCACGGTCGCCCGCACATCGTCGTCGTCCTCGACCACCAGCACGGTTTCCGACCCGCCCGTCTCCGGACCGGTGTCTATCACCGTCACCACGTCTTCGGTGCGATGCGCGCGGGGAAGATACAGGCGGACCGTGGTGCCCTGGCCGGGCTCGCTGTAGATCTTGACGTGCCCGCCAGACTGCTTGACGAAGCCGTAGACCATGCTGAGACCCAGGCCGGTGCCCTGCCCCTCCGGCTTGGTCGTGAAGAACGGCTCGAACACGTGCTCCAGCACGTCCGGCGGAATGCCGCAGCCGGTGTCCGTCACCGCCAGCATGACATACTGGCCGGGCTCCACCTCGGCGTGCCGGGCGGCGTAGGGATCGTCGAGGAAAGCGTTGCCGGCCTCGATGGTCAGCCGGCCGTGGCCGTTCATCGCGTCGCGGGCGTTGATCGCCAGATTGAGCAGCGCGTTCTCCACCTGGCTCTCGTCGGCGAAGGTGGTCCACAGGCCGCCCGCGATCATGGTCTCGATCTCGACGCCCTCGCCGAGGACGCGGCGCAGCATCTCGTCGAGGCCGCGGACGAGCCGGCCCAGATTGACCACCCGAGGAGCCAGGGGTTGGCGCCGGCCGAAGGCGAGGAGCTGGGCGACCAGCTTCGACCCCCGGCTGACGCCGCTCAGCGCGTTCTGCAGCCGCTGTTCGGCGCGGTCGTTCCCCGCGATGTCCTTCGCCAAGAGCTGGAGGTTGCCGGAGATCACCTGGAGCAGGTTGTTGAAGTCGTGCGCCACCCCGCCGGTCAGCTTGCCGACCGCATCCATCTTCTGGGCCTGGCGGAGCTGCGCCTCGGCCCGCTCCCGCTCGGCGACCGCCGAGGCGATGCGCTGCTCCAGCAGGTCGTTGAGGCGCTTCTGGGCGTCCTCGACCTCCTTGCGCTCGGTGATGTCGATCACCGAACCGATGTAGCCGAGGAATCCGCCGTCCGCGTCGAAGCGCGGGGCGGCGGCGTCGATCGCCCAGCGGTAAACCCCATCGACCCGTCGCAGCCGGTACTCCAACCGGAACGCCTCCTGCTTCGCGTTGGCGGCCAGAAACACGTCCTCGGCGGCCTGACGGTCGTCGGGATGAGTCGCGTCCAGCCAGCCGAAGCCCAACCCCGTCTCGGGGGTCTGTCCGGTGAACTCGTACCAGGACTTGTTGAGATAGGTGCAGGAGGCGTCGAGTTCGGTGACCCAGACCATCACCGGGGCGTGGTCGGCGAGATTGCGGAAACGCGCCTCGCTCTCGCGCAGCGCGTTGTCCGCCTCGCGGCGCAGCCGCACCATGGCCAGGGCGGTGTCGACGCGGGCGATCAGCTCGCGCGCCGAGAACGGCTTGACCAGATAATCATCGGCGCCGGCCGACAGCCCCTCGACGCTCGCCTCCTCGCCGGCGCGGGCCGACAGCAGAATGACCGGCAGGTCGCGCAGGTCGGCGTCCTCGCGGATCGCGCGCAGCAGGCCGAAGCCGTCCAGCACGGGCATCATGATGTCGGTCAGCACGAGATCCGGACGGTTCGCGTGGATCGCCGCCAGGGCGGCCTGACCGTCGGGCACCGCCTCGACGATGTAGCGGCCGTTCAGCAGGCGGCTCACATAGTCGCGCATGTCGGCGTTGTCGTCGGCCAGCAGGAGCCGTGGACACGCGCCCGTCTCCGGCGCCGCGATGGACTCCGCGGCGCTGATGAAAGGGGCCGGCGCAACGTCTTCGGCGGCGGCCGAGCCGGGAAGCCAGCGCAGCGCCTCCTCGACGAAAGTCTGCGCGCGCGCGCCGCTCGACGCGCCGGTTGGCTCCGACAGGACGCGCTCCGGCGGCAGATGGGCGGTGCCGAACGGCACGGTGATGATGAAGACCGAGCCGTGGTCCATTTCGCTCTCGACCCGGATCGTGCCGCCATGCAGCTTGACGAGTTCCTGGACCAGGGCGAGGCCGATGCCGGTGCCCTCGTGGCTGCGGCCCCGCGCGCCCTCGACCCGGTGGAAGCGCTCGAACAGGCGCGGCAGCTCGGATTCGAGGATGCCCGTGCCGGAATCGCTCACCCGAAGTTCGGCGCCCTCGCCGACCAGCCTCAGCGAAACCACGATCGCGCCCTGAAAGGTGAACTTGAAGGCGTTCGACAGCAGGTTGAGGACGACCGTCTCCCACATGCCGCGATCGACATGAACCGGACCGGGGAGCGGCGGGCAGTCGACGACGAGGTGCAGCCCGGCCCGCTCGCAGGCCGAGCGGAAACCGCTCGCCAGTTCCGCCGTGTAGGCGGCGAGGTCGGTCGGTTCGTAGCGCGCCTGGGCCCGGCCAGCCTCGATGCGCGAGAAGTCCAGGAGCGCGTTGACGAGCTTGAGCAGGCGCTGCCCGTTGCGATGGACCACCATCAGGTCCTCGCGATGCTCGCGCATCCTGTCCGGTTCCGCCTGCAGCACCTCCTCCAGCGGCCCCAGCATGAGGGTCAGCGGCGTGCGAAACTCGTGGCTGATGTTTGAAAAGAACACCGTCTTGGCGCGGTCGATCTCGGCCAGCATCTCGGCCCGCCGGCGCTCGGCCTCGTAGGTCTGGACGTTGGTGATGGCCGCGGCGATCTGCCCCGCGACCAGCCCCAGGAAGCGCCGGTAACCGTCGTCGAACAGGCGGAACGGGTTCAGCCCGACGACGAGAAGGCCGGCCCGCCCGGCCTCGCCGCTGGCCGGGATCGGGATCGCCGCGGCCTGGGCCGGCGGCCGACGCCAGACACCCGGCGGCAGGCTGGCGCCGAACAGCCCCGCCAGATCGCCGATCAGCACCGGGTCGTGGAGCGTGGGGGTGAAAGGCCACACCGACGTGCCGTCCACCGCCAGCGCCTCCGGCGCCGCCAAATGGCCGCGCTCGATGCCGCAGGACCCGGCGAGGAAGGCGCCCGCGCCATCGGGCTCCGCCACGTAGAGCAGCGCGAACGGCATGTCCCGCGGGTTGGTGGCGAGCGCCTGGGCGCTGCGCTCGCACACCTCCGGCAGGGTGCGGGCGTCGGCGGTCCCGGCGGCCAGATCGCGCAGCAGGGTGAGCTGCCGTTCGCTGATGATCCGCTGCGTGTCGTCGGTGTTGGCGCAGATGATGCCGCCGGGGCTGCCGTCGTCATCGGGCACCGGGCTGTAGGAGAAGGTGTAGTAGGTCTCCTCCGGATAGCCGTTGCGCTCCATGATGAGGAGCTGCCCCTCGACGTAGGTGCCTTCGTCGCCCGTCATGGCGGTCGCCAGCATCGGGCCGATGTCGCCCCAGATCTCCCGCCAGACGACCGACGTGGGGCGGCCGAGCGCCCAGGGATGCTTTCCGCCGATGATCGATTTGTAGGCGTCGTTGTAGAAGTAGATCAGCTCCGCGCCCCAGCCGATCCAGATCGGCTGACGGGACGTCAGCATGATCCGCACCGCGGTCTTCAGGCTGCGCGGCCAGTCCTCGGGCGGGCCAAGCGCCGTCGATGCCCAGTCGAACGCGCGCATCAATGCGCCCATCTCGCCACCGCTGGCGAGGAATTCGGGAGCGGTGGAGACGTCGGTCTCGTCGGACATGCGCAGGAGTCCCGTCCTTCCTGTTCTAAACCCCCCTTTACAACAGGGGCGCGGCCGGAGCCGCACGGCGGGACGCCACTTTAAGCTGATCCGGGGGGCGGCGGCGAGAAACGATTTGCTAGTCCAATGGACATAGGCTGAGGCTTCAAACCCGCAGGGAGCCGCGGCAGGAGGCGGAAACGCCGCTCACGCGAATCGTTTGGCTCCGGCGACGCACAGCACGATCAACCCGGTCACGGCGATCATGCTCCAGGCCACCGGCTCGTTCAGCAGAAGGCCCGCCAGCGTCAACACGAAAAAGGGCTGGAGCAGCTGCAACTGCCCGACCCCGGCGATGCCGCCGAGCGCCAGCCCCCGGTACCAGAAGACGAAGCCGATCAGCATGCTGAAGACGGAGACGTAGGCAAGGCCGATCCAGGCCGGAACCCCGATGCCCGACCAGCCGTCCGGCATGGTCGCCAGCGCCAGACCGGCCATCGCCGGCGTCGTCAGCACGAGCGCCCAGGAGATCACCTGCCAGCCGCCCAGACGGCGCGACAGCACCGCGCCCTCGGCGTAGCCCAGCCCGCAGAGCAGGATGGCCGCCACCATCAGGGCGGCCCCTGTGAGCGACGCGCCGCCGCCCTGCGCCAGGGCGAAGCCGACCACCGCGAGGCTGCCAAGGCCCGAGAACAGCCAGAAGACCGGCTTCGGCCGCTCCCGGCCGCGCAGCACGCCGAACAGCGCGGTGGAGAGCGGCAAGAGGCCGATGAAGACGATGGATTGCGCCGAGGTGATGTGGCGGAGCGCCAGCGCGGTGAGCAGCGGAAAGCCGACGACCACGCCGAGCGCCACGACCGCGAGCGGCACAAGGTCGCCGCGCCGCGGCCGGGCCTGCCGCAGCACGGCCAGCAGGGCACCCGCCAGCAGGGCGGCGATCAGCGCCCGCGCCGAGGTCAGGAACAAGGGCGAGAAGCCGCCGACCGCGACGCGCGTCGCCGGCAGCGACCCGCTGAAGATGAGAACGCCCAGCAACCCGCTGCCCCAGCCCGCCGTCGCCCACCGCATGTCCCGACCCTTTCCCATCCCGTTCCCTTTGCCGGGTGACCCTAGCGCGGCGGGGGCTGGCGAAGACAGCGACGGTCCCGTACAATTCCACCGAACTGTATTGGTACTGAAAGCCGCACACTTGCCGAAGGCCGGGCGATGACGAACCGAACGGGCACACGGACGACGGAGGTGATGGAGGCGATCCGCCAGAGAATGGCGGACCGCCGGCTGTCTCCGGGGGACCGGCTTCCCTCCATCCGCCGCTTCGCCTCCACCATGGGCGTGTCGCCCTCGACCGTGGTGGAGGCCTACGACCGTCTCGCCGCGGACGGCGTGATCCGCTCGCGGCCCGGATCGGGCTTCTACGTGTCCGGCGCCCTGCCGCCGCTGGCCCTGGCCGAGGCGGAACCGCGCCGCGACCGGGCGATCGATCCCTTCTGGGTGTCACGCCAGTCGCTCGACGCCGGCGCGGAGATGCTGAAGCCCGGCTGCGGGTGGCTGCCGGCGGACTGGATGCCCAACACCGCCCTGCGCCGCGCCCTCCGCCGCCTCGCAAACGCCGACGATGCCCTGCTGGCGGATTATGGGGGCACGCGCGGCTCGCTCGCCCTGCGCCGGCTCCTGGCGCGGCAGTTCGCGGAGGAGGGAATCGCCGTCGGAGCCGAGCAGATCCTGCTGACCGGATCGGGAACCCAGGCGATCGACCTGATCTGCCGTTTCCTGCTGCGCCCCGGCGATGCGGTGCTGGTCGACGACCCCTGCTATTTCAACTTCCAGGCCCTGCTGCGCGCCCATCAGGTCCGCATCGTCGGCGTGCCCTACACGCCGAGCGGCCCGGACACCGCGCGGTTCGCCGCGGCGCTGGCCGAACACCACCCCCGCCTCTACATCACCAACGCGGCGCTGCACAACCCGACCGGCGCCACAATGTCGCCGCAGACGGCGCACCGTCTGCTCAAGGCCGCCGCCGCCCACGACGTCGTCATCGTCGAGGACGACATCTTCGCCGGTTTCGAGCCGGACCCCTCGCCGCGCCTCGCCGTCCTCGACGGGCTGGCCCAGGTCATCCGGATCGGCAGCTTCTCCAAGACGCTCTCCGCCTCGGTCCGCTGCGGCTACCTCGCGGCGCGGCCGGACTGGGTGGAGGCCCTGGTCGATCTGCAGGTCGCGACGAATTTCGGCGGTCCGAGCCCGGTCGCTGCCGAACTCGTCCTCGCAACCCTCGGCGACGGCGGCTACCGCAGGCATCTCGACGGGCTCCGCCGCCGCCTGGAGCGGCTGCGGCGCGACACGGCGGACCGGCTCGCGCCCATCGGCCTGCACCCCTGGCTGATGCCGCGCGGCGGCTTCTATCTCTGGTGCAGCCTGCCGGACGGCCGGGACGCTGCGGCGGTCGCACGGGCGGCGCTGGACGAACAGGTGGTCCTCGCCCCCGGCAATGTCTTCAGCGTCGGCCAGTCCGCCGCCGGCTTTCTGCGCTTCAACGTCGCCCAGATGGGCGACCCGCGCGTCTTCGACGTCCTGAAGCGCGCCGTGGCGGCCGCCGGATCATAAGCGTTGGATCAGCGGGGCGCGCCATCCCGATTGGCCGGGGTGTCGTCGTCGGACGCCTTGCGCGGCCACAGCCCGGAGAGCAGCAGCAAGCCGACGCCGCCGGTGATGCCGATGTCGGCGACGTTGAAGGTCGGCCAGTGCCAGCCGAAGGCGTGCACGTCGATGAAGTCGGTGACGGCGCCCTGGCGGAGGCGGTCGACGACGTTGCCCACCGCCCCGCCCGCGATCGCGCCGAAGCTCGCCGCCTCGGCGCGGCTGTCCGAGCGGGCCGCCCAGACCACGAGAACCGCGACGACGAGCAGTGCCGCTCCGGAGAGCAGCCAGGGGCCGTAGACGCTGTCGTTCTCCAGCAGTCTGAAGCTGACGCCGGTGTTGAAGCCGAGCACGAAATTGAGAAACGGCGTGACCTCGATCAGCCGCGGCGGATCCAGAAGATGCTCCAGCGCCACCCATTTGGTGAGCTGATCGAGGACCAGGACCGCGGCGCCGATGGTCCCCGCCAGTTTCAAACCAGCGGAACTCAGACCAGCGGACAGGGCCGCCCATGGCAAACTCATGATGGTCTCCTTCAGAGTGCCGGCGCCGGGCTCACACCCTTGCGGCGGAGCAGGCGCAGCGCGTTGAGCGTGACGAGGATGGTGGCCCCGGTGTCCGCCAGGATGGCCAGCCACAGGTCGGTGATGCCGAACAGCGTCGTCACCAGGAAGACCGCCTTCAGGCCGAGCGCGAAGGCGACGTTCTGGTGGATGTTGGCGAGCGTCGCCCGCGACAGGGTGACGAGGTCGGCCACCCCCTCGACGCGGTTGCCCAGCAGGGCGGCGTCGGCGGTCTCCAGCGCGACGTCGGTGCCGCCGCCCATGGCGATTCCAACGTCGGCGGCGGCCAGCGCGGGGCCGTCGTTGATTCCGTCGCCGATCATCGCGACCGCCCCTTCCTTTTTCAAACCCGCGATCGCGCGCAGCTTGTCCTCCGGCAGCAGTTCGGCCTCGACCTCCAGGCCGAGCGTCCGGGCGACCGCCTGACCGGTGCGGCGGTTGTCGCCGGTCAGCATGACGCTGCGCACGCCGAGCCCGCGCAGCGCGGCGATCCCCTGGGCGGCGTCGGGCCGTGGCTCGTCGCGCAGCGCCAGGAGCCCGATGGGCCGGCCATCCGCCAGGACCACGGCGACCGTCTTGCCCTCCTCCTCGAAGGCGGCGACGGTGTCGGCGGGCAAGGACCCGGCGACGGCCCGCTCGACGGCGTGGCGGGGAGAGCCGACCTCGATCAGGCGCCCGCCGACCACGGCCTGCACCGCGCGTCCCGGCACGGCCTTGCGGTCGCGGGCCGGACGCAGCGGCACGCCGTCGGCCGCCGCGCGCTCCAGGATGGCGCGGGCCAGCGGGTGGGCCGAACCGTTCTCGACCGTGGCGGCGAGGCCGAGCAGCGTGCGCTCGTTTCCGTCGAGCGGGAGGAGGTCGGTGACGCGCGGCTGCCCGAGGGTCAGCGTCCCGGTCTTGTCGAAGGCGATGGTCCGCACCTTGCCGATCGCCTCCAGCGCGGCGCCGCCCTTGATGAGCAGGCCTCGCCGGGCGCCCGCGGCGATCCCGGAGGCGATGGCCGCCGGGGTGGAGAGGACCAGCGCGCAGGGGCAGCCGATCAGCAGCAGCGCCAGACCGCGGTAGATCCAAGTGTGCCAATCCCCGCCGAAGGCCAGCGGCGGCACCAGGACGGCGAGGACCGACGCGGCGATGACGGCTGGGGTGTAGCGGGCGCTGAACCGCTCGATCCAGCGCGCGGTCGGCGATTTGGCGGCCTGCGCCTCCTCGACGAGCTGGACGATGCGGGCGATGGTGTTGTCCGACGCCTTGCGGGTGACCCGGACGCGCAGCACGCCGGTGGCGTTGATACCGCCGGCGAAGACCGAAGAGCCCACGGTCTTGGCGACCGGCACGGATTCACCGGTCACCGGGGATTCGTCGATGTCGGACTCGCCCTCCTCCACCACGCCGTCGGCGGACACGCGGTCGCCGGGCCGGACGAGCACGAGCTGCCCGACCTCCAGCCGCTCCACCGGCACCGCGCGGGCGCTCTCCCCTTCGATCAGCAGGGCGGTCCGCGGGACCAGGGCCGACAGCGCCCGGATGCCCGAACGGGCGGTCCCGGCGGCCACACCCTCCAGCAGTTCGCCGATGGCGAAGAGCAGGACGACCACCGCGGCTTCCTCCGCCTCCCCGATGACGAGCGCGCCCAGCGTCGCCACCGACATCAGCATTTCGATGCTGAAAGGCGAGCCAGAGCGGGCGAGCCGGACGGCGCGGCGCCCGAAGACGGCCAGCCCGAACAGGGCGGCGGGCACCGGCGCGTAATCCGCCACGCCCGGCGCCAGCCAGGACAGCGGATAGCCGCCGGCGACCAACAGAGCGATCAGGATGGTGAGGCGGCCCCGGCCGGTCTGCCACCAGCGGGGCTCCGTTCCGCTGATGGCGTCGGTAACCACGCCGTCTCCGTCGGCGATGTGGATCGTGTCGGCGGGCTCCACCCCGAAGCCGAGGCCGCGGATCGTCGCCTCGACCGTCGCGCGCGGCGTCGCCGCCTCGTCCAGCGTCAGCCGCAGAATCTGCGAATGGTGGTTGAGCCCGACACCCGACGCCCCCGGCAGGCGGCGCAGCGCGGTTTCGATCTTGCCGACGCAGCTCGGGCAATCCATGCCCGCCACCTTGTAGCGCAAGGCCTGCCCGGTGCCCGGGGCGGCCTCGATTGTCCTGTCCTGCATGATCCACTCCGACCGGCGGTGTGGCGGACCGCGCCATTGGAGGGTGCGCGGCTGCCTGTCGTGCGCTACCATGGACCCTGGAGTTACTACAGGGTCAAGAGGGTTTGTGATGGCGAAACAGGAGCTGTCCATCGGCGCGCTCGGCAAGCAGACCGGCACCAAGGTCGAGACCATCCGCTTCTACGAGAAGATCGGCATCCTGCCGGCGCCCGCCCGCACGGCGGGCAACTACCGCAGCTACGGCCACGACCATGTGCGGCGGCTGACCTTCGTCCGGCGGGTGCGCGACCTCGGCTTCCCGCTGGAGACGGTGCGGGCGATGCTCGATCTGGCCGACCAGCCGGACCGCCCCTGCGACGAGGTCGACGCCCTGGTCCTCGAACAGCTGGGTGAAGTGGAGAGGAAGATCGCCGATCTGGAGCGCCTGCGCGAGGAGTTGGACCGGCTGGCCCACCAGTGCCGGCGCGGCGGCCGGATGGCCGAGTGCCGCATCATCGAGGCGCTGTCGCCCCACCACGAGGACGGCCGCTGCTGCCCGTGACCAGGCGGGTTCCGCAGGCCGACAAGGACAATCCATGACCGGGAGCCGAGACATGGCCGCCGTCACCCGCGCGGATTTGGAAAACCATCAGGTCACCGTCTATTTCGTCGCGGTCGCGGCCGGTCTGCTGAGCGCCGCCGTCCTGCCGGGCGAACTCTGGGACGCGGGAATCAACCCCACCCTCGCCGCGCTGATCTACGTCACCTTTCTCCAGGTCCCGCTGGGCGACCTGCGGCGCAGCGTCACCAACACCCGCTTCCTGCTGGCCCTGCTGCTGGTCAATTTCGCGGTGGTGCCCTGCGTGGTCTTCGGGCTGGTCTCCGTCCTGCCGGCGGAGCAGGCGGCGGTGCGGCTCGGCGTGCTGCTGGTCCTGCTGGCGCCCTGCATCGACTATGTCGTCGTCTTCACCCATCTCGGGCGCGGCGACGCGCGGCTGGTGCTGGCGGCGACGCCGGTGCTGCTGCTCGTCCAGATGCTGCTCCTGCCCGTCTGTCTCGGCCTGTTCGCCGGGGAGGGAGCGGCGGCGCTGATGCGGCCCGGTCCCTTCATCGACGCCTTCGTCTGGTTGATCGCCGTGCCGCTGGCGCTGGCCGGGGCGACGCAGGCCTGGGCGGCGCGCGGCGGTGTCGGAAAATCCGCCGCGGACGCCCTGGCATGGCTGCCGGTGCCGCTGATGGCGCTGGTGCTGTTCCTGGTCGTCGCCTCGGTCGCTGCCGACGTGGCGGCCCAGGCGCGGGCGGTGGCCCTGGCCGTGCCGCTCTACATCGCCTTCGCGATCGTGATGCCCTACGCCGGCCGGGCCGTGGCGCGCCTGTTCCGGCTGGAGACCGGGGCGGCGCGGGCCGTCGTCTTCAGCGGCGGCACGCGCAACTCCCTGGTCGTCCTGCCGCTGGCCTTCGCCGTCCCGGACGGCGGGGCGCTGGTGCCCGCGGTGGTGGTGACGCAGACGCTGGTGGAACTGGCGGCGATGCTCACCTACGTCCGCTGGGTGCCGCGCCTCGTCCAGGCTTACTGAACCGGAAAAGGCGCTTCACACCAGGGAGGCACCGCCGCACACCACGATGCGCTGGCCGGTGATGCTGGCCGCCGCGTCCGACAGCAGGAAGGCGGTCAGGGCCGCAACTTCCTCCGGCTTCACGAAACGGCCGATGGGGGGCCGCTTCGGCTGCACGCCGGCGCGGTTGGGGTCGGCCAGCATCGGCGTGTCGGTGGCGCCGGGAGCGACGACGTTCACCGTGACGCCGCGCGGCGCCTGCTCGATCGCCCAGGAGCGGGCCAGTCCCGACAGCGCCGCCTTGCTGGCCGCGTACTGGCCGCGCCCGGCCGAGCCGTCCGACGTGCGGCTGCCGATCAGCACGACGCGCCCGCCCTCCTCCATGGCGGGGACGGCGTGCTCGACGAGCTGCGTCGCCGCCTCGACATGCAAGCGCCACATCGCCCGCGCGTCCGCCATGGCGCTTTCCGCCTCGCCGAGCCGGCCGACGCGCAGGATGCCGGCGGCGTGGACCACCGCCCGCACCGGCGGCAGGCCGGCCAAGGCGTCGGCCAGCGCCCCGGCGTCCATCAGATCGACGGCGACGAAGCGCAAGGCCGGATGGTCGATGGCGGGGGCGGTGCGGCTCATCCCCACCACCTCCCAGCCGTCGTCCAGCAGGCGAGCCGCGATGGCCGCGCCGATGCCGGAGCTGACCCCGGTCACCAGCGCCCGGCCGAGAGGCGCGGGCCGCTTCACCTCGGGCCGCCCCACGTCCGACCGCTCAGCCATTGTAGCTCATCGCCTGGGCCTTCACCGCCTCGGCGTCGAAGGCGTTGATGTCCGCGATCAGGTCGTTGGTGTAGAAGCGCGACAGGTCCTTCGCCTCCATGCCGTTCAGCGCCATCTCGGTGGTGAACTCGTCCGGGTTGATCTGGCCCATCTTGAAGCCCGGATAGGGCGGCTGGTAGAGCTTGATGCGGCGGCTGACCGCGACCAGCACCGCCTTGACGGCCTCCTCCTCGCTGCTGCCGCGCGGCGCGGTCTCCGGATAGAGCTTGAGGAAGGCCTTGGCCCCCGCCGTCGGGTTGGCGAGCAGGAAGGTCGAGGCCTTGGCCGCCGACCGGCCGAAGCCGACCATCAGCGCGCGGTCGCTCTTCAGCTTGTCGCGCAGCGTCATCAGGAACTGGCCGCCGATCATCGGCAGGCCCTGCGGGCGGGTCAGGATCTCGAAGGGGATGCCCGCCCCCTCGATCAGGCCGAAGCCGGTGTCGTAGTAGGCGAGCGCGTCGACCGCCCCGCGCTGCAGCGCCACGCCGGCCGGCACGCCGCCACCCACCGCCGTCCACTTCACGTCGCGGTCGGGGTCGATGCCGAGATTCTTCAGGACGTTGCGGGTCACCGGATATTCGGTGCCGCCAAAATCTGACACCCCGATGTTCTTGCCCTTGAGGTCGGCGTAGCTCTTGAGCACCGAGCCCGGCTTCACCGCCACGTCCCATTTGTAGGGGTAGGTGTACTGATAGAAGCTGATGGCCTCGCCCCACTCGCCCTTGGCGAGGATCGGCAGCGCGTAGGACGGCACGGCGATGCCGACCTCCACGTCGCCGCGGTCCACCGCGACCTGGACGTTGGCGTTGCCGCCCACCGCCATGCCCTTGACGGTGAAGCCCTCGGCGGCGTTGTAGCCCAGCGCCTCGCCAATCAGCAGGTTGATGACGCTGGCGTTCAGCGACTTCAGCCCGACGCCCAGCCGCACGGTGCGCGGGGCGGACTGCGCGAAGAGCGAGCGCGGGCCGAGCGCCATGGCGGCGGCGAAGACGCCGGCGGCCTGCAGGCACTGGCGGCGGGTGACGCTGAAGTTGGTCATGATGGTGTCCTCCCCCTTGATCGTGTTGTTTGAATTCAAGCTGTTCGGGCCGCGGCTCACTTGCGGCCGCGGTTGCCCCAATGGACGATGCGCTGCTCCAGCCCGCGCACGATGCCGTGCAGCAGGATGCCGAAGGCGCCCAGGATCACCAGGGCCGCGAAGACGCCGGCCACGTCGGTCACCGCCTGGGCCTGGGTGATGACGACGCCCATGCCCTGCTGCGCGCCCAGGAACTCCGCCACGATGGTGCCCAGCAGGGCATAGACCACCGCCATGTCCAGGCCGGCGAAGATGTAGGGGGCGGCGTTCGGCAGCTTGACGATGCGGTAGGTCTCGAAGCGCGAGGCGGAGAGCGAGCGCATCAGGTCGATCTTCTCCGGATCGACGGAGCGCAGACCGGTGAAGCTGTTGATCAGGATCGGGAAGAAGGACAGCAGGCCGGCGATGGCGATCTTCGACCCGTCGCCGAAGCCGAACCAGATCACCACCAGCGGCGCGATGGCCACCTTGGGCAGGCTCTGCAGGGCGAAGGCGTAGGGCATCAGCAGCTTTTCGATGGTGCGGCTCTCCGCCATCAGCGAGCCGAGCAGCAGCCCGAGCCCGCCGCCGGCCGCCAGACCGATGGCGGCGTTCTTCAGCGTGCCCCACAGCGGCAGATAGTAGCCGAGCGGGTCGGAGGGCGACACCGCCAGCCCCGACCACAGCGCCTTCCACACCGCGGCGGGCGACGGCAGGATGTAGGACGGCACGTCGAGGAAGCGGACGGCGAGCGCCCAGCCGGCGAACAGCGCCACCAGCCCCAATCCGGCGATCAGCGTGCCGTTGACCGGGCGCGGCGCGCGCGGCGGGGATTCGGAGGCGGGGGCGGACTCGATGGCGCGATCGGCGACCGCCAGCGTGATGTCGGGCTTGCTCATCATTCCTCTCCCTGTCCGGTCAGAAGCGCGCGGATCTCCTTGGCGAGCGCCGGGTAATCCGGGTGGCTGATGATGGTGTCGTTGCTGCGCGGGCGCGGGATGTCCACGGTCAGTTCGCGCAGCACGCGGCCGGGACGCGCGGACATCACGATCACCCGGTCGGCGAGGAAGATCGCCTCGGAGATCGAGTGGGTGATCAGCATCACCGTCTTGCCGGTGCTCTGCCAGATGCGCTGCAGCTCCAGGTTCATCCGCTCGCGGGTCAGGGCGTCCAGCGCGCCGAACGGCTCGTCCATCAGCAGGATGCGCGGGTTGCGCACCAGGGCGCGGCAAATGCCGGCGCGCTGCTGCATGCCGCCCGACAGCTCGTAGGGGTAACGGCCGCCAAAATCCTTCAGGCCGGCCACCTCCAGCAGGCGGTCCACGTCGTCCGCTCCGTCGGGCCGGCCGCCGCCGACGCGCAGCGGCAGCGCCACATTCTCGCGCACCGTCAGCCAGGGCAGCAGGTTGGCCTGCTGGAACACCACGCCGACGTCGCGCGACGGGCCGGAGACCAACTTGGTGCCGAGCATCACCTGCCCGCTGTCGTAATCGTCCAGCCCGGCCAGGATGCGCAGCAGCGTGCTCTTGCCGCAGCCCGACGGGCCGACGACGCAGACGAACTCGCCATCGGCGATGTCGAGGTTGATGTTCGACAGCGCCTGGACCCGGCCGGCGGCGTAGGTCTTCTTCAGGTTGCGGATCTGGATCAGCGTCGGTGCGACCGGCCGCAGGCCGGCGATGGGCGCCATCTGTGTCGCTCTCATGGGCATGCTTCCTTCCCCCTTATCGCCCGCTGCCGGATTCGACCCAGCCGGCATCGACCCAGCCCGGCGGCAGTTCGGTGTATTTGATCGCCTGCCGGAAATAGGTGAAGGCGATGCGCAGCCGGCCGTCCGGCGTCTGGAGAATGGCCGGGTAGGAGAACTCCCGGTTCAGCTTCTCCTTCGAATTGTTGGTCATGCAATAGCCGTCGCCGACCTCCAGGTCGCGGCGCAGCGGCCAGGTCACCCCGCCGTCGGAGGACAGCGCCAGGGTCAGCGGCGCGCGCGGCGCCCCCCAGAAGGCCGTCCGCCCCTCCGCCGGAGGTTCGGCCGCAGGCTCGGCGGTGGACGCTGCGGAGGCCGTCCCTTCGCCCGCATCTTCGCCCGCATCCTCGATGTCGTCGTACAGGCCCAGCCGGCGGCCGGTCGCGTCGGCGGCGCTGGCGTGGTTGTAAACGATGGCCAGCCGTCCGTCGGACAGGGCCGTCACCTGGATGGAGGAGTTGTTGTTGGGCAGCTCCGTCGGCTCCGGCGCGGTCCAGCTCCGCCCGCCGTCGCTGGACAGGCTGCGGTAGACATGGTCGGCCCAGCGGCTGCGGTAGAAGGCGGCCAGCCGCCCGTCGGCCAGCGGCACGATGTTCATGTGGACGCAGCCGGTGCTGTCGGAGACCGCATGCTCGGTCCAGGTCCGGCCGCCGTCGCTGGAGATGCGCACGGCGCTGGTGTCGTGGTCGCCCACCCAGGCGCGGCCCGGCGTGCCGTGGCACAGGAAGGTCGGCAGCAGCCAGTCGCCGTTGTCCAGCACCACCACCGGCTGGCGGATGAAGACGCCGGTGTGGCCCTCGGCCTCGAACAGGGTGCGCACCGGCCCCCAGCTCCGCCCCTGGTCGGCCGACACGCGGCAGCGCACGATGGCGGTGTCCTGGTGGCCGGAGATCTGGGCGGTGTACATCAGCCACAGCGTGCCGTCGGGCGCCGGGAACAGGACCGGGTTCTGCTCCGACCGGCCGGGATCGTCGGACAGTTTGACCGGCGCCTCCCAGCGGTCGCCGCCGGCCGGCAGGCGGGCGACGTGGATGGACACGTCGGGGATGCCCTCCTGCGTGCCGCCGAACCAGGCGCACAGCAGGTCGCCGTTGGGCAGCAGCGCCAGATTGGCGGCGTGGTTCTGCACGCAGGGCGACGGCAGGTAGGCGTCGATGCGGCGGGGATCGTCGGCCGCCGGAACCAGCGGGCCGCGGCGCTCCGGCTCCGGCGGCGGAGCGGCTTGATGGGACAGGGTCGATGCGGTGGTCATGGGCGTCACCATGGGCGTCACTCCTGCGAACCGTCGGCGGCCTCGGCGTAGCGGACGGCCAGGGTGGCGATGGCGCGGTCGGTCTCCCCGTCGATCAGCACCGGGCCGCGGCTGTGGCCGACCTCCGGCATCGCGTGGCACAGCGCCCGCTTGACCATGGAAGGCGGGAAGCCCAGCGCGTAGAGGTCCTTGCGGAGCTGGCCGAAATGGGCCTGGGCGGCCTCGGCGGCCTCGTTCTCGTCCGCCATGAAGGCGGTCCAGATGCGGTTCAGGGTCAGGGGTGCCACGTTGCCGAGGCCGGAGACGCAGCCGGCGGCGCCGTTGCGCAGCCCGTGCAGGATCAGCGAATCCGGGCCGACCATCACGTCGAAATCGTCACGCTCGCGGGCCACGGCGAGGAAGCCGTCCAGGCTGTCCTGCGAGCCGGCGCTGTCCTTGATGCCGACGATGTTGGGGTGGTCGGCCAGGATGCGGGCGGCCTCCGGGGTCAGCGTGTTCCCGGTGCGCGCCGGGATGTTGTAGAGGTAAAGCGGCACGGTCAGCGCGTCCGCCACCCGGCGGTAATAGCCGATCAGCTCCTCCTGCGAGCAGGCGATGAAGGACGGCGTGATCGCCGACACCGCCTTGACGCCCAGCCGGGCGATGTCGCGGCCCAGCGTGATGGTCTGGTGGGTGGAAATCTCACCGATGTGGGCCAGCACCGGCACGCGGCCGGCGGCGGCCTCCACGCACAGTTCGGCGGCGCGGCGCTTCTCGTCGACGGAGAGCGCGTAGAACTCCCCGTTGGTGCCCGCGCAGAAGACGCCGTTGCCGGCGGCCGCCTGCCGCGCCACCTGCCGGCGCAGCGCCGCCTCGTTCATCCGCTCCTCCGCGTCGAAGGGGGTGACGACGGCGACGAAGGGTCCTGTGATCTTGCTCATCGCATCTACCTTGGGCGTTTCCTGGGGCGTTTTCTTGGGGGGCCGGCTTCGGTCCGGGCCGTCGTCAGTAGGCGGCGCGGTACATCGCCAGTATGTCGTCCCGCCCGACCGGGCGCGGGTTGTTGTCCAGCAGGCGGCGGATGGCGTGCGCCTCCTCGGCCATGCGGGGCAGGTCGTCCTCCGGCACGCCGAGGTCGGAGAGCGACATGGTGCAGCCCAGCGCCACGCACCAGCCGTGCGCCGCCTGAAGGACCGCCGCCGGTTCGCTGACCGGCTTCAGCCCCAGCGCCGCCAGCACCCCCGCCGTCTTCTCCGGCACCGCCGGGGCGTTGAAGGCGAGGACATGGGGGAAGACCAGGGCGTTGGCCGCGCCGTGCGGCACATGGTGCCGGGTCCCCAGCGGATAGGCGACGGCGTGGCCCGCCGCCGTGTTGACCGGCCCCAGGCAGAAGCCGCCGTAGAGCGAGGCCAGGGCCAGACCGGCCCGCGCCTCGCGGTCGGACCCGTCGGCGACGGCGCGCGGCAGCCAGCGCCCGATCAGCCGGATGCCCGCCAGCGCGTAGAGGTCGATGGCCGGATGGGCCTTGCGGTTGGTGTAAGCCTCGACGCAATGGGCCAGCGCGTCCACCCCGGTGGCGGCGGTCACCGCCCGCGGCACGGTCATCGTCAGGTCGGGATCGACCACCGCCAGATCGGCCAGCATGTGCAGGCTCTGCACGGCGATCTTGCTGGCGGCGGCCGGGTCGGTGACCAGGGCGCGGGTTCCGGCCTCGCTGCCGGTGCCGGCGGTGGTCGGCACCTGGGCCAGAGCGGCGCGCTTGGACCGCACCCGCTCCGCCCCGGCGACGTCGGCGAGGGTCTGGCCGCTGCCCGGCAGCACCGCCGCCAGCTTGGCCAGATCCATGGCGCTGCCGCCGCCGAAGCCGACGACGAGCTGCGGCTCCGCCGCCTCGGCCACGGCCAACAGGTCGTCGAGGTTGGCGGTGTCGGGCTCCGGCCGCACGCGGTCGAAGACCGTCACCGCGCCCGGCAGGTCAAGCAGCCCGACGCGGGCGGCGTTGAAGGCGTCGGCCACCACCAGCGTGCGGGCGATGCCGTTCTCCCGCGCCCAGGCGCCGACCGAGGCGACCAGACCGCCGCCGAACAGGACGCGCGGGGGCCGGACCAGCTCGATGGGCGTGAACATGTCGGCCAGAGTGGCGTTGGGCGGGGTGGCGTGGATGGACTCCGTCATGGCGGGTGCTCCTCCCTCAGCCGGTCCGCCGGCGGGCGGCGGCCAGTTTCTCGGCGTAATCGATGGCCTCGATCAGGCTCAGTTCGTTGGCGATGCCCTTGCCGGCGATGTCGAAGGCGGTGCCGTGATCGACGGAGGTGCGGATGATCGGCAGCCCCAGGGTGATGTTGACCCCGCTCAGCGCGTCCCACCGGCCGGTCGCCGGATCGACGTGGAAGCCCAGCAGCTTGACCGGGATGTGCCCCTGGTCGTGGTACATGGCGACCACCGCGTCGAACTGGCCGGCGCGCAGCTTGACGAAGACCGTGTCGCCCGGCACCGGCCCCACCACGTCCAGCCCCTCGGCGACGCAGCGCTCGATGACCGGGGTGGTGATCTCGATGTCCTGGCGGCCGAACAGCCCGCCCTCCCCGGCGTGGGGGTTGAGGGCGGCGATGGCGATGCGGCGGCGCTCCAGCCCCAGCCCGGCCAGCGTCTCGTCGGTGCGGTCGATGACGTAGCGCAGCCGCTCCGGCGTCAGGCGCTTCGGCACGTCCTCCAGCGCGATGTGGGTGGTGACGTGGCTGACCCGCATGTTGCCGTGGGCCAGCATCATCACCGAGCCGCGGGCGCCGGTCAGCTCGGCCAGCAGGTCGGTGTGGCCGGCGAAGTGGTAGCCGGCCTTGTTCATCGCCTCCTTGTTCAGCGGCGCCGTGACCAGCCCGTGGATGCGCCCGGCCTCGGCCAGCCGCACCGCGCGCTCCACCGCCAGATAGGCGAAGCGGCCGCCGTCCACCGACAGCTCGCCGGGGCGGATCGGTTCGCCCTCCGGCCCGGCCTGGAGGCAGGCGAGCGCCGGCCACTCCTCGTCCGCCGTCACCTCGGGGAAGGCGAGGTCGCTGCCCAGGGCCGCGCGCGCCGCCATCAGCGCCGGGTTGCTGCCGATCACCAGAAGCCGCAGGCTTCCGGCGTCCAGCCGCTCCTTCAGGCGGGCGCAGGCCTTCACGATGATCTCGGGTCCGACGCCGGCCGGATCACCCATGGTGATGGCCAGATGGGGGGTCATGCTTCTTCTCCTCGATGCGGCCAGGGCGTGCCGTGGCGCGTTGGTTCCGGTGCCGCCCGGTCCGCGTCGGGGGCGTCCCCGCGGATCAGCCGGCGCAAAAGCGAGGGGTCGCCGAAGGCGCCCGATTTGGAGACGACGCGCACCCCGTTCCAACCGCCGCCGCGCAGGGTCGAGCAGGGCACGCCGGGCAGCAGGGCGCCGTCGAGGTCGAGACGACCGGCGCCGAGCGCTTGGCAGAGCGCGCGCAGCGTCTCGCCGCCCGACACCAGCAGGGTCGCCGGCGGGACGAGGCGGCGGGCCAGCGCGCCCAGCTCCCGACCGATGCGCTCGGCCGCCACGTCGCGCGTCAGCCCGTCGGGCAGGCCGAGGCGGACCAGCGCGGCGCCGCGCTCCGCCAGACGCGCGGCCACGCGCGCCGCAGATGCGGTTCCGCCGTCCGGCAGGACCAGAACATCGTCCCCGCAGGCCGTGAGCTGCGCCATCGTCACCGGATGGTCGGTGCCGAACAGTCCCAGCAAGGGCCGGGGCAACGGAGTGGAGGCGAACGACGGCGCCGGTTCGCGCTCAGCTCCCATCGCCACCGCCAGGGCCGCCGCCAAGCCACCGCTGCCGCACCACAGCACCCGGCCGGACAAGGCCAGCCCGGAGGCCGCGATGGCGGCGAGGTCGGCGTCGGTCTCGGCGTCCCACAGGCTGACGCCCGGCGGCACCGGGTCGCCGGGGCGGCACAGCCGCACCCGCTCGCCCTCTGCCGCCAATGCGGCCGTCAGATCCGTGGCGACGGCCGTCCAGCCACCCGCGCCCTTGACGCGCTGGCGACCGTCGCGCGTCACCCGCCCCTGGAAGGGGAAGGCCGGCGCGACGATGCAATGGTCCGGCCGGTCCGCCGCCATCCAGGCGGCGATTTCCGCCGCGCCATGGCCGCGCAGCAGGCTGTCCAGCTTGGCGAAGCGCAGCGCTCCACGGTCGGCCGGCAGCCGGGTTGCCAACCCCGTCACCCGCCGCCGCGCCGCCGCCGCGTCGCCGATGTCCCGCGTGCCGGTGTCGAGCGCCACCGAGGCGCCCGCCGCCAGACCGGCGGGAATCCCCTCCCAATGGACCGCGACGGGCCGGGCCGGGCCGGCGAAGGCCGCCGCGCTGTCCAGCGCGCCAGTCAGGTCGTCGGCGATCAGGTGAAGCGGCGGCATGACGTTCCGACCCGTTGTTCAAGGCCGGATCATTGAGGCATACAACAAATCACCTGTCAACATGTTGTAAGGTTGATTGCTGCTTTTCTGCTTGAACCACCCGCCAGAATGGGTTTACATCTTTACAAGTTGGCAGGACGTCGCAGGAGAAGGCCGCATGGAGTCACGCGAACGGGGGCTGGAGGACGGCACGTCGCCAATGCCCGGGGATGGCGAGGGCCACACCGCGGCGCGGGGGCGCCACACGCCTCTCGTCCAGCGCGTCTACCAGCTTCTGCTGACCCAGATCAGCGCCGGCGACTACCAGCCGAACGAGCGGTTGCCGGGGGAAAACGAGCTCGCCACGCGCTTCCAGGTGTCGCGCCCCATCGTGCGCGAGGCGCTGCGCCGGCTGCGCGACGAGGGGATGATCTACTCGCGCCAGGGCGCCGGCAGCTTCGTGCGGGCGACGGTGGAGGAAAGCCGGCCGCTGCTCGGCTACGCGCCGGTGGAAACCATCGCCGACATCCAGCGCTGCTACGAATTCCGCCTGACTATCGAGCCCGACCACGCCTATCACGCCGCCCTGCGCCGGAACGACGCGGCCCTGTCCAACATCGTGGCGGCGCTCGACCTGATGGCCGACGCGACCCGCGCCCACCGCCACCGCGACGACGCGGATTTCGCCTTCCACGCCGCCATCGCGGACGCCGCGAACAACCACTATTACGCGTCGTCGATGCAGGCGCTGAAGGACCACATCGCCGTCGGCATGAAGTTCCACGGCTCGTCGCTGCTGGGACCGAGCGGCGGGCTGTCCCATGTTCTGGAGGAGCATCGGGGCATTTTCGAAGCCATCCGCGACCGCGACGCCGACACCGCGCGGGCGCGGATGCGCCGGCATCTGGAAGGGTCGCGCGACCGCGTGTTCGAGGGACGGGTGCTCGACCTGTCCCTGTGATCCGGGCATCCTGAATCCCCTCCCCCCGTCAACGCACTCGCCCGCCCGCGCCCGGAATGGCACTCTGTTGGGACCGGCGGATTGCGGATGGCCGGTGAACTGCGGATGGGGTGTGTGGACCGTGCTTCACCATGACTTGGCAACGCTTCGGCTGTTCGTGAAAGCCTGCGAGCTGAAAAGCCTGAGCCGCGCCAGCGAGGCTTTGAATCTCGCGGTGTCCGCGGCCAGCCGGCGCATCCGGCTGCTGGAGCACGACGCCGGCATGCCGCTGCTGAAGCGGCGCCCGCACGGCATCGAGCCGACCCCGGCCGGGCTGCTCGTGCTCCGCTACGCCCACGACATGGTCTATCTGGGGGCGCAGCTGGAGGCGATGCTCGCCGAATACCGGTCCGGCGTGCGCGGCCATGTGCGGGTCTACGCGTCGTCCTCGGCGCTGGTGGAATGCCTCGCCGCCGACCTCTCGCGCTTCGCCGCCGAGAATCCCGGCATCAAGCTGGAGCTGGAGGAACGCCCCAGCGCCGACACGCTGGACGCGCTCTATCGCAAGAAGGCCGACATCGGGGTCATCGTCGGCGGCCGGGGGACCGAGGGGCTGGTCCGCTACCCCTACGCCAAGGACCGGCTGTGGGTGGCGCTGCCGCGCGGGCACCGGCTGGCCGGCCGGCCCAGCCTGCGCTTCGCCGAGCTTCTGGACGAGGAACATGTGGCGCTGGAGGGCGGGACCGCCGTGCACGGCCTGCTCGCCGAGCGGGCGCGGGCGGAGGGCCGCTTCATCAAGGTGCGCGTCCAGGTCCGCAGCTTCGAGGTGATGTGCCAGATGATCAGCCTGGGGCTGGGCGTCGGCGTTCTGCCGAAGCGCGCCGTGCTGCCGCTGTCCAACGCGCTCGGCGTCGAACTGGTCGCCCTCGACGAGGACTGGGCGGAACGCAGCTTCGAGATTTGCGTTCGTTCACCCGATGCGCTGGATGCGCCGAGCCAACGGCTTCTGGATTTCCTGCGGGAGCAGGCCGTCCCGAAGCCGTGATTTCGAGAAATTCGAAATCAGGTGTGTCGCAATTGTTCTTCTAGGCAACTGTGCAGACCCTCATCATCAGGTCCGGCGATGAGGGAGTGGGCCGAATGTCCTGGACCATCCAGAACCCCGATGTTCCTGACGACCCCCGCGGGGCCGATGCCGGTTTCGCGGACTGGAGCGGGCTCCCGTCGGCGGCCCGCGTGGAGGCCGCCGCGGCCTGCGCGGCCTGGGCGCCGGAGGTTCAGGCCCGCTTCGGCTGCTTCGTCGAGATCGGCACCGCCGAAACGGACACCGCCGGCCCGCTGGCCGGGCTGCCCTACGCCGCCAAGGACATGTTCGACAGCGTGGGCCGCTCGCCCGGCTGTGGCCTCCCCGCTGCCGCGGACGACGCATCCGGCCATGCCCCGCAGCGGGCGGCGGCGGTGCTGGAACGGCTCGACGGAGCCGGGGCGCGGCGGATCGGCTTCACCACCATGACGGCGCTGGCCTACGAGCCCTCCGGCGTGGGCAAGGCGCTCAACCCCTGGAACCGCGACATCGTCCCCGGCGGCTCGTCCTCCGGATCGGCGGTGGCGGTGGCGGCCGGCGCGGTGTTCGCCGCTCTGGGATCGGACACCGCGGGGTCGCTGCGCATTCCGGCGCAGGCCTGCGGGGTCACCGCCTGGAAGCCGACCTACGGCGCGGTGCCGGTCGCCGGAGCGATGACGCTGGCCCCCAGCCTCGACACCATCGGGCTTCTGGCGCGCAGCGCGCGCGATATCCAGCTCCTGGCGCCCGTTCTGGCGACGGGTATGGAGTTCCCATCCGAACCGCCGGCCCGCGTCGCTTTCCTCTCCGACGCGGTCGAGGCGTCCGAAGCGCCGATCCAGGCGGCCTGCCGCGACGGCGCGGAGGCCATCGCCGCCTGCGGCGTCTCCCTGGAACAGCGGCCGGGCCTGCCGACCATCGAATCGCTGTCCGACCCCCTCTTTCTCATTCTTCAGGGCGAGGCGGCGGCCCAGCATGGCGGGCTCGCTCTCGCCGCGCGGGACCCGACCCTCGCCCGGCGGCTCGCCAAGGGCCTGGACATCGCGCCCGACCGCCTCGCCGCGGCGAAGGCGGCGCTGTCCGGCGCCACCGCGCCCATCCTGGACAGCCTGTTCGGCGCGGCCAGCGCCCTCCTGCTGCCGGTCATGCCGATCCGCACGCCGCCGGTCGCCGTGGCCGACCCGGCCTCCCCGGACTTCCGCGCGGCGACGCTCTACCAGCTCAGCGCCTACACCCGTTTCGTCAACGCGCTCGGCCTGCCGGCGGTTGCCGTCCCGGCCGGCTTCGACGACCGCGGAATGCCGGTGGCGCTCCAGATCGTCGGCCGTCCGGGGACGGACGGCCCGCTGCTGGCGCTGGCCACGGCGCTGCAGGCGCGGACCGGCTGGCACCGGCGGCGGCCCACCGACATCACCGATTTTCCCAGCCCTCTTGCACAGCGTGGCTCATGACCCGATCCGAACCCGCAAAAGCTCTTGAGCACATCCGAGTCCTGGATCTCACGCGCGTGCGCGCCGGCCCGACCTGCTGCCGCGTGCTCGCCGACTTCGGGGCCGACGTCATCAAGGTCGAGGCGCCGCCGGGCGTCGACCGCAACGAGGGGATGAGCGGCCCCCGGCACGGCTACGACATGCTGAACCTGCACCGCAACAAGCGGTCGCTGTCGCTCAACCTCCGCACCCCGCGGGGCCGGGACCTGTTCCTGGAGCTGGTGCGCACGGCGGACGTGGTGGTCGAGAACTACCGGCCCGACGTGAAGGACCGCCTCGGCATCGGCTACGACGCGCTGCGGGCGGTGAATCCGCGGATCATCCTGGCCTCGATCTCCGGCTACGGCCAGACCGGCCCCTACCGCGACCGCGCCGGCTTCGACCAGATCGCCCAGGGCATGGGCGGCCTGATGAGCGTCACCGGCCTTCCCGGCCAGGGACCGGTCCGGGCGGGCATCGCGGTCGCCGACAGCGCCTCCGGCCTCTACGCCGCCATCGGCATCCTGGTCGCCCTGTCGGAACGCGACCGCTCCGGCGAGGGGCAGTGGGTCCAGACCTCGCTTCTGGAGTCCCAGATCGCCCTGATGGACTTCCAGGCCGCCCGCTATCTGGTGGAGGGCGAGGTGCCGCAACCGGCGGGCAACGACCACCCCTACTCGACCCCCATGGGCGTGATGGCGACGGCCGACGGCCACCTGAACATCGGCGTCGGCGGCGACGGCCAGTGGCAGTCCTTCTGCCGGGCCATCGAGCGCGAGGACCTCGCCAACGCCCCCGAGTTCGCCACGCAGGAGCAGCGCTTCCGCAACCGCCCGACGCTCAAGCCGCTGCTGGAGGAGGTGTTCCGCACCCGCAAGACCGCGGACTGGCTGGCGCGGCTGGAGGAGGAAGGGGTTCCGGCGGGACCGATCTACCGCATGGACGAGGTCTTTGCCGACCCGCAGGTCGGGCATCTCGGCATCGCCGTTCCCTGCGAGCATCCCGCGCGCGGCGCCATGCGCCTCGTCGGCCAGCCGGTCGGCCTGTCGCGCACGCCCGCCCGCATCGAGCGGCCCGCTCCCGACGCGGGCGAACACACGGCGGAGGTGCTGGGCGCCATCGGCCTGTCCCCAGCGGACGTCGCCGCCCTCAAGGCGCAGGGGATCGTCTGATGAGCGAGCAGGAGCCGGGCGCGGTTGGGGGTGTGGTGGGGCTCGACGTGTCCGGCGGGATCGCCCGCCTGACGCTCGACCAGCCCCGGCGGCTGAACGCGATGACGCTGGAGATGTGGCGCTCCCTGCCCGAACGCATCGGCCGCGCCGTGGCCGACCCGGCGGTCCGCGTCCTGCTGGTCCGGGGCGCCGGGGAACGCGCCTTCTCCGCCGGGGCCGACATTTCCGAATTCGGCACCGTCCGCGCCGACGCCGCCCAGGCCGCCGCTTACGAGGAGGCGGTGTCGGCGGCGACCGAGGCCCTCCTCAACGCCCCGGTGCCCACGGTCGCGGCCATCCGCGGCATCTGCTTCGGCGGTGGGCTGGAACTGGCGCTGTGCTGCGACCTGCGGCTCAGCGACGACGGCGCGCGGTTCCGCATGCCGGGCGCCCGGCTCGGCCTCGGCTACGGCTTCCCCCTGGTGCGCCTCGTCGTGCAGCGGATGGGCGCCGCCGCCGCCGCCGACCTGCTGTTCAGCGCGCGCATCGTGACGGCGGACGAGGCGGCGAGCCTCGGCATCGTCCAGCGCGTGGCCGCCGCGTCCGCCTTCGACGGCGCGGTGGAGGACTATCTCGGCCTGATCGCCGGAAACGCGCCGCTGACGCTGCGCGCGGCGAAACGGGCCATGCTGGAGGCGTTGCGGACCGACGGTCCCGCCGACGTGGAAGCGGTGGACGCGCTCGTCGCCCGCTGCTTCGCCAGCGCCGATTACGCGGAGGGGCGTGCCGCCTTCGCGCAAAAAAGAGAACCCGGGTTTAAGGGAGAGTAAGGCGGAGGATCGGCCCCACGGGGCGGCGAACCATAAACAGGGAGACAAGTCATGAACTGGAAGCATCTGGGTCTCAACACCATCGGCGCGGTCATCGCCGGATGTCTGGCATTGTCGCCCGCCGCGCGCGCGGCGGAACCCGCTCCCCTGCCAAAGCCGGTCGAGCTGACGGTGGGTTATCAGAAGGTGGGCCATCTCGCCCCGGTGGTGATGATCACCGACGACCTCAAGAAGCTCGGGGTCGAGCTGAAGACGGTCGAGTTCGCCCGCTACGCCGACGCGCGCACCGCGCTGCTCGCCGGCTCCCTCGACATGGCCACGGTCGGACCGGCCGACCTCGCGATCTCGCTGGCCCAAGGCGCCACCGACATGGTCGGCGTGATGGGCGTCGGCAGCTCCCCGAAATACGTGATCGGCCGCAAGGGCGTGAAGCTCGACAGCTGGGACGACCTGAAGGGCAAGAAGGTCGCCATCGCCCCCGGCTCGGCGGTGTGGTTCCAGTTCGCCGCGACCCTGACCGAGAAGAACATCCCCTACAACAGCTTCCAGGCCGTGAACATCCAGGGCGGCGGCGCCAACTTCGACCAGGCCCTCCAGCGCGGCGAGGTCGACGCCATCGTCACCTGGGAGCCCTTCGAATCCATCCCCGTGATGGAGGGCTACGGCTTCTTCGCCAAGAATCTCGAATACAGCCAGTCCAAGTCGGTCGGCGCGGAGCTCGGCATGCTCGCCGCCAACCGCAAGTCGATGGCCGAGAAGCGCCCCGCCATGGAGCGCTTCGTCTGGGCCTATCTGCAGGCGCAGAAGAAGCTCGCCGCCTCGCCGGACGAGTTCACCAAGGCCTACGCGTCGCTGACCGGCCTCGACACCAAGCTCGCCGCCGAGGCGTCCAAGGTGATCGAGCTTGGCTCCGTCACCACCGTCGACCAGATCAAGCGTCAGGCCAAGGCCTTCAACGAGCTGGGCGTCATCCCGAAGGACGTGTCGGGCGACATCGAGAAGTACTGGGACGCCTCCTTCGTCGAGAAGGCTCAGTGACACGGCAAGCCGCCGCCCGCTTCGGCGGGCGGCCTTCCGACAGCGTGGCGGCCGACAAGAATGGCGGAGGACTGGAGTGATGAATGACGCGCCCGCAAGAGCTCTGGACGCGGCCCCCGTGCCAGCGGCTCCCAAGGTGAAGGGCCGGGGCCTGTTCCCGGCGGGCCGGACCGGGGCGGCGATGCGCGCGGCGCTGCTGCCCATCCTGGTGATCGCGGCGTGGCAGCTCGCCGGATCGGGCGGTTCGCTGGCCGGCGGTGTCCTGCCGACCCCGGACCGGGTGTGGGACGCCTGGGTCGTCTGGGCCTTCGGCCCGCAGGGCATGGGCCTCAACCCCTACAGCGGCACCTGGCTGAGCAACGTGCTGTTCTCGTCGATGCGCGTCGCGCAGGGCTTCGTGCTCGCCATGGCCATCGGCATCCCGGCGGGGGTGATGATCGGCTGGAGCCGCGCCGTGTCCGGCACGGTGGACCCGACGATCCAGCTTCTGCGCCCCATCCCGATCACCGCGTGGCTGCCCTTCTCCATCGCCGTGTTCGGCATCCAGGACATGGGCGCGATCTTCCTGATCGCTCTCGGCGGCTTCTACCCGATCGTGGTGAACGCCACGCACGGCGCCCGCGACGTCGACCGCAACTGGATCCGGGCGGCCGAGATGATGGGGGCCAGCCGCTTCGACGTGCTGCGGCGCGTGGTCCTGCCGGCGGCGCTGCCGGCGATCTTCACGGGCCTGCGCATCGGTCTGGGCATCGCCTGGACGGCGGTCATCGTCTCCGAGATGGTCGCGGTCAAGTCGGGGCTCGGCTACGTGCTGTGGGACGCCTACTATGTCGGGCGAATGGACGTGGTCATCGCCGACATGCTGTCGATCGGGGCCATGGGCCTGCTGAGCGACCGGCTGATCGTCACCGTCGAGCACTGGGCCCTGCGCTGGCGCCGGCTCCAATCCGCCTCGCGCTGAGGCGAACACCGGTTCGCCTCGCACTGATATCGCCTCATTCGCCGGCGGGCTTCGGCCGCACAGGCGGCCGGGACCGCCGTCGCGGTCCAAAGCGGATCACGATCCGCTTTAAAGGACGGAGACACACATGGGCACCATACGTTTCCGCGAGGTCGTGAAGACCTACCCCGGCAAGCAGCCGGTCATCGCGCTCGACCGCGTCAATCTCGACATTGGCGAGGGCGAGTTCGTCGCCCTGCTCGGCCCCTCGGGCTGCGGGAAATCCACCCTGCTCAACCTCATCGCCGGCTTCGAGGACATGACCTCCGGCGCGCTGTCCTTCAACGGCGGCACGGTCGACAGCCCCGGCCCGGAACGCGCCGTCGTCTTCCAGGAGGCCGCCCTGCTGCCCTGGCTGACGGTGGAGCAGAACATCGCCTTCGGGCCGAGCGTCCAGAAGCGCCCGCGCGCCGAATACGAGCCGAAGATCCGCGAGCTGCTCCGCCTCGTCGGGCTGGAGCGCTTCGCCCACTCCCTGCCCTCGCAGCTCTCCGGCGGCATGCGCCAGCGCGTCGGCATCGCCCGCGCCCTGGTCATGGACCCCAAGGCGCTGCTGATGGACGAGCCGTTCGGCGCGCTCGACGCCCAGACGCGCATGAGCATGCAGCAGTTGCTGCTCGATGTCTGGCAGTCGCTCGGTACCACGGTGCTGTTCGTCACGCACGACATCGACGAGGCGATCCTGCTCGCCGACCGGATCTGCATCATGTCGGCCCGGCCGGGGCGGATCACCCGCGAGATCACCGTGGACCTGCCGCGGCCCCGCTCCGTCGATCAGCTCACCGACCCCGCCTTCATCCGGCACAAGGCCGCCATCATGGCCGAGATGCGCGAAGCCCAGAAGGAACACGCATGACCAACCCCCGGATCAGCTACCGCCTGTCCGACGCGCGGCCGGCGCTGCCCGACTTCCAGGGGCGCCGGATCATCGCCCATCTGGTCGTCAACGTTGAGAACTGGCGCTTCGACGAGGCGATGCCGCGCACCATCATCACCCCGCCCCACGGGCGGGAGACGGTGCCGGACGTGCCGAACTTCAGTTGGGCGGACTACGGCATGCGCAGCGGCCTGCCGCGCATCCTGAAGCTGTTCCGCGACCGCGGCGTGCCGGCCTCGACCAGCCTCAACGCCGGTGTCATCGACGCCTACCCGCAGGCCGCCGAGGCCATGCTCGCCGCCGGCTGGGAGTTCATCGGCCACGGCATGCACCAGAAGGCGATCAACCACGCCGGCGATGGCGAGGAGGCGCTGATCGAGGCGGCGCTGGACCGCATCGAGCGCTTCACCGGCAAGCGCCCGCGCGGCTGGCTGAGCCCCGGCCTGCGCGAGACGGTGCAGACGCCCGACCTGCTGCGCCGCCAGGGCGTCGACCATGTCTTCGACTGGGTGGTGGACGACCTGCCGAGCTGGATGCGCACCGCGCATGGCCCGCTGCTCGCCATGCCCTACAACCTGGAGATCAACGACTCCATCGTCTACGCCATCGAGAAGCACGCGACGGGCGAGATGCTGAGCCGGCTCGGCCACACCCTGCGGCTGTTCGAGCGGGAATGCGAGGCGAACCCGCGCGTCCTGGCCATCGGCCTGCACCCGCACCTGATCGCGGTGCCGCACCGGCTGCACGAGCTGGAGGCCATGCTGGACCTGCTGCAGGCCTCGCCGCACGTCGCCTTCGCCACCGGTCCGCAAATCGCCGACTGGTACGCGGCGGCAGAACCGACAGCAGGGCCGGCAATCGACCAAGCGGAGGGCTGAGCGATGGACTTGAACCTGTCCGGCAAGCGGGTCCTCGTCACCGGGGGCTCCAAGGGGATCGGCCTCGCCTGCGCCGAGGCCTTCGCCGCCGAGGGCGCCCTGCCCGTCCTGGTCGCCCGCGACGCGGCGGCGCTGGAGACGGCGGCGGCGGGCATCCGCGCGCGTCACGGCGTGGCGGTCGAGACGATGGCCGCCGACCTCGCCGACGGGGCGTCTCGCGAACGCCTCGCCGCGGCGCTTCCCGGCATCGATGTGCTGGTCAACAACGCCGGGGCGATCCCCGGCGGCAGCGTCCTCGACCTCGGCATGGCCGAATGGGAGGCGGCGTGGCAGTTGAAGGTCTTCGGCTACATCCACATGACGAAGCTCTTCGTTGAGGCGATGCGGGAGCGCGGCGGCGGCACCATCGTCAACGTCATCGGCATGATGGGCATGACGCCGCGCTGGGACTACGCCTGCGGGTCGGCGGGCAACGCGGCGCTCATCGCCTTCACCCAGGCGGTGGGCGCCCGCAGCACCGACTGGAACGTCCGCGTCTTCGGGGTGAACCCCTCGGCGACGCGCACCGACCGGGTCGCGGCGGTCTACCGCAAGCGCGCCAAGACGCGCTTCGACGACGAGGAACGCTGGGCCGAAGCCCTGGGCGATCTTCCCTTCGGGCGCCTCGCCGAACCGTCGGAGATCGCCTCCCTCGTCACGCTCCTCAGCTCGCCGCGCGTCGCCTACCTGTCGGGCTCGGTGGTCGACATGGACGGCGGCGGACGGTTCCGCTGAACCGGTTCTCGCGACGGCCCTCCCCGGTCACGCCGGATGGGCCGCGTGGGAGCGCCGCCGCTCGGCCAGCGCCTCTGCCAGTTGGGCGACGGCGGGCTCCCAGTCGCCAGGGCCGGGCTGGTGGAACAGGCGGAGCGTCGGGTACCAGGGGCTGTCCGTGCGGTGTTCGAGCCAGCGCCAGCAGCCGGAGAACCGCGACAGCACCCAGACCGGCAGGCCCAGCCCGCCCGCCAGATGGGCCACCGACGTGTCCACGGTGACGATCAGGTCGAGACAGCGCATCAGCGCCGCGGTGTCCGCGAAATCCGTCACCGCGTCCATCGGATCGATCAGCGCCATGCCCGGCGGCGGGTCCTTGGCCTGGACGGCGGGGGTGCCCTTCTGCAGGCTGACGAACAGAATGTCCCCGGCGGCGGCCAGCGGGGCCAGGGCGGCCAGCGTCAGGCTGCGCCGCCGGTCGACCGCGTTGGCCTTGGGGCTGTGCGGGCGCGGGTCGCCGGACCACACGAGCCCGACCTTGAGCCGCCCGTCCGCGGGCAGGCGCGCCCGCCACCGCTCCACCTCGACCGGATCGGCGGTCAGGTAGGGGACCGCCGCGGGGATGCTGCCAAGCTCCGTTCCGAAGGCCCGCGGCAGGCTGAGCAGCGGGCAGTGGACTTCCGTCGCCGGCAACCGGCCGTAGAGGTCGTACACGCCTTCCAGTCCGGGGATGCGCTCCATCAGGCGCCGCAGGCCGTTGTGGACGGCCAGATGGACCCGGCCGCCCCGTGCCGCCACCAGCGGGGCGTAGCGCACGAACTGGAGCGTGTCGCCATGGCCCTGCTCGGCGTGCAGAAGGACGCTGCGGCCCTCCAGCGGCTCGCCGGTCCACAGCCGGCCCGGCGCCTTGGGAACCGGGATCTCGCCGATCCGCCAGCGCTCCTCGTAATGCTCCCACCCCTCGCGCAGGCGGCCGCTGGTCAGCAGGACCAGCGACAGGTTGAAGCGGGCCTGGGCGCTCTCCGGGTCCCGTCCGATGAGGGTGCGGAAGCCGGCCTCCGCCTCCTCCAGGCGCCGCAGGTCCAGGCACAGCACGGACAGCGCGTTAAGGGCGGCGCCATGATCCGGCACCAGCGTCAGGGCGCGGCGGCACAGCGCCTCCGCCGTCCGGAAGTCCGCCAGCCCGGCCGCCGATGACCGGATCGTCTCGCCCATGTTCGCGTAGGCCACGGGGTGATCGGGGGACAGCGCCACCGCGCGCCGGTAATGATCCAGCGCGAGGGCGGTCTCGCCACGCTCCTGCAAGGCGCTGCCGGCGTTGTTCCAGGGGTCGGGATAGCCGGGGCGGAGCTGGATGGCCCGGCGGTACTGGCGCCCCGCCTCCTCGCGGCGCCGCAGCCCGAGCAGCGCGCCGCCGAGGTTGTTGAGCGCCTCCGGAAAAGCGGGGGCGAGGGCGACCGCCCGCTGCAGCATGGGCAGGGCGACGGCGTGGTCACCCCTCTTCAGGCACGGATCGGCGCGCTCGCGCCACGCCGCCGCCGTGTCCGGGCCGAGGCGCAGGACGCGCCCGAGCAGCCGCTCCGCCAGATCCCGGTCGCCGCGCCGTCCGGCCAAGCGCGCGGCATGGCCCAGCGCTTCCCCATCGGTGGGGAGGAGCGCCAGCGTCCGTTGGACGGCCCGCTCGGCCACCACGGCCTCGCCGTGCTCCAGAGCCGCGTGGCCCAGGCTGCGCCACGCGTCCGGCAACAGGGGCGACAGGCGCAGCGCTCGCCGGGCCTGCCGGAGCCCGGTCCCTGCCCGACCGGCGGCCACCGACAGTTTGGCGAGGTTGACCTGCGGCTCGGCATAGGCGGGATCGAGCGCGACGGCCTGCCGGTAGGACCGCCCGGCGGCCTCCACCCGGTCGGCGGAGCGCTGGCACTCGCCCAGCGAATTGCGGAAGACCGCGCGCCCCGGCTCGACGGCGACGGCGCGGTCGAGCCAGCGCCCGGCCACATCCCGGCCCCCCTCGGCCAGACCCGTCAGGCCGAGAAGATGCAGCGCGTCGCCCTTCGCCGGATCGGCGGCGAGCGCCCGGCGGTAGCCGGCGGCGGCCTCCGCCAAGCGACCGGAGCGGTGGGCGGCGAGCGCCGCGGTGAGCCCAGCGCCCAGCGGGTCCGGCGCCGGGTCCGCACCCCGCGGGGCCTCCGGTCCCGGAAGGGCGCGGCGGCCGGCGGACAGGGTGGTCAGCGCGGCGGCCAGCCGGGCGATGGGAGCCTCCCAGGCGCCCGGCTCCTCCTGGTGGAACAGGCGCATGGTCGGGTACCAGGGGCTGTCCTCGCGATGGCCGAGCCAGCGCCAGCAGGCGTCGAACCGCGACAGCACCCAGACCGGCTTGCCCAGCCCGCCCGCCAGATGACAGACCGAGGTGTCAACCGTCACCACGAGGTCGAGTTCGGCGATGAAGGCCGCCGTGTCGGCGAAGTCGCGGATGTGGCCGGTCCAGTCGATGACCTCCATCCCCGGCGGCGGCGCCTTGGCCTGGGCGCCCGCCGCGCCGACCTGCAGGCTGTAGAAGACGGTGCCGGTCGCGGCGGCCAGCGGCGCGAGGGCGGCCAGCGTCAGGCTGCGCCGCCGGTCGACCGAGTTGGCCTTGATGTCCTCCTTGCGCGGCTCGCCCGCCCAGACCAGACCGACCTTCAGCCGCCGCTCCCCGGCCAGCCGCGCCCGCCACGCCGGACGGTCGGCCTCGTCGGGCCGCAGATAGGGCATGGCGGCGGGAACGCTGTCCAGCCGGGTTCCGACGAGGCCGGGCAGGCTCAGCAGCGGCGCGCACAGGTCGCAGGCCGGCGGTTCCTCGTCCGTCCCGTACACCGCCGCGACTCCGGGGGTGTTGGCGAGCAGCCGCTTCAGCAGCGGCTGGACGTGCAGGACGACACGCCCGCCGCGCTCGGCCAGCAGGGTGGCGTAGCGCACGAATTGCAGCGTGTCGCCGTGCCCCTGCTCGGCGGTCAGCAGGATGCTCCGCCCGTTCAGCGGTCCGCCGTCCCAGGCCGGGGCGTGGCGCGGAAAGGCGTTGCCCCACAGCGACCAGCGCGCCTCGTAGAGCGCCCAGCCATGGCGGAAATCGCCATGCCGGAGCAGAGTCAGCGACAGGTTGAAGCGCCCGACCCCGCTGTCCGGGTCCAGCCGCAGGGCGCGCTTGCTCCAGCGCACGCTGGCCGCCCCGTCGCCCAGCGTGTGCCGGAGCAGGGCCGCGTTGACCAGGATGCCGGAATTGCCGGGATCGAGCGTGACCGCGCGCCGGATGGCCGCGTCGCCGCGCCGGAAGTCGCCCATCATCATCCAGGCCAGGGATTCCTGCGCGTCCGCCGCCGCCGCCATCGGGTCGATGCGGCGGCACCGCGACGCCGCCAGCAGGGCCCCATCGCAATCGCCCGCATGCATCAGGCCGTAAGCCAAGTGGCCCAAAGGCTCGGACTCACCCGGAGCCAGCGCGACGGCGCGGTGCAGCGCCTCCACGGCGCGGCGGGTCTCCTTGGTTTCGCACAGCGCGACGCCGTAGGCGGCCTGGACGCCTGTGTCGCCGGGATCGGACAGCGCCGCCCGGCGCAGCAGCCGGACCATGGTGTCCGGCTGGTTCAGGGGCTGGAACAGCATCGCCAGATTGCGCCATCCCATGGCGAAGGCCGGGTCGGCGATCAGGGCACGGACGGCCAGACGGCGCGCCGCGCGCCCCGTACCCTGGTCCTGCATCATCATGGCGAAGGCCGTCAGCGCCTTGGGATAGTCCGGACGCAGGCGCAAGGCCCGGCTGAAGGCGATGGACGCCCGCCCCTTCCGTCCGGTCAGGCGCAGCGCCTCGGCCAGATTGTGCATGGCCTGCGCCCGGTCCGGGGCGAGCAGCATGACGCGGGCGAAGCAGCGCGCAGCGCGGCTGTGACGCCCCTCCTTGAGCGCGAGGCCGCCCAGCCGGAGCCACGCCTCCACATTGCTTCCGTCGACGGCCAGGATGCCGCGCAGAACGGACTCCGCGGATTGGGGAGCGGTACGGGCGGCGGGATATCCGGGATCGGCGGAAGTCGGCATGGCGGCGGCGGGTCGGAACTCGCGGGGTTTGAGCGGAAGGAGTACAGCACATCCGCCACCGCCAACGCACGCGACTTCGGGGCCGCGCCGCCGCCCGTCAGGACGCGCCGTCCCTGCGGTCAGCCGCCGGAGCGGCGCTCCCGCCACAGCAGGGCCAGCGTCACCACCAGACCGGTGAACAGCACGGCGACCGCCGGCGACGGCGCCCACCCGAGCCATCCGGCCAGCCCCCGAATCCCCGTGGACACGTCCTGTGCCCGCTCGGCGAGGTCCTGCACCTGCTGAGTCACCTGAAGCACCGGCGTCAGCGCCTCCGCCACCACGCCGAGCGAGCCGCCGACGGCCAACGTCCCCGCGGCGGCGCGGACGGCGCCGGTCGTGCCGGACGGCGCCGCCGGCTCGACCCGCTGGGCCATCGGCCCATCGTCGAGGGCCCTCCGCCAGTCCGCACCGCGGAACAGCAGCTCCTCGGCACGCCGGCGCCGCACCAGACCGGGCAGCAGCCGGCCGCCGCCATAGACCCAGGCGGCGAATTCGGCGGCGGCGCCCTCGGCGTCGCCGGCGTTCAGCTTGCGCAGCAGGGTAGAGGGCTTTCCGCTGCGCAGCCGGACGAAGCCGTCCTTCCCCGGGTCCTTGCCCTTCCCGGGCCGGCCGGCCCCGACGTTGAAGACGAAATCGATCAGCGCGGCCCGCTGCCCGTCGGTCAGCGGCACGGTCACGGCGCCATCCACCACTGCGGCGGCCTCGGCCAGATCGTCGGCGAGCAGGCGCTCGGCCTGTTCGGTCGTGACGGTGTCGCCGGAAGCCACCGCCCGGGTGTGGCCGTAGCCGATGGTCCAGACGCCGGCGGGGCAACGGTAGGCGGTTCGGGACAAACCCTCGAAATGGCGGGCCAGATCGAGCGCGGCGGGCGGCGGTGCTGCCCGAAGGGTGGTGGTCATGGTCGCTCCTGCGAAGGGTCGGGACGGGTGTCGCTGGCGGAGAGCACGGCCAGAAACGACGACGCCCGCCACGGCGGAGCCGGGCGGGCGCAATTCGGGTGCTGACGCCAGTCAGTAAGGATTATTTTCCTTTGTTTGTAAAGCCCTTTCTTCTCCCCGGAGCCGGGCTAAGCGAACACCATGTCCGGCACCGCCAGCGCGGCCAGCTCCGGCAGGTCGCGGGAGCGGGCGTCGGTGACCAGCGTGTCGATGCCCTCCACCGGGCAGAAACTGACCCGGCTGGCCTGCCCGATCTTGCTGTGGTCGGCCAGGATCACCGTGCGGCCGGCGTTGGCGACCATGGCGCGGGCCACCTCCGCCTCGCGCGGGTCGAAGCTGGTGGCGCCATAGCGGGGATGCAGCGCCACCGGCGACAGCAGCGCCATGTCGGCACGGTAGCGGTGGATCTCCGCCACCGTGCCCTCGCCGAAGGTGGCGGGCAGCCCCTCGTCCACCCGGCCGCCCAGCAGGACCACCCGGCTGCGGTTCTGGTTGGCGACGGTCTGCGCCACGTCGAAGGAGTTGGTGACGATGGTCAGGCCGGGCAGGCTCGCCAGCTCCTCCGCCAGGGCCGACACCGTGCTGCCGAAGTCGAGGAACAGCGTCTGGCCGGGCGAGACCAGCCGCGCCGCCGCCTTGGCGATGGCCCGCTTCTCCTTCAGGCGGACCTGGCTGCGCACGGCGATCGGGGGTTCCGGCTCCGGCCCCACGGCGACGACGCCGCCATGGACGCGGCGCAGTTCGCCGCGCGATTCCAGCTCCACGATGTCGCGCCGCACCGTCTCGCGCGACACGCCGAGGTCCCCGGCGATGCGGTCGGTGGACACCCGGTGCAGCGCCGTCAGCAGGGCGCGGATGCGCTGGTGGCGTTCCTCCTGAAGCATCGCTCAGGCCGCCTTGCGCCGGGTCGCCAGCGACAGGGCGCCGCGCATCGCCAGCGCCGCCGCCGCGACCGCCGCCATGATGCAGGTGGAGAAGGCCGCCGCCTGCGACACGAACCCGGCCTCGTCCAGCCGCATCACCGTCACCGCGGCGAGGTTGGTCGAGGGGGTGACCAGGAAGATGATCGCCGACAGCGTGACCATGGAGCGCATGAACAGGAAGAAGAAGACCGACAGCAGCGTCGGCACCATCACCGGCACCACCACGTCGCCGAGCACCCGCAGGACGCCGCCGCCGAGGCAGCTCGCCGCCTCCTCCAGCGCCGGCGGCACGGCGCGCATTCCGGTGACCATCGTGAGGAAACCCTGCGTGTGGTAGTGGTAGAAGTTGCACAGCGCCAGCAGAAGCACCGTGCCATACAGCATGTGCAGCGGCGTTCCCGCAAGGTTGAAGGCGAAGATGTAGGACAGGCCAAGCACCAGACCGGGCACGCCGACCGGCAGGACGGCCAGCAGATAGACCGCCTTCGCCACCCCCGGCGGCATCCGCCGCAGCCCCAGGACCAGGGCGAAGAGCAGCGCCGTTCCGATCGCCGCCGCCCCCGCCGACACGGCGAGCGAGGTCCACAGCGGGTCGTAGCCGCCGCTGAGCGTGATCGAGTAATGCTTGAGCGTGAGGTCCAGCCGGTAGGGCCACAGCCGGACGAAGCTGGCGAAGACCACCGTCCCCACCACCGCCACGATGGACAGGGCCAGCGTCATGGTGGCGAGGAACAGCGGGATGTCGCGCATCGGCACGTAATCGGGCACCGGCGGCAGGGCGCTTTCCGAGGCGGTGCCGAACTGGCGCTGGGCGGCCACCCGCTCGATGTAGACGGCGATGCCCGTGGGCAGCAGCAGCAGGATGCCCACCGCGGCGCCGATGCCGAACTTCATCTGGCCGGTGACCTGGTTGTAGATCTCGGTCGCCAGGACGGAGAAGTCGCCGCCGATGGTCACCGCGTTGCCGAAATCGGTGATCGTCACGGTGAAGACCACGAAGCCGGCGCTGAGCAGGCCGAACTTCACGTTGGGCAGGGTGATGCCGAAGAACTGCTGGAACCGGGTCGCCCCCATCACCTCCGCCGCGTCGTAGTAGCGGGCGTCGGACTGGCGCAGCGCCGCCTGGATGATCAGCACCGCCTGGGGCAGCGCGTAGAGCACGTTGGCGATCAGCAGGCCGGGAAAGCCGTAGATGTTCAGCCGCGTGCCGATCAGGTTGCTGACCAGCCCGTTGCGGCCCAGCAGGAAGATCAGGCCGAGGCCCAGCACCAGCGAGGGCGCCAGCAGCGGCAGCGACAGCGCCGCCGCGACGAAGCGCTTGCCCGGGATGCGCGTGCGCTGCACGGCGTAGGCGACCATGAAGCCGAGCAGCAGGCAGACCACCGTGGTGGCGCCGCCGACCAGCAGGCTGTTGCCGACCGCACGCAGGATGCCCGGCGTCCGGAACAGGGCCAGATAGTTGGCGAGGCCGACGCCGCCCTCCTCCTCCACGACGCTCCGCCAGACGATGGTGCCCAGCGGCAGCAGGAAGAACAGGACCAGCGCCACCACCGGCACCAGGACGCAGGCGCCGTAGAGCAGCCGCTCGTCCAGCGGGCGGTGCAGGCGGCGGGGCCGGGCGGCGTTGGGCGTCTTGCCGGGAAGGGTCAGGGCGGGCATGGTCATGCGCGCACCCAGGCGCAGGCGTCCGCCGCAACCGACACGTCCACCGCCGCACCTGGCCCGACGCCGGGGTCCTGGTGGGTTTCGGCCAGCAGTTCCCGCCCCCGCCAGGACAGGCGCAGCCGGCGGATGTTGCCGAGGAAGGTCAGGTCGATCACCCGCCCCTCCCCGTCCGCCGCCGGGGCGACGGCGATCCGCTCCGGCCGGACGCAGGCCTCATAGGCGTTCTCCGCCCCGTCCGGACGGCCGGGCAGCAGGTGGGGCATGGCGTCGCGCACCCAGCCGGTCGGCAGCAGGTTGCTGCTGCCCATGAAGTCGGCGACGAAGCGGGTGCGCGGGCGCAGGTAGAGGTCCTGCGGCGTGCCGACCTGCTCGATCAGCCCGTGGTTCATGCAGACCACCTTGTCGGCCAGGGTCAGCGCCTCCTCCTGGTCGTGGGTGACCATGATGGTGGGGATGCCCAGCCGGCGCTGCACGTCGCGGATCTCCGCCCGCAGGTCGGCGCGCACCCGGGCGTCGAGCGCCGACAGCGGCTCGTCCAGCAGGATCAGCGACGGATCGACGGCCAGGGCGCGGGCCAGCGCCACGCGCTGCTGCTGCCCGCCGGAGAGCTGCCAGGGATAGCGGTCGGCGACCTGCGGCAGCTTGATCAGCTCCAGAAGCTCCTTCACCCGCGCCGCGATGCGGTCGCCGGGCGCCTTGCGGATCTTCAGGCCGTAGCCGATGTTCTCGGCCACCGTCATGTTGGGGAACAGCGAGTAGGACTGGAAGACGATGCCGAAGCCGCGGTCGCGCGCCGGCACGGCGCCGAGGTCCCGCCCGCCCATCAGCAGCTCGCCGGTGTCGTAGGGCATCAGCCCGGCGACGATGCGCAGCAGCGTGGTCTTGCCGCAGCCGCTCGGCCCCAGCAGGCAGACGAATTCCCGCTCCTCCACGGTCAGGTTGATGCGGTCGAGGGCGACGAAGCCGTCGAAGGTCTTCAGGAGGTTCTTGATCTGCAAATCCATGGCGCGGCCATCTGGAGCGGGGGATGACTCCCTCTCCCGCCGCGGGAGAAGGAAGGGGCCCGCGCGAAAGCGCGGGAAGGGTGAGGGTGCCGCCAAGAAAGCGTGCTTCGATTCTCGCGCGACCCTCACCCGCCCGCTTTCGCGGGCACCCTCTCCCGGAGCGGGAGAGGGAAACCGGGCCTCAGCGGCCGATGCTGCCCTGCCAGGTCTTCAGGATGGCGTCGCGCTCCGCCGCGGACTTGGCGAAGTCCATCGGGTAGAGGACCTTCTGGACGTCCGCCGGCAGACCGGCCTCTTCCGCCGCCTTGGCGACCGGGGCGCCGGGGATCGTCACGATTTCCTTGTACTTGGTGTAGAGCGCGGCGGCCTTCGGCGACAGGGTCCAGTCGAGGAAGCGCTTGGCGTCGTCCTTGTTCTTCGACGTCTTCATCAGAGCCGACGCCTCAAGCTCGTAGCCGGCGCCGTCGGTCGGGATGACCATCTTGAGCGGGAAGCCCTCCTCGACCGACTTGATGGCGGCGAAGGCCAGCGAGGCGCCGATGGCGAACTCGCCCGAGCGGGCCGACTTGCAGGGCTTGGAGCCGGACTTGATGTATTGGGCGATGTTGCCGTCCAGCGTCTTCAGGAACTGCCAGCCCTTCTCGTTGCCCTGGCTCTGCAGGATGGCGGCGATCTGGAGATAGCCGGTGCCCGAGGAAACCGGGTTCGGCATCACCACCTCGCCCTTGTAGACCGGGTTGGTCAGGTCCTTCCAGGAGGTCGGGACCGGCAGGTTCTTGGCCTTCAGAAGCTCCGTGTTCACGCAGAAGGCGGCCATGTAGCCGGTGGCGGCGAACCAGCTCGCGTCCGCCCCCTTGTAGGCGGCCGGCAGCGCGTCGGAGCCCTTGGCGGCGTAGGGCTCGACCAGCGCCATGACGCGCGGGTCGAGCATGTTGGTGACGGCCCAGCCCCAGATCACGTCGTGCTGCGGGTTGGACGCCTCGGCCAGCATGCGGGCGCCGAGGTCGCCGGTGGACAGGCGCAGCACCTTCAGGTCGATGTCCGGCAGGTCCTTCTTCGCCGCCGCCACATAGTCGGCGATCTCGTCCTCCTCCAGCGCCGTGTAGACGGTCAGCGTCCCCGCCTGCACGACGGCCGGCAGCACCGCCGCGCCCATGAGCACCACGCCGGCCAGCAGCGACTTCCCAGCAAACTCCACCATCGCCAACCCCTCTGTTCCGCATGCCCTTTCCCGGCGCCCCGGCCGGTGGCGAGCCCGTGCCCGCCGTGGATTTAAGTGGAGGTTTGCACTTCTGTGCGTTTGTGTCTACCATGATTGCACAGTTGGCGTGCATTTGCGCAGCCGCACAAAAACAAGGCAGATCATGAGCCCCATCACCAAGGACGCGACCATCGACCGTGCGGCGTTGACCGGGGAGCTGGCCGGCGAATCGACCGGGGAGTTGGCCGGGGAGTTGGCCAGCTTCGCCGCCGCCCTGGCGGACGAGGCACGCGGCCTGTCCCGCCGCTGGTTCCGCACGCCGGTCGCCATCGACACCAAATCCGACGACAGCCCGGTAACCATCGCCGACCGCGAGGTGGAGGCCGCCCTGCGCCGCCGCATCGCCGAGCGCTTCCCGGACCATGGAATCTTCGGGGAGGAGCATGGCCGCGACCGGCTCGACTCGGAGATCGTCTGGGTGATCGACCCCATCGACGGCACGCGCAGCTTCATCAGCGGCTGGCCGGTCTACGGCACGCTGCTGGCGGTGCTGGAGCGCGGGGTCCCGGCGGTCGGGCTGATCGACATGCCGGTGCTGGGCGAACGCTGGACGGGACGCGCCGGCGCCCCCACACTCTACAGCGACGGGACGGGAGCGGAGCGGCCCTGCCGCACGCGCGACTGCCGCCGGCTGGCCGACGCCACGGTCTACACCACCTCGCCCGACGCCTTCGACGCGGCGGGGCTGCGGGTGTTCGAGACGGTCAGCCGGCAGGCGCGGACGCGGCGCTTTGGCGGCGACTGCTACATCTACGGGCTGGTCGCCTCGGGCCACATCGATCTGGTGATCGAGGCCGGGCTCCAGCCTTACGATTACCTGGCCATGCAGCCGGTGATCGAGGGGGCCGGCGGGGTCATCACGGATTGGCAGGGCAAGCCGCTGACCATGGACTCCGACGGGCGCGTGGTCGCCGCCGCCACCGCCGACCTGCACGCCGAGACCATCGCCGCCATCGCGCGGGCGGCGGGTTGAGCGGACGAACCGAGGAGGGGGAGAGGGGACGCCATGGCATTCGCCCACACTCTGGCCGGGACGCGGCACCAGTTTCCCGATCTGAAGACTCTGCTCGCCCGCGCCTCGCCGCCACGCTCGGGCGACGCGCTGGCCGGGCTGATCGCCGCCAGCGCGGCGGAGCGGGTGGCCGCGCAGATGGCCCTGGCCGACCTGCCGCTGCGCCATTTCCTGAGCGAGGCGGTCGTCCCCTACGAGACGGACGAGGTGACCCGGCTGATCGTCGACGGCCACGACGGCGCCGCCTTCGCCCCGGTCGCCCACCTGACCGTCGGCGGCTTCCGTGACTGGCTGCTGTCGGAGGCGGCGGACGCGGCGGCCCTGACGGCGCTCGCCCCGGGCCTGACGCCGGAGATGGTCGCGGCGGTGTCAAAGATCATGCGGCTGCAGGACCTGATCGCCGTCGCCGCCAAGACCCGCGTCGTCACGCGCTTCCGCAACACCATCGGTCTGCCGGGACGCCTATCGACGCGCCTGCAGCCCAACCACCCGGTGGACGACCCGCGCGGCATCGCGGCCAGTGTCCTCGACGGGCTGATGTACGGCAGCGGCGACGCGGTGATCGGCATCAACCCGGCCACCGACAGCGTGGAGGCGATGACGACCCTCCTGGAGATGCTGGAGGAGCTTCGCCTGCGCACCGGCGCGCCGATCCAGTCCTGCGTGCTGGCCCATGTGACCACGGCGTTGAAGGCCATGGAGCGCGGGGCGCCGGTCGATCTGGTCTTCCAGTCCATCGCCGGGACGGAGGCCGCCAACCGCGCCTTCGGCGTCTCGTTGGCCCTGCTGGACGAGGCGTGGGAGGCCGGACGGGCGCTGAACCGCGGCACCGTCGGCGACAACCTGATGTATTTCGAGACCGGCCAGGGCAGCGAGCTGTCGTCCGGCGCGCATGAGGGGGTGGACCAGCAGACGGTGGAGGCGCGCTGCTACGCCGTCGCCCGCCGCTACCGGCCGCTTCTGGTCAACACGGTGGTCGGCTTCATCGGGCCGGAATACCTCTACGACGGCAAGCAGATCACGCGGGCCGGGCTGGAGGATCATTTCTGCGCCAAGCTGCTCGGCCTGCCGATGGGCTGCGACGTCTGCTACACCAACCACGCGGAGGCCGACCAGGACGACATGGACGCCCTGCTCACCCTGCTCGGCGTGGCCGGCTGCACCTTCATCATGGGGGTGCCGGGGGCCGACGACATCATGCTGAACTACCAGAGCACCTCCTTCCACGACGCGCTCTATGTGCGTCAGGTGCTCGGCCGCCGCCCCGCGCCGGAGTTCGAGGCGTGGCAGCAGGCCGCCGGCATCGCCGATTCCACCGGGCGCCTGCGCTTCGACCCCGCCGCGTCCTGCCTTCTGCCCGCCCTGCCCCTGCCGGAGGAACAGCCATGACGGAGTCCGAACCGGTGCCCCTTCCCTCCCAGGCCCAACCCGACCCGGTCCAGCCCGATCGCTGGGCGCATCTGCGCCGCCACACCGACGCGCGGATCGCGCTGGGCCACGCCGGGAGCGGCCTGCCCACCGCCGCCCACCTCGCCTTCCAGGCCGCCCACGCCCGGGCGCGCGACGCCGTGCACACGCCGCTCGACGCCGCGGCGCTTCTGGCGGCCCTGGCGGAGCGCGGCTGGCCGGCGGTCGCGGTGACCAGCGCGGCGCCCGACCGCGCCGCCTACCTGAAGCGCCCGGACCTCGGCCGGCAATTGTCGGAGGAGTCGCAGCGCCGCCTGTCGGAGCCGGTCCGCGCCCCCGACGTGGTTCTGGTGGTCGGCGACGGGCTGAGCGGCACCGCCGTGCAGGCCAACGCCGTCGCGGTGCTGGAGGCCCTGATCCCGAAGCTCCAGGCGGCCGGGCTGCGGGTCGGGCCGGTGGTGGTGGCGGAGCAGGCGCGGGTGGCGCTGGGCGACCCGGTCGGCGCGCTGCTCCAGGCGCGGGCGAGCGTCGTCCTGATCGGCGAGCGGCCGGGGCTGAGCGCCGCCGATTCATTGGGCCTCTATCTGACCTGGGAACCGCGACCCGGCCGGGTGGACAGCGAGCGCAACTGCATCTCCAACGTCCGAGTCGGCGGCCTCGCCCCCACCGCCGCCGCCGCCCAGGCAGCGGCCCTGCTCATCGCAATGTTCGCCCAGCGCCGGTCGGGAATCATGCTCGACGCCGCAGCTCCCGCCACCCCGCCGGAACTGCCGGACGCCAACGCCCCGTAACCGATTCGCATCGGTGCGGCGACGGAATGTTCGCATTCGTCTTAATCCCATTGCGACATCCGGCGATGCCAAGCACAATCCCCCGGCAAAACAACCGGGGGCTCGGGGTGGCTGCGATGGGAAAGACGCGTGTGCTGGTGCTGGGCGGCGGGCTTGGGGGCGTGTCCGCCGCGCTGACTCTCACGGCGACCGAGGCGTTGCGCGAGACGTTCGACGTGACTCTGGTCAGCCACGGCTGGCGGCTGGGCGGCAAGGGGGCCAGCGGCCGCAACGCCAAGCAGGGCCAGCGCATCGAGGAGCACGGGCTGCACATCTTCCTGGGCTTCTACGACAACGCCTTCCGGATGGTGCGCGGCGCCTACGCGGAGTGGGACAAGCCCGCCGACTACGCCTTCCAGACCTGGACCGACGCCTTCCGCCCGCTGTATCAGGTGACGCTGATGCAGGACATCCCGCGCTTCGGCAAGACCCGCTGGCACTCCTGGAACCTCGACTTCCCCGAGCGCCCCGGCACGCCCGGCGACCCGCGGTCGCTCGGCCCGAACGGCTTCGCCGCCTTCCTGATCGGCGCGCTGCAGAATCTGGTCGCCAAGCACGACCATCTGCCCGGCCACCTCACCGCCAAGCTCGGCCTGGACGCCCTCGACAAGGCGCGGGCCCACATCGAGGAGGCCGGCGACGGCGCCCTGGACCACGGGCTGATCGTCGATCTGCTCAAGCTCGTCCAGAAGGGCTTCCAGGCGGTCCTGGAGCCGCTGCTGAAGCTGTCGGACGAGGGCTGGGAGTTCGCCTGCTTCGCCGATTTCGGCCTCGCCTTCGCCATCGGCTGCTTCGCCGACGTGCTGCCCTACGGCAAGGACGGCTTCGACCGCATCAACGGCGAGGACTTCCGCGAGTGGCTGCAGAAGAACGGCATCTCCGACACCTTCGCGTGGTCGGCCCCGGTGCGCCTGCTCTACGACATGTGCTTCTCCTACAAGAACGGCGAAGCGACCGACGGGCCGGAGAACGCGCGCTTCGCCGCCGGTGCGGCGGCGGAGATCCTTCTGCTGATGGGCTTCGCCTACAAGGGCGCGCCGCTGTGGAAGATGAACGCCGGCATGGGCGACACCGTCTTCACGCCCGCCTGGTTCGTGCTGAAGCAGCGCGGGGTGGACATCAAGCTGTTCCACCGCCTGACCAAGCTGGAAACCTCGGAGAACGGCGCCTGGGTGGAGCGGGTGCGCCTGAACCGGCAGGTCGATCTCGTCAACGGCGCCTATGACCCGTTCGTCAAGGTCGGCTACGGCGACGATGGGAAGTGGCTCTACTGCTGGCCGTCCGAGCCGGACTGGAGCCAGATCGTCGACGGCGACAAGATCCGCGACGCCGGCATCAATCTGGAATCCGTGTTCTGCCACTGCACCGCCGGGGAATCGGTGCTGGAGGTCGGCAAGGATTTCGACCTCGTCGTCCTGGCGATGCCGCCCGCCGCGCTGGCCGAGCCGGCGGCGGAACTGATGCAGGCCGACTTGCGCTTCAAGCAGATGGTCGAGGTCACCCCGGCGGTGCCGACCCAGGCGGTCCAGCTCTGGATGACGCCGAGCATCGAGGAGATGGGCTGGAAGGCCGGCCCGACCGCCATGACCAGCTATGTCGAGGAACTGGACAGCTGGGGCGAGATGAGCCACCTCATCCCCGCCGAATCCTGGCCGCCCGGCACCGTCAAGGCCGTGGAGTATTTCTGCGGCACCGCCCGCTGGCCGGCCGGCGCCCCGCCCTACGCCTGCGGCCTGCCGCAGCGGATGGCCGCGGACGTCCGCCGGGATGCCACGGAGTGGCTGAACGCCAACATCGGGGTTCTGTGGCCCAACACGGTCAAGGACGGCGTGTTCGACCAGAGCCAGGTCCATTCCTCCTACTACCGCTACAACCTCGACCCGTCGGAGCTTTACGTGCAGTGCTTCCCGGCGACGGTGGAGACCCGGCTGACGCCGGGCGACAGCGGCTTCGTCAACGCCTTCCTGGCGGGGGACTGGACGCGGACCTGGTTCAGCGCGGGCAGCGCCGAGATCGCCGTCCTCTCCGGAAAGCAGGCCGCCGAGGCCATCGCCCGCCAGACCATCGACCTCACCCCGTCCGATTGAGAATCCTGATTCAATGCGCGTAATCGCAGCGTTTGCCGCGGCGGCCACCCTGGCCGCCGCGTTTCCGTCCCATGCCACCGACGTCTACACCTTCGAAGGATTCGGGGCCGTGTCCATGGGCATGGGCGGCACCGGCGCGGCGTCCGACATCGGCGGCGCCGCCATGATCTTCAACCCGGCGACCCTGACCCAGCGCTCCTCCTCCTATCTGGAAGGCGGACTGGTCGTCGCCGCCCCGACCGGGCTGCGCGCCACGCAGACGCGGACCGGCGAGGTGGCGCACGGCAAGGACACCTTCCCCTTCCAGGGCTACTACATCCCCCAGGGCGGCTTCGTCTGGCGGCATGAGACCCTGGCGCTGGGGCTGGGCGCCTACGCCCAGGGCGGCTTCGGCACCGATTACGGCGAGGGCAGCTTCATGGCCCGCCTGCCGTCCGGCGTCGACAGCGGACTGCGCACCAGCAGCGAGGCGATGTTCATGCGCGTCCCGCTGGCCGCCGCCTGGGACGTGACGCCGAAGGTCACGGTGGCGGGCGCCATCGACTATGTGCGGGCGGGGCTCGGCTTCCGCGTCCTTCAGGGGGCCGACCAGCTCGGCGCGCTGGCCGCCACCGGGCGGCTGACCGGACAGGGGCCGATGCTGGGCGCGGCCAGCGCCATGGTCGGGATGGGCGGCGGCGTCTATTTCGACATCTTCGACCCGTCGATCGCCCGCGCCGGCGTGGAGGGCGACGGGGTCAGCGGCCGGCTCGGCCTGACCTGGAAGCCGCAGGCCGAGACCACCGTCGGCGCCTTCTACCAGTTCCGCACGGCGCTCAACAACCTGACCGGCGACGGTTCGGTGATCGTGCTGGCGCCGGACGGCTCGCGGCTGACCCAGCCCGCGAAGTACACGCTGGGCAATTTCCAGCTCCCCGCCGAGTTCGGCATCGGCGTCAGCCACCGGCTGCGGCCCGACCTGACCGTCGCCTTCGACTACCGGCGGGCCTTCTGGGCGCAGGCGCTGCGCCAGTACAACATCCGCGTCGACGTGCCAGGCCTCGGCACGGTGTGGGAGACGCTGCCGCAGCGCTACCGCGACATCAACATCTTCGCCGTCGGCGGTGCCTACCAAGTGACCGACGCGCTGACCCTGCGCGCCGGCTTCCGCTGGGCCGACAAGACCTCTCCGGCGGAGGACATCGTCTCGGTCATCCCGGTGGTCATCACCAAGCACGCCAGCGTCGGCGTCGGCTACGCCTTCTCCGAGACGCTGCGGCTGGACGGCGCCTTTTCCCACGGCTTCCAGGAATGCGTGAGCAACGGCACGCCGCCCAACGGCTCCGCCGTCAACCCGGGGAAGTTCTGCAACGGCACCGACATCGTGGCGCTGAGCCTCAGCGCCTCGTTCTGACGGTCTCCCATATCTGAAAAACGGGCGCCGGCCTTCCGTCGGGCCGGCGCCCCTTTCCTCACTCCGCCTGCCAGACCACCCGGCCGGGGTTGGCGCGGAAGTCCATGTGGATCTGCATGGCGAAATCCACATGGACGGTGGCGCTGCCATCCGGCCCGGCCGCGAAGCCGAAGTCCGAGATGACCTGATGGCTGGCGTAGTCGGCCACCCGCAGCGTCCAGTCGCCCCGCATCGGCCACGCCCCGCGGAAGCGGTCGACGTGCATCGGGCAGTCGATCAGCGCTTGGTAACAGGCCCGTTCGCTGTCCGGGGCGTCGCGGAACTGCTTCAGGTTGATGACCGGCACCGTGCCGGCCAGCAGCGATTCCACCGCCTTGACAGCGACTTCCACCCCTTCGACCAGACCGCCGGGGCGTAGCAGGGCCTTCAGCGCGTCGCCGAGGTCGGCGGCGAGATCCTCGAGGCTCTGCCACGCCGAGCCGGGGGTCCACGGCCCGCCTTCCACCGTCAGCAGCGGGGCGAACACCCCCTCGCAGTCGGAGGACATGGTGCGGAACAGCGTCGTCTCGCAGACGAAGCGCGGCGCCTCGGCGCCCTCCTCCGGCAGCGTGATGCGGCCGAGCGACTTGGCGAAGCCCCAGCCCTCGCGCCCGCAGACCAGCGGAATGGTCGCGTCCGGGAAGACGTACGGCATCCACAGCACCAGCCGCGGCCAGTGGCCGGGCCGATGCTCGATCAGCGGCAGCCACAGCGAGGCCTCCCGGTAGGGAATCCAGCCGAACGGCTCGGTCGGGCTGGTGCAGCGCCCCACCGACAGGAAGGTGCACAGAGCCACCGGACCGGCCACCTCGTAGCGCACCGCCCCGGCAGGCGCCGCGTTGAGCAGCTTATCCACCAGCGCCTGGGTGTTCACCGGGTTGCTGCGCACGATGAAGGCGGTGGCGAGGCTGTCGGTGAAGACGCCGGGTGCGGCGATCGACACCTCGCCGTGCCCGGCGAAGGAGACGTAGCGGGGGGCGGTCACGACGGCGCCCCGTTCAGGAAGTTCTCGCCGGAGATGAACAATGGCGTTCCGGAGATGGCCCGCGCCGCCTGCATGCCGGACATCACCGTCGCCTCGATGCAGGAGGTGTTGAAGCCGGTGCGAACCCAGCAGCCGGCCAGGAACAGGTTGTAGAACCCGCTCGCGTCGGTGCGCAGCCGGAACTTGGTGGAGCCGGCGGCGCTGCCCGGCAGCGTTTCGGTCGGATCGACGTTGGCGCGGATGATCTGGTGCGACAGCCGCTCCCGCCCGGTGCCGTTCCACGGATCGTAGAGGACGTTCCAGTTGAAGCCGACGCCGCCCTGGCCGGAGACCGTCGCCTTGGGCCAGAAATTGCCCATATAGGCGTCCAGCCACTCCGCCGCGCTGTTCGTGACGTTGTCCAGCGCCTCCTTCGGCACCGCGAGGTCGGTGGTCGGACGGGCGACCAGACCGGTCTGCCAAACGCCGCAGATGTAATGCACCGACTTCGGCGCGCCGGTCTCGTCGGGGCGGAACTCGTAGGGCAGCGTCTGCCCCATCTCCGCCCAGATCGACCAGGGCTCCGGCCCGGCGACGGCGGCCGGCTGCCCCGGCTCCCAGCCCAGCCCCTGGAGGTCGGGACCGCACCACAGCTGCATGGACAGCGTCGGGATGATGCCGATGTTGCTGGTCATCGCGTTGAAGGCCGGCGAGGCCGCCTGCAGCTCCGCCGCCAGGGTCGGCTGGTCGTTCATCGCCTTGAAGCCGCCCATGGAGATGCCGAGGACGGCGACGTCGAAGTCGCGGCCGCGCTGCAGCGTCTCGGTCCCGACCGGCTCCCACGCGCACCAGTGCGATTCCAGCGAGGAGTTGTTGGTGGCGAGAGCCGCCTGGACCTTGTCGGCGTCCTTGACCTGGTCCCACAGCGGCTCCAGCGGCCAGGCCAGCAGGAACTTCTTGTCCTCCAGCGGCACGGTGATCAGCGGCTGGTAGTCGTCCCCGCCGTCGGCCAGATCGACCTGCCGGGCGAGACGCACGGTCTCGACCAGCGCGCGGTCGTCGGACAGGCCGATGTCCTCGACGCGGCGGAAGAACTTCACCTTCACGCCGTTCTGCAGCAGGGTCTGGTAGATGGGCGCGATGATGACCTCGCCCATGCCCGCTTCCATGTTCCACATCACCGACTCGCGGCAGGTGGCGAACATGCGCACGCAGGACTGCGCCGCGACGCCGGCGCCCCAGTTGGGCTGCCGGTAGTCGCCGTCCTTGTACTGCATGAAGGTGTCGTAGCAGGTGCGCAGCGAACAGCTCTGCTTCAGCGCTTCGGCGTCGCCGCCGTGGCGGATCAGCCAGTCGGTGAATTCCAGCTCGTCCAGCGAGTCGGCGGTGCGCTTCTCGATCCCGAAATCGGCGATGACGCCGATGGTGAAGGGAAGCACGAAGGCCAGCAGGTCGCGGGCCACATGGTTGCTGGGCAGGGTGGCCGCCGCGGCTTCGATCAGCCGCAACAGTTTCATCAGGTCGTGGAAATGCTCGACCGGCGGGGCCGCCGACGGGTTGGACCCAGGCCCATTCTGCGGCCCGTCCGCCAGCGCCCGGATCAGCCGGTGGGCGGCGATGGCGGCGTCCTTCGCAGTGGTCACGGCGGCGCCCTTCACCAGCGCCTCGGCCTGCGCCAGATGGCGGACCTCCCGGTCCTTCCAGCCGCGGATCGCGTCGGCGAAGCGGGTGGCCAGCGGCGCCGGAAGGACCTGCTGGTCGGGCGGCAGGACCGGCATCGGCGCGACGGTGCGGCCGTCGATGTGGACCAGCTTGCCGTCGACGATCAGGCCGCTCAGCTCGTCCCAGTTCTCGAAGACATCGCGCACCACGCCGACCAGCGACGCGATGGCCTGCGGCAGGGTCGGCATGACGTTGGCCGAGCCTGGCTCGCCGCCCAGCACTGGCCAGGTCAGCGGCCAGTAGGCCGGCTTTCCGCCGTCCAGCACCATGCCGATGGGGGTGAAGCGCTGCGGCTTCAGCACGTCCCGCCAGGACTGGAAGGTGTTGTCCGGCGAGCGCTTCCAGACGTCGAAGACGTCCTGGAGCATCTTGAAGGCGTTGTTGTAGAAGCCGAACCAGACGTGCAGGCCGTGTTCCTGGATGCGGTTCCACTGGTCGCGCCCGGTGGCGCCCTTGCCGCCCAGCCGCCAGCCCATCTGATAGATGGTGACGTCGTAGCGCGCCCGCTTCTCATCCGTGTCGGACAGGAAATGCGCCGTGGTGAGGGCGCCGACGCCACCACCTAGAATTGCAACCCTCATCTTCGCCATGCTCTCCCCCCGACCGATCCGGCATCCTCACGACAGCACCGCGGAATTTCGTGGCACTCGTCGGAAATTGCGGGGGAGATTAGCATAAATTGTCTTACCGCAATTGAACTATTACGCCGTTTCGCCGATGCTACAGGCCTATGACCCGTGCGATCGCAAAGCAAAAATCGTGCAAAACCCCGGCCGGCACGCCCTGCGCTTGCTCCACCGTGGCGCGACCTTCTATAACGGATACCGCAACCACGCGACATAAGGATGCTGCGTCGTGATCGGGGCCATCCCCACCGCAACCGTGCCGGCGTTACCGGGCTTCCGCGTTGTCGAGACGCTGCATGTGGGGTCGCGCTCCACCGTGCTGCGCGCCATCCGCCGCGACGACGGCCTGCCCGTCATCTGCAAATTCCTGTCCGGCGCGGACATCGGCGGCGAGGACAAGGCGGCCTTCCTGCGTGAATTCGCCATCACCCGCCGGTTGCGCCACGCCGGGATCGTGGAGGCGCTGGACTGCGTCCCCCACGGCAACGGGCTGATGATGGTGTTCCGCGACATCGGTGGCACCGCCCTGGACGGGCTCCCGGACGTGCGGACGGAGGACGTCGCGGTCTTCCTGCGGATGGCGCTCCAGGCCGTCGACGCGCTGGCCGCCGTGCACGACGCCGGGGTCGTCCACAAGGACATCAGCCCCGGCAACCTGATCTGGAACCCGGCGACCGGCCAGTTCAACTTGATCGATTTCGGCATCGCGTCGGAATTATCGCGGGAAGAGGCGGGCGACCCGGACGTCGGCACCATGGAGGGCACGCTCGCCTACATGGCGCCGGAGCAGACCGGGCGGATGAACCGGTCGGTGGATTACCGCGCCGACTTCTACGCTCTGGGCGCCACCTTCCACGAGTTCCTGACCGGGCAGCCCCCCTTCCCATCGGGCGACCCGCTGGAACTGGTGCATTGCCACATCGCGCGGACGCCCGTCCCGGTGCACAAGCTCAACCCGCTGGTGCCCGAGCCGCTGGCCGCCATCGTGGCCCGGCTGATGGCGAAGAACCCGGAGGAGCGCTACCAGAGCGCCTTCGGCCTGCGCGCCGATCTTGAACGCTGCCTGACCGAATGGCGCGGCCACGGCCGCGTCGAGCCCTTCACGCTGGCCAGCCGGGACGTCCGTCCGGTGCTGCGCATCCCGCAGAAGCTCTACGGCCGCACCGCGCAGTTCCGCGCCCTTCTCGACGCTTTCGGGCGGGCCGCCGCGGGCGGGTTCGAAACCCTGCTGATCTCCGGCTATTCCGGTGTCGGCAAGTCGGCGCTGGTCCGCGAGCTGCACAAGCCGGTGATCGCCCGCCGCGGCTTCTTCATCACCGGCAAGTTCGAGCCGCTGAAGCGCGACATCCCCTACGCCCCGGTGATCGAGGCCTTCAAGACCCTGGTGCGGCAGACCTTCGCCACCGGTCCGGAGTCGCTGGCGCGCTGGCGCGCCCGGCTGCTCGCCGCGCTCGGTCCCAACGGGCGGGTCATCACCGACGTCATTCCGCACGTCGAACGGCTGATCGGCCCCCAGCCGCCGGTCCCGGAACTGGGTCCGGTGGAGGCGCATGAGCGCTTCATCTACGTCTTCCGCAACTTCGTCCGCGCCTTCGCCGGGGCGGGGCACCCGCTGGTGCTGTTCCTGGACGACCTGCAATGGGCCGACCTCGCCACGCTGAAGCTCCTGGAAGGGCTGGCCGGCGATCCGGACCTCGGCCACTTCCTGCTGGTCGGCACCTGCCGCGACACCGAGGTCGATGCCGCCCACCCGCTGCGCCACACGATCCAGACCTTCGGCGAGCGCGGCGTGCCGGTGCGCGAGGTCTCTCTCGGCGGGCTCGACGCCGACGCGGTGGTCGCCCTGCTGTCCGACACGCTGCACGCGGCCCCCGACGAGGTGCGCCCTCTGGCCGAACGGCTGATCGCCAACACGCTGGGCAACCCCTTCTTCCTGGGCCAGTTCCTGGAGTCGCTGGAGCAGAGCGGGCTGATCGCCTATGACGGCCTCGCCGGTGTGTGGAACTGGAACCTGGAGGCCATCGAGTCCCAGCGGATGGAACGGATGGTCGACGACGTCGTCACCTTCGTCGTCCGCCGCATCCGCGAGCTGCCCGCCGAGACGCTGACCGTCATCCAGACCGCCGCCTGCATCGGCAGCGCCTTCGATCTCGCCACTCTGGCCGACGCGAGCCGGCGGACCTCCGCCGCGACGGCGGCGGCGCTGTGGCCGGCCCTGCGCAGCGGGCTGGTGGTCCCGGTGGGCGACGCCTACCGCTACGCCGACATGGACAGCGTGTCGCCGCGCGCCACCTACCGTTTCGTCCATGACCGGGTGCAGCAGGCCGCCTACAGCATGCTGCCGGACGCCGACGCCCTGGCCTGCCATCTCGCCGTCGGCCTCGTGCTGGAACGCAGCCAGGGCCTGACGGGCGACCGGACGACCGACCGGCTGTTCGCGATCACCAACCAGCTGAACCGCGCCCTGCCCCTGCTGTCGCCGGAGCAGAGGGAGCGGCTGGCCCGTTACAACCTGCTGGCCGGACAGGCGGCGCGCGCCTCGGCGGCGCTGGGGCCGGCCTTCGACTATCTCATCACCGGGGTCGGGCTGCTCCCCGCGGACGGCTGGTCGCGCCTGTACGAGCTGACGCTCAGCCTACACGCCGAAGCGGCGGAGATCGCGGCGGTGAACGGCGACGTCGCCGCGGCGACGCCGCTGGCCGAGGCCATCGAGGCCAACGCCCGCACCGTCCTCGACCGCGCGCTGGCCTACGAGACGCAGATCCAGATGCACGTGTCGCGGCAGAACCTGCCCGCGGCGCTCGATGCCTGCCGCACCGCCCTGGGCCAGCTCGGCAGCCCGATCCCGGAGCGGGCGGACACCCGCCATGTGCTCAAGGAACTCGCCAAGACCAAGCTGGCGCTGCGCGGCAAGGGCGAGGAGGATCTCGTGAACCGCCCGCCGCTGACGGACCCGCGTCTGCTGACGATCGGGCGCATCGTGTCGCGCGTGCTGGCCAGCGCCTATCTGCACGACACCAACCTCTACACGGTGCTGCTGCTGCGCATGGTCCGCCTGTCGGCGACCGAGGGAATCCTGCCGGCCTCCGGCATCACCTACGCCACCTACGGGCTGCTGCACTGCGCGATGCTCGGCGACGTTCCGGCGGGCGCCATGTACGGGCGGGTGGCGCTGCGCGTGCTCGACCGGCTGAACGCCAACCAGGGCCGCGCCCAGACGCTGTTCGTCGTCCATCTGTTCATCGAGGTCTGGCACCAGCCGGTGGCCAAATCACTGGCCGGCCTTCTCGACGCCCACCGGATCGGCCTGGAAACCGGCGACATCGAGTACGCCGCCTATTGCCTGAACAACGCCGTCGCGCAAGGGCTGTTTCTCGGCCATCCCCTGCGGCAGCTCCAGCAGACCGCCGCGGGCCACGCCGCCGCCATCGCGCGCCTGAACCAGCAGACCGCGGCCGGCGTGCTGCGGCCCCACCAGCAGCTCATCGCCAATCTGCTTGGCGAGTCCGAGGACCCCACCGTCTTCGCCGGACCCCACGTCACGGAAGCAAGCGACGTCCCGGCCCTGGCCGCCAGCGGCAACCGCCTCGCCCTGGACACGATGCACAGCCATCTGGCCTATCTGAACCTGCTGTTCGGCCGGATCGACGAGGCGCGGCGCTGCATGGCGAAGCGCCGCCCCTTCGCCGATGCCTCCATGGGCATGGTGATGAACCTGCGCATGCGGGTGGTCGCCGCCCTGATCGACTTCGCCGCCTGGGACCGCCTCCGCCCCGCCGAGCGGCTCCGCGCACGGGCCGCGGCGCTCGGTCTGGAGCGCCGGCTCCGCGGCGCGGTCCGCCACGCGCCGACCAATTTCCGGCATCTGCTGGCGCTCGTGGTGGCCGAGCGGCTGCGCGCCACGGGGCGGCTGGACAAGGCGCACCGTCATTACCAGACCGCCGCCGAGAGCGCCCGCGAGCAGGGCTTCACCCACGACGAGGCCTTCGCCTGCGAGCGGGCTGGCGAGGCCGCGTTGGCGCGCGGCGACCGCTTCACGGCGAAGGCGATGCTGTTCCAGGCTCGCCACGCCTACCGGCGTTGGGACGCGCTGGCGAAGGTCCGGGCGCTGGACGCCCGGCTGGCGGAACTGTTCGGCGAGACGGCGGCGGACCAAAGTCCCGCCGACGACGGCCTCCCGCCGCAACGCCCGGTCACCGCGACGTCGCGGCGCCGCTCCTCCTCCGGGTCCAGCTCGCACATGGTGGATGTGGAGACGGTGATCCGCACCTCGCGGGCGCTGGCGCAGGACATCCGGCTCGGCGACCTGCTGTGGACCCTCATGAAGCTGGTCATCACCAACGCCGGGGCAACGCGGGGCTGCCTGCTGCTGCCGACCGACGGCGTGTGGCGGATCGAGGCCGACGCGACGAGCGAGGGCGATGCCGCGGAGGTGTTGCAATCCCGCCCCCTCGACGATGCGGCCCCGATCCTGGTGCGCGGTGTCGTCGATGCGGTCATCCAGACCGGGGAGCCGGTCGTCCTGGCCGACGCCGTGAACGACGGCGATTTCCAGTACGACCCCTACACGCGGATGGCGCAGCCGCGCTCCGTGCTGTGCCTGCCCCTGCGCAACCGCAACCAGATGGTCGGCATCCTCTATCTGGAGAACAACCTCGCCGCCGACATCTTCAGCCCGGAGCGGCTGGAGCTGCTCGACCTCTTGTCCGTTCAGATCGCCATCTCCATCGAGAATGCCCGCCTCTACGACGGGCTGGAGCGGCTGAACCGCACGCTGGAAGCCCAGGTCGCCGAGCGGACGCGCGAAGTGGCGGAGCAGTCGCAGCTGCTGCGCGCCACGCTCGCCAGCATGTACGACGGCTTGGCGGCCTTCGACGCCGAGGAGCGGCTGCGCGTCTGGAACGAGCGCGCCATGGCGCTTTTCAGCCTGCCGGACACGCTGCGCCGGGTCGGCGTTCCTTATCGGGAGCTGAGCGCCGCGGTGAACGCGTCCGGACAGCTTCTGACGGCGCTGGTGCCCTCGCCCCTGGTCAGCAGCCCCAGCGAGATCGAGTTCGCCGACGGCCGGGTCATCCAGATCCGCAGCAATCCCATGCCGGACGGCGGCATGGTGCAGGTCTATGTGGACGTGACGGTGGACCGCAGCCGCGAAAGCGAGCTGCGCGACGCCCACGAGCAGCTCCATGCCGCCCATGCCCAGCTCAAGGCCGCCCAGCAGCAGCTCGTCCAGGCGGAGAAGATGGCCTCGCTGGGTCAGCTCGTCGCCGGGGTGGCGCATGAGATCAACACGCCCATCGGCATCGTGATGACCAGCGCCTCCTATCTCGGCGAGAAGATCAGCGCGCTCGAAACGCTGTCCGACACCGGCAAGATGCGCCGGGCCGACTTCCAGGACTTCATGCAGGCCGCGCGCGACGCCGCGACGCTCATGATCAGCAACGCCACCCGCGCCGCCGATCTGGTGCAGAGCTTCAAGCAGGTCGCCTCCGACCAGACGCGCAGCGACCGCCGCCGGTTCGACCTGCGCGGCTATCTGGAGGAGGTTCTGGTCAGCCTGCGCCCGACCTGGCACCGCCCGGGCCACGAGGTGAGTCTGGACTGCCCCAAGGGCATCGAGCTGGACAGCTACCCCGGCGTGATCGCCCAGATCGTGACGAATCTCATCACCAACTCGGTCAACCACGCCTACCGGGAGGGCGAGAAGGGCCGGATCGCCATCACGGCGGAGGCGCTGGAGAATGATGGGGTGCGGCTGGTCTACCGGGACAACGGCTGCGGCATCCCAGCGGAAAACCACGGCAAGGTGTTCGAGCCCTTCTTCACGACGCGGCGGGGCACCGGCTCGACCGGGCTCGGCCTGCACATCGTCTTCAACCTGATCACCGGCCAGCTCGGCGGCACCATCCAGCTGGACAGCCAGCCCGGCGAGGGAACGCGATTCACCGTCGAGTTCCCCTGCCGTGCCCCCGGAAAGGCGCCGCAGACCTGAGATGGCGGACGGTTACTCCGTCTCGGGGTGGCGCTTCTCGAACGCCCAGACGCGCTCGAAGCCCATCAGGCGGGTGAAATCGGGGAAGGGGTAAAGCTCTCCCCGATACTCGGCGCTCGACCCCTTGGCGAGGATTTCGCCGTAGGCGCTGCGCAGCGCCGCGGCCATCGCCAGAAAGCCGGTGGCCGGGAAGATGGCGATGCGGTAGCCCAGCTCCTCCAGCCGCGCCCCGGTCATCACCGGCGTGCGCCCGCCTTCCACCATGTTGGCGATCAGCGGCTTGCCGATGGTCCGGCAGATCCGCTCCATCTCCGCCTCGCTCTCCGGGCTCTCCACGAAGATGATGTCGGCCCCGGCCTCGGCGTAGGCGTCGGCGCGGCGCAGCGCCTCGTCGAGGCCGAGCGTCGTGCGGGCGTCGGTGCGGGCGATGATCAGGAAGTCGCTCGACGAGCGCGCCTCGCAGGCGACGCGGATCTTGCGCACCATGTCGGCCATGGGAATGACCCGGCGGCCCGGCGTGTGGCCGCACTTCTTCGGGAATTCCTGGTCTTCGAGCTGGATGGCGGCGGCCCCGGCCTCCTCGTAGCCGCGGACGGTGAAATCGACGTTCAGCAGGCCGCCATAGCCGGTGTCGCCGTCGGCGATCAGCGGCGTCGCGGTGCCGTGCGCGATCGCCCGCACCCGGCCCACCATGTCGCTGTAGGTGGCGAGCCCGGCGTCCGGCAGGCCGAGATGGCTGGCGACGGTGCCGTAGCCGGTCATGTACAGCGCGTCGAACCCCATGCCGTCCGCCACCTTGGCCGAGATCATGTCGAACACGCCGGGGGCCGAGATCAGGCCCGGCTGCGACAGGCGCTGCTTGAGGGAAATGGTCATGTCTGTGGAATCTCCGGAAGTCTTTACGAGGCCCGCCGGTGCATGCGCCGGTCGATGTGCAGCAGGCCGGCGCTGATGAGCACGGCGGTGGTGGCGAGGATCAGCACCACGGCCATCATGGTGCGCACGTCGTGGCCGCCGATGGCGTTCATGACGAGGTAGCCGAGGCCGCGCTGCGAGGCGAACATCTCGCCGATCAGCACGCCCAACAGGGTCAGCGAGAAGCCCACCCGCAGGCCGGACACCAGCTCCGGCAGGGCGGCGGGCAGGATGATGGTGGAGACGAGCTGGGGCGGCGACAGGCGCATCACCCGCGCGCTGCGCAGCATCACCGGCGGGATGGTGCGGACCGCGTTCATCGTGAAGATGATCACCGGGATGATGCCGTGGATCGTCCCGAAGGCCACCTTGGCCGACAGGCCCAGCCCGAAGGCCAGCAGGATCACCGGGTAGAGGGTGATCTTGGGCAGCGAGTAGAGCGACACCAGGATCGGCTCCGCCACCTCGCCGGCCAGCCGGTTGATGCCGAGAGCGATGCCGATGGTCAGCCCGCCGAGCACCGCCAGCAGCAGCGAATAGAGCAGCGCCACGCCGGTCTCCGCGACGTGCGGCCAGAAGGTGGCGGAGCCCAGCAGTTCCACCGCGCGGGCCAGCGTGTCGGCGGGCGAGGTCAGGGCGACGCTGCCGACGATCCAGTGCAGGACCTGCCACAGGGCCACCAGCGCGACGATGACGAGGAGCGTATCGGTCTTTCTGCGCATGGCCGTCAGCGCCTCCGCCGCTGCATGATCCGGCGCTCCCAGGTGAAGAGCACCGCGTTGAGCACCGTCACCAGGACGATGATGAACAGCATCAGCGCGTACATCCGCGCATTGTCGAAGTTGTTGAAGGCATAGGCGATGCTGTAGCCGATGCCCGAGGAGGACATGATGAACTCCGCCGCGATGACGCCGATGAAGCAGTAGGCGATGGCGAGCTTGGCCCCGGTGAACAGGAAGGGCGCGGCGCTGGGCAGCTTGACCATCAGCGCCGTGCGCACCGGGTCCATGCCGTGGACGCGCGCGGTCTTCAGCAGGACGCGGGGAATGCGGTCCAGCCCGTTCAGCGTGTTGATCAGCATCGCCACCACGCCGAACAGCGTGCCGATCACCACGATGGGCGCCGCCCCCAGCCCGAAGATGACGATCAGCACCGGGTAAAAGACGAAGAAGGGCACCGCGTAATAGGTCGCCAGGAAGGGATCGAGCGCCCGGCGCACCCGCGGCATGGCGTGGATCGCCACCCCGGCGACGAAGCCGAGCAGGATCGAGGCGATCACCGCCATGGCGACGTTGCCCAGCGTCTCGCCGATGTCGGCGCTGGCCGCCCCCGAGGCGAGAAGGCGGTAGAGATCGCCGGCCATGACGCTGGGTGCCGGCAGAACCGTCTTGGCGATGACGCCGGCCCGGCACAGCACCTCCAGCAGCAGGACGGCGCCGCCCACCACGATCAGCCGGAGCCAGCCCGCCCAACTCACGATCCACCCCCGGCGAGGCCCGCCGCCTTCAGGCTCTCCTCGCGTAGCAGCCGCCACAGCCGGGCGGTGATCTGGCCGAAAGCGTCCTCGCTGGCGATGCGGGAATCGCGCTCGCGCGGCCAGCCCGTCGCGATCTCCTCGATGATCCGCCCGGGCCGGGACGACATGACGCCGATGCGGTCCGACAGCATGGCCGCTTCATCCAGCGCGTGGGTGATCAGCATCACCGTGGCGCCGGTCTCGCGCCACAGCTTCAGCAGCTCGTCGCCCATGATCAGGCGGGTCTGCGCGTCAAGCGCGCCGAACGGCTCGTCCAGCAGGATCAGGCGCGGGCGCATCACCAGCGTGCGGGCGATGCAGACGCGCTGGCGCATGCCGCCGGACAGTTGCACCGGATAGGCCTTGGCGAAGTCCTTCAGCCCAACGAAGCCGACGGCGTAGGTGACCCGGCGCTCGATCTCCGCCGGATCGACGCCCGCCCGGCGCAGGCCGAAGGCGATGTTGTCCCACACGGTCAGCCAGGGGAAGGTGGCGTCCTCCTGAAACACCACCCCGACGCCGTCCGGGACCTTGCCGGCCACCGGCTTGCCTTCGAAGCTCACCGACCCCTCGGTCGGCACGGACAGGCCGGACAGCACGTCGAGCAGCGTGGACTTGCCGCAGCCCGACGGCCCGACGACGGAGAAGAACTCCCCCTGCCGCAAGGTCAGGTCGACGGGTCCCAGCGCGTGCACCCCGCCGTGGCCGGGAACGCCGTAGATGCGGCTGACCCCCTTCAGTTCGGCATGGGCGGCCGGGGCGGGGTATGCCCCCGCCTCCTCGTGCAGGTCGCGCTTGGCGGCGACGTTGGCTTTCATCGGGGGCTTCCTCCCGGTCATCGGATGTCTTCAGACGGATTTTCTTCGGAGCGGTTATTTCAGAAACGAGGCGTCAGAGTGCTTCGACCAGTCGACCTCGCCCTTGACCTCGCCGATGATCTGCAGGCCTTTGATCAGACTGTTCATCCCGTCATATTCGAAGTCGCCGGCGCTCCAGTACTTGATCGTCGCCAGATTCTTCAGCGCCTGCAGCGCCACCGCCTCGTCGATGTCGTAGTATTTGGTCATGATCTTGGCGGTCTCCTCGGGGTTGGCGTAGACGAAGTCCACCCCCTTGCGCCGCGCCTCGATCAGCTTCCTCAGCTTGTCGCCGTTCTTCGCGGCGAACTCCGAGGTGGTGACCCCCACGGTCTGAACCATGGTCGGCAGCTCGGTCTCGACCGCGAAGACCATGCGGTACTTGTTCTGCACACGCGCCCAGATCGGGTCCATCACCGGGGCGGCGGCCACTGCGCCCTGCTCCAGCATGGTCAGGCCGCCGCCGATGCCGCCCGCCGACACGCCGTCCACCGTGATGCCGTGCTTGTCCTTCACCATGGTCAGCAGCATGTCGGTGACCGACTTCGGGCTGGTGAAGGCGACCTTCTTGCCGTCCAGGTCCTTGGCGGTCTTCACCGGGGAGTCCGGCTTGGTCACCCACAGGATCTCGCCCGCCGTACGGACGCCGGTGTGGATGATCTTCACGTCCAGCCCCTGGTTGATCGCCGCCACCGCCGCCGACAGGGCGACCTCGCCGTAGGGCATTGGCGCCGCCATGACGTTGCGCATGGTCGTGCCGCCGCCCTTGGAGGTCAGGACGCCGGTGATGTCCAGCCCCTGCTCCTTGTAGTAGCCCTTCTCCATGGCGACGGCGTAGGGAGCGCCGTACATCAGCACACCCCAGTGGGTGACGGTGATCTCCTCGGCCTGCGCCGGGACCAGGGTGGCGAGCGCCACTCCCATGGCCGCCGCCCCAAGGACCGCCTTGCGCTTCATCGTGGTCATGAACGACATCGCTGTTCCTCCCAATAGCCGCTGGCCTTTCCGGCCATGCGCGTTGATCCGGACCCGTCAGGCAGTGGGCAGGGCGTGAATCCACGGGCGCTGCGCCCGGTCGCGCGCCTCGAACGCCGCCATGGCGGCGTCGTGGCGCAGGCTAGCCCCGATCTCGTCCAGCCCCTCCAGAAGCGCCTGCCGCCGCGCCGCGTCCATCGTGAAGGGAAACTCCCGCCCGTCCGGGGCGGTGACGCGGCAAGCCTCGATGTCCACCGTCATGGTGGCGGCCGGCGTTGCCTGGACGACGGCGACGAGATGGGCGAGCACGGCCTCGTCCAGAGTCACCGCGGCCAGACCGTTCTTCTGGCAATTCTCGTGGAAGATGCTGGCGAAGCTCGGCGCGATGACGCAGCGGATGCCGAAGTCCATCAGGCTCCACACCGCGTGCTCGCGCGACGAGCCGCAGCCGAAATTCTCGCCGGCCAGCAGGATCTTCGCCTCCCGCCAGGGGACTTGGTTGAGGACGGAGTCCGGCCGTTCCCGGCCGTCGTCGTCGAACCGCCATTCGGAGAAGAGGCCGGCGCCCAGCCCGCTGCGGTGAATGGTCAGCAGATGCGCCTTGGGGATGATCGCGTCGGTGTCGACGTTGGCGCGCGGCAGCGGTGCGGCGATTCCGGTGATGCGGTTAACGGGTTCCGGCATGTCAGGCGCCTCCTTCGAAGCTGCGGACATCGACGATGCGGCCGGCCACGGCGGCCGCGGCGGCGGTGGCCGGGCTGGCGAGGTGGGTGCGCGCGCCCGGCCCCTGGCGGCCTTCGAAATTGCGGTTCGAGGTGGCGACGCAGCGCTTGCCCGGCGGCACCCGGTCGGCGTTCATTCCGGCGCACATGGAACAGCCCGGCTCCCGCCATTCGAAGCCGGCGGCGGTGAACACGCGGTCCAGCCCCTCCGCCTCGGCCTGCCGGCGCACTTGGCCCGAGCCCGGCACGACCAGCGCGCGCAGGCCGGCGGCGACCCGCCGGCCCTTCAGCACGGCGGCGGCGGCCCGCAAATCCTCGATGCGGCTGTTGGTGCAGGAGCCGATGAAGACCATGTCCACCGGCAGATCGCGGATCGGCGTTCCCGGCTCCAGCCCGATGTAGTCGAGCGCCCGGCGCATCGCCTGCCGGCGCTTGGGGTCGGCCTCGCGCTCCGGATCGGGAACGGTCTCGCCGACGCCGATGCAGTCCTGCGGGCTGGTGCCCCAGGACACCTGCGGCGTGAGGCTAGAGACGTCCAGTTCGATCTCGGCGTCGAAGCGGGCGCCGGGATCGCTCGCCAGGGCGCGCCACGCCTCAACCGCCCGCTCCCACAGGTCGCCCGCCGGGGCGAAGGGTCGCCCCTGGAGATAGGCGAAGGTCACCGCGTCGGGCGCGATCAGGCCGAAGCGCGCGCCCAGCTCCACCGACATGTTGCAGACGGTCATCCGCTCCTCCATGGAGAGCGCGCGGATGGCCGGTCCGGCGTATTCGACGCCGTAGCCCGTCGCCCCGGCGGTGCCGATGGTGGCGATCAGCTTCAGCACCATGTCCTTGGCCGACACGCCCGCCGGGCGGGTGCCGGTGAAGGTGATGCGCATGGTCGGCGGGCGGCGCAGGATGGCGGTCTGCGTCGCCATGACATGCTCGACCTCCGACGTGCCGATGCCCCAGGCCATGGCGCCCAGAGCGCCGACCGTGCTGGTGTGGCTGTCGCCGCAGACCAGGGTGGCGCCCGGCAGGGCGATCCCCAGTTCCGGCGCGATCACATGCACGATGCCCTGGCGGATGTCGCCCAGGTCGAACAGCGCGACGCCGGTGGATTCGGCGTTGGCGCGCAGGGCGCGGATCATTTCCGGCCCGCCGGGCACCGTGTCGTCGGTGCGGCCGTTCTCGGTGGAGACGATGTGGTCCGCCGTTGCGAAGGTCAGGTCGGGGCGGCGCAGCCGGCGCCCGGCGGCGGCCAGCCCGGCGTAAGCCTGCGGGCTGGTGACCTCGTGCAGCATGTGGCGGTCGATGTGGAGCAGCACCCGCCCGTCGCCCAGATCGGCGACGACGTGCTGGTCCCAGATCTTGTCGATGATGGAACGCGGCGTGGTCATGGCGTTGCCTCCCCTTACTCGGCCCATCATTCGGCGGCCCGGTAGGCCTGTTCCCGCTCGTAATAGTCGGGGAAGCCGACAAGGGACTTCAGCGCCTCGAAATCGGCCTGGGCCACCTGGCTCTCCCGCCCGTCCGCCACCGCGGCCAGGGCGGTGCGCATAGCGTCGATGGCCGCCGACATCAGGGTCAGCGGATAGGCGGCGAGCTTGAAGCCGAGCGCCTCCAGCTCGCGCGGCGGCAGAATCGGCGTCTGGCCGCCGCGCACCATGTTCGCCATGGCCGGCCGGTCGATCCCGGCGCAGAAGGCGGCCATCTCCGCCGCGTCGTAGGGGGCCTCCATGAAGATGATGTCGGCGCCCTCCTCCACGAAATCCTGGCAGCGCTCCAGCGCCGCGTCGAAGCCGTGCACGGCGCGCGCGTCCGTCCGCGCCAGGATCAGGATGTCGTCGGAGCCCGACCGGGCGGCGTCGACGGCGGCGCGGATCTTCATGCGCGCCTCGGCCCGCCCGACGACCTGCTTGCCCTTGGTGTGGCCGCAACGCTTGGGGCTGACCTGATCCTCGATCAGGACGGCGGCGGCCCCGGCGCGGGCGTAGTCGCGCACGGTGCGCTGCACGTTCATGGCGTTGCCGTAGCCGGTATCGCCGTCGCCGATCACCAGCAGGCCGGGGGCCGCCTGACAGACGTTGCGGAGCTGGTCCAGCATCTCGGCGAAGGAGATCAGCCCGGTGTCCGGCATCCCCAGCCGGGTGGCCGAGACGGCGAAGCCGCTCATCAGGCTGACGCGGAAACCGGCCTGCTCGATCAGCCGTGCCGACAGCGCGTCGAAACAGCAGGGCATCAGGTGAAGGCCGGGAGCCTCTAGCGCCGTTTTCAGGCGTTGTGCGGGTGTCGTCACCGGTTGTATCCCTCCCTCGCCGCCGCGTCCGCCGGCGGCATCCAACAGGGCGCACCGGAAGCGGGCGATTGATTTGTTGTGCCCACGAACATAATGCGTCATTGTATACAACGCAACCCGAAAAGTTCAGGCGTCGGGCGAAGCGCAAGGGAGGTCAGCATGGCGGAGAGCGCCGGGGCTCTGGCGCCCCAATGGGACAACGGCCTTGGTGGCGGCTCGAACCGCGCCGCCGACCGCGCTTATCGCTTCATTCGGGAAGGCATCCTGGCCAGCCGCTGGCCGCCGGGCGCCCATCTGCGCGAGCAGGAGCTGGCCGAGCTGACCGGGGTCAGCCGCACCCCGGTGCGGGAGGCCCTGCGCCGCCTGTCCGCCGACGGGCTGCTGCAGCTCGTCCCCAACCTCGGCGCCAAGGTGAACGCCTGGACGATTCAGGACCTCGACGAGATTTTCGGGCTGCGCGCGACGCTGGAAAGCCAGGTGGCCGGCCTCGCCGCCAGCCGCGCGGAGCCGCACCATCTTGTCGAGCTGGGGGCGCTGTGCGACGCGATGGAGGCGGTGGTGGGGGACGGCGAGGCGGTGGATTTCTCACGCATCACGCCGCTGAACGACCGCTTCCACGGCCTGCTGATCGACATCGCCGGGGATCGGCGCCTGGGCCAGATGATCCGGCAGGTGGTGGAGATGCCGCTGGTTCTGCGGACCTTCGCCCGCTACAGCCGGCGCGACCTCGCCCGCAGCATGAACCACCACCGCGAGATCGTCGAAGCCCTGACCGCCCGCGACGGGGAATGGGCGTCGTCGGTGATGCGCGCCCATGTGCGCGCCGGGCGGGCCGTCTTCACGGTCCCGAAAACCGAGTGAGCATCATTGTATACAACGATGGCGCGCCGGTATGGGCAGGTGGATCGCCCTGATCGGCGCAGCACAATGGTCCCGGCGCCCTGAGGGGACGCCGGGACAAAGTTCAGGACGCTGCCGCTAAGGACCGATCAGGCGACCAGGAAGCCGGCGCCGACCGGATCGTTGCGGTCGATGACCCAGCGGGCGGTGCCGAGAATGCTGGCCGTGCCCTTGACGGTCGGGCGCACGGCGCGCACGCCGTTCAGGCGGGTCTCGCCGAGCAGGCTGCCCTCGAAGGTGCCGGTGCCGAGCAGGCCCTCGGAGCGGATGGTGTCGCCGATCGCCATCTTCCCGCGCGCCTCGAACATCGCCATCATCGCGCTGGTGCCGGTGCCGCCCGGCGAACGGTCGAGCTGGCCGGCGCTGAAGACGTGGACGTTCTTGTAGAAGGCGCCCTCGATGGTCGGCTCGTGCCAGAAGGTCACGAAGTTGAAGTTGTTGATGTGCGCCGACGCCGGGTGCTGGATCGCCACCTTCTGGCGGAGCTGCTCGCGCGCCAGGATGCCGTAATGCGACAGGGCGGTGCCGTTCTCCGCCCCGATGCGCAGCGAGGTGCCGGTCAGGTCGATGATGCCGAAGTAGTTGCCGCCCCACACGATGTCGGCCTTCAGCGGGCCGATCTCCGGCAGCTCGAACTCCACGTCCTGCGCGGCGACGTAGGCCGGGACGTTCTCGAACTTGGTCCACAGCACCCGGTCGCCCTCATGGGCCACCTCGGCGACGACGAGGCCGGCGGTGGTCTCGAAGCGGATGGTGGTGCGTCCGTTCTCGCCGCGGCGGACGAGGCCGTTGGCGACCATCGCCATGGCGACGGCGATCGTGCCGTGGCCGCACATGTGCGAATACTGGGTGCCGTCGATGTAGATCAGGCCGGCGTCGTAGTCCGGGCCGGACGGCGGGGTCAGGAAGACGCCGAACATGTCCTTGTGGCCGCGCGGCTCGCGCATCAGGGCTTCGCGCAGCCAGTCGTAATGGGTTTCCAGGAACTGGCGCTTCTCCAGGATGCTGGAACCGGCCGGATAGGGGATGCCGCTGTGGATGATGCAGAGCGGCTCGCCCTCGGTGTGGGTGTACAGGACATCGAATGCGTCTTGCATGCGCATGGAAGGACCCTTTCGTGGATCGGATTCAGTGTTGGATCGGGGGATGAAGCGGGGGGTGTCGGGACCGGTCAGCGCCGGTCCGACAGAAGATGCAGCCCGACGGTGAGGTCGAGGATGATGATCGCCAGGGCCGCCACGCCGATGGTGATGGAGGACACCGCGGCGATGACCGGGTCGATCGTGTACTGGACGTAGTTGAAGAGCTTGACCGGGATGGTCGTCATCTCCGCCGTGGTGTTGAAGATGCTCAGCTCGACGTTGATCCAGGAGGAGATGAAGGCGAAGATCGCGCCGCTCGCCAGGCCGCTGCGGATCTGCGGCAGCGTGACCAGGAAGAAGGTCTCCATCGGGCGGGCGCCCAGGTCGGCGGAGGCCTCCTCCAGCGCCCGCTGCTCCGGCGTCAGCTGCGGCAGGACGGAGCGCAGGACGAAGGGCATGATGATGACGATGTGCCCGACCAGCAGCGCCGTGAAGCTTCGCATCAGCCCCAGCGCCGCGCAGTATTGCAGCAGGGCGGCACCCAGCACGACGTGCGGCAGGACCAGCGGCGACATCAGCAGCGACAGCAGGAACTTCTTGCCCGGAAACTCGCAGCGGGCGATGGCCAGCGCCGCCGGAACGCCGAGCAGCAGGGCCGCCGCCGTGGCGACCAGGGCCAGCAGGGTGCTGGTGCCGAAAGCCGCCAGATAGGAGGTGTCGCCGAGCATCCGCCCGTACCAGTCGAGCGTCAGCCCCTGCGGCGGGAAGGCGAGGTAGCTGGTGGCGGTGAAGGAGGAACCGACGATGACCAGAAGCGGCAGGATCAGGTAGGCCATGACCGACCAGGACACCACCCGCAGAAGAAGCCGTGCGATCATTGGGCTTTCCTCCCCGTTGCGCTGGCCCCGGCGTTGCCGATCCAGCCGGCCAGACCGACCAGGACCAGCGTCATGACCAGCAGCGTCATGCTGAGCGCGCCGCCGTAGTTCACGTCGAAGACCGTGCTGTACTGCTGGAAGATCAGCATGGGGAAGACCGTGATCTTGCCGCCGCTGAGCAGGGCCGGCGTGACGTAGGCGCTGACCGCCAGGGTGAAGACCATGATGATCCCCGACATCAGCCCCGGCAGGCAGAGCGGAAAGGTGACCGTCCGGAAGGTGTCGAAGGGCGTGGCGCCGAGGTCGGAGGAGGCGTCCTCCAGCGCCGGGTCCACCGCGGCCAGAGCGTTGCCGACCGCCAGCACGATGAAGGGCAGCAGGATGTAGACCAGCCCGATCACGATGCCCAGCTCGGTGCCGAGGAAGCGCATCGGGCGGTCCAGGATGCCGACCCCGACCAGCGCGTCGTTGACGAGGCCGTTGCGTCCCAGCAGCACCATCCAGCCGAAGGAGCGGACGATGTTGCTGGTGAACAGCGGCAGCACCAGCAGGATGACGCAGGTCCGCCGCAGCGCCCGCGACTTGACCACCCGCACCAGATAATAGGCCAGCGGATAGCCGAGCAGCGCGCAGGCCACCGTGGTCAGCCCGGCGATGCGGAAGGTCGCCGCCAGCACGTCCCAGTGATACTGGTCGAACAGCACCCGCGCGTAGTTGCCGAGGGACGGCACGCCGCCCGCCATCAGGCTGGACGACACGACCACGATCATCGGGACAGCGAAGAAGGCGGCGAAGAAGGCGACCGGGGCCGCCAGCAGGGGCAAGGCTCGGTTCATGGCGGCGCTCATGGTCGTGCTCATGGTCCGGACCGGTGGGTGGCCGGCTCGGCGATGATGTGGACGTGCCCCGGACGGAAGCCGACGAAGACCGGCGCCCCCGGATTCAGCCCCTCCCCCGCCATGCCCAGCCGGCGGCTGGCCAGCAGATGCTCGCCGACGCGCACCGTCACGACGGTCTGCCCGCCGGTGTCGATGACGTCCTCGACGAAGCCCTGGTCGGTGATCAGGCCCGGCGCCTCCGGCTGGTTCAGCAGCTCGACATGCTCGGGCCGCAGCACCGCGGTGTATTGTTGCCGCGTGTCGGCGCCGAGGTGGGGCAGCAGCGCCGACCCCACCGCCAGACGCACCCCGGCGTCGCCCTCCGCCGTTCCCGGCAGCAGGTTGGCCTCGCCGATGAAGTCGGCGACGAAGCGGCTGGCCGGGCGGGTGTAGATGGCCCGCCCGTCGCCCACCTGCTCGATCACGCCGCGGTTCATGACGACGATGCGGTTCGCCATGCTCATCGCCTCCTCCTGGTCGTGGGTCACGAACACGAAGGCGATGCCGAGCTTCTCCTGGAGATGCTTCAGCTCGATCTGCATCCGCTTGCGCAGCTTCAGGTCGAGCGCGCTCAGCGGCTCGTCGAGCAGGAGGAGCTTCGGGCGGTTGACGAAGGCCCGCGCCAGGGCGACGCGCTGCTGCTGGCCGCCCGACAGCTCCCGCGGGTAGCGGCCCGCCGCGGAGTCCAGCCCGACCAGCTCCAGCGCCTCGCGGGCGCGCTCCACCGCCTCGCCCCGCGGCACCCCGTGACGGCGCGGCCCGTAGGCCACGTTGTCGAGGATGCTCAGATGCGGGAACAAGGCGTAATGCTGGAACACCGTGTTCAGCGGGCGCCGGTGCGGCGGCAGCCGCGTCACGTCCTCCCCGCCGATCCGGATGGTCCCGGAATCGGGGGAGAGGAAGCCGGCGATGCAGCGCAGCAGGGTCGTCTTGCCGCAGCCGCTCGGCCCCAGCAGGGCGACGAACTCGCCATGGGCCACATCCAGCGACACGTCCCTCAGCGCATGGTATGTGCCGAAATGCTTGTCGATGGAGCGGATGGAGAGCAGGGCGTCGGGCTTGGGCGTCGCGGACATGGAGGGGCTCCCCGGCTGGCTGCGGTTCACTGGCGGGCGAGTTCGCGGTTCCAGGCGTCGGTGATCGCCGCGCGGTCCCGGTTGATGTCCGCCCAGTTGAAGAGCTTGAGGTTCTTGACCGACCCGCCGACGCCCCAGGGCAGCTTGCGCTCGACGTCCGGCGACACCGACACGTTCTGCACCGCCGGGCCGAGATAGAGCTTCTCCGCCAGACAGGCCGACGCCTCCGGGGTCAGCGCGGTGTCGATGAAGCGCTGGGCGTCGGCCTTGTGCGGCGCGTTCTTGACCAGATGCAGGCGCGCGTCGGTGGCCCAGACGCCTTCCTTCGGAACGACGAAGCCGATGGGCAGGCCCTTGTCGGCCAGATCCCAGGCGCCGACGTTGAAATGCGCGCCGATGATCGCCTCGCCGCTCTGGTAGGCGTTGCTCGCCGCCCCCGAGCTGTCGAAGTAGAGCGCCGCCTTCAGCGTCTTCAGCTTCTCGAAGGTCTTCGACAGGTCGCCCGGCGGGTTGCCCCACATGCGGTTCAGGAACATGACAAAGGGCACGCCGGAGGAGTTGGCCGGCGACGGGATCGTCACCGTGTCCGCGAACTCCGGCTTCCACAGGTCGTTCCACGAGGTCGGCGGGGTCTTGATCTCCTTGGTGTTGTAGGTCAGGCCCAGCGAGTAGTAGCCGGAACCGGCGGCGAAGATCGACCCGTCCGCCTTGTAGATCGCCTCCGGCAACGCCTTCGCCAGGTTCGGCACGCCCGTCGGGTCGATGGCGTCCAGCACGCCCGCCGCCTGCGCCATCTCGCTGATGCCGCCGTCCATGTAGGCGACGTCGAGCGTCGGCGCGTCCTTCTGCTGCTGCAGCTTGGCGAAGGTCACGGTCGAGGTGCCGATCTCCGGCACGACGCGGACGCCGGTCGCCTTGGTGAAGGGCTCCGCGACGCAGGTGCGGAACGCCTCGCCCCAGTTGCCGCCGTACCAGGCGACGCGGATCTCGCCCTGGGCCGCGGCCGGCAGGGCGTACAGGGAGACCCCGGCCGCCAGGACGGCGGTCAGGGCGGCAAAGCGTGAGACGGTGCGGGTGGCGGCGCGCGTATGGGTCATGACCGGTTCCTTCGTGGTGTCGGTCCAGCGGGCGTCAGAGCCGTGGTTCGTTCGAAAGCTAATTGTTCCGACGTATTTTCCGATAGAAGAATGCTGCCGAATCCTTGAATATTTCCGACATGCCGACGCCCAGACCCGACATGCCGGACGCCCCCGTCCGCGACGCCTCGTCCCCCACCGATCCCCGGTTGCGCATCGGCTTCGTGCTTCTCGACCAGTTCACGCTGACGGCCTTCTCCGGGTTGATCGACGCCGTGCGGCTCGCCGCCGACCTCGGCGGACGCAGCCGGCAGATCGACGCGAGCTGGACGGTGATGAGCGTCGGCGCGCAGCCGCGCCGGTCGAGCTGCGGCGTGCTGGTGACGCCCAACAGCGACCTGCTTGCCCCGGCGCCCTTCGATTACGTGGCGGTGTGCGGGGGCAACGATTACCGGAACGAGGTGCCGGGGCCGGTGACCGCCTATCTGCGCACGGTGGCGGCGCAGCGGGTGCGGCTTCTCGGCATCTGCACCGGCACCTTCGCCATCGCGCGCGCCGGCCTCGTCGGCACGCGCCGCGTCTGCGTCCACTGGAACGTTCTGGACACCTTCCGCGAGCGTTTCCCGGCCGCCAACGCCTCGGTGGACCATCTCTTCATCGACGAGGGCGACCTGATCACCTGCGCCGGATCGACGGCGGCCATCGACCTCGGCCTCTACCTCGTCGCGCGGCACTGCGGCGGGCAGAAGGCGCGGCAGGCCGTCCGCCACATGATGCTTCAGGACATCCGCCCCGGCGCGCTGCCGCAGGCGCATTTCTACGCCAACCTCGACGGCGTGACCGACGCCCGCGTCCGTCAGGCGACGCATTTCATCGAGCAGCGGCTGGACTCCCCGCCCTCCGTCGAGGCCATCGCCCGCTACGTCGGGGTCAGCGCCCGGCAGCTCGAACGCTCCTTCCAGGCGGCGCTGGGCATCTCGCCGTCGGCCTTCCAGCGCCGGCTGCGGCTGGATTACGGGCGCTGGCTTCTGGAGCACACGCGCCGCACCATCACCGAGATCGCCTTCGACTGCGGCTTCGCCGACGCCGCCCATTTCTCGCGCGATTTCAAGACCCAGTTCGGCGAGATGCCCAGCCGGGCCCGCAAGGGCAAGGGCGGCGTGACGTGAGGCGGTCCCGGTGTCCCGAACCGGTGGGGGCGCTTGCCCGACTGTGCGGGATTCGGGGGAAATCCCGCTCGGCATCGAAACCGGCGGGTGATCGCACCCGGCAGAAGTGGCCGTCCGGCTTGCGCTGTGCCAAAATGATCAACCGCCCCTGATCCAGGGCGGCGGCTTGGGGACAGGGTGGGGGCATGAAGGGGCGTTTCAGAACCAAGATCATCATCGGCATGACCGCCGTCCTGGCCGTCGGAGCGGCCGCAGTCACCTCCGTTTCCCTGCTCCTGTCGCGCGACGCGGCGGAGCGTGCGGTCACCACCCTGGTGGCCGAAACCGCCGACCACCACGGCGCGCGTGTGGCCGCCGACATCTCCGCCGCCCTGGCCGACGCCCGCTCCGCCGCCGCGCTGGTGGAGGTGGAGCGCTCCACGGGCTCCCCGCGCCGGGAGACCGTCAACCGTTACCTCAACCGCCTCATGGCGGTCGGTCCGCTCTACGCCGGCGTGTGGGTGGACATGGCCGACGACGGGTTCGACGGCCGCGACCGCGAAGTCGCCGGTCTGGACCGCGCCGGGGAGATCCTGGGCCTGCCCGGCACCGGGCGGATGAGCCTGCTGTGGCTGCCCGGCCCGAAGGCCGACGACAGCGAGGGCTATCCCTTCTCCGACGTGAAGGAGAAGGAATATTACCGGGCCGCCGCCGCGGCCGGGAAACCGGTGCTGACCGAACCCTATCTGGACGATCTGACCAAGGCGCTGATGACCAGCGCCGCCGCACCGGTGAAGGACGGCGACCGGGTGATCGGCGTTGCCGGCGTCGACCTGACGCTGAGCGGCCTGACCGATCTGGTCCGCCGCGTGAAGCCCTACGGCGACGGCCACGCGGCGGTGCTCACCGGCGCCGGGGTCTATGTGGCCCATCCCGACGCCGGCCGCCTCTCCCATCCCGCCGACGACCTGCCGGCGGACGCGCGCCGCGCCATCGCCGAGGGGCGGGCGTACGACGGCGTCGTCACGCTCGGCGGCGCCCCTCATTACCTGCGCCTGTCGCCGGTGCGCTTCACCGGTGCCGACGGCGCGTGGTCGTTCCTGGTCGCCGCACCGCAGGCCAGCGTGATGGCCGGTGCCAACCGGCTGACCCTGCTGACCGTTCTGGTCGGGGTGGGCTGCATCCTGCTCGGCGGTCTGGTGGCGTGGCGGGTGGGTGACGGCATCGCCCGGCCGGTCGCCGGGCTGACCGTCGCCATGGACCGGCTGGCCGCCGGTGATCTGGACACCGCCATTCCCGGCGCCGACCGCAAGGACGAGGCGGGCGCCATGGCCCGCGCGGTCGGGGTGTTCAAGCAGGGGCTGGTGCAGGCCCGCGATCTGGGCCGCCAGCAGGAGGCGGAATGGCGCGCCAGGGAGGCGCGGACCGCCGCCCTGCTCGACCTGCAGCGCGGGTTCGAGGGGCGGGCGGGCGGCCTGACCGGGGCTCTGGCCTCGGCGGCGCAGCAGCTCGAATCCACCGCCCGCGCCCTCACCGGCATTGCCGAGCAGACCCATGGCCGGTCGGAGCGGATGACGCTGTCCGCCCACTCCGCCGCGGACAACGTGCAGACCGCCGCCGCCGCGACCGAGGAGCTGTCGGCCTCGGTGGAGGAGATCGGGCAGCAGGTCGGCGAGTCCGCCCGCATCGCCGAGGCGGCGGTGGCCGACGTGAAGCGCGCCGACGCCGCCGTCGCCGTTCTGGCCGACAGCGCGGAGCGGATCGGCGCCGTCGTCGGCCTGATCAGCGACATCGCCGGCCAGACCAACCTGCTGGCGCTGAACGCCACCATCGAGGCGGCCCGCGCGGGCGAGGCCGGAAAGGGTTTCGCGGTGGTCGCCGGCGAGGTCAAGAGCCTGGCCAATCAGACCGCCCGCGCGACCGAGGACATCGTCGGCCAGATCAACGGCATCCGCGACGCGACGGGCGATGCGGTCGATGCGGTGCGGGGAATCAGCCAGACGATCGCCCAGGTCAGCCGCATCGCGTCCGGCATCGCGGCGGCCGTGGACCAGCAGTCCTCCGCCACCCGCGACATCGCCCGCAGCGTCCTGCAGGCCGCCGACGGCGCCCGCGAGGTCAGCGGCGGCATGGGGGAGATCCGGGCCGGGGCGGGCGACACGGGCGCCGCCGCCGACCAGCTCCTCGCCGCCGCCGCCGGGGTGGCCAGCCAGTCCAAGGAGCTGGCCCGCGAAATCGACCACTTCATCGCCGGGGTCCACAAGGCTTGATCGCCGGAGCCTGATCGGCGGGGTGCACCCGGTCGTCAGGACGGGGTGTGCTCTTGCGCCGTCAGGCGGCCAGCCCGTGGTCGATGGCGATGCGGATCAGGGCGCGCGTGCTGTCGGCGCCCAGCTTGTCCTTGATCTGGGTGCAGGCGTTGGCGACGGTCTTCTGGCTGATGCCCAGCGCCTCGGCGATGGCCGCCGCGGTCAGGCCGCGCCCCACCAGCGCCAGGATTTCCCGCTCGCGCTGGGTCAGCACCGCCAGCGGGTCGTCGGTCGGGGTCAGCGCCATCAGCGCCAGTTCGCGCGCCAGCGCGTGATCGAGATGGACCCGCCCCGCCAGCACGCAGCGCACCGCCGTCACCAGCGTCTCGGGCGCATCGTTCTTGGTGACGTAGCCCTTGGCGCCGGCCTTCAGCGCCCGCGCGGCGATGGCCGGGTCCTCGTGCATGCTGAAGATCAGCACCGGCACCGCCGGGTTTTCCGCCCGGATCGCCCGCAGCACCTCCATCCCGCCGCCATCCCTCCCCCCGGCGCCACCCGGCAGGTTGAGGTCGAGAATGACCACGTCCGGCCGCTCAGAGCGCCACAGCGCCAGCGCCGTCGCCACGTCGGCGGCCTCGACGACACGGCCGAGCCCGGCTTCGGCGAGCAGGCTCTGGCAACCGGCGCGCACCACCGGATGGTCGTCCACCAGGAGGATGGTCAAGGTCATGCCACGCCTTCCAGCCCGGCCGGGACACAGGGAAGGCAGGCGGCCACGCGGGTGCCCTGCCCGCCGTCCGATCCGATGCGCAGCGTGCCGCCCAGCGCCCTCACCCGCTCCGCCATCCCGGCGATGCCCAATCCACCCTGCTCCGCCGTGCCCGGCCCTTCCCTGAACCCCGGCCCGAACCCCGGCCCATCGTCGGTCACCAGAACCTCCACCCGGTCGGGAAGACGCCGCACCGTCACCGACACGTTGGTCGGCCGGGCGTGGCGGAGCGCGTTGACCAGCGATTCCTGCGCCAGCCGGAAGACCGTCAGGCTCAGCACCTCGTCCAGCCCGTCGAGGCCGTCCGGCGCCCCGTCCTCGGCGATGTCCAGCGACCAGCGCACCGCCGGCTCCCGCCGCGCCCATTCGTCGATCAGCCCGGACAGCGCCTCGCCCAGCGGCAACTGGTCGAGCAGGGCCGGGCGCAGGCGGACCAGGATGCGCCGGCTCAACCGGTGCACGTCCGCGGCCATGGACAGCACGGCGCGGGCGCGTCCGGCGATCTCCACCCGCTCGCTGATGGTGGCCTCCGGCTTCGGTTCCTCGCTCAGGCGCAGGATGCGCCCGGCGTCCACCTTGATGGCGAACAGCGCCGCCCCCAGCTCATCGTGGATTTCGCGGGCGATGTCGCGGCGCTCGCGGTCCTGCGCCTCGATCAGCCTCTGGCCGAGCCGGCGGTTCTCCCGTCCCGCCGCCGCCAGCTCCTCGGCCAGGGCGGCGATGCCGGTGCCCAGCCGGGCCAGTTCCGGCACGCCGCCTCCGGCAAGCCCGTCCCGCGGTCCGGGTTCGTAAACCCCTTCGCGCAGGCGCTGCACCGCCGCCTCGATGCGGGCGAGGGGGGCAAGCGCCCGGCCCACCGCCACCCAGGCCGCTCCCAGCAGCAGCAGCCCCGCCACCAGCATCGCCAGGGCGAGGTCCCGCATATCCTCCCAGACCTCGGCCACCTCGTCCTCCGGTTCGGCGATCACCGTCAGAAGGACGCGCCCGTCGGCACCGGTCAGCAAATGAGCCTGCGGCGCCACGCCGATCAGCGCCGCAAACCAGCCGGGCGCGGACGCATGTCCGGCATCGCGGTCACCGGGCGGTCCGGCAGGCGCGGCGCCCGCGATGAAGCGCAGATGGCGCAGCCCCAACCGGTCGAGCGCCGCGACGGCGTCCGGACTCGTCCCGCGCCCGGCCTCCGCCCACCCGACAGCGATGCCGAGATCGAGGGCGGAGGCCATTTCCGCCCGGACGGCGTCGCGCGCGTTGGCAATCATCACCGCTGCGCCGGCCACCGCCAGCAGCGCCAGGAACAGCCCGATCAGGGCCAGCATGCGCATTCGCAACGACATCGCCGTCTGATCCTTCCGACACGCCCCATAGGACCATCGGCGGAATGTTAGCGAAACAACCGGTCTCCCCGCCATGCGTCCTTCGACCAAGACGCGGCGGGCGGCCGGGCCTTTTGCCGCGGCGCCGGGATTTTTTCCCGCCCCCTCCGGGACACTGTCACGCGCCCATTGCCAGAGTTTCGTCCCCGTATCGTCCAATGGAACCGAAGAACCGCCAAGACGAACATTGGGGGCGTAAGACGCGGTGCCGGAACCGGGGCGGATCGGGCGGACGATCCGCCCCGGCAAAAATCGGCCTTTCACGGGGGAAACGCATGACTTCATCCTTGCACACCAAGCCGGGACCCAAGGCGGACACCGGGGCCGGACGAATCCGGCGGCGGATCGTCACCGCGGTGGTCGCCGGCTTCCTGGCCTCCACCGCTCCGGTGGCCTGGGGAAGCGCCCAGGCGGCGGACGTCACCTGGGACGACATCGCCAACGACGCCAAATCGGCCGGCGACGTGCTGATGTACGGCATGGGGGTGGAGGGCAAGCGCTTCAGCCCGCTGAAGCAGATCGACACCACCAGCGTGTCGCGGCTGGTCCCCGCCTGGTCCTTCTCCTTCGGCGACGAGAAGCAGCGCGGGCAGGAGACGCAGGCGCTGGTGCATGACGGGGTGATCTACGTCACCGCCTCCTACTCGCGGATGTTCGCGCTGGACGCCCGCACCGGCAAGCGGCTGTGGACCTACGCCCACCGCCTGCCCGACGACATCCGGCCCTGCTGCGACGTGGTCAACCGCGGGGCGGCGATCTACGGCGACAAGGTGTTCTTCGGCACGCTCGACGCTTCCCTCGTCGCGCTGAACAAGGACACCGGCAAGGTCGTCTGGCGCAAGAAGTTCGCCGATCACAAGGTCGGCTACACCATGACCGGCGCGCCGACCGTCGTGAAGGACCAGAAGACCGGGCGCATGCTGCTGATCCACGGCTCGTCGGGCGACGAGTTCGGCGTGGTCGGGCGCCTGTTCGCCCGCGACCCCGACACCGGCGAGGAGATCTGGATGCGGCCGCTGGTCGAGGGCCACATGGGCCGGCTCGACGGCAAGGACAGCACCCCGACCGGCAACGCCAAGGCGCCGTCCTGGCCGCGCGACAAGGACGGGCAGCTCGTCGAGGCCTGGAACCACGGCGGCGGCGCGCCCTGGCAGAGCGCCACCTTCGACGTGGAGACCAACACCATCGTCATCGGCACCGGCAACCCGGCGCCGTGGAACGGCTGGGCGCGCTGGCCCGGCGACAGCCTCTACACCTCCGGCCAGGCCTACGTCGATCCGACCACGGGCGAGCTGAAGGGCTTCTACCAGCACACCCCCAACGACACCTGGGACTTCTCCGGCAACAACGAGCTGGTGCTGTTCGACTACAAGGACGCGTCGGGCAAGACGGTGAAGGCGACCGCCCACGCCGACCGCAACGGCTTCTTCTACGTCACCGACCGGACGAAGCTGGCGACGGCGGGCGGCGAAGCGAACAAGCCGAACAGCGTGCTGGCGGCCTTCCCCTTCGTGGACGGCATCACCTGGGCCAAGGGCATCGACCTGAAGACCGGCCGCCCCATCGAGGTCGAGGGCCAGCGCCCGCCGCCCCCCGCCGAGGGCGAGAAGCGCGGCAAGGCGGTCGAGGTCTCCCCGCCCTTCCTCGGCGGCAAGAACTGGAACCCGATGTCCTACAGCGAGGACACCGGCCTGTTCTACATCGCCGCCAACCACTGGAAGGAGGACTATTGGACGGAGCATGTCGGCTACAACCCCGGCTCCGCCTATCTCGGCATGGGCTTCCGCATCCACAAGATGTTCGAGGACCATGTCGGCGTCCTGCGCGCCATCGACCCGACGACCGGCAAGGTCGCCTGGGAGCACAAGGAGGAGCTGCCGCTGTGGTCCGGCACGCTGGCGACCGCCGGCGGGCTGGTCTTCACCGGGACCGGCGACGGCTACGTCAAGGCGTTCGACGCCAAGTCCGGGGCGGAGCTTTGGAAGTTCCAGACCGGCTCCGGCATCATCTCCTCCCCGGTCACCTGGGAGCTGGACGGGGTGCAGTATGTCGGCATCACCACCGGCTATGGCGGCGCCGTGCCGCTGTGGGGTGGCGACCTCGCCGACCTGACCACCCGCGTGACCCAGGGCGGCTCCTTCTGGGTGTTCAAGCTGGCCGACGTGAAGGTCTCCAGCGCCAAGTGACCGCCACCAAATGAACGCCCGGCGGGGCGGGGAAGCGGGCTCGACCGGTTCGTTTCCCCGCCCCGACCCTCATGCCTTGCAGCGATGGGAGTTCTCCCCATGAACCGCCTCTTCCGGCCCGCCTTCGCCCTGTGCGCCCTGCTGTCCCTGTCCGGCCCGCTCACCGCCCCGCTCGCGGCGGAGGTGGAAACCGCCAGCCTCGGCGGCGGCGAGGAGGAGCGCGTCACCGAGGTCGCCGGCTGCGTCCTCACGGCCAAGACCGTCTGCCCCGGCATCGACCTGCGCCATCGCAACCTGCGCAGCCTGTCGCTGGCCGGCGCCGACCTGCGCGGCGCCAACCTGATGCGGGCCGACCTGCGCCACGCCGATCTGCGCGGGGCCGACCTCAGCGGGGCGATCCTCGACGGCGCCGATCTGCGCACCGCCTTCCTCCAGGGCACGCGCCTGTCCGGCGCCCGCCTGCGCGGCGCCAACCTGGAATTCGCCCGCGCCAACGGCGCCGACCTGCGGCAGGCCGACCTGACCGCCGCCAATCTTGAGGCGCTGCGCGCCGACAAGGCCGACCTCACCGGCGCCAACCTGGAGGGCGCCAACCTCCAGGAAGCCAAGCTGTCCCTGACCAACCTGTCGCAGGCCAACCTGGAGGGCGCGAAGATCCGCTTTGCCATCTTCCAGGATGCGCTGATGACCGACTGCCGTTCCTGCCCGACCGACTGGTGACGGCAAGGCCGGCGGGCGGAGCTTCGCCTGTTCGGGCGACGTCCGCCCGAGGGAGGAGGCCGGGGACCCTTACCGGACGGACACCGCTCGGCTGAAGGGGCTCAGCGGGGCGGCGCGGCTTAAAGCGCCGTCACTCACAGCGTCGTCAGCACGTCGTCGAGCGTGGCGAGGAACAGCTTCGCGTCCTCGGACGAGAAGACCAGCGGCGGGCGGATCTTCAGGATGTGCCCCTCCTGTCCGGTCGCGCTGATCAGCACCCGGCGCCGGCGCATCCCGTTCACCACGCGGGCCGTTTCCTCCGACGCCGGGGTCTTCAGCTTGCGGTCGCGCACCATCTCGACGCCGATGAACAGACCGCTGCCGCGCACGTCGCCGATCAGCTCGTGCTTGGCGGCGAGCCCGCGCAGGCCGTCGATCATTTCCGTGCCGACGGTCAGGGCGTTCTCCTGCAGGCGGTCCGCCTTGATCACGCGCAGCACCGCGAGCGCCACCGCGCAGGACACCGGGTTGCCACCGAAGGTGTTGAAATAGCGCTGGCTCTTGCCGAACGCCTCGATCACCTCCGGCCGGAACACCGCGCCCGCCACCGGGTGGCCGTTGCCCATCGGCTTGCCGACCGTCACGATGTCGGGCACCAGCCCGTGGCGCGCGAAGCCCCACATGTGGGTGCCGAGCCGGCCGAAGCCCGGCTGCACCTCGTCGGCGATGAAGAGGCCGCCGGCCTTGCGCATCACCTCCACCGCCGGGGCGAGGAAGCCGGCCGGATCGGTGAAGACGCCGCTGCTGGAGAAGATGGTGTCGACCAGCAGCGCCGCCGGGGCGATCCCCTTCTCGCGCAGGTCGGCAATGGCCGCCTCCACGGAGCGCGCGAAGGCGGCGCCGACCTCGGTCTCCGGCATGCGGTAACCGTCGGGCGCCGGCACCACGCGGACATGGTCGCCCAACTTCACGGCAGCCCCCAGCGAGGGCGACATCTCGGCCAGCGCCGAGGTCACGCCGTGGTAGGCGTTGTGCGCGATGACGACGCCGGTGCCGCCGGTGTGGACGCGGGCGACGCGCAGGGCCAGATCGTTGGCCTCGCTGCCGGTGCAGGTCAGCATCAGGTGCGACAGTTCCGCCGGGAACTCCGCCAGGAAGGCTTCGGCGAAGTCGAGGATGCCGTCCGTCAGGTAGCGCGTGTGGGTGTTCAGCACGGCCGCCTGCCGGGCCATCGCCTCCACCACCTCCGGCCGCGAATGCCCGACCGAGGCGACGTTGTTGTAGGCGTCCAGATAGCGGTTGCCCTCGGCGTCATAGAGGGATGAGCCCTCCCCGCGCACGACATGGATCGGGTCGGCGTAGAACAGCCGGTAGGCCGGGCCGAGCAGCTTCTCGCGGCGGGCGATCAGGGCGCGCTCGCGCTCCGGCAGGGTCCCGGCGGAGTCGGGCGCGTAGGCGTTGATCATGGTCATGGCGGTTCACACTTTCTGGCAGGCGAGATGGAGCAGGCGGCGGGCGGTGGCGGCCTCGTCGCCGGTCAGCCGGTCCAGGCCGGCGAAGGCGCGTTCGGCGTTGCGCAGGATGTAGGCGGCGTTGGCGGGGTATTCGGCCGCCCGCCAGCTTGTGATGCCGATGGTCAGGGCGAGGCGGCCCGCCACCAGATCGGGCAGCAACTCCACCTCGTCCGCCGTCAGCGGCAGCACGGCGTTGTAGGCGCGGGTCATCTCGACCACCGAGCCGAAGGGCGTCTCGCCGCTGGTGACGTGGTAGGCGAGCGCCGTCGCCAGATCGTTGACCAGCGGTGCCCGCAGCGCGTCGCCGAAATCGATGATCCCGGTGACCGCCTCATGCCCGACCGGATCGACCACCGCGTTGTGGGGGTTCAGGTCGTTGTGGATCACCTGATGGCGCAGGGCGGGCAGCCGGGGGGCGATCTCGTCGGTGAAGCGGGCGACGAAGCGCTCGACCATCCGGCGCCGCCGGTCGTCGGTCACATAGTGCAGCCGGTCGGCGACGCCGGCGGTGCGGCTGATGTCCCACAGCAGGTCGCGCTCCGAGCCGGGATGCTCGTAGTCGGCCAGCGCCCGGTCCAGCCGGGCCAGAGTCGTTCCCAACGCCCGCATCAGCCCCGGCGAGGGCGGCGCGGCGTGGAGCGGCGTTCCTTCGAGATAGGTCAGCAGCCGAAGGACCATGGCGCTGCCGTCGATCCGGACGATCGCCTGGACCTCCCCGTCCAGCGTCGGCACGACCCGCGGCACCGGCAGGGCGGGGTCGCGGACGGCCACATGCTGCATGGCCCCGGTCTGGAAGCTTGTGACGGGTTGAGGCTCCGCCGGGTTGGTGAACTTCAGCACATAGCCCTGCCCATCCGGGGCAGCGATGTGGAAATTTCGGTCGCGCTCGCTGCTCAGCTCGCGGACGGTGCCGGTCACGCCGAACCAGCGCTGCAGGATGGCGCCGGCCTCCTCCGTGGAGATTGCCGGCGCGGCGGTGGTCAGAACGTCACCCTGGGTCGGGGCCGGTGTCATCGCCGGTGTCTCCTCGTGGTTCGAAGCGGTCAATGTTTGATGCATCATAGTGGCGGGTGGATCGGCTGAGGGAGCGGATGGGATCGGCGGGGAATCAGACGGCGAGCGGCTCGGGATGCACGCCGTCGATCCTCTCCAGGATCGGGCCGCTGGCCAGCAGGATGTCGGCCTGGATGGCGCGGGCGGCGGCGGGACCGTCGTGGCCGCGGATGGCGTCCATCAGCGGGTAGTGATGGTCGATCATCGTGCGCCCGGCGCCGCCGTAGACGTCGGCGATCAACGGTCCCATCTGGAGCCAGAGCCGCCGCAGAATGTCGCCGAGCACCGGCATGTCCGCGAACTCGGACACCTTGAAATGGAAGATCTGGTTGAGCTCGGTGGCCAGCGCGGTGTTGCCGGCGGCCATCGCCTCCTCGTTGCGCTTGAGCAGCGATTCCAGGGCTTCGATCTGGACGGGCGTGGCCTGTTCGGCGGCGCGGGCGGCGGCCAGCCCCTCCAGATTGACCCGGATGTCGCGGATCTCCAGGTAGGTGGCCCGGGTCAGCATCGGGACGCGGATGTCGCGCGGCGAGCGCAGCACCAGGGCCTGATCCTGCACCAGCCGCAGGATGGCGTCGCGCACCGGCGTGACGCTCGTCCCCAGCCGGTCGGCCAGATCGCGGATCTTGAGGCGGTCGTTCGGCTTGAAGGCGCCCTTCATCAGGGCCTCGCACAATTTCTGGTAAATCGTGCCGCCGAGATTGTCGTGTTCGAGAAGGGTGAGATCGAACCCGCTCATCCTCCGCCCTTCCCGCCGCTGCCGGTCATCCGATGTATGATGCATCATAATGCCGTGGACGCGGCCGAAGGTCAAGGCGGCCTGAGCGGTCAAACGGAACTGTTGCAATCACCCCCTCTCCCGCCCCGGGAGGAGGAGGGGCCCGCGCGAAGCGCGGGAAGGGCGAGGGTCCCGGCAATCGGCAAGCGCCTTGATCCTTGGCTTTACCCTCATCCGCCCGCTCCGCGGGCACCCTCTCCCGGGGCGGGAGAGGGATTAAGCGCCAAACGCAATCACCCTAAGCGCCCCTCTTCGACCGGCATTATTGCACTGGCTGTAATGATGAACTGCCAAACCGGGTCATTCCGATGATCGACTGAAGGGCGCACTCTCTGTGTGCGGATCGGGACGGTCCCGGCCGGCATCGCAGGAGTCAGCCATGAAGCTCTATCATCACCCGCTGTCGGGCCACGCGCACCGCGCCCGCCTGTTCGTGTCCCTGCTCGGACTGCCGCACGAGCTGGTCGAGGTCGACCTGAAGGCGGGTGCGCACAAGACGCCCGAATTCCTGGCGCTGAACCCGTTCGGTCAGGTGCCCGTGCTGGAGGACGACGGCGTGGTCGTTTCGGACTCGAACGCCATCCTGGTCTATCTGGCGAAGAAGGCCGGCCGCAGCGATTGGCTGCCCGAGGACGCCCGGAACGCGGCGGCCGTCCAGCGCTGGCTGTCGGTCGCGGCCGGCGAGGTCGCCTACGGCCCGGCGGCGGCGCGGCTGGTCACGGTGTTCGGCGCGGGCTTCAACCCCGACGAGGTCATCGGCCGCGCACACACCCTGCTGAAGCGGCTCGACAGCCACCTGTCCGGCCGCGACTGGCTGGTCGGCGTCCAGCCGACGATCGCCGATGTCGCCATCTACAGCTACGTCGCCCGCGCTCCGGAAGGCAACGTCGATCTGTCGGGCTATCCGGCCGTCAACGCCTTCCTCCGCCGGGTCGAGGGGCTGCCGGGCTTCGTCCCCTTCGCCCAGACGCCGGCCGGGCTCACCGCCGCGTGACGCGCTGCCCGGGCGCGCGATCCGGCGCGCCCGCTTCTTCTACCGGGGAGACGGGTACCGAGGAGACGGAATATGGGCGAGACCACGAAGACGCTGCCGATCTGGCATGAGGGCGAAACGTTCCTGCAGCAGAAGGTCGGCGCCGGCGTCGCCGAACGGATGGCGATGGTGGGGCAGCGGGTCATCCGCGACTTCATGCCCGACCAGCACCGCGACTTCTACGCCCAACTCCCCTTCCTCGTGATCGGCAGCGCCGACCCGGACGGCGATGCCTGGGCGACCGTGCTGGAAGGCCGGCCCGGCTTCCTGTCCTCGCCGTCGCCGACCCTTCTCGACATCGCCGCGCGTCCGAACGCCGGCGATCCCGCGGCGGCCGGCCTGATCGACGGCGCGCCGGTCGGCCTCCTCGGCATCGAGATGAACACGCGGCGGCGCAACCGCATGAACGGCATCGCCGCGACGACGCCCACGGGCTTCCGCGTCACTGTCGACCAGAGCTTCGGCAACTGCCCCCGCTACATCCAGTTGCGCGACGCCACGCAGGCCCGCGACCCCGGCCAGCCCTTCGCCGGTTCCGTCGAGGAGCTGACGGCCCTCGACCCGGCGGCGCGGGCGGTGATCGAAGCGGCGGACGCCTTCTTCGTCGCCTCCTATGCCGACCGCGGCGACCATCGCCAAGTCGACGTGTCGCATCGCGGCGGCAAGGCCGGCTTCGTCCGGGTGGCCGGGGACGGCACGCTCACCATTCCCGATTTCGACGGCAACCTCTTCTTCGCCACGCTCGGCAACATCCTGCTCAATGGGAAGGCGGGGCTGCTCTTCGTCGATTTCGCCAGCGGCGACCTGCTGCAGATGACCGGCGACGCCGCGCTGGTCCTGGACTCGCCGGAGATCGCCGCCTTCCAGGGCGCCGAGCGGCTGTGGACGTTCAAGGCGCGCAAGGTCGTCCGCCGGCGCGGCGCCCTGGCCCTGCGCTGGACGATGCGGGCGGACGGCTGGTCGCCCAGCTCCCTGATGACCGGCGACTGGGGCCAAGCCGCCGACCGGCTGCGCGCGGAGGAAACGGCAGCGCGCTGGCGGCCGATGACGGTGATGGACATCGTCGAGGAAAGCGCCACCATCCGCTCCTTCCATCTGCGACCGACCGACGGCGCGGGGCTGCTGCCGCATCTGGCCGGCCAACATCTGCCCATCCGCGTCACCCCGGCGGGCGCCGAGAAGCCGGTCGTCCGGACCTACACGCTGTCCGTCGCCCCGTCGGACGGGATCTACCGGATCAGCGTCAAGCGCGAGGGGCTGGTGTCGCGGCACCTGCACGACCACGTCCGGGTCGGCGACGTCATCGAGGCGCGCGGGCCGGCGGGCGGCTTCACCATCGACGCCCGCGCGACGCGGCCGGCGGTGCTGCTGGCCGGCGGCGTCGGCATCACGCCGCTGCTCGCGATGCTGCGCCATGTGGTCTACGAGGGACTGCGCACGCAGCGCATCCGCCCGACGATCCTGGTCCACGCCGCGCGCTCCAAGGCGGAACGACCGTTCGACCGGGAAATCGCCGACCTCGTGACGGCGGCGAACGGCGCCGTCCGGCTCGTCCGCGTCCTCAGCGATCCCGGCGAGGCCGTGCCGGGCGTCGATTACGACGCCGTGGGCCGCATCGACATGGCGCTGCTGACGCGCATCCTCGGCTTCAACGATTACGACTTCTACCTCTGCGGACCGCCCGCCTTCACCCAGGCGCTCTACGATGGCCTGCGCGGCCTCAACATCGCCGACGACCGGATTCACGCCGAGGCGTTCGGGCCGTCGTCCCTGAAGCGGACGGGCGGGACCGCGGAGGCCGCCGCCGCACCGGTGCGCCGCCCGCCCGCGACCAAGCCGGTGCCGGTCACCTTCATGAACGCGCTCAAGGAGGCGCGCTGGACGCCCGGCTCCGGCACGCTGCTCGAACTCGCCGAAGCGCGCGGCCTCGATCCCGCCTTCAGTTGCCGCGAGGGCACCTGTGGGACCTGCCGCACCAAGCTGCTCAAGGGCGCCGTCACCTACGTCAAGGAGCCGAGCGCCGCGGTCGCCGCCGACGAGGTGCTGCTGTGCTGCGCCGTCCCCGCCGAAGCGGAGACGGGCGAGAGCGCGCCCCTGCAACTCGCGCTCTGACCGCGCACTGCCCTTTACCCATCCCTTCCCCCCGCAAATCGACAGGAGTTCGCCATGTCCCGCCCTCCCCTGCCCCCCTTCACCGAGGAAACCGCCATCGAGAAGGTCCGTCTGGCGGAAGACGGCTGGAACAGCCGCGACCCCGCCAAGGTGGCGCTGGCCTACACCACCGACACGCGCTGGCGGAACCGCGCGGAGTTCGCCAGCGGCCGCGCCGAGGTCGAGGCCTTCCTGACCCGCAAATGGAACCGCGAGCTGGACTACCGGCTGATCAAGGAGCTGTGGGCGTTCGGGGGCAACCGCATCGCCGTGCGCTACGCCTATGAATACCACGACGACAGCGGCCAATGGTTCCGCGCCTACGGCAACGAGAATTGGGAATTCGCCGAGGACGGGCTGATGCGCGTCCGCCACGCCAGCATCAACGAGCACCCGATCACCGAAGCCGACCGCAAGTTCCGCTGGCCGCTGGGCCGCCGTCCGGACGACCATCCGGGCCTCAGCCACTTCGGCTTCTGACGCGGCGGCTTCTGACGCGGGAGGCTTCGAACGCGACGGCGCAGGCGGAGGTTGCTATCCGGAGCCTCTTCGGCCACAGACTGTGGCTGGGACGCGGCGAAACGGGGGCGCGCATGGACCGGCTGCAGGCGATGCGGATCTTCGTGAAGGTCGCGGAGGCGGAAAGCTTCGCCGAAGCCGCCCGCCACCTGCGTCTGAGCGCGCCCGCGGCGACGCGCGCCGTGGCGGCCCTTGAGGAGCTGATCGGTGCCCGCCTGTTCGTGCGCACCACCCGCTCGGTCAAGGTCACCGAAGCCGGGGCGCGCTACCTCGAGGACTGCCGCCGCATCCTCTCGGACATCACGGAGGCGGAGGCCGCCGCGGGCGGCATCTACGCCACCCCGACCGGGACGCTCGCCGTCACCGCCTCGGCTCTGTTCGGGCCGATGCATGTGCTGCCGATCGTGACCGAGTATCTCGATCGCTACCCCGGCATGCGCGCGCAGACCTTCTTCGTCGATCGCCCGGTGAACATCGTGGAGGAGGGCATCGACGTCGCCGTGCGCATCGGGCACCTTCCGGATTCCGGGCTCACCGCCATCCGGGTCGGCACGGTCCGGCGCGTGGTCTGCGGCGCCCCGGCCTATTTCCAGCGCCACGGCGTCCCACAGACGCCGGCCGACCTCAAGCACCACCGCGTCGCCGTGTCGACCGGCGCCTGGGCGTCGCCGGAGTGGCGGTTCGCGGGGGACCAGCGGGTGACCATCGACCCGGTCCTGCAATGCAACACCAACGAGGCGGTGATCGCGACCGCCAGGGCGGGCTGGGGCCTCACCCGGGTGCTCCATTACCAGATCGGCCCGGCCTTGCTGGCCGGCGAGCTTCGCATCGTGCTCGCCGATCATGAGGAGCCGCCCCTGCCCATCCACGTCCTGCACCCCGAAGGGCGCCACGCGCCGGCCAAGGTGAGGGCCTTCGTGGACTTGGCCGTGACCCGCCTGCGCGAGAACCGCTTCCTCAATTAGGCCCGGTCAGGGGATCGTCGGCGCCGGCGTGCTCAGGCTCCACATGGCGTCGAACATGGACGCCTGGAAGGCCGCGAAATCGGCGCTGTCAAGAATCAGGCCGTAGCTCTCGCGCGCCGACGAGATGACCGACACCTTGCTGCCGTGAATGAAGCAGGTCATCGCGAGGTTGTAGGTGGCGGGCGCGTAGCGCAGTTCGCGCCGCTCCTCCTGGCTCGACGGCCAGATCGGCGCGATGTCGCGCTCCTCCGAGCGGATCACCCGCAGCCAGATGCCGCGCCGCGCCCGCTCCTTCAGGTAGCGCTCCATCTCCTCCAGCCCCGGCTCGACCATCAGCTCCCGCATGGAGAGGGTGGCGCGCAGTTCCTTCTCGTCGCCGCTCAGCGTCTCCCACAGCACGGTGCGGATGCCTTCGGGGCCGGGGTGGAAGCGGACGTTCGGCTGGCCGTTCTCGTGATGGTACATCGACCGCAGGACGGGCATCACGTCCTCGAGCATCTGTCGCCGGGCCTCGCTGCGCTCCAGCAGGATGCCCGGGTCCTGGGCGACCACGAAGCGGCGCTTGCCGTGATCGACGAAGCGGACGAGCCCCTCCGCCTCCAGCTTGGCGAGAGCGTCGTGCGCCGTGGTGCGGGCCATGCCGGCACCCGCGGCCACCTCCGTGACGGAGCCGCCGCCGAGGCGGATCGTCGTCAGATAGAGCTTGTAGAGCGTCCCCGATATGCCGATCCGGGACAGCTTCTCCTCCAGATTCACCCACGTGCTCCCTTTTGAATCGCGTCGCAACATGCCCGATTCCGCGCCACCCGTCCATCGTCGGTTTTTGCCGATAAAATGCCGGCATCTGGCGGCGCTACTTTGGCACAGAGGCGATAAAATAGGCTCCTATCTCACCAAATGCCCGTTAAACCGGCATGTTTAGGCCCGCAGAACCCCATTCATTTGTATTTTTCGAATTGACGGATTTTTCCGACACTGTCATCGTTTTGACGCTGTCCAAGGACGCTGACGTCCCGCGAGGCGGCGCCGAACGGTGGAACGAGGGAAGGTGATGGAAGCGAACACGAAAGCGCATGCGGCTGCGCCGCCCTTCATGCAGAGGGCGCCGCGCCGCCGCGCGGCCCCCCGCATTCTGACGGACCGGTCCTTCCGCGCGGCGCTGGGCCTCACCGCCTTCTTCGCCGTCTGGCAGGCGCTGACCTCGCTCGGCCTCATCGACGCCTTCCTTCTGCCCTCGCCGGTCGCGGTGGCGGGGGCGCTCTGGGACATGGCGCTCGACGGCTCGCTGTGGGTCCATCTCGGCGCCAGCCTGCAGCGGGTGGCCGTCGGCTTCGCGCTCGCCTGCGTCGTCGGCATGGCGCTCGGGCTGATGTGCGGCTGGTGGCGCGGCATCGCGGACTTCGTGCGGCCGGTGGTCGAGGCGCTGCGCCCCATTCCCCCGCTCGCCTGGATCCCGATCACCATCCTGTGGTTCGGCCTCGGTGACGCCGCGTCCTATTTCCTGGTCTTCCTCGGCGCCGTCTTCCCGGCCTTCGTCGCCACCTACACGGCGGTGCGCGGACTCGACCGGAACCAGATGAACGCGGCGCTCTGCCTCGGCGCGACGCCCTGGCAGCTCTTCACCGACGTGCTGATCCCCGCCTCCCTGCCGATCATCCTGCCGGGGCTGCGGATCGCGCTGGGCGTGGGCTGGATGTGCGTTGTGACCGCCGAGCTGATCGCGGCGCAGACCGGCCTCGGCTACCTGATCCAGCAGTCGCGCATGCTTTTCCAGATCAACAACGTCGTTGCGGGCATGGTGGCCATCGGTCTCGTCGGCTTCGCCATGTCCGCCGTCCTCGAACGGATCGAGCGTCGGGTGAACGCCTGGGCGCCTTCCGAGCGCAATTGAGCAGGAGGCGAAGGAACATGGCCGCCAACACCGCACTCAAGACCCCCACCCCGCCCCCCGGCGCGCCGCAGGCCCAGCCGGCCGACATCCAGATCGACATCCGGAACCTGGGCAAGGTCTATGGCGGGACCTCGTCCGACAACATGGTGGTCGCGCTCGACGGGGTCGATCTGCGCATCCGCCGCGGCGAGTTCATCTCGCTGCTCGGCCCCTCGGGCTGCGGAAAGTCGACCCTGCTCGGCATCGTCGCCGGCTTCCAGTCCGCGTCGAGCGGGACGCTCCTGCAGAACGGTCGCCCCATCGTCAGGCCGGACCCGTCGCGCACCGTCGTCTTCCAGGACTACGCGCTGTTCGGCTGGATGACCGTGCAGGAGAACGTGGAGTTCGGCCTGAAGGCCAAGGGCATGGCGAAGAAGCAGCGCGCGGAGATCGCCCGCTCGCTGATCGACATGGTCCGGCTGACCGGCTTCGAGGAGAAATACCCGCACCAGATCTCCGGCGGCATGAAGCAGCGGGCGGCCATCGCCCGCGCGCTCGCCCCGGACCCCGACATCCTGCTGATGGACGAGCCGTTCGGCGCGCTGGACGCGCAGACCCGCGTGCTGCTGCAGGAGGAGATCGCCCGCATTTCGTCCGAGGCCGGCAAGACGGTAATCTTCGTCACCCACGGCATCGACGAGGCGGTGTTCCTGGCCGACCGCGTGGTGGTGATGAGCCCGCGGCCCGGCCGGGTGCGCGAAGAGGTCGCCGTGCCGCTGCCGCGGCCCCGCACGGCCGAGATGCGCTCCGATCCCTGGTTCGTCTCCACGGTCAACGACCTGTGGGAGACCCTGAAACCCGAATGGCAAAAAGGGGAATGAACGTGACCTCGACACTCTCTCGCCGTCGTTTCGGCCAGCTCGCCGCCGGCATCGCCGCCGCCGCAACCCTCGCCAAGCCGGCGATCCTCCGCGCGCAGGGCGCGGACGTCGTCAAGATGGGCTGGTTCAACACCACCACCGTGTCGGCCCAGATCGCCCATGTGCTGATGCGCACGGACATCGCGGCCCGCAACGGCCTCCGGATGAACATGATCCAGCTCAACGCCTCGCCGGCGGTGAACGAGGCGATCGTGTCGAACGCGGCCGACGTCGGCACGCTGTCCGACTTCGCCGCCGTCACCACCATGGCCGTCGGGGCGCCGGTCACCACCATCGCCTCGCAGGCGCGCTTCCGCTCGGCGGTGCTGGTGACCAAGAAGTCGGGGATCACCGACGTCGCCGGGCTGAAGGGCAAGCAGGTCTACGGCACCTTCGGCATCACCGCCTTCCAGAACGCCCAGGAGGCGATGATCAAGGCCGGCCTCACCCCCGGCCGCGACATGACCTTCGTCAATGTCGGGCCGGCGGAGCTGGCCGACGCGGTGGGCGCGCAGCGGATCGACGCCTTCTTCACCTACGACCCGTTCGTGACCTTCTTCGAGAACGCCGGCTTCGCCCAGGTGGTCTCGGAAAACCTGACCCCGGTCATCGTGCTGACCGCGAACAACCGCTTCTTCAAGGACCGGCCCGAGGTGGCGGAGCGCTTCCTGCTCGCCAATTCCCAGGCGCTGTATTTCGCCAGCCAGAACCACGACCTCGTCAACGGCTGGTTCCGCTCGCTGGAGCCGGCGAAGAACATCCCGGAGGCCGTGCTGGAGAAGGCGTCGGGCTACGACCCCGCCTGGAACGCCAAGGCGCCCACCGACATCAAGGCGGCGCTGTCGGAGGAGCAGATCAGGAAGCTGAACCAGCTCGCCGAATGGGGCGTGGAGGCGAAGCTGCTGCCGCGCCTGCCCGACGTCTCGAAGTTCGTCGACACGACCATCGCCGGCAAGGCCGACGCCGCCTTTGCCGCCCAGGGCTTCGATCCGAAGACGGTCAAGATCGTCGGCTGAGCGGCCGGCGGTCCCGACGCATCGCGCAGGACGGGGCGGCGGCCGTGCCGGGCCGCGCCGAAGGAGACTCCATGACCCTACGACTTGACGACGCACCGGCGCGGGGTGGCGCGGCGCCGTCCCACGACGCGGCCCGGCCGGCCACCGACGACGCCTCCGCCCCCGCCATGCGCCATTTCGACTTCGCGACGCTTCCGGCGCCCGACCGTTACCGCCTTCTCACCGCCGCGGTCCTGCCGCGGCCGATCGCCTGGGCGGTGACCCGCTCGGCGGAGGGCCGGGTGAACGCGGCCCCCTACTCCTTCTTCAACGTCTTCGGCTCCGACCGGCCGGTGGTCTGTCTCGGCGTGCTGGCGCGCCCGGACCGGCCGAAGGACACGGCGGTCAACATCCGGGCGACGCGCGAGTTCGTGATCAACCTCGTCCCCTTCGACCTCGCTGAGGCGATGAACCTCACCTGCGTCGAGGCGCCGCCCGAGGTGGACGAGACCCGGCTCGCCGGGCTCGCCACCCTGCCGAGCGTCGCGGTCCGGCCGCCGCGCATCGCCGCCTCGCCGGTCGCCTTCGAATGCCGTCTGATCCACGAGTTCGAAAGCGGTCCCGGACAATGGCTGTTCGTGGGCGAGGTGCTGCACGCCCATGTCGCGACGCGCGTCCTGACCGGCAATCCCGAACGCCCCCGCATCGACCATGAGGCGCTCGACCTCGTCGCCCGCATGCACGGCCCCTCGGCCTATCTGCGCACCCGCGACGTCTTCGATCTGGTGAGGCCGGTCTGGGCCGACACCGCGCCCCAATCCACCGAAACACACTGCAAGGAACGACAAGCATGACCAAGGTTAAAGTGGCCGCGGTGCAGGCGGCGACGGTGCCGTTCGACGCCGCCGCGGCGACCGCGCGCACGGTCGACCTGATCGCCGAGGCGGCGTCCACCGGCGCGTCGCTCGCCGTCTTCCCGGAGGCCTTCATCGGCGGCTACCCGAAGGGGCTCGACTTCGGCTGCTCGATCGGCCGGCGCACGCCGGAGGGCCGCGCCGACTTCGCCCGCTACGTCCGCGGCGCGATCACCGTGCCGGGACCGGAGACCGAGACGCTGTCGGCGGCCTGCGCGCGGCACGGAATCCACGCGGTCGTCGGTGTCATCGAGCGTGACGGCGGAACGCTCTACTGCACGGTGCTCTACCTGTCGCCGGACGGCCAGATGGGCAAGCACCGCAAGGTGATGCCGACCGGGTCGGAGCGGCTGGTCTGGGGGTTCGGCGACGGCTCGACCCTCACCGTCATGGACACGCCGTTCGGCCGTGTCGGCGGCGCCATCTGCTGGGAGCATTACATGCCGCTGATGCGCGCGGCCTACTACGCCAAGGGCGTCCAGCTCTGGGCGGCGCCGACGGCGGACGACCGCGAAAGCTGGATCGCCACCATGCGCCACGTCGCCATGGAGGGGCGCTGCTTCGTGATCGGCGCCTGCCAGGTGATGCGCCGTTCGGACTTCCCGGCGGACTACGCGAGCCGCATCGACGCCGGGCCGGACGAATGGATGATGCACGGCCGCTCGGTCATCGTCGGGCCGCTCGGCGAGATCCTCGCCGGCCCGCTGGTCGACGCGGAGGGCATCCTGACCGCCGAGGTGGACGTCGAGGATCTGGTCGGCGCCAAGCTCGATTTCGATCCGGTCGGCCATTACGCGCGGCCGGACCTGTTCAGCATGCGCGTCGACGAGACCCCGCGCGCGCCGGTCGCCACGGTGCGCGAGGGCGCCCTTCCGGAGCGCAACGAGAAAATCGAAGAAGCGGCCTGACCGGCAGGGTGATCGCGTTTAAAATTCCCTCTCCCCTCTGGGGAGAAGGTTAGGGTGAGGGGGTTGCGCTTTTGCCGGACGTGATGCCACGCGCAACCCCCCGGTTCCGGTGGGCGCCGGGCGATTAATGCCGGTTAATGATCGGCGCCTTGTAACTGATAATGCTTCTCATGATCATTTGCGGAAGAGATTTGGCCCTGTCCGGACGGGCCGACCATCCCGCATCTTGTCAAGGGAAGCCCCCCAATGCCCGACACCCGCCTGCCGACCGTCCTTCCGACTGCCGATCCGATCCTGTCCACCCTCCCCGGCTGGGAGAACGACGCCTCCGCCCGCCCGACGCGGCTTGAGGTGGATTGGACCGACGCCCTGAGGAAGCTGGACGTCCTGGGGACGGTCCGCGTCGTCACCGGCAACCGCAGCATCACCCACGAGAAGACCGGGCGCTTCGGCAACGTCGACGGCAACGGCCCGGCCTTGATCGTGCTGAACCGCGAGGTCGACCTGCGCGTCTTCCCGCGCCACTGGGCCATCACCGTCCACACGCCGGAGACGGACGGCGAGGCCGAGGCCATCCGTGTCTTCGACCGGCACGGCCGCGCCGTCCACGCCATCCACCGCACCGCTGAGACGAACGCCGCCGCTTGGGACGCCTTCCTCATCCTGCACCGCGCCGCCGACCAGGACGCGCCGGCCCTGGAACCTCTGCCCGTCCCCGCCGCCGAGCGGCCCGACGCCGAGATCGACGTGGAGGGGCTGCGCGCCGCCTGGAGCGCGATGACCGACGTGCACGAGTTCTTCGGCATGCTGAGGACCTTCGGGGTCGGGCGCCGGCAGGCGCTGCGCCTCGCCGGGACGGGCTTCGCGCGGGAACTGCCCGCCACCACCCTCCTGCCGCTGCTGGAGGCGGCGCGCGACCGCCGGCTGGACATCATGATCTTCGTCGGCAACGCCGGCTGCATCCAGATCCACACCGGTACGGTGGACCATCCGACGACGGCCGACGGGCTGCTGCGCATCGACGACCCCGGCTTCACCCTGCGCGCCATCCAGGCCCGGCTGTCCAGCGCCTGGGTCGTCCACAAGCCGACCGACAAGGGCGGCATCACCACCGTCGAGCTGTACGACGACCGGGGCGACAACGCGGCCATCCTGTGCGGCCAGCGCGACGAGGACAAGCCGGAACGGGCGGAGTGGCGCGCGCTCGCCGCGTCCCTGTGACGGGCGGGGACCGGCCGATGAGGCGCCTGCGCTTTCTCCCCGCGGCGATCGCCGCCACCCTCGCGCTCACCGCCACCACCCTGGCCGGGGCGGCGGAGCGGCGGATCGTCACCGTCGGCCCGCCGGTGACCGAGCTGGTCTACGCGCTCGGCGACGGCGGCTCCGTCGTTGGGCGCGACACCAGCAGCCATTACCCGCAGCCGGTGAACGGCCTGCCCGACGTCGGCTACATGCGCGCCCTTTCGGCGGAGGGCGTGATGTCGCTGGCCCCGACCCACGTCCTGGCGATCCAGGGCGCCGGCCCCGAGACAACGCTCGACCAGCTTCGGGCGCTCGGCGTCACGGTGGAGGTCGTTCCGGAAACGCCGACTCTCGCCGGGCTGCTCGACAAGGTGGAGCGGGTCGCCCGCCTGCTCGGCCGGGAGGCGGAGGGGCGGCGCCTGGCGGACTCGCTAAATCGCGACCTCGCCGCCTTGGCCGCCGTCGCCGCCAAGTCCGACGCCAAGTCCGGAGCGAAGGACGGCGCGCCGGTCGTGCTCGGCGTGGTCGGCGGCGGGCCCGGTGGTCTGATGGCGGCGGGCAGCCGCTCCGTCCCCGCCGCGCTGATCGCCATGGCCGGGGGGCGCAACGCCCTGGAGGTGGAGCGCGACTATGTGCCGATGTCGTCGGAGGCCGTCCTGGCCGCCGCACCCGACATCCTGCTGGTCAGCCGGTCGCTGGTCGACCGCTCCGGCGGGCTCGACCCGTTCCTGGCGACGCCGCAGATCGCCCTGACCCCGGCGGCCAAGGCCCGGCGGGTGGCGGTGGTGGACGGCGCGCTGCTGATGGGGCTCGGCCCCCGCACGGCCGAGGCGGTCGCCGAACTCACCCGCGTCCAGGGCACCTCCCCTCAAGGACAACCATGAGCCTGACCTTGTCCATGCCATCCTCCCGGAAAGGGGACCGGGCGGCGCCGTCCTTCCGGCGCCCGCCCCTCGTCCCGGTGCTGGCGGCACTGGCCGTGGCGCTGGCGCTGGCCGTGCTGACCGCCGTCGCGACGGGCGGCGTGTCCGTCCCGCTCGACCGCAGCCTGTCCCACCTCGCCGCCCTGCTCGGCCTGCCCGGAACGCCGCTGTCGGAGCGCGACTGGATGGTGCTGACCATGCTGCGCCTGCCGCGCATCGTCCTGGCCGCCGCGGTCGGGGTGACGCTGGGCGTGGCCGGGGTGGCGCTGCAGGCCGTGTTCCGCAACCCGCTGGCCGATCCCGGGCTGGTCGGCGTGTCGAGCGGGGCGGCGCTGGCCGGCTCCGCCGCCATGGTGCTGGGGGTGTCGGGGCTGGGGCTGGCGCGCAGCGGCCTGTCGCTCGCCACCGTGCTGCCGCTGGCCGCCTTCCTCGGCGCGCTGGCCGCCACCGTGCTGATCCTGGCGATCTCCCGCCGCGACGGGCGCAACTCCCCCGCCACCATGCTGCTGGCCGGCATCGCGGTGAACGCCATGGGCGGGGCCGGCATCGGGCTGTTCAGCTACCTCGGCGACGACCTCGCGCTGCGCCAGATGACCTTCTGGATGATGGGCGGCTTCGGCGGATCGAGCTGGGCGCAGATCGGGCCGGCGATGGTGCTGATGGGACTGGCGACCGCCGGGCTGCTGGCCGGGGCGCGGCGGCTCGACCTGTTCGCCATGGGCGAGCGGGAGGCCTTCCTCCAGGGCCTCGACCCGCACCGCTTCGCCGTGCGCACGGTGCTTCTGGTGGCGCTGGGCGTCGGGGCGGCGGTGGCGGTGTCCGGCCTGATCGGCTTCGTCGGGCTGATCGTGCCGCACGTCATGCGCATCCTGCTGGGACCGGTGCACCGCCGGCTGATGCCGGCGACGGCGCTGGCCGCAGCGGTCCTGCTGGTCCTGGCCGACACGATGGCCCGCACCATCGCCGCCCCGGCCGACGTGCCGGCCGGCCTGCTGCTGGGCACCGTCGGCGGTCCCTTCTTCCTGTGGCTTCTGCGCCGCCGCGCCGGCGCGCTGGGAGGGACCTGACCATGCTGGAAGCGATCGACGCCGGCCTGACCATCGGCCGCGCCCGCCTGCTCGACGGCGTCACCGCCGCGGTGCGGCCGGGCCGGATGCTGGCCATCCTGGGACCCAACGGGGCCGGCAAATCCACCCTGCTCTCCCTCCTCTCCGGGGAGCGGCGGCCGACCGCCGGGCGCGCCCTGCTCGACGGGGTGGAAATGGCGGCCATCCCGGCGCCGCGGCTGGCCGTCCGCCGCGCCCTGGTGGCGCAACACCAGCAAGTCGCCTTCGCCTTCTCGGTGGAGGAGGTGATGGAGCTGGCGACCGAGCCCTGGCTGATCCGCCCCGGCGACCGGCGCGCCCTGATCGCCGACTGCCTGATCCGGGCCGGGGCCGGAGGGCTGGCTGGCCGGCTGATGCCCCAGCTCTCCGGCGGCGAGCGCCAGCGCGTCGCCTTCGCCCGCGCGCTCGCCCAGCTGGCCGCGGGACGGCACGGGCGCGACGTGGCGGGGCCGTCCTATCTGCTGCTGGACGAGCCGACGGCGAGCCTCGACCCCGCCCACCAGCACCATCTGCTGCGGGCGGCGCGCGACTGGGTGGAGCGGACCGGCGGCGGCTGCGCGGTGATCCTGCACGACCTGACGCTGGCGGCGCGCTACGCCGACGACGGGCTGCTGCTGGCCGGCGGGCGCGTCGCCTGGGCCGGGTCCATGGCCGGCCTGCCGGTTCCGGTGCTGGAGCGCGTCTTCGGCACGGCCTTCGTCCGCCTCGACCTGCCGGAGGCGGAGGGCGTGGTCTACGCCGCCACCGGACGCGCCGCGGCGTCTGGAAAAATCGATTGCGAATGATTATTAATAGCAAATAGGAAGCGAGACGGGACGCTCCAAAGAGGCGTCGGAGGGAGGAGACGGTGCGTGTTCTGATCGTTGAGGACGACGCGGCGGTCAGCTACTGGATCGGGGCCAAGCTCGGCGGCTCCGGCCATTCCTGCCGCTTCGCCGGCGACGGCGAGGACGCGCTGCGCCTGCTGCGCGAGGAGGCGTTCGACGTGGTGGTGCTGGACCGCATGCTGCCCAAGCTGGACGGCATGGAGGTGCTGAGGCGCCTGCAGGGCACCCGCCACCCGCCGGTTTTGGTCCTGTCCGCCCTGGACGAGACGACGGAACGGGTGGCCGGGCTGCGCGCCGGGGCCGACGATTATCTGGGCAAGCCCTTCGACTTCGCCGAGCTGCTGGTCCGGCTGGAGCATCTGGCGACCCGCCGCGCCGCCCTGGCCGGTGCCGGCGACGTTCTGGAGGTCGCCGATCTGGTGATGGACGTCACCCGCCGGCAGGTGACCCGGCGCGGCGTGCCCATCGAACTGACCGACAAGGAGTTCAAGCTCCTGCACATCCTGATGAGCAACCCCGGCCGCACCGTGACCCGCAGCATGCTGCTGGAGAAGGCCTGGGGCTATGGCTTCAACCCGCCGACCAATCTGGTGGAGGTCCATGTCTTCAAGCTGCGGGCGAAGATCGACAAGGATTTCGACCCGCCGCTTCTGAAGACCGTGCGGGCCATCGGCTATGTCCTGGGCTAAGCCGCGCGACGTTGGCCCATCCTGGGTCCAGAGAGTCCGCCGCCATCTCGACACGCGCAGCTTCCGCCAGGCCATGGCCATCGGCGCGGTCTTCCTGGTGGTGGCCGGCGCCGCCGTGCTGTGGAGCCGCGATCTGCTGGTGGAGTTGGTCAACGAGCATGTTGGCGACCTGCTGGAGCGCGACCAGGAAACGCAACGCCTGCACGGCGGCTTCGGCGACGCCGCCGCTCTGGTCGCCGAACTGCGCCGCCGCGAGCGCTTCGCGCCGGAAGGCACACGGCGGCGCATGGTGATCGACCGCGACGGGCGCGTGCTCTACGGCGACGAGGCGATGGCCAGGCGCCTGCTCGCCGTCGTCGCCTGCGGCGGTCCGGCCCCCTGCGAGACCGGCCGCATCGACCAGCGCGGCGACGGTTGGAAGGTCCGCGGGATGGTGGTGCGGCTGGGCGACGGCGGGCGCTACATCAACGCCTACGACCTCCAACCCATGCTCGACCAGCTCCGCGCCGTGCCGCTGGCGGCGGGCTGCGGCGTGCTGGTGTTCCTGCTGACCAGCGTCGCCTTCGGCATCCGTTTCAGCGCGGGCACGCTGCGCCGGGTGTCAGCCATCACCATGGCGCTGACCTCCTACGCGGCGGGCGACCGCGACCGCCGCGTCGCCATCACCGGCCCGGACGACGAGTTCGCGCGGCTCGGCCGCGAGATCAACCGCACGCTCGACCGCGTGACCCGGCTGGTCGAGGAGGTCTCCAGCGTGTCGAGCAGCATCGCGCACGAGATGCGCACGCCGTTGACCCACCTGCACAACCGGCTGGTCACCATCGCCGAGAACTGCCCCGACGACGCCCTGCGCCGCGAGTTGGAGGAGGGGATCGAGGAGACGCGGCGCATCCAGCACCTGTTCCGCGCCATCATGCGGCTGGGCGAAATCGAGACCGGGCGCTGCACCCTGGCGGTGGAGCCGCTCGACGCGAAGGCGCTGCTGGACGAGGTGGCCGAATCCTACCTGCCGCTGGCCGAGGGCTCCGGCACCGTCATCACCGTCGCCGTGGAGCGCGACCTCGATCTGCGCGGCGACCGCACGCTGCTGTTCCAGACCATCGCCAATCTGGTGGACAACGCCCTGAAATACGCGCCGGGCGAGGCGCTGCACCTGTCGGCCGGGCGGCGCGACGGCTGGAACGAGATCGTGGTGGCCGACCGCGGCCGGGGCTTGGCGCCCGGCCAGCGCGCGCTCGCCGTGCAGCGCTTCTGCCGGCTCGACCCGTCGGACCGCGTGCCCGGCCATGGGCTCGGCCTCGCCATCGTGGACGCCATCGCCCGGCTGCACGGCGGCGCCCTGCGGCTGGAGGACAACGGGCCGGGCCTGCGCGCGGTGGTCCGGCTGGAACGCCGGGGCCGCCCGGTGACTGCCCCCGCCGTTCCCGGCGCCATCACCGGCCTTCTCCATTAAGCGAAATTAAGCGAAGCGCCGTTGAGCCAATTTGCGAATGCGAACTATTCTCAAATGAGTTCGCAACCGACGCTTCGGACCGCTTCCATGCCGCACAGCAGTTCCACCGCCCCATCCCCCGACACGCTGGCCGCCCTGCGCGACCGCCTCGCCGCCGCGCCGAACGGCGTGCTGGAGGCGGTCGCGGCCGAGACGGGCGTCAGCCTGCTCGCCGTCACCGAATGCCTGCCGGACGGCTTCCGTGCCTTCGCACCGGGGGAAACGGCCGAGGCGGCGATGCTGGACATGGCGGAGTGGGGCACGGTCACCGTGCTGGTGCACAGCGCCGACCTCGTCCTGGAATGCAAGGGGCCGCTGCCGCGCGGGCAGTTCGGGCGCGGCTTCTACAACCTCGCCGGCGGCAGCCCGATCGGCGGCCACATCCGGCTGGATCGCTGCCGCACCGTCGGCTTCGTCCGCCGGCCCTTCATGGGCAGCGCCGACAGCGCCTCCGTCGTCTTCTTCAACGGCGACGGGGAAGCGATGTTCAAGGTCTTCGCCGGCCGCGACGCCGCGCGCCAGCTTCTGCCCGATCAGGTGGAGCGGTTCGAGGCGCTGAAGGCCCGCCTGTGCGGAGCGGAGCGCCGCACCGACTGAGCCGGCGCCGGGCCACTGGGCGGCTTCGGCTCTCCATTTGCGAATAAGACGCAATCGCATTTCAAAAACGAACAAAGCGCCAGAAACACCTCGTGCAGAGAGACAGAGATGATCGAGCCACCCGTGTCCCACCGCCCTCCCCTCCGGCCGTCCCGCTCCCGCCTGCGCGCGGCGCTGTGGCTGTCGGCTTCCGCCCTGACGCTGTTGGCCCCCACCGCCCAAGCGCAGCAGCAGACTCAGCAGGCTGCTGGTCAGACCGCCACCCAGACCGCGCAGGCGACCACCGCGCCGCCCCCGACCATCCTCGACGCGGTGACGGTCTATGGCGAGCGCGGGATGCGCAGCGTGGGCGAGAACACGGGCACGGTGTCGGTCATCCCCGACTACGAGCTTGAGAAGCGCGGCGTCCATCGCCTCCAGGACCTGCCGCGCTACGAGCCCGGCGTGACGGTCAGCAACTCCCCGTCCCGCGCCGGGGCCGGCGGCTTCACCATCCGCGGCATCAGCAACAACCGCATCCTGATGCAGGTCGACGGCACGCGGCTTCCGGAATCACCGGCCTCCGCCGCCCCCTCCGCCGGCTACAACCGCGACGTGGTCGATCTGGACTCGGTCAAGCAGGTGGAGATCGTGCGCGGCCCGGCCTCGGCGCTCTACGGCTCGGACGCGCTGGGCGGCGTGGTGACCTATGTGACCAAGGACCCGGCCGACTATCTGCGGCCCGGCCGCGACAGCTTCGTCTCGCTGAAGACGACCTACGACAGCGTCGATTCCAGCCTGTCGGAAACCGGCACGGGGGTGCTGCGCTCCGGCGACTTCTCCCTGCTCGGCATCTACACGCGCCGCGACGGGGAGGAGTACAAGTCCAAGGACAAGGCCTACCGCAACCCGCAGGACTATGAGGGCAACAACGGCCTCGCCAAGCTGGTCTGGGACCACGGGCCGGACAAGGTGACGCTGACCGGCGAGTATTTCCACCGCAGCACCGACACGACGCTGCGCAACGACGTCGGCGGCAGCGCCAGCTACATCTTCTCCATGGTGCCGATGCGGATGACGCGCGGCGCCTTCACCGGCTCCACCGCCGACGACACGGCGACCCGCTGGCGCGTCAGCCTGGAGCATTCGCACGACGCGCCCATCGGCTTCATCGACCACATCGACTGGCGGCTCTACGGCACCCAGTTCGACCGCGAGGAGAAGCGCACCCGCAACGCCCGCGTCGCCACCTCCACCAGCCCGCTGTTCACCGCCGGCACCGGCCTGCGGGAATCCACCAGCAACGAATCCAAGCAGACGATCGTCGGCGCCGCCGTCAACCTGCGCTCCGACACCCAACTGTTCGGGCTGCGCAACAGCATCTCCTACGGCTTCGGCGTCGATTCCATCCGCACCGAGCGGATGCGCGACGTGACGCTGACCAACCTCGCGACCGGGGCCACCGCGAAGAGCTACAACGGCGACACCTACCCCAGCCGCACCTTCCCCAACACCGACACGCTCATGGCCTCGGCCTATGTGCAGGATGAGATCACCATCGACCGGCTGCGGCTGGTGCCGGCGCTGCGGCTCGACTATTACCGGATGGACCCGGACAAGGACGCCGCCTATTTCGCCGCCCGGCCGTCCACCCAGCCGGAAAAGCTGGACAAGCTGGCCCTGTCGCCGAAGTTCGGCGCGACCTACGACCTTACCAAGGAATACGCGCTGTTCGGCCAGTACGCGCACGGCTTCCGCGCGCCGCCCTACGACGACGCCAACCTCGGCTTCTCCAACCCGACCTACGGCTACGAGGTGCTGCCCAACGCCGACCTGAAGCCGGAGAGCAGCGACGGCGTCGAGGCCGGCCTGCGCGGCAAGTTCAGCGACGGGTCGAGCTTCCAGGTCTCCAGCTTCTACAACCGCTACAGCGACTTCATCCTGCAGAAGGCGGTCGGCACCGGCGCCGGCGGCATCCTGCGCTATCAGGCGCAGAACGTCTCGAAGGTCGAAATCTTCGGCGCCGAGGGCAAGGGCGAGTGGCGGTTCCGGCCGGGCTGGGCGCTGTTCGGCGCGGCGGCCTTCGCCCGCGGCTTCGACATCGACGCCGGCACCGCCATCGACGAGGTGGCGCCCTTCACCGTCAACGCCGGCCTGTCCTACACCGCGGCCGACGATTTCTGGGGCGCACAGGTCGCCGCCACCCATGTGATGGCGAAGAAGGCGGACGACGTGAGCAACCCGACCTCCCTGAAGGCCCCGGCCTACACCACGGTGGATCTGGCCGCCTACGTCAACCCGACGGAAAACATCAGCCTCGGCACCTCGGTCAACAACCTGTTCAACCAGGGCTATTACAACTACGTCAACGTCGTCGGCGTCAGCGAGACCTCGGCCGACCGCCGCCGCTATCTGGAAGCCGGCCGTTCCTTCCTGGTGCACGCCACGCTGAAATGGTGATGGTCCGCTCCTGATCCCGGTGAGCCGCGCCGCAACCGTCGGCGCGGCTCACGACATCCGGCTGATGGCCTTGCGGAAGCGCGCCAGCGACAGGCTGAACAAGGCCGCGCCGATCCCGATCAGCGCGAGGAATTGCGGCCAGACCACGTCGAGGCCGGCGCCGCGGTACAGGATGGCCTGGGCCAGCGCGACGAAGTGCGTCGTCGGCGCGGCGAGCATCACGTCCTGGACGAGGGCGGGCATGCTCTCCCGCGGCGTCATGCCCCCCGACAGCATCTGCAGCGGCACCATCACCAGGATCATCAGCATGCCGAACTGCGGCATGCTGCGCGCCACCGTCCCGAGGAAAATTCCCATCGAGGTGGTGGCGAACAGGTGCAGGGCGGCACCGGCCAGGAACAGGGCGACCGATCCGCCGATGGGAACCGCCAGCAGCCCCTGGACGACGAAGACCAGCGAGACGGCGCAGGCGACGAGCACGACCAGCGCCATCGACCAGATCTTGCCGACCATGATCTCGGCGGGCGTGACCGGCATCACCAGCAGATGCTCAATGGTGCCGTGCTCGCGCTCCCGGATCAGGGCGGCGCCGGTCAGGATGATCGACAGCATCGTCACTTGGTTGATGACCTCGATCACCGAACCGAACCAGCCCTTGTTCATTGTTGGATTGAAGCGGACCCGCAGGGCGAGGTCGACCGGCAGGGCCTGTTCACCCCGGTAGCGCTGCATGAAGGCGGTGACCTCCCCGCTGACGATCTGCTGGATGTAGCCGCTCCCGGAAAAGGCCTGGGTCATCCGGGTCGCGTCGACGTTGAGCTGGATCGCCGGCCGGCGCCCGGCGAGGACGTCGCGCTGAAAGTTGGGCGGAATGTCGAGCGCGAAGGTGTCGAGCCCGGCGTCCATGCGGGCGTCCATCTCGGCGGGGGTGATCAGGACCGGCGGGAGGAAATAGGGCGGATAGAAGGCGCCGGTGATGCGGGCGGACAGCGGCGAGCGGTCCTCGTCGACGATGGCGATCGCCGCCTTGTTGAGCGTCTCCGGAATGGCGGTCGCCGCCGTGTAGATCGCCAGCGTGAAGGAATAGACGATGAGAACCAGAAGCATCGGATCGCGGGCGAGGCTGCGCAGCTCCTTGACGCCGAGGTTCAGGACGTTGGACGCCTGCATCGCTCAGGTCTCCTGCTTCTTCAGCAGCAGCGCGCTCGCCCCGATCAGGACCGGCACGGCGACCAGAAGCGCGACGAAGGCGGCGTGCAAATCCCCGAAACCCAGGGCCTTCGAGAAGACGCCCCGGGACATGGTCAGGAAATGGGTGGTCGGGTAGACCTCCCCGATGAGCGCCGCGGCACCCCCCAGGGAGGCAACGGGATCAATCATGCCGGAATACTGCGTCGCCGGGATCAGCGTCGCGATGGCGGTGCCGAAGATGGCGGCGATCTGGCTGCGCATGAAGCTGGACATCAGCAACCCCATGGCCGTCGCCGCGACGGTGTAGAGCACGGCGCCGGTGGACAGGGCCAGGATGTTCCCGGTCAGCGGCACGCCGAAGACGGTGACCGCCAGCGCCACCATGAGAAGGAAGTTGAGCATGGCCAGCCCGACATAGGGCAGTTGCTTGCCGAGCAGGAACTCAAGCCTGGTGACCGGCGTGACGTAGAGGTTGATGATCGAGCCGAGTTCCTTCTCGCGCACGACGCTGAGCGCGGCCAGCATCGCCGGGATCAGCAGCAGCAGGATCGGGATGACCGCCGGCACGATGGCCTTCAGGCTCTCGACGTCCGGATTGTAGCGGAAGCGGGTCTCGATGGTGGCGAGGCCGGGCGCGCTGGTTTGGGAGGCCAGCCACTGGCTGTGCATGCCCTGAACGTAGCCGTTGACCGTCTCGGCGCGCGTCGGCATGGCACCGTCGATCCACGCCCCGATCTGGACCGGACGCCCGCGGGCAACGTCACGCCCGAAGCCCGGCGGGATTTCCAGCGCCAGGGAAAGGTCGCCCGCCCGCATGCGCCGGTCGAGATCCTCGTAGTCGGCGATCGGCGCCCGTTCGATGAAATAGCGGGAGCCGGCGAGGTTGAGCGTGTAGTCGCGGCTCACCGTCGTCTGGTCCCGGTCCAGGACGGCGAAGGACAGGTCCTCGACATCCATGTTGATGCCGTAGCCCATGATGACCATCAGCAGGAGGCTGCCGAGCAGGGCGAGCGTCGCCCGGATGGGATCGCGCCGCAACTCCAGCGCCTCCAGACGCGAGTAGCTGAGCATGCGCCGCGGGTTGAAGACGCGGTCTTCCGCGCGCTCGCCGGAGGGAGCGGCGGCGGGCGGCGGGGCCTGCCGGGGATCATCGGGGGCCGCCGCCGCGTCGCTTTCCCGGCGCTCCGCCACGGCCTCCTCCAGATAACCGATGAAGGCCTCCTCCAGCGTCGCGGCGCCGCGCTTCGCGACGAGCGCCGCCGGCGTGTCGCTGACCAGCACGCGGCCGGCGTGCATCAACGAGATGCGGTCGCAGCGCTCGGCCTCGTTCATGAAATGCGTCGAGATGAAGATCGTCACCCGGTCGCGGCGCGCCAGCCCGATCATGATCTCCCAGAAGGCGTCGCGCGCGATCGGGTCGACGCCCGACGTCGGCTCGTCCAGGATCAGCAGGGCGGGCTCATGGACCATCGCGACGGCGAGGGACAGGCGCTGGCGCTGGCCGAGCGGCAGCCGGTCCGGCAGCGCCTCCATGGCGTCGGTAAGGCCGAAGCGCGCCGCCACCGCCGCCACCCGGCCGGGAAGGACGTCCTCGGGCACCTGGAACAGGCGGGCGTGCAGCTCCAGGTTCTGCCGGATGGTCAGTTCCGAATAGAGCGAGAAGGCCTGCGACATGTAGCCGACGCGCCGGCGCGTCGCGATGTTGCCGGCGTCCACCGGCTGCCCGAACAACCGGGCCTCGCCCTCGCTCGGCGGGAGCAGGCCGGTCAGCATCTTCATCGTCGTCGTCTTGCCGCAGCCGTTGGAGCCGAGGAAGCCGAAGATCTCGCCGCGCGGGATGCGGAAGCTGACATGGTCGACCGCCACGAAATCGCCGAAGCGCATGGTCAGGCCCTTCGCCTCGATGGCGATGTCGCCCGCGTCCCCCGTGCGCGGCACGATCGTCACCGCCCTGTGCCCACGGCGCTTCTCCTCGGGCATCAGCGCGACGAAGGCCGCCTCCAGCGTCGCGGTCGCGGTGCGGTCCAACAGCTCCCGCGGGCTGCCGGTGGCCAGCACGCGCCCCCCGTCCATGGCGACGAGCCAGTCGAAGCGGGCCGCCTCCTCCATGTAGGCGGTGGCCACCACCACGCTCATGCCGGGGCGGTCCGCCCTTATGCGGTCGATCAACTCCCAGAACTGCCGCCGCGACAGCGGGTCCACGCCGGTGGTCGGCTCGTCGAGGATCAGCAGATCCGGGTCATGGATGAGCGCGCAGCACAGGCCGAGCTTCTGCTTCATGCCGCCGGACAGCTTGCCGGCGGGCCGGTCGAGGAACGGCGCGAGGCCGGTGCTCCGCGTCAGGTCGGCGATGCGCCTCTGGCGCTCGGCCCCGCCCTGGCCGAACAGCCGCCCGAAGAAGTCGAGATTCTCGACGACCGACAGCGTTGGGTAGAGGTTCCTGCCGAGGCCCTGCGGCATGTAGGCGATGCGCGGGCAAACGGCGCGGCGGTGACGCGCCTCGGCCATGCTGCCGCCCAGCACCTCGACCGTCCCCTCCTGCAGGGCGCGCGCCCCCGACATCAGCGACAGCAGGCTGGACTTGCCGACGCCGTCGGGGCCGATCAGCCCCACGACGCACCCCGCCGGGACGTCCAGGCCGACCCCGTCGATCGCCCGGACCGACCCGTACCGCAGACGGACGTCCCGCAGGCGCGCAACGGGTGATGCGGCGGAGCGGTCGGCGGCACCGCTCATGGCACGAGGTTTTGCAGGTTGGCCGGCCATTCGGTGTCCGGATCGATCCGCACATAGGCCACCCCCGGCAAGCCGGTCTTCACGTCGCGGATGTATTTTTTGAGCAAGGGGGGCGGGATCTGCGCCTTGATCCGGAACATCAGCTTCTGGCGTTCGCTGGCCGTCTCCACCGTCTTCGGGGTGAACTGGGCGACGTCGGCGACGAAGGTGGCCTTGGCGGGAACGACGTACTGCGGAAAGGCGTCGAGGGCGATCCGCACCTCGGTGCCGATCCTCACCCGCCCGGCGGCCTCCGTCGGCAGGAAGAAGGTCATGTAGACGTCGCTGAGATCGACCATGTTCAGCACCCGGCCGCCGGCACCGAGCACCTCGCCCGGCTGCGCCACCCGGAACTGCACCCGGCCGTCGCGCGGCGAGCGGAGCGTGCTGTCCCGGATGTCGGCCTGGATGCGCTCGATGGTGGCCGCGGCGGCGTCGACCGCCGCCCCGGCGTTGACGACCTGGGCCTCGGCGGTGGCGATGGCGGCGTCGGCCGCGGCGACCTGAGCCTTGGCCGCGCTGACCGCGGCGTTTGCGCTCTCGAAGCGGGCGCGGTCGGTGTCGAGGACCTGCCGCGACGTCGTGCCGCGCGCCTCCAGCTCCTCCGACCGGGCGAGCTGCTTCTGGGCGACGTCCCGCTCGGCCTCGCGCTGGGCCACCAGGGACAGCGCCGACTGGCGTTCGGCCTGGCGCTGGAGCACCTGATGGCGGGCGGCCTCGACGCCGATCACCGCCTGCTGCTTCTGCGCCTCGGCCTGTTTGGCCTGGGCCTGGAGCACCTCGGTGTCCATGCGGGCGAGCACCTGCCCGGCCGTGACGAAATCGCCCTCATCGACCAGGATGTCCTCGACCCGCCCGGCGGTTTTCGTGGCGATGTCGATCTCGACCGCCTCGATCCGGCCGTTGCCGCTGGCCAGGCCGGCGGGCAGACCCGCGGGTCGCAGAAACAGCCACACCCCATAGAGGACCACGAGGACGGACAGCGCGGCTGCGGCCTTGAGCAGCCACCGGCTTGGCTTCGTCATCATCCACCAATCCATTCGCCTGCAGGCAACGCCTTCACGGGCATTCAGCCTATCAGGCCACCCGCGCCGCACCACCGGCTTTTGCAGCCTGACGTGGAAAGCGCTGCTTTTCGCCGCATCGGGATCTTCACTCAATCTTCCTTGGCCGGGACGCCGCGGATGTGCCCGGCATTTCCCCAGTCGCCCGACGACGCCCCTCCGGCCGGGGCTCGGTCGGACGCCTCGGCGTTCGGGTTGGGATGCTGGTTGACGGCCAGTGGCCCGCTGAACAGGCCGCGGATCACCGTGTAGAACACCGGGGTGAAGATCAGCCCGAACAGCGTGACCCCCAGCATTCCCATGAACACCGCGGTGCCCAGCGACTGGCGCATCTCCGCCCCCGCGCCCTGCGCGATCATCAGCGGCACGACGCCCAGGATGAAGGCGAAGGACGTCATCAGGATCGGGCGGAGCCGGGTGCGCGCCGCCGCGACCGCGGCCTCGAAGCGGTCCTTGCCCTCGAACAGCTCGTTCTGGCGGGCGAACTCGACGATGAGGATGGCGTTCTTGGCGGCCAGACCGACCAGCACGACGAACCCCACCTGCGCCAGGATGTCCACCGCCAGCCCGCGCATCAGCAGGCCGGTCACCGAGGCCAGCAGACACATCGGCACGATCAGGATGACCGACAGCGGCATTGCCCAGCTCTCGTACTGCGCCGCCAGCACCAGGAAGACGAAGACGACGGACAGCCCGAACACCAGCAGGCCGGTGTTGCCCGCCGCCTTCTCCTGATAGGCCAGTTCGGTCCATTCGAAGCCGAAGCCGTCCGGCAGCGTGTCGGCCGCCGCCTTCTCCATCGCCGCCAGCGCGTAGCCGGTGGAGAAGCCGGGCAGCGTGTTCCCCTGAAGCTCCGCCGCCGGATAGAGGTTGTAGCGGGCGACGCGGTAGGGGCCGGTGATGTTCCGGAACTCCGCCACCGCGCCGATCGGGACCATATCGCCCTCCGCGTTGCGGGTCTTCAGGTTGGCGATGTCGCGCGGGGTCTGGCGGAACCGCCCGTCGGCCTGCGCGGTCACCCGGTAGGTGCGGCCCAGCAGGTTGAACTCGTTGACGAAGGCGGAGCCGACATAGATTTGCAGCGCCTCGAACACCTGATCGGCGGTGACGCCCAGCATCTCCGCGCGTTGGCGGTCGATGTCGGCAAAGACCTTCGGCGTCTTGGTGTTGAACAGAGAGAACACCCCGACGAGGCCCGGGATGCGGTTCGCAGCAGCGGACAGCTCGTTCACCGCCTCCTCCAGCGCGGGCAGGCCGCGGCCCCGCTTGTCCTCGATCATCATCTTGAAGCCGCCGGAATTGCCGATGCCGCGCACCGGCGGCGGCGGGATGGTGATGATGAAGGCGTCCTCGATGGCGCCCAGCCGGGTTCTCAGGTCGCCCAGCACGGACTCCGCGGTCTGGCCCTTCGGGATGCGGTCCGCGAAGGGGGCGAGCGTCACGAAGATCGCCCCGGCGTTCGGCGCGTTGGTGAAGGTGGCGCCGTCGAAGCCGGCGAAGGGCACGGCGTGGATCACCCCCGGCGTCTTCAGCAGCGTGTCGACCGCGGTGCGCACCACCTCGTCGGTGCGGGCCAGCGACGAGCCTGGGGGCAACTGCACCACCGTGATGAGATAGCCCTGGTCCTGGTTCGGGATGAATCCCGTCGGCGCCCGGCTGAACTGCCACGCCGTCAGGGCGAGCAGCACCCCATAGACCGCCAGCACGATCACCGGCAGCCGCACCAGCCGCCCGGTCAATCCGGCGTAGCCGTTGGACAGGCGGTCGAAGCCGCGGTTGAAGCCGCGGAAGAAGGCATGGACCGGGCGCGTCAAAGGCGACGGCTTGGGCGGGTGCTCCTCGTGCGGCTTGAACAGCAGCGCGCACAGCGCCGGGCTGAGGGTCAGCGACACCAGACAGGAGATCACCGTGGCGGTCGCGATGGTCACGGCGAACTGGCGGAAGAACTGGCCGGAGATGCCGCTGACCAGGGCCGCCGGGATGAACACGGCGGTGAGCACCAGGGCGATGGCGATCAGCGCGCCGCCGACCTCGTTCATCGTCTCGTGCGCGGCGTCCTTGGGCTTCATGCCCTGGCGGATGAACCGCTCAACATTCTCCACGACGACGATGGCGTCGTCCACGACGATGCCGATGGCCAGCACCAGCCCGAACAGCGACAGCGTGTTCAGCGAGTAGCCCAGCGCCGCCAGCACCGTGAAGGTGCCGATCAGCGAGACCGGGATCGCGGCAATCGGCACGATGGAGGCGCGCCACGTCTGAAGGAACAGGATGACGACGACGACCACGAGCGCCACGGCCTCGAAGATCGTCTTGTAGACCTCCTCCACGGACTGCGCGATGAACTCCGTCGGGTTGTAGACCACGTCGTAGCGCATGCCGCTGGGGAAGCCCTTGGACAGGTCCGCCATGGTCGCCAGGATGCGGTCGGCGGTTTCCAGCGCGTTGGATCCCGGCCTCTGGAAGATGACCAGAGGCACCGCCTGCTGGCGGTCCAGATAGGCGTTCAGATTGTAGTCCTGCGCCCCCAGCTCGACCCGCGCCACGTCGCGCAGGCGGGTGACCGCGGCCCCGTCGGTCTTGACGATGATGTTGCCGAACTCGCGCGGGTCGGTCAGGCGGCCCAGCGTCTCGACGTTGAGCTGGAAGGCGCCGGGCGTCGGCACCGGCGGCTGGTTGATGACGCCGCCCGACACCTGGACATTCTGTGCCTGGATCGCCCGCACCACGTCGCCGGCGGTCAGGCCGCGCGCCGCCACCCGGTCGGGGTCGAGCCAGACGCGCATGGCGTAGTCGCGGGCGCCGAACACCTGGATGTCGCCCACCCCGTCCAGCCGCGCCAGCACGTCCTTGATCTGCAGCAGCGCGTAGTTGGACATGTAGAGCTGGTCGCGCGTCCCGTCCGGCGAGTTCAGATGGATCACCATCAGCATGTCGGGCGAGTTCTTGCGCACGGTCACGCCGATGCGCCGCACGTCCTCCGGCAGGCGGGGCTCGGCCACGGCGAGGCGGTTCTGGACCAGCACCTGCGCGGTGTCCAGGTCGGTGCCCAGCTTGAAGGTGATGGTGAGCTGGAGGCGCCCGTCGCTGGTCGCCTGCGAGGACATGTAGAGCATCTCCTCGACGCCGTTGACCTCCTGCTCGATGGGGGCGGACACGGTGTCGGCGACCACCTGCGCCGACGCGCCGGGGTAGGTCGCGTTGACCACGATGGTCGGCGGCGCGATCTCCGGATACTGAGCGACCGGCAGGGTCAGATAGGCGAAGATCCCGATGAGCGTGATGAAGATGGACAGGACCGCCGCGAAGATCGGCCGGTTGATGAAGAAGTGCGAAATGTTCATGGCCCCGGCTCCGCTCAACCGGCCGGAGGCTTCGGTGGCTCAATCCGTCCGTCCTGCGGCGTCACCTTGGCGCCCGGCCGGGCCCGGACGAGGCCGTTGATGATGACCTTGTCGGTCTCCTCCAGCCCGGAGCGCACGACGCGCAACCCGTCCTCGATGGGGCCGAGGCGCACCGGCTTCGGCACCACGGTCCCGTCGTTGCCGACCGTCAGGACGATCTTGTTGGCCTGGTCGCTGACCACCGCCTGATCGGGAATCAGCGTGGCGGTGTAGCGGTCGGACCCCGGCAGGCGCAGCCGCCCGAACTGGCCGGGCGTCAGCAGCAGCGACGGGTTGGGAAAGACGGCGCGGGCGCGGATGGTGCCGGCGCCGGGGCTCACCTGATTGTCGATGAAGTTGAGCGTGCCCTTCAGGGGCCAGTTCTGCTCGTCGAACAGGCGGCCTTCGACCTCGATGCCGCCGTCGCGCTGCGACTTCAACGCGCCGCGCGCCGCCGCCCGCTGGTAGGCGAGGTAGTCGGCTTCGCTCATGTCGAAGGTGAAGTAGATCGGGTCGAGCGAGACGATGGTGGTCAGCAGGGTCGTCGTGCTGGTGTCGCCGCCGACGATGAGGTTGCCGACACTGACCTCGCGCCGGCTGATGCGGCCGGCGATCGGGGCGGTGATGCGGGTGAAGTTCAGGTTCAGCTCCGCCGTCCGGACGGCGGCCTTCGCCACCTCCACCCCGGCGGCGTCGACGCGGACCTGCTGCTGGCGCTCGTCGAACACGCTGGCCGCGACGTTGTCGCTGCGCCGCAGTTCCGACGCGCGGGCGAGCTGGCGGTTCGACAGGTCCAGCTTGGCTTCGGCCTGCTGCTGCTCCGCCCGCGCCGAGGCCAGCGCCGCCTCGAAGGGGCGCGGATCGATGACGAACAGAGGGTCGCCCTGCTTGACGAGCTGGCCGTCCTGGAAGGCGATGGAGTCGAGATAGCCGCTGACCCGCGCCCGGATCTCAACGAAGTCCACCGCCTGGAACTGGCCGGTGAACTCGTCCCACTCGACAATCTCCTTGCGCAGCGGCGGGCTGACCGTCACCGGCGGCGGAGCGTTCTGGGCGGTCTCAGCGGCGCGGGCGGCTTTGCCGGGCGGACTGGCCATCGACAGGATGGCGATCGCCGCGAGGGCGGCGAGCAACAGCGCCAATCCGGCCATCACCCGACGAACGGATGCAGCCCTTCCTGTCCCAATCGCCGTCATGACCACCTCCGTTCCCGTCTCCGGAGCAAGGATGGTTGCATGGATCACCAAAGTACCACAGGACGCGAAGGTTGCAATCGCTACCCCTTGCAAAGGGGGAGCATCACCAAATCCGTTCGCAAATTTGGCGAGGCGAGGCGAGGACGGATGGTGCGGCATGACCGCGGAACGGCGGATTCGGTCCTGGGCGCGGCACCACTCCCGACGTCGACCTGTTCCTGCACTGTGTCATACGGCCGGCGCATCAACGGTTCCATGATCGGCCGGCCGTATGACCCTTTCGCACATGGCTGCGCCATGTGCTGTCGGGTTTGAACCGAAGGCAGGAGGCCACCATGGCATCGCGCGCCGAGCGCTCCGACCCCGGTTTGTGGGAAAAGGTCAAGGCAAGCATTCAACAGGGCGACAAAGGCGGCGAGCCCGGCCAATGGTCGGCCCGCAAGGCCCAGTTGGCCGTCCAGGAGTACAAGCGGCGCGGCGGCGGCTACGAAGGGCCGAAGAGCGCCGACAACAGCCTGACGCAATGGACCGAGGAGGAGTGGGGCACCCGCTCCGGCAAGCCGAGCGCGGAAACCGGGGAACGCTACCTGCCCCGGCAAGCCCGCCAGCACCTGTCCAAGACCGACTACCAGCGCACCAGCGACAAGAAACGCGCCGACACGAAAAAGGGCCGGCAGTTCTCCAGGCAGCCGGACGACGTGGCCCGCAAGACGGCTCCCTTCCGGCACCAGGACGGCGGGGAATTGACCCGCGCGGCCCTTTACGAGAAGGCCAGGCAGCAGAACCTGCCCGGCCGCTCCCGCATGAGCAAGGAGGAGCTGCAAAAGGCGCTGTCCTGACCAAGACATCCCATGGCGGCGCGGGCGGCGTCACGCCCCCAAGCCGCCTGTGGGCTTGTACTTTTTGTCGACGCCCTTGCCGGAAATTGGCGTTTGAGGTGAATCGCGACGCTGCCTAGCCTGCCACCTGTCCACGACGCGACGTGACCGCTCCACACCACATTGCGGGCTTGAATGATGAAGGAACATCCGGTGGCAGGCACCGATTCGATCGCCGATCTCGTGATCCACGGGGGTGAAATCGTCACCTCCGCGGCGCGTTTCCCGGCCAGCATCGCCATCAGCAACGGCCGGATCGCCGCCATCGGCGCGCCGGAGACGATGCCGCCGGCGGCCGAGACGCTGGACGCGACCGGCCTCGCCATCCTGCCCGGCGGGATCGACGTCCATGTGCATTTCCGCGATCCCGGCTACACCCACAAGGAGGACTGGGCCAGCGGCACCAGCGCCGCGGCCTTCGGCGGCGTGACCACCGTCTTCGACATGCCCAACACCATCCCGACCGTGGCCACGCCGGAGATCCTGGCCGCCAAGCACGCCATCGCGGACGAGAAGGCCTTCGTCGATTACGGCCTCTACGCGGTGCTGGGCGAGGAGTCGCTCGACCATGTCGAAGCGCTGGCCGAGGGCGGCGTCATCGGCTTCAAGCTCTACATGGGCAACACCTTCGGCCGCATTCCGTCGCCGGACACCGGCGCCATGCTCGAACTGTTCGAGCGCGTCGCGCCCACCGGCAAGCGCGTCAGCCTGCACGCCGAAACCAACACCATCATGGAGCGGCGGGAGAAGCGCCTGCGCGAGGCCGGCCGCAACGATCCGCTCGCCCACCTCGACTCCCGCCCGGCCGTCGTGGCGGTGGAGGCGGTGGAGCGCGCCGCGACCCTGGCCGAATGGACCGGCGCGCGCATCCACATCCTGCACATCTCCTCCAAGGAGGAACTCCGCCCGCTCGCCGAGGCGAAGGCCCGCGGCGTGGACATCACCGGCGAGACCGGCCCGCACTACCTGATGCTGAGCACCGACGACTACGCGCGCTGCAAGGGCGTCATCCGCGTCAACCCGCCGGTGCGCGAGGCCGACTGCCACGAGCCGCTGTGGAACGCGCTGAAGGACGGCACGATCGACATGATCGCCACCGACCACGCGCCCCACACGCCGGAGGAGAAGACCCGCTCGGTGATCTGGAACTGCGACTGCGGCTTCCCCGGCGTCGAGACGCAGATGCCGCTGATGCTGACCGCCGTCGCGGAAGGCCGCATGGACATCCGCGACTATGTCCGCGCCAGTTCGGAAGCCCCGGCGAAGAGCTTCGGCCTCTACCCGCAGAAGGGCGCCATCCTGCCCGGCGCCGACGCCGACCTCGCGCTCTTCGACCTGTCCGAGGAGTGGGTGATCGACGACTTCAAGCTGCACTCGCTGTCGCGCATCTCCCCCTGGCACGGGCGCAAGGTGAAGGGAAAGCTCAAGCACACGCTGGTCCGCGGGGCCTTCGTGGTGCGCGACGGCGCTCTGGTCGAGACCATGAGGGGCCACGGCCGCTCCGTCCACACCATCCAGCGCATGCCGCCGGCCGAGCCGCGCAACACCCACAAGACCATCGCGGCGGTCACCGCTGCAACGCCCACGGCGTGACGGGGACGCCGGCCGTGAGCGACCTCCTCATCACCGCCGGCCCCTTCCGTTTCGAAGCGCGCTTCGAGACGGACGGGGCCCCGAAGACGGTGGCCGCGCTCCGCGCGCGGCTTCCCTTCCGCAGCCGCATCGTCCATGTCCGCTGGAGCGGCGAGGGCGTGTGGGTGCCGCTGGGGGAGACGGATTTCGCCGTCCCCTACGAGAACCACACCAGCCATCCGGCGCCGGGGCAGATCATCCTCTACCCCGGCGGGCTCAGCGAGACGGAAATCCTGCTCGCCTACGGCGGCGTCAGCTTCTCCAGCAAGGTCGGCCAGCTCGCCGGCAACCACGTCATCACCCTGACGTCCGGGCTGGAGAACCTGCCGGAGCTGGGCCGCTTGGTCCTGTGGGAAGGGGCCAAGGATTTTGAGATCGCCCTGCGCTGACCGCGCCGCCCCCTCCTCCGCCGACGGGGAGAGGGCGCGCCGGCGGGCTCAGGACGCGCCTTGCAGCGCCCAGCGCGGCAGCAGGGCGTGAATGCCCTTGTGCCGGTTCACCAATTGCGTCACCCGCAGGTCGGCGGCGACGCTGCACAGGCGGTAGGCCTCCTCGGCGGACAGGCCGGTGCGGCCGGAAATCAGCGCGATCATGGCGCGGAGCGCGATCCGCGCCGCCTCGTCGAGGTCCGGGTCGAACCCCATGGTGATGACGTGGTCCGCCGTCTCCGCCCACGGGCCGGCCAGTCCGGCTCCCTTCACGAGTTCAATGCGGAAACGCCCGGTCAGGCCGGTTTCGACCGCGGTCAGGCAGACCTCGCCGTCGCCCTGGGCGGCGTGGCCGTCACCAACGGACAGCAGCGCGCCCGCGGTCCACACCGGCAGGTGAAGCACCGCGCCCGCCGTCAGCTCCTTGTTGTCGATGTTGCCGCCGAAGGCGCCGGGCACGATCGAGGTCAGCCGCCCGTCGGCGGGCGGCGGCGCCGTCCCGATGACTCCGAAGAAGGGGCGGGCCGGAATCTCCAGCCCCCAGGGCATCCGTACGGTGCCGCGCGCCCGGTCGATGGGCAGATGGATGCGGCCCCCCTTGGGCACCAGATCCGGCAGGGCCCCGGCGCCGGGGCGGATCAGGTTGAAACCCCAGTCGTCGCGCAGCGACACCTCCAGGATCTCCACCCGCAGCGCATCCCCCGGCTCCGCGCCGTGGACGGCGATCGGCCCGGTCATGATGTGCGGTCCCGGCCCCGGCTCCACGGCGGCGAGGATTCGCCGGTGCTCCGGGCGGACGGTCATGCCGCCCCCGTCCGGCGGCAGATCCTCCGTCCCGCCGCTGACAGTGTGGATCGTCACGACGTCGCCGCTGGCGATCTCGGCGACCGGCGGCAGCGTTCCGTCGAAGAAGCCCCAATGCACGCATTCGGGAGTCGGAAAAAGGTCGAGCGGCATGGAGCGGTCCTAAAAAAGCGGGAACCCAATCAACAGCAGGGGGCAGCGGCGTAGTAGCGCCGCATGGCGTCCTCCAGCGCCGGCAGGGCGGCCTGGAGCGCGGCACTGCCGGCCATGCCGTGGCGCAGCCGGGCCAGCAACTCCGCCTGCACCGCCGGATGGTCGATGCCGGTGACCTGGCCCCGCCGCACGACGGTCCTCCCGGCGACCAGCAGCTCGGCGATGTGGCTGGCCCCGGCGCGGGCGAACAGCAGGTCGCGCAGGCACAGCCCGCCCAAATGCCGGTCGAGCAGCCGGTCGGAATCGAGCGCGCCGGCGTCCAGCAGAAGCAGGTCGGCCGGCTGGCCGGGGGCAATGACGCCGCCCTCCTCCCGTCCGGTGACCGACGCGCGCCCGTTGGCCAGCGCGATGCGCAGCATCTGCGCCTCCTCCACCGCGCCCTCGAAACCCCAGCCGCGGTGCAGGGCGTTGGCGAGCCGCATCTCGCCCAGCGCGTCGTCGTCCTCGTTCAAGGCCAGCCCGTCGAGGCCGAGCGCCACCCGGCAGCCCCGCGACACCATCTCCGCCAGCGGCGCGATGCCCGACCGCAGGCCGAGGTTGGAGCCGGTGTTCACCGACACGGTCACGCCCGTCTCGGCAAGGATGTCCATCTCCTCCGGCCTGATCCAGGTGCAGTGGGCCAGCGTGAGGCGCGGCGACAGCAGGCCGATCCGCTTCAGATACGGGAACAGACCGTCGGGAAACTGGCGGTCCGCCCAGGCGCGCTGGTACCGCGTCTCCAGGCAATGCATGTGGACGCGCCGCCCCGTGCGGGCGGAGGCGTCGGCCACCTCCTGCAACAGCTCCGGCGAGCACCACTGCACGCCGGTCGGGCCGTACTGCACGTCCACCAGCTCGCCCGCCGCGGCGGCGGCCACCTCCTCGACCAGCCGGATCTGCTCGGCGGGGGATGGCGGCGGCGCGGCGGTGCGGCGGGCGAATTCCCGCCGCGCCTCGTCGGGCAGCAGGGCCAGAAGCTCCTCGGACGGACCATAGACCAGCGGGTTGCGGTCCTTCAGCGCCACCGCGAAGGCGATCCGCAGCCCCACGTCGCAGGCGGCGCGGGCGACCTCCGCGGCCTCCTCCGGCAACGGAGTCAGCCCCTGGGTGCGGGTGTAATGCACCATGACCGCCCCGGCGCCGCCGAGCGCGCTGCGCCCCAGCGACGCGGCGGCGGCCAGATAGGGATCGACCGAAGGCAGCAGGGCCAGATAGTGCAGCCAGACCTCCAGCGGCTTGCCCCCCGCCCCGAAGGAGCTGGAGCGGACCGGCCGCCCGTGGTCGTGCGCGTTGACCGGTGCCGGCAGGGCGAACAGCGGCTCCGCGGCCTCCTCACCCCCACCCAGCGCCTCCACCGCCGCGATCCGCCCGTCGCGGAGCGTCAGCCGCCCCGGCCCCCGCGGCGCGTAGCCGGGCCCGTCGAGCAGGGCGGTGCAGGCGATGGAACGGACCGTCATGGCAACCTCATCCGGCGGTGGGAACGATGCGCCGCTCCGTCTGGGGCGGCAGGAAGGAGCGGTCGAAGATCCGGCCGGGCGCCGGTTGGTTCGGCAGCTTGTAGGCCGCGGCCATCACCGCGATGGAACGCGCCAGCCGGTCGTCCGACAGGTCGCCCAGCCCGATCTCGCGCGACTCCGGGGTGATCATCATGGCATCGAAGGCGAACCGCAAGCGGCGCTGCTCGCTGCCGGCGTCGATCAGCGGCTCGACCTTGACCAGCGTCTTCACGGCGGCGGCCGGATCGGCCATCACGTCCTGGACGGCGCGGTTGATGGCGCGCACCAGCCCCTTCACCGCCTGCGGCTTGTCGCGCGCCAGCGCCTGGGACACCATCACGCCGTTGGAATAGAGGTCGAGACCGTGATCGGCGTAGCTGATCCAGCGGAAGCCGGTGTCGGGATTCTGCCCCTGCTGGATCAGGTTGACGTAGCTGGTGACGTTGAAGACCAGCGAGGCGGCGACCTCGCCGCGGATCAGCATCTGCTCCTGCAGGTTGGGCTGCATGTTCAGCACCTCGACGCCGGACGGGTCCAGGCCGTTGCGCTCCAGCAGGGCGGGCAGCAGGCGGGTGGCGGCGCTGCCGGCCGGACCGCCGACTTTCTTGCCGACGAGGTCCTTCAGCCCGGTGATGCCGCTGTCCGCCTTGGTCAGCACCGCGAAGGGCGGCTTGTTGTAGATGTGGTAGACCATCACCGGCGCCTCGGCGGGCTTTTGCGCCGCCTGCTGGATCACCGCGTTGATGTCGCCGAAGCCGGCGTCGTAGGCGCCCGACATGATGCGCGTGACGGTGGCGGAGGAGCCTTCGCCCTGGTCGATGGTGACGTCCAGCCCCTCCTCGCGGAAGTAGCCCTTCTCCTGGGCGACGAAGTACCAGGCGTGGATGCCCTGATACTTCCAGTCCAGCGTGAAGCGGATCGGCGTGCGCTCCTGCGCGACGGCCGGGGAGAACGGAAGGGCCAGGGAGAGGCCGAGCCCGGCCAGAAGCGCGGTGCGGCGGGTGATGGTGAACATGCCTGTCTCCATACCGAGGATGTTTTTGGCTATGACCGGAAGCGGGCTGAACCGGTCACCCGGCCGCGAACTCCGACTTGCGGTTGGCCCAGCCGGTGACGCGGCGCTCGATCAGCGAAAAGATCACGTAGAGGGCGACGCCCAGCCCCGCCAGGATGAACAGGCCGGCGAAGACCAGCGGGACGTTGAAGTTGGAGGAGGCGATCAGCATCATGTTGCCGACGCCGCGGTTGGAGGCCACCGTCTCCGAGATCACCGTCCCGACGAAGGACAGGGTGACCGCCACCTTCAGCGACGCGAAGAAATAGGGCATCGCGCGGGGCAGCCCGACGTTCAGCAGGATGTCGCGCTTCGACGCCTTCAGGGTGCGCAGCACGTCCTCCAGCTCCGGCTCGGTCGTGGCGAGGCCGGTCGCCATGTTCACCACCACCGGGAAGACGCAGATGATCGCCGAGGTCAGCACCGCCGGCACCGTGCCCGAGCCGAACCACAGGACGAAGATCGGCACCACCGCCACCTTGGGGATGGAGGAGAAGCCGACCAGCAGCGGGAAGGCGACGTTGTAGGCGAGGCGGGAGGAGCCGATCAGCAGCCCGATCACCACCCCGGCCCCGACGCCCAGCGCGAAGCCGACCAGCGTGGTGTAGAGCGTCTGCACCGCGTGCGGCATCAGCGCCGGCCAGCGGTCGATCAGCGTGGCGATGATCTGGCTGGGCCGCGGCAGGATGATCTCGCTGATGCCGAAGACGAGGCAGGAGACCTCCCACAGGACGAAGACGCCGACGATCAGGGCGGCGGAGGCGAGCTTCTCGCGGTTCACGGCTCTCATGACGGCGCTCCTGCGCCGCTCCGCGCGGCGACGATGAGGCTGCGCAGCGTGTGCGTCAGGCTGGTGAATTCCGGCTGGTAGGTGGTGTCGAGCGTGCGCGGCCGCGGGAAGTCCACCTGCTCGTCCACCAGGATGCGGCCGGGACGCGCGCTCATCACCATGATGCGGTTGGCCAGGAAGGCGCTTTCCCGCAGGTCGTGCGTGACCAGGAGAACGGTCGGCCGGCGCTCCATCCACAGCGTCTGCAGGGTGGCCCACAGCTCCTCGCGCGTGAACTGGTCGAGCGCGCCGAAGGGCTCGTCGAGCAGGAGCAGCGTCGGATCGTGGATCAGGGCGCGGCACAGCGAGGCGCGCTGCTGCATGCCGCCGGACAGTTGCCAGGGGAACTTGTTCGCGAAATCCTGAAGCCCGACCTTGGCGAGCAGGGCGTCGGCGCGGTCGCGGTACTCGGTCTTGCGCTTCTGCCGCCATTCCTCGCGGAAGGGCCGCGCGATCTTCAGCGGCAGCATCACGTTGTCGCGGATGCTGAGCCAGGGCAGCAGCGTCGGATTCTGGAAGGCCATGCCGATGCGCACGTCCTCCGCCCCGACCTCGCGCCGGGCGACGAAGACATGGCCGCTGGACGCCTTCAGCAGCCCGCCCACCAGCTTCAGGATCGTCGACTTGCCGCAGCCGGAGGGGCCGACCAGGGCGATGAAGTCGCCATGGTCGATGCGGAAGGTGCTTTCGGCGAGCGCCTGGGTCGCCGCGGCGTCCCGCCCGTAGGAGACCGTGACGCGCTCGAACTCGATGATGGGCCGCGCCCCGCCCGGCGGCTTGAGGCCGGTCGGCGTGGTCAGTTCGGCCGTTTCGGCCGGTGTGGCGTTCTGCAGGAACATGGTGTGCCCTTCCGTCTTCGGACCCGCCGGAGGCGCGGTCACAGCGCCGCCCATCCGCCGTCGACCGGAAGGTCCACGCCGGTGATCTGCCGCGAGGCGTCGCTCGCCAGGAACAGGCAGGCGTTGGCCACGTCCTCGCCCGTGGAGACGCGGCGCAGGGCGTAGTCGGCGGCGTGGCGCTCGGCGGCGGCCTCCTCGCTGATGCCCAGGCGGCGAGCCATCTCCGGTACGACCTTGCCGCGGAAACGCGGCCCTTCGACCATGCCGGGAGCGACGCAGTTGACATTGACGTTGAAGGGGCCGGCCTCCAGCGCGAAGGATTTGGTGATGCCGCGCAAGCCCCACTTGGACGCCGAATAGGCCATGCGGCCCGCCCGCCCGCGCATCCCGAAGGTGCCGCCGACGTTGACGATCTTGCCGTAGCGCTGGGCGGCGAAGGTCGGCATGACGGCGCGCATCGTGTTGAAGCAGCCGGTCATGTTGAGGGTGACGATCTCGTCGAACTCCGCCTGGCTGGTCTCCCATCCCGTCTTGCCGATGGGGCCGGAGCCGCCGGCGACGTTGACCAGCACGTCGATGCGGCCGTAGGCCGCCAGCGTGCGCTCCGCCGCTCCCTGGCACTGCCGCTCGTCGGTGATGTCGCAGGGGATGACGATGGCCTCGCCGCCCGCGGCGCGGACCCGCGCCGCGACCGGTTCGATGGCGGTGGTGTCGCGCCCGACCAGCGCCAGACGGCAGCCCTCGTCGGCGAAGGCCATCGTCACCGCCTCGCCCATGCCCTTCGCCGGGCCGGTGATCAGGACGACCCGCCCCTTCAGTTCCAGATTCATCGTCGTTGCTCGTCGTCTTGCAGTTGGGGCGGTGTTACGGGACGACCCGGCTCGGCCGGTCGGCGCGGGGCGGCAGGTAGGCGTCGGTGAAGACCTCCGACGCCTTCGGCGTCCGCTCCAGCCCGTTGGCCTTGACCACGATCTCGATGGAGCGCTGGAAGCGCTCCGGGTCCACGTCACCCAGGCCGATCCGCGCGATCTCGGGATGGTTCATCTCCTGCCGGAGGGTGGCCTCGGTGCGCTCGATCTCGACCGCCTCGTTCAGCAGGGGTTCGCGCTTCATCACCGAGCCGACCGACTTCGCCGGTTCGGCGATCATGTCCTTGGTGGCGCGGTTGATGGCGCGCAGCAGGCCCTTCACCGCCTCGCCGTTCTCCTTCGCGAAGGCGCGCGAGACGACGATGGCGTTGGAGTAGAGGTCCATGCCGTAGTCGCCGTACTTGATGAAGCGGAAATCCTTGTCGGGATTCATCCCGGCGGCCTTGGCGCCGAAGGTGATGGTGTTGACGTAGCCGAGCACGCCGTCCACCTGCCCGCGCATCAGCATCTGCTCGCGCAGGTTCGCCTGCATGTTGGTCAGCGTCACCTTCCCGGCGTCGATTCCGGCCATCGTGGCGAAGGCGGGAAACAGCTTCAGGGCGCCGTCGCTGGCCGGGCTGCCGATGGTTTTGCCCTCCAGGTCCTTGGGCGTGCGGATCGGCCCGTCGGCCTTCACGGCGACGGTGAAGGGCGGCGTGTTGTACATCATGTAGACGGCGATCGGCGCCTCGTCCGGCGACTTGGCGGCGAGCGTGATCAGGGAGTTGATGTCCCCGAAGCCGACGTCGTAGGAGCCGGTCGCCACCTTGGTGATCGACGCGCCGGAGCCCTCGCCCTGGTCGATGGTGACCTTCAGCCCCTCCGCCTTGAAGTAGCCGTTGTCCTCGGCCAGCAGGATCAGCGCCTGGGGCCCCTGGTACTTCCAGTTGAGCACCAGCTTGACCGGCGTTTCGGCCATCGCGGCGGTGGAGCCGCCGGCCACGCTGAGGAGAACGCCCGCCAACGCCGCGGACCAGGTGTGCAACCGCTTGTCCATGAGGCCGTCAACTCCCGTAAGGTGTGACAGGAAGCGGTCGCTCCCGCCGGTCCGGCATGGCGCTTCCTGGAGACGAGGGGAGGCTAAGCGGGCGCGAACAGCACCTCAAACGCTGTTTTTCTGCTAGGGTGATGACGAAAAGTATACACGGGGGGATCGGCCGGCATGCGGCACATGCGGATTTGGCGCTACGTGGACGAGGCGGCCCGCTTCGGGTCGCTGCGCAAGGCGGCGGAGCATCTGAACATCACGCCCTCCGCCCTGCAGCGGCGCATCCAGGACGTGGAGGAGGATCTGGGGGCGACGATCTTCGAACGCTCGGCCCAGGGCATCCGCCTGACGGCGGCCGGCGAAAGCTTCATCCGCTGGGTGCGCGCCCAGGCCGCCGACCTGGAGCGCGTGCGGTCGCAGATCGAGGACCTGTCGGGCATGCGGCGCGGCCATGTGCGGATCGCCTGCAGCCAGGCGCTGGTCAGCTCCTTCCTGGCGGAGGAGATCTCGTCCTTCCGCGAGAGCTTCCCGCTGGTCAGCTTCGAAATCCTCGTCGTCGATCAGGGCGCGGCGCTGAAGATGCTCGCCGACTTCGAGGCCGACATCGCCATCATCTTCAGCCCGCGCCGGACCGCGGAGTTCCAGCCCCTGATGACGCTCGGCCAACGGGTCGTCGCCATCATGGCCGCCGACCATCCGCTGGCGGGACAGCCGAATCTGCGGCTGCGCGACTGCGCGCCCTACCCCATCGCCCTGCCGGACGCCAGTTTCGGGACGCGCAGCATCCTGGACAAGGTGCTGGCGGTCAGCTCGACGAAATTGTCGATTGAGCTGGAGTCGAACTCCTTCGAGATGCTGCGCAACCTCGCCCGCATGAGCCAGGTGGTGACCTTCCAGATCGAGATCGGGGCGCCGTCGCCGATCCTCGACCCGGGTTTGGCGGTGATTCCCTTGAGCGACGTCGACCTCGCCCATGGCCCGCTGGTGCTGGGGCAGCAGAAGGGCCGCACCCTGCCGGTCGCCGCCGCCAAGTTCGCCGAGCAGCTCGCCCGCCGCCTCGATGAGATGCGCCGGACTCCGCAGCTCGCCTGACCCCGGCGCAGGACGGCCGGATGTCAGGCCCCGTTGGGGCGCCGACCCTCGGCGGGCACGGCGATCTGGGTGCGGTGCATGCGGCGGCGCTGGTCCTCGGGAAAGGGATCGCGGCGGTGCATGGTCCAGCGGTTGTCCCACATCACGAGGTCGCCGACCCGCCATCGGTGGTGCCAGGACAGTTCCGGACGCACCGCCGCCGCCCACACCGCGTCGAGCAGCGCCTCGCTCTCCGCCAGCGGCAGGCCGGGGATGCAGGCGTGCGGGCGGCGCCCGAGAAGCAGCGCCTTGCGCCCGGTCGCCGGGTGGGTGATGACCAGCGGATGGACCGTGCCCGGCGAGGTGGCGAGGTCGGTCGGAGGCGCGAAGCCCTGGCGCAGATAGCCGCCGCTGTTGGTCGTGCTGTCGTGCTTGATCGACAGCCCGCCGATCCGCCGCTTCAGATCCTCCGGTAAGGCATCGTAGGCGGCGAACATGCTGATGAATCCGGTGTCACCGCCGTCCTCCGGCACCTCCAGCGCGTAGAGGCTGCTGGCGTAGGGCGGTGTCTCCAGATAGGTCATGTCGGCGTGCCAGACCGACTCCCCCGCCCCCAGCGCCCCGATGGGACGGCCCTGCTCCGTCACGTTGGAGATGACGTAGACCTCCTCGAAACCCGGCGCGTGCAGCCGGCCATGCTCGGTGATCGGCGCCTTGTCGAGCGGCCCGAAATGGCCGGACACCCGGACGAGGTCGGCGTCGGTCAGGGTCTGGCCGCGGAACACGAGCACCAGATGGCGGTCCAGCGCCGCGGCCAGCGCGTCGGCGTCGGCGGCGTCGAGGGGCTGCGAGAGGTCGATCCCGCGGATCTCGGCCCCCAGGGTGGGCGTGACCGGGTGGGTGGTGAAGGCGGGGTGGGTCATGGGATCGCCCTCAGCTTCCGGTGCGGTCGTGGATGTCGGCGAAGAACAGGTCGCGCCAGTCGGCGGGCCGGTTGCGGATCGAGCCGATGCGCGCCATGAAGTCGGTGAAGATGCCGATGCCGCGCGGGGCGAGGTCGTAGGACACCTCCGGATGCGCGATCATCGCCGCCACCTCCTCCTCGCCCAGCTTGGACGTCTCGATGCGGATGTAGGCGCGGGCGGCCTCCCTGGGGTCGGCCTTGATGAGGGCCACCGCGTCCTCCAGCGCCGCCAGCACCGCCTTGGTCAGCCGCGGGTTGGCGTCGTGGAAGGCGGCGGAGGTCCACAGCGCGCTGAAGGACGCCGGTCCGCCCAGCACGTCGTAGCTGCTCAGCACCTTGTGGATCTTCGGGTCGCGGAGCTGCTGGTCCTGGAAGGGCGGGCTGGTGAAATGGGCGGTGATCTCCGTGCGGCCGGACAGCAGGGCGGCGGTGCCGTCGGGATGGGCCAGCGACACGGTCAGCGGGTCCAGCCGCGCGTGCTGGCCAGGGCCGAAGACCTGCTCGGCGGCGATCTGGAGCACGATGGCCTGATAGGAGGCACGGACCGACGGCACGACGATGCGGTCCTTCTCGGTGAAGTCCGTCAGGCCCTTCACCTCGGGCCGGTTGGTGTTGAGGTAGGCCGGCTGGGCGTTCAGCGCGGCCAGCCCGCGCAGGTTGGCGTTCCCCTTCGTTTTGTCCCAGGCGATGATGAAGGCCGGCACGCCCGCCGCCCCGAAATCGGCGTTCCCGGACAGGGTGGCCTCGGTGATCGTCGTCGGGTTGCCGAGCGGGGTGTAGCTGGCCGTCACCGCGCCCAGCCCGGCGGCGCGGGCGTGCTTCTCCACCAGCCCCTTGTCCTCCATGACGTAGAGCGGCAGGTAGCCGAGGCCGAGGTTGCGCGCGAAGCGGACCTGCGTCGCCTCGGCCTGCGCGGGGGCCGGCGTCAGGCCGGCGAAGCCGGCGGCGAGCAGAAGCGTGGAGCCGAGCAGCGTCCGGCGGCCCAGCGTGGCGAAGCGCATGGAAATGGTCATGGCCTGTCCCGTGGTGAGGATCGTCAGATGACGCGGAAATTGTGGGCGCCGTCGCGCTTCAGCTGGTCCACCAGCTCAAGCTCCCAGTCGATGTAGCCCTGCATGGCGGCGGCGCTGTTGTCCGTGCCCTCATAGGGGCGCTTGTAGACGTCGTCCGGCTCCGGCCCCAGCCGCTCCAGCCCGGTGCTGAGCGGCAGCCCGGCCGCCACCCAGCCCTTCGTGCCGCCTTCCAGTAGCAGCGGGACCGCTCCCGGCGGGAAATCGGCGGCGGCGTAGCGGGTCAGCGTGCCGTCCCAGCAGGTCAGCACCGGGCGCACCCCCTTCGGCAGGCGGGCGATGGTGCCGCCCAGACGCGCGCGGGTCGAGAAATACGCCCCCGGAATGTGGCCGGCGCGGTAGCGCGGGCTGCGGGTGATGTCGATCACCGCCGCCTCCCCGTTCTCCAGCAGGGCCAGCAGGTCGCGCGGCGCCACGGTTTCCGCCCCGGCGTCCGGTACCGGGGGCAGGCGGCGGCGGTCGGGACCGCTCTCGCGGCCCAGCGACGCCACGTCGCCCTCCAGCACATGCACCTCCCAGCCGAGCTGCGCCAGCCAGGAGGCGGTCATGTCGGCGCGCGGCCCGCCGCCGCCCGCCGGGTCGTCGGCCAGCACGATGCGGGCACCGCGCACCGCGACATACTCGTCCGTCGCCTGGACGAGCTGGCCGCCCGCCGCGTGACGGAAGCCCGGCAGATGGCCCGCCTCGTACTCCTCCGGCGTCCGCACGTCGAAGAGGTGCAGGGTGCGCCGCTCGTCGCCGCGGACGGCGTCCAGCGCGGCGAGGCCGATGCGCCCGACGCCGGCCCGGTCGGCCACCGCGCGGGCGTCCGCGCGGCCCTTGACGTCGCCCTCGGGCGACACCGCCGGAAAGCGCCCGTCGCGCCCACGGTCCAGCTCCAGCCCGGCCAGCGTCCAGCCGATGGTGCCGTTGCGCAGCGCCGCCACCCGGTTGGGAATGCCGGCGTTCACCAGCGACTGCGTGCCGATGATCGAGCGGGTGCGTCCGGCGCAGTTGACGATAACCAGCGTCTCCGGCTTGGGCGCGATGTCGCGGACGCGCTTGACCAGCTCCGCCCCCGGCACGCTGATGCCGCCGGGAATCGCCATGGTTTGGAACTCCTCGTACCGGCGGGCGTCGAGGATGACCAGATCGGCCCCGGCGTCGATCAGCGTCTTCACCTCGTCGGCGGACAGCGACGGGGTGTGGCGGTGGTGCTCCACCCACTCGCCGAACGCCTTGCTGGGCACGTTGACGTCCCGGTAGACCTCGAACCCGGCGGCGGTCCAGCCCGCCAGCCCGCCCTCCAGCAGCGTCACGTCGCGGTAGCCCAGCGCCTGGAGCCGCCGCGCCGCGGGCTCGGCGTAGCCTTCGCCGTTGTCGTAGACGGTGATCGGCACGCTGTGGCGCGGCAGCAGGTTATGGACCAGGAGTTCCAACCGGCTGAGCGGCACCGACACCGCAAACAGCGGGTGGGCCAGCGAATAGGGCCCCTCCTCCCGCGCGTCGAGAAGAGCGACCTCCCTGCGGTCGATCCAGTCGCGGCGGATGTCCGCGGCTGTGCGGGTGGCGAGCGGTGCGGTGTCGGTCATGGTGGGCCTCCGTCCGGGAGTGAGGTGCGGCCGAGGCCGGTTGCGGCGCATCAACAACGTCCGCGTTGTGTATAAACAATCTTATTTCATATAGGAAAATAGGATTTATCGTCGGCGTCAAGCGCGCGCTTCGCTGCGGGCGGGGATTTTCCGTCGGCGGCGCTCGTTGCTCCCCTCAGGGTGCGGCGGCCTGGCCGCCGTCAGGGGTCATGGCCGCTCGGACGCCGGCGGGGCCAGCACGTCCTTGACGACGTCGAGGAACGCCCGCAGGGCCGGCGGCACGCTGCGATGCCCGGGGTAATAGACCGCCGCCCTTTCCGGCTTGTGCATCCAGCCCGGCAGCACGCTCCGCAACCGCCCCTCCGCGAGGGCGGCTTCGGCGGCCCAGCTCGCCACATAGGCGATCCCCAGGCCCCGCAAGGCGGCCTCCACCATCAGCTCCTCGTCGTCGAGAACCACCGGTCCGTTGATGTCGACGGTCAGCTCCCGCCCGGCCCGCTCGAACTCCCACCGGTAAAGCCGGCCACCCGGCAGGCGGTGGCCGATGCAGCGATGGCGCCGGAGATCGTCGGGCGTCTCCGGTTCGCCGGCGCGGTCGAGATAGGCGGGGGACGCGACGCAGACGAACCCGATCGGCACCGGGAAGGGCACCGCGATCATGTCCTTCGGAATGGAGTCAACCAGACGGACGCCGGCATCGAAGCCGCCGGACACGATGTCGACCAGCCGTCCGTCGACGACCAGATCCACCGTCACGTCGGGAAACCGGTCCGCCATGCGCGGGAGGACGTCGCGGACGAGCACGGTCGCGGCCACCCGCGGCGCGTTGACCCGAACCCGGCCCGCCACATGGCCGCGAAAGGCGGTGGCGGCGTCCAGCGCCTCGTCCAGGGAGGTCAAGGCAAGCTGCAGGCGGCCGAGCAGCTCAAGCCCCGCTTCGGTCGGCGAAACGCTGCGGGTGGTGCGGTTGAGGAGGCGGACGCCCAGCCGTTCCTCCAGACCCCGCATCGCGTGGCTCAGCGTGGAGGGTGCCGTTCCAAGCTCAACCGCCGCGCGGCGAAAGCTGCGATGGGTCGCGACGGCCACGAAGGCGGTGAGATCATTGAGGGAGGGGCGCGTCATTGATGGCGATCTTGCATCAGCCCGTGTCGATTTCAACGTCTAATCGCGCACGTCCCGGGCCGCCATCTCCTGCTTCAGTTCCAACCCGAACGGGAGACCCCGATGCCCAAACGCGACGCCATCCTTCCTGCCGGCCGGCAGGCGCTCTATGAGATCCACCGCTACTCCGCCGCCATCCGATCCGGCGACCTGCTTTTCGTGTCGGGTCAGGTCGGCAGCCGCGAGGACGGCTCGCCCGAGCCCGATTTCGCGACGCAGGTTCAACTGGCGTTCGACAATCTTGGCGCGGTCCTGAAAGCGGCCGGCGGCACGTTCGACGACATCGTGGACGTCACGACGTTCCACACCGATCCGGAGGCCCAGTTCGAAACCGTCCTGTCCGTCAAAAACCGGATGTTTCCCCATCAGCCCTATCCCAACTGGACCGCGGTCGGCGTGAACTGGCTCGCCGGCTTCGATTTCGAGATCAAGGTGATCGCGCGGGTCCCGCAAGCCCCTTGAACCGACCACGACCACGCCACGGCGGCGCGGCCGCCGTGCGTGACGGGATGAGGCGCGCTCCAGAGGGGGACCAAGCTTACAGGATCGGGCCGGGCACCGACAGGAAGCCATCCATGGCCAGCGCGATTCCCCCCATGGGAACGGCGTCCGGGCCGAGCGGCGAAACGAGAAGCCGCAGGTCGCGGCGCAGCGGTTCGAGCGCGTGCTCGTCAAGGGCGGCGTTCAGCGACGGCAGAACGAACTCCGCGACGATCGACAGGTTGCCGCCCAGCACCACCAGACCCGGATTCGCCAAATTGACCAGATGCGACAGCGCGAAGCCGAGGTGCGAGCCGGCGTCTTCCAGCAGGGTCCGCACCACCGGGTCGCCGTCGCGCGCCGCCGCCGCCGCCGCCCAGAGATCGGGCAGGGCGCGCCCCCGCTCGCCGGCCTGGGCGAGGATCGACGTCTCGGAGACGTAGGTTTCCAGGCAGCCCCGCTTGCCGCAGCCGCAGGGACGGCCGCCCCGCACCACGGTCAGGTGGCCGATCTCCCCGGCGAAGCCCTGCGCGCCGCGGTAGAGCCGCCCGCCGAAGAACAGCCCGCCGCCGACGCCCGAATGGCCGGTCAGATAAACGAAATCCTCCACCCCCCGGCAGGCGCCGAACAGCCGCTCGGCCATGGCGGCGGCCTTGGTGTCGTTGTCGACATGGACCGGTGCGCCCAGCGCCTCCTCCAGCAGCGGGCGGATCGGCGTGTCGCGCCAGCCCAGATTGGGCGCCAGCACGAGCCGGCCCGCGCGGTCCATCAGCGCCGGGATGCCGATGCCGATGCCGCGCAGGGGCGGCGGTGCCGCTCCGCCCTCCGGCCGGCTCACCGCGACGATCGCGTCGATCCCCTCGTGCAGCCGGCGCAGCGCCGTGGCGAGGTCGGTGCTGCCGGGGATCTGCGACTGCTCCACCACCGTGCCGGCCAGCGTGGTGGAGACGATGCGGATCGTTCCCGGCTCCAGCCGGGCGCCGACCAGCAGGCCGGCCGACGGCGCGATGCCGAGCGCGGTTTCCGGCCGGCCGATACGGCGGGCGCGCGGCGCCTCGCTCCGCTCGACCAGCCCCTCCTCGATCATCTGCGCCACGATGGCCGAGGTCGTCGCTTTGTCCAGGCCGGTCAGCCGGCTGAGGTCGCGCTGCGCGCAGCGCGGGTTCTCCCGCAGCGCGTGGAAGACGCGGACCATGTTGAGGCGGCGGATCGCGGCCGAGTTGACCCTTGGCAGCATGCGGATTCCTGTCTCGCGCGTCGGGCGGCAATCGTTGGGCGCCGGGCGGGGCATACACCGAAAAGGTGGGGGATGTCGCCCCGACATGGCTTGACGCGGGCTGATTCGAATCATACGCTCCCATTTGTTAGACCGTCTATCTAATTCGCGGCCACACGAGAAGCCGCAATCCAGGGAGGGGGCGACCCCATGGCCGAGCCGCTTTTGGCAGCGTTCGGCGTCACGAAGAGCTTTGGGCCCGTCGAGGTCCTCCATGGGGTGGATTTCACCGTCCTGCGCGGTGAGGTGCACGCCCTGGTCGGCGAGAACGGGGCCGGCAAATCGACGCTGATGAAGATCCTGTCCGGCTTTCACCAGCCGACCTCGGGCGCCGTGCGCGTGGATGGGCGGCCGGTGAGCTTCTCCGGCATCGGCGCCGCCGAGGCGGCGGGCGTCGTGCTGATCCACCAGGAATTCAACCTCGCCGAACACCTGACGGTCGAGGAGAACATCTTTCTCGGGCGCGAGCTGCGGCGCGGCCCCTTCCTCGACAAGCGCGCCATGCGCGAGCGGTCCCGCGCCGTCCTGGCCGAGCTGGAATGCCCGGTGGACCCGCGTGCGCGGGTGCGCGACCTCGCCGTGTCGGAGCGGCAGATGGTCGAGATCGCCAAGGCGATGTCGCGCGAGGTCCGCGTCCTCATCATGGACGAACCCACGGCGGTGCTGACCGGCACCGAGTCCGCCGTGCTGTTCGGGCTGATCCGCCGGCTGCGCGACCAGGGGGTGGGGATCGTCTACACCTCCCACAAGCTGGACGAGGTGCGGGCCATCACCGACCGGGTCACGGTTCTGCGCGACGGCCACCACATCGCCACCCGCCCGACCGCCGAACTGACGGAGGACGGCATCGCCCAGCTCATGGTCGGGCGGGCGATCAGCGACCTGTTCCCGGCCAAGACACCGCCGGCGCCGGACGCGCCCGTGGTGCTGGAGGCGCGGGGGATCGACGTTCCCGGCTGGGTGCGGGGTGCCGGCTTCGACCTGCGCCGCGGCGAGATCCTGGGCTTCGCCGGGCTGATCGGCGCCGGGCGGACGGAGCTGGCCGAGGGGCTGCTCGGATTGCGACGTCGCACCGCCGGCACGCTGTCCCGCAACGGGGAGCCGTTGCGCGTCCGCCGCCTGGAGGACGCGGTGGCCGCCGGCATCGCCTATCTGACCGAGGACCGCAAGGGCAAGGGCCTGCTGCTTGCCAAGGGTTTGCAGCCGAACCTGACGCTGCTGGCGCTGGACCGCTACGGCCGGATCTTCGTCGACGAGCGGCGGGAGGCCGCGGCGCTGGAGCGCGCGGTGACGGAGTTCGACATCCGCGTCCGGACGCTGGACGTGCCGGTCGGAAGCCTCAGCGGCGGCAACCAGCAGAAGCTGCTGCTCGCCAAGACCATGCAGGTCGATCCCGACATCCTGATCGTCGACGAGCCGACGCGCGGCATCGACATCGGGACCAAGCAGCAGATCTACCAGTTCCTGCACGACTTCGCCCGCCGGGGCGGGTCGGTGATCCTCATCTCCTCGGAAATGCCCGAGATCATCGGGCTGTCGCACCGGGTGGTGGTCATGCGCTCCGGCGTGGTGACCGGCATCCTGGAGGGGGCCGACGTCGAGGAGGGCGAGATCGTCCGCTACGCCACCGGCCTGAAAGGCCGCATGGTCGATGGCCTGAAGGGCCGCACATCGCTCCGCTCATCAAGCCGCACATCAGAAGGAGACGCGCATGACGCCGTCGGTCATGCCTGAGGCCGCGCGGAAGCCCTCCTCCGGCTTCGATCTGAAACTCTACGGGCCGTTCCTGGCGCTGGCCGCGCTGATCGTGCTGGGCACCATCGTCAACCCGGTGTTCCTCAGCCCGGGCAACATCGGCAACGTGCTGACCCGCACCGCCTTCATCGGCATCATCGCGGTCGGGGCCACCTTCGTCATCACCACCGGCGGGATCGACCTGTCGGTCGGCTCCCTGGCCGCCTTCGCGTCGGGCGTGACGATCGTGGTGATGAACGCCCTGGTCGGCTCCATGGGCGCCGGGCTGCCGGTCATCCTGATCGGCGTCCTGGTGGCGCTGGGGCTCGGGCTGGCGGCGGGGCTGGTCAACGGGCTGCTGGTGACCAAGGGGAGGATGGAGGCGTTCATCGTCACGCTGGGGACCATGGGCATCTTCCGGTCCCTGGTCACCTACATCGCCGACGGCGGCACGCTGTCCCTGAATTCGGAGATCCGCACGATCTACCGGCCCGTCTATTACGGCGGCGTCTTCGGCATCTCCTACCCGATCCTGGCCTTCGCGGTGGTGGCGCTGATCGGCGCGCTGATCATGTACCGCACGCGCTTCGGCCGCTACTGCGCCGCCATCGGCTCCAGCGAGGACGTGGCGCGCTATTCGGCGATCAACGTGGACCGGGTCAAGCTGCTGGCCTTCGTGCTTCAGGGCCTGTGCGTCGCCATCGCCGTGGTGATCTACGTGCCGCGGCTGGGCTCGGCCTCGGCCACCACGGGCCTGCTGTGGGAGCTGGAGGCCATCGCCGCCGTCATCATCGGCGGCACCATGCTGAAGGGCGGCTACGGCCGCATCTGGGGCACGGTGGTGGGCGCCGTCATGCTCACGCTGATCGACAACATCCTCAACCTGACCGGCGCCATCAGCGTCTACCTGAACGGCACCATCCAGGGGGTGATCATCATCGTCGCGGTGCTCCTGCAACGGGGGACCGTGGCGCGTCGCTGAAATAATACGAAGAGGGAGGAATCGACCATGACGTTCCGTTTCGCTCTGGCCGCGGCGCTGGCCGCGGGCCTGATGGTAGCGCCGGTCGCCGGCTGGGCGCAGCAGAAGATCAAGATGGGCGTGTCCATCCCCGCCGCGACGCACGGCTGGGCCGGCGGCCTCAACTGGCACGCCCAGCAGGCCGAGAAGCGGCTGGAGAAGCAGTACCCGAACCTCGACGTGGTGATCGTCACCGCCCGCGACGTCGGGCGTCAGGCCAACGACCTGGAGGATCTGGTCTCGGTGCAGCGGATCGACGCGCTGGTCATCCTGCCCTTCGAATCCGCGCCGATGACCGACCCCGTGCGCGCGGTCAAGCAGGCCGGCAAGTTCGTCACGGTGGTGGACCGCGGCCTGACCGACCCGTCCATCCAGGACCTTTACGTTGCCGGCAACAACCCGCAGATGGGCGAGGTCTCCGCCCGGTTCATGAAGGAGAAGATGGGCGGCAAGGGCGACATCGTGGTGCTGCGCGGCATCCCCACCGTGATCGACAACCAGCGCGTCGACGCCTTCATGAAGGAGATCGAGGGCACCCAGATCAAGGTGCTGGGAATGCAGTACGCCAACTGGAACCGCGATGACGGCTTCAAGGTGATGCAGGACTTCCTGTCCCGCTTCCCGAAGATCGACGCGGTGTGGGCGCAGGACGACGACATCGCGCTCGGCGTCATCGAGGCCGTCAAGCAGGCCGGCCGCGAGAAGGAGATGTTCATCCTCGGCGGCGCCGGCATGAAGGACATGATCAAGCGCGTCATGGACAAGGACGTGCTGGTCCCCGCCGACGTCCTCTACCCGCCCGCGATGATCGCCGAGGCCATGGAGATCACCGCCAAGCATCTGGTGGAGAAGGCGCCGATCCAGAAGGAATACATCATCGAGGCGACGCTGGTGACCCCGGAGAACGCCGCGAAATACTACTACCCGGACTCGCCGTTCTAAGAACCTCTGCCCCCTCCCTGGCCCTCCCCCGCCTCTGGCGGTGGAGGGGACACCAGCACACTCATGGGGAGACCCATCATGAAAACGATCAAGGGGCCGGCGATCTTCCTCGCGCAGTTCGCGGGGGACGCGGCGCCGTTCAACAGCCTTCCGGCCATCGGCGCCTGGGCCGCCGGGCTGGGCTTCAAGGGCGTGCAGATCCCGTCCTGGGACGGCCGCCTGTTCGACCTCGCCCGGGCCGCCGAGAGCAAGGGCTACTGCGACGAGGTGAAGGGCGTGCTGGCTGAGGCCGGCGTGCAGATCACCGAGCTGTCCACCCATCTCCAGGGGCAGCTCGTCGCCGTGCACCCGGCCTATGACGAGGCGTTCGACGGCTTCGCCGCACCGGAGGTGCGCGGCAACCCGAAGGCCCGCCAGGAATGGGCGGTCAACCAGCTGCTGATGGCGGCCAAGGCCTCGGCCAACCTGGGGCTGACGGCGCACGTCACCTTCTCCGGCGCTCTGGCCTGGCCCTACGTCTATCCCTGGCCGCAGCGCCCGGCGGGGCTGATCGAAACGGCTTTCGACGAACTGGCGCGGCGCTGGCGGCCGATCCTCGACGCCTTCGACGCGGCGGGGGTGGACCTCTGCTATGAGATCCATCCCGGCGAGGACCTGTTCGACGGAGCGACCTTCGAGATGTTCTTGGAGCGCGTCGGCAACCACCCGCGCTGCAACATCCTCTACGATCCCAGCCACTTCGTGCTGCAGCAGCTCGACTATCTCGGCTACATCGACGTCTATCACGAACGGATCAAGATGTTCCACGTCAAGGACGCGGAGTTCAACCCGTCCCCGCGCCAGGGCGTCTATTCCGGCTACCAGCCCTGGATCGGCCGGGCCGGGCGCTTCCGCTCGCTGGGCGACGGGCAGGTCGATTTCGGCGGCATCTTTTCCAAGCTGACCCAGTACGGCTTCGACGGCTGGGCGGTGCTGGAGTGGGAATGCGCCATGAAGCACCCCGAGCAGGGGGCCGCCGAAGGCGCGCGGTTCATCGACGCGCACATCATCCGGGTGACCGAGAAGGCTTTCGATGACTTCGCCGGGGCCGGAACCGACGATTCGGCCAACCGGCGCATGCTCGGCATCGGCTGAGCGGGAGGAAGACATGACCATCGAAGGGAAAACGGCCTCCGGGCCGAACCGCCGGCTGCGCCTGGGCATGGTCGGCGGCGGGCGGGGCGCCTTCATCGGGGCGGTGCACCGCATCGCCGCGCGCCTCGACGACCGTTACGAACTGCGGGCCGGGGCGCTGTCCTCCGATCCGGAGCGCTGCCAAGCCAGCGGCGCCGACCTGTTCCTGCCGCCGGAGCGCTGCTACGCCAGCTTCGCGGAGATGGCGCGGGCCGAGGCGGCGCGCGACGACGGCATCGACGTGGTCAGCATCGTCACGCCCAACCACCTGCACCACGACGCCGCCAAGGCGTTCCTGGAGGCGGGCATCCACGTCATCTGCGACAAGCCGCTGACCACCACGGTGGAGGACGCGGAGGATCTGGCGGCGGCGGTGGAGCGCAGCGGCCTCGTCTTCGCGCTGACCCACAACTACACCGGCTATCCGATGGTGCGGCAGGCCCGCGCCATGGTGGCGGCCGGTGACCTGGGCGCCCTCCGCGTCGTTCAGGTCGAATACCCGCAGGACTGGCTGAGCACCCGGCTGGAGGAGAGCGGGCAGAAGCAGGCGGAATGGCGGACCGACCCGGCGCGCAGCGGCATCGCCGGCTGCGTCGGCGACATCGGCACCCACGCCTTCCAGCTGGCGGAGTTCGTCACCGGCCTGCGCTGCACGCGGGTCGCCGCCGATCTGACCGCCTTCGTGGAGGGGCGCCGGCTCGACGACAACGCGCACATGATGCTGCGCTTCGGCAACGGCGCGCGCGGCATGCTGTGGGCCAGTCAGGTGGCGCCTGGCCACGAGAACGGGCTGCGCCTGCGCGTCTACGGCGACAAGGGCGGGCTGGAGTGGTTCCAGGAGCAGCCGAACCACCTGCGCTTCAGCCCGCTCGGCGAGCCGCCGCGCACCATCACCCGCGGCGGCCCCGGGTCCGACGGGGCCGCCGCGCACGCCACGCGCATCCCGTCGGGCCATCCCGAAGGCTATCTGGAAGGCTTCGCCCAGATCTACCGCGACGCCGCCGACCTGATCGTCGCCCGCATGGGCGGTGCCGCCGCCGGTGAGCAAGCGGCCCTCGTCCCCACCGTCCAGGACGGCGTGCGCGGCGTGCGCTTCATCCACGCCGCCGTGGAATCGAGCCGCCGGGACGCCGCCTGGGTCGAGATTTGAAAGGATTTGCCATGACCGAAGCCTATTTCACCGGCGTCGAGCGCATCCGCTACGAGGGGCCGGACAGCGACACCCCGCTCGCCTACCGCTGGTACGACCCCGACCGCATGGTCCTGGGCCGGCGCATGGCCGACCATCTGCGCGTCGCCGTCTGCTACTGGCACAGCTTCTGCTGGCCCGGCTCCGATCCCTTCGGCGGCGGCACGCTGGACCGGCCCTGGATGCGCGCCGGCGATCCGGTGGCGCTGGCCGAGGCGAAGATGGACGTGGCGTTCGAGCTGTTCGAAAAGCTCGGCGCGCCCTTCTTCACCTTCCATGACCGCGACGTGGCGCCCGAGATGGGCTCCCTGCGGGAGACGCAGGCGGTCTTCGCCCGCCTGACCGAGCGGCTGCAGGGCTGCATCGAGCGCAGCGGCGTCAAGCTGCTGTGGGGCACCGCCAACCTGTTCTCGCACCCCCGCTACATGGCCGGCGCGGCCACCAACCCGGACCCGGAGGTCTTCGCCTGCGCGGCGGCGCAGGTGCGCGACGCGCTGGAGGCGACGCAGCGGCTGGGCGGCGTCAACTACGTGCTGTGGGGCGGGCGCGAGGGCTACGACACGCTGCTCAACACCGACATGGCGCGCGAGCTGGACCAGCTCGGCCGCTTCCTGACGATGGTGGTCGAGCACAAGCACAAGATCGGCTTCACCGGCACCATCCTGATCGAGCCCAAGCCGATGGAGCCGACCAAGCACCAGTACGACCACGACGTGGCGACGGTCTACGGCTTCCTGAAGCGCTACGGGTTGGAGAAAGAGGTCGCCGTCAACATCGAGGTGAACCACGCCACGCTGGCCGGCCACAGCTTCGAGCACGAGGTGGCGACGGCGCTGGCGCTGGGCGTCTTCGGCTCCATCGACATGAACCGGGGCGACCCGCAGAACGGCTGGGACACCGACCAGTTCCCCAACGACCATGTGGAGCTGGCGCTGCCCATGGCGCGCATCCTGGAGGGCGGCGGCTTCACCACCGGCGGCTTCAACTTCGACGCCAAGATCCGGCGCCAGAGCGTCGAGCCGGACGACCTCCTGCACGCCCATGTCGGCGGCATCGACACGCTGGCCCGCGCGCTGCTCGCCGGGGCGCGGCTCGTCGAGGACGGCCGGCTGCGAGACTTGCGCGCGGAGCGCTACGCCGGCTGGAGCGGCGATCTCGGCCAAAAGCTGCTCGGCGGGCTAGATCTGGCCGGCGCGGCCGACGCCGGCCTCGGCCTCGATCCCCGGCCGCGCTCGGGCCGGCAGGAGATGCTGGAGAATCTGGTGAACCGCCTCGTCTGAGGCCGCCGGCTGATTGAGGGGAAGGTCCATGTATCTCGGCATCGACCTGGGAACGTCCGGCGTCAAGGCGGTGCTGGTCGACGCGGCGCAACGCCTCGTCGGCCAGTCCACCGCCCCGCTGGAGGTCAGCCGCCCGCACCCGCTGTGGTCGGAGCAGGACCCGGAGGACTGGTGGGCCGCCACCGGACGCGCCGTCGCCGGACTGCGCGCCGCCCATCCCGACGCGATGGCGGCGGTGCGGGGGATAGGGCTGTCGGGGCAGATGCACGGGGCGACCCTGCTCGACCGGCAGGACCGCGTGCTGCGCCCGGCCATCCTATGGAACGACGGGCGCAGCGGTGCGGAATGCGCGGAGCTGGAGCGCCGTGCGCCCAACCTGCGCGCCATCGCCGGGAACCGCGCCATGCCCGGCTTCACCGCGCCCAAGCTGCTGTGGGTCGCGGCGCACGAGCCGGACCGGTTCAAAGCGACCGCCAAGGTGCTGCTGCCCAAGGACTGGCTGCGCCTGCGCATGACCGGCGACCACGCCTCGGACCTGTCGGACTCCGCCGGCACGCTGTGGCTGGACGTCGGCCGGCGCGCGTGGTCGGACGAGCTTCTGGCCGCCACGGGGCTCGGCGAGGCGCACATGCCGACGCTGTACGAAGGGTGTCAGCCCTCCGGCGCCTTAAGGGCGGAGGTCGCCGCCGAGTGGGGCGTTCCGCTGGGAACCGTGGTGGCGGCGGGGGCCGGCGACAACGCGGCCGGTGCGGTGGGAGTCGGTGTGGTGGCGCCGGGCAGCGCCTTCCTGTCGCTGGGCACCTCGGGCGTGCTGTTCGTCAGCGGCGACCGCTTCGCGCCCAACCCCGAACGCGGCGTGCATGCCTTCTGCCATGCCTTGCCCAACCGTTGGCACCAGATGTCGGTGATGCTGAGCGCGGCGAGCTGCCTGTCCTTCGCCGCCCGCCTGACCGGCGCCGCGGACGAGGCGGCGCTGCTGCGCGAGGCGGAATCTCACGGGGGCGATCCCGGCGCGCTGGTCTTCCTGCCCTATCTGTCGGGGGAGCGCACGCCGCACAACGACCCGCACGCCAAGGGCGTCCTCTTCGGCCTGACCCACGACACCGACCGCGGGGCGCTCGCCCGCGCCGTGCTGGAGGGGGTGGCCTTCGCCTTCGCCGACGGGCTGGACGCCCTGGAGGAGGCCGGCGGACGCGTCGAACGCTTCCTGGTGATCGGCGGTGGCGCGCGCAGCGCCCTGTGGGGCCGCATCCTGGCGAGCGCGCTTGGCCGGCCGCTCGACTACCCGGCGGGGGGCGAGGTCGGCCCGGCCTTCGGGGCGGCCCGTCTGGCGCGCCTCGCGGTGACGGGCGAGGAGCCGGAAACCGTGTGCCGGCCCTTGGAGATCCGTCACACCGTGGAGCCGGACCCGGCCCTGGCCGCCGCCCTGGCGCCGCGCCGCCGCCTGTTCCGCCGCCTCTACGGTGACCTCAGCGCCGCCTTCCGCGAGGCCGATGGGGTATGAGGCGTCTCAGCTCTTGGCGATCTCGCCCAGCACGTCCTTGGCGAGGCTGCGGATGTGCCCCTCCATGGCGGCGCGCGCCTGCGCCGGGTCGCCGGTTTCAAGGGCGGCGATGACGTCGAGATGCTCGTCGCAGTCGGGGCGGATGCGCGACGGCAGGCCCGACAGCTCGAACAGGCGCGTGGTCACCCGCAGGTCGCGGATGATCTGCGCCAGCACCGCGTTGCCGGACGCCTCGGCGATCAGGGTGTGCAGTTCCTCGTCGGCCGCCCAATGGTCCTCGAAGCGGATCTTGGGCTCGTCGCGCAGCCGCAGCATCTCGGCCTTGATCGCCTGCAGGCGGGCCGGGTCGACCCGCGACGCGGCGGCGGCGATCGCCTCCCCCTCCAGGATCTCGCGCAGGCGCATGCTCTGGAAATACTCGCGGTTGGAGACCTCGCGCACCCGGTAGGGGCGGTTGAACTCCTTGCGGATCAGCCCCTCGCTGGCCAGCCGGACCAGCGCCTCGCGGATCGGCGTGCGCGAGATGCTGAGCGCGGTGGCCAGCCGGTCCTCGACGATCACCTCCCCGCTGGGGATGCGGCGGTCGAGGATCATCTCCAGGATGGTCCGGTAGGCCATGCTCGCCAGATTCACGCCGGCGGTTGCCGGGCTCGCGGTTTTCGGGCCGTCCATGTCCGTGCTCATACCAAGTCCTGCCACCTGACGCTGATTTCTTCCTAACAAAGCAGACGAATCGTTGTCCTGCAAAGGTTCTGAGCGATCCGTCCGGATGGCGGGATGCGGCGCTGTGCCCTCCTCCGTGCTGGCCCCAGTGTTGGCCCCATTGCCGGCCTCAGTGCTGGAGGATCTTGGCAAGGAACTGGGTGGCGCGCTCCGAGCGCTGGGTTTCGAAGAATTCGGTCTTGGTGCAGTCCTCGATGATGCTGCCATGGTCCATGAAGATCACCCGGTGGGCGACCTTGCGGGCGAAGCCCATCTCGTGGGTGACGCAGATCATCGTCATGCCCTCGTTGGCCAGCTCGACCATCACGTCGAGCACCTCGTTGATCATTTCCGGGTCGAGCGCCGAGGTCGGCTCGTCGAACAGGATGGCGATCGGGTCCATCGCCAGGGCGCGGGCGATGGCGACGCGCTGCTGCTGCCCGCCGGAGAGCTGGCCGGGGTACTTGTGCGCCTGACTGGCCAGACCGACCCGCGTCAGCAGCGCCTCGCCCTTGGCCTCGGCCTCCGCCGTCGCGCGGCCCAGCACCTTGCGCTGCGACAGGGTCAGGTTCTGCATGATGGTCAGGTGGGGGAACAGCTCGAAGTTCTGGAACACCATGCCGACGCGGGCGCGCAGCGCCGTCATGTTGGTGCCCCGCCCGCCGACGTCGATGCCGTCCACCTGGATGCGGCCGGACTGGAAGGGCTCCAGCCCGTTGACGCACTTGATCAGCGTCGACTTGCCCGAGCCGGAGGGGCCGCAGACCACCACGACCTCTCCCTTCCGCACGGTGGTCGTGCAGTTCTTCAGGACCTGGAAGGTGCCGTAGTGCTTGCTGACGTTCTCGATGGCGATCATGCGGCTTCTCTTGCGGATGGGCGGCGCCGCTGCGGCGCCGGGCGTTGAAGGACGGGGGCGGTTCGGCGGACGCGTCAGCGGAACCGGTCGAGCAGGAAGGGCGTCGGGTCGATGTCGGTGCGGCCGTCCAGCAGCAGGTCGGCGGTCATGCGGGCGACGACCGGGGCCAGCGTGTAGCCGTTCGACGTCACCGTGTTGAAGAATCCGGGCAGGCCGGGCACCGGGCCGATGATCGGCGCGCCGTCGATGTTGATGTTCATTGCCGCCCAGGCGCGCACGACATGCAGCCCGGCGATCTGCGGCAGCACATGGCGGGCGACCCACAGGTTGCCCTCGATGCTGGAGCGTGACACCGTGTTGAAGCGGCGCGCCGGGTCGAAGACGGCGGTCCAGGCGCCGCCGATGATCAGCCCGCCGGTGACCGCCTGCTTCAGGCTGAGATGGCGGTCGGCGTGGGCGACGAGCTGGCTGACCAGCTTGGGCGCCGGCTCGGTGACGATCATCTGCAGCGGCGCGCTGTGCACCGGCACGTCGATGCCGACCAGCCGCCCGGTTTCGCGCGCCCAGGGGCCGCTGGCGTTGATGATCTGCTTGGCGCGGATGCGGCAGCGCGGGGTCTCCACCCGCCAGCCGCCGCCCTCGACCGCCGGGGCCGCGGCGATGCCGGTGACGTTGACCCCGCGCAGGAAGCGGGCGCCGTGGCGGCGCGCCTGCTCCAGCACGGCATAGGTGGCGCGCAGCGGGTTGATCTTGCCCTCCTGCGGGGCGTATTCGGCGCCGACCAGCTCCTCCGACAAGGCGGGGGCGAGGCGGCGCAGCTCGGCCGCGTCGATGATGGCGTTCTCGACGCCGTACCGCCGCTCCAGCGCCGCCTTGGCGCGCAGGAAGTCCATGCCGGCCGGGCTGTCGGCGACCATCAGGCCGCCGGTGACGGCCAGCTCGAAATCGACGCCGCAGGCGCGCTCCAGGTCGCGCCACAGCGCGATGGAGCGCGGTCCGAGCGCCAGCGTCGCCGCCGCCGGGCCGCCACCCGCCTCGGCCTTGGCGCCGAAGTCGAAGGACAGGAGCTGGACGTGCAGGCTGCCGGCGTTGGCCCCGGACGCCTGCAGGTTGGTGTCGCCGCGCTCGACCACCAGCACGTCGCGGCCGGCCTGGGTCAGATAGTAGGCGAGGCAGGCGCCGACCACGCCGCCGCCGACGATCAGGATCTCGGCCTCCTGGTCGGGCAGCGGGCCGTCCTCCAGCGGGCGGGCGAGGTTGGGGGTGATGGCGCGCTGGTGGCCGCCCCATTCCGGCTTCTCGAAGGCGAAGGCGCCGGCCGGGGTCGGCTTGGCCGGCAGGCGCGGCGCCAGATACTGCTCGGCGGCGCGCGGCCGGCCGGTGGCCTGCTCCAGCAGCAGGGCGGCGGTTGCAGCGCAGTAGCGGCCCTGGCAGCGCCCCATGCCAAGCCGGGTGTTGCGCTTCAGCGCGGCGAGGCTGTCATGGCCGGCGGCGATCTCGGCGCGGACCTGGCCGAAGGTGACCTCCTCGCAGCGGCACAGCATCGCCTCGTCCGGCACGGCGTCGAGGCGCGGCGGCGGCGCCTGGTAGATCGACCACAGCGCGGCCTGGAAGCCTTCGGCCCGCCGCAGGTCGGTCCGTGCCCGCCGGCCCTGCTCCGGGTTGGTGTCGGCAAAGCCGAGCTGGGCGGCGGCGGCGATCCCGGCAAGGGTTCCGCGCGCCTGCGCCACCTTCGACCCGCCGAGATCGACGCCGTCGCCGACCGCGAAGACTCCGGGCAGGCTGGTGGCGCCGTCCTCCGCCGTCTCGGTGGCGAGGTAGCCGAGATGGCGGTCGACCAGCCGGTGGGCGCAGCCGAGCGCGCGGGCGATCTCGGTGGAGGGGATGAAGCCGTAGCCCAGGCACAGCGCGTCGGCGGGGACGGTGACGGCCTCGGCCAGCCGGGGCGCGCCGTCGGCGCCGAGCGGGGCGTAGCGCACACGCTCCAGACGCTCCGCGCCCTCTGCCGCAACGACCCCGTGCGACCACAGCACCGGCACCCCGGCGCGCCGCAGCCGCAGCAGATAGCGGGCGCCGTCGCCGATCAGGCCGGGGGCCGAGCGCACAGCCGTCCACAGGGCGCGCCACTGGGCGGGCGACGGGCGCGGCGCGCTTTCCAGCACGGCGGCCACCGTGACGCCGCCCTCCACCAGCTCGCAGGCCAGTTGCAGGTTGAGCGGGCCGTTGCCGGCGATCACCACCCGGCGGCCGGGCGCCACCCGGTAGGCGCGCGCCAGGGTCTGCCCCGCCCCGGTCGTCATCACGCCGGGCAGCGTCCAACCAGCGAAGGGCGCCGGCCGTTCGTAGGCGCCGCTGGCGATCACCAGCCGGCGCGGCCGGTAGACGGTCTCGCGCCCGGCGACGACGGCGACGACCTCGTCGGGGGCATGGGCGCCCCACACCGTCGCCTCCTGGATGATCGTCGCACCGGCCAGCCGCGCCGCATCGACCAGGGCGCGGCCGGCGCGGAACTGGCGGTCGGTCGGCCGGTCGGCGCGGTGCGACGGGGCCAGCGGCTTGAAATACTGGCCGCCGCTCTGCGGCCGCTCGTCGAGCACGACCACCTCGGCGCCGCGCCGCGCCGCGGCCTCCGCCGCCGCCAGACCGGCCGGGCCGGCGCCGAGCACCAGCAGGTCCGGCGTCCGCTCCTCCGGCGCCGCGCCCTGCGGCGGCGGCACCAGCGGGGCCAGCGGATCGGCGGCGGTGCCCGCCGGCGGCTGCGAACGGACGACCTGCCCCTCGGCCACCTTGGTCAGGCAGGCGCGCTGGCTCGCCCTGCCGTCCACCGTCACCAGACACTCGAAGCAGGCGCCCATTCCGCAATAGAGGCCGCGACGCCCGCCGTCGCGGGTGTGGCGGTAGGCCGCGACGCCGTGCGCCGCCAGGGCGGCCGCCACGGTCTCCCCGGCCAGCGCGGGAATCCGCTCGCCGTCGTAGGTGATCTCGATGAGGGCGCCGTCGCGGCGGACGTTGGGATGTTCGAGGCGCATGGGCGGGCGGCTGTGTCCGGATTGCGGTGGGAAGCGGCTTTTTGAGGGTGCGTCAAAATGCGCTGGATTCCTGTATACAGATAGTATACGAGTAGTATTTAGGCAAGGTCAAAAATTAGGCAGGAGCTTGGGGGAACCCATGACGGCATTGCGCGGCACCTACACGGTTCTCATCACCCCCTTCACCGCCGACGGTGGTGCAGTGGACGTTCCGGCCCTCAAGAAGCTGGTGAACTGGCAGATCGAGCAGGGCATCCACGGCCTGATCCCGCTCGGCAGCACCGGCGAGTTCCTGTCGATGACCCCTGAGGAGCGGGCCCAGGTCATCGAGATCTGCGTGCAGGAATCGGCGGGCCGCGTGCCCGTGCTGATCGGCACCGGCGCCGAATGGACCCGCGACGCGGTCGCCCACGCCAAGGAAGCCGAGCGGATGGGCGCCGACGGGATCATGGTGATCCCGCCCTATTACAGCTCCCCGACCCCCGACGAGCTGTTCGAGCATTACCGCCGCATCGGCGAGGCGATCTCGCTGCCGGTGATGATCTACAACAACCCGGCGACCGCCAACGTCGACCTCACCCCGCCGATCGTCGCGCGGCTGAGCGAAATCGACAACGTCCTCTACATCAAGGAATCGACGCTGGAGGTGACGCGGGTCCGCGACATCATCGAGCTGTGCGGCGACCGCATGACGGTGTTCGCCGGCATCCTCGGCTACGAATCCTTCTGGCTCGGCGCCCAGGGCTGGGTCGCCGTCTGCTCCAACCTGATCCCGCGCGATTCGGCCCGGCTGTTCGAGCTGGTGGCCGACCACAACGACAAGGATCAGGCGCTGGCGCTCTACAAGAAGATGCTGCCGATCGTGCGCTGGGTCGGCGGCCACCGCTACGTCGCCGCGTCGAAGGCCGGGCTGGGCATGATGGGCCTGGCCGTGGGCGAACCGCGCGCGCCGCGCCTGCCGCTCCCGGCGGGCGACGCCGAGGCCCTGCGCGCCGATCTGGCGGCTTACGGGCTGATCAATTCCCTGGGCGCTCCCTCCGTTGCCGGGACCGGGCGCTGACCAGGTGTGAGTGCTGGACCGTCCAACCAAGACAGAAGGTGACCACGATGACCATTCGTACGCTGCTGATCGCCGCCGGCCTGACCCTGTTCGCGCTGCCGGCCGCCGCCCAAACCGCCGGCTGCAAGCCGGCGGTCGCCGACTCCGAGCTGATCAAGCCCGGCACGCTGGTGATGTCGACCAACCCGACCCTGCCGCCGATGCAGTTCGTCGATTCCAACGGCGTGCTGAAGGGCATGCGCATCACGCTGGGCAACGAGATCGCCAAGCGCCTCTGCCTGACCCCGGAATATGTCCGCATCGAGTTCTCGGCGATGATTCCCGGCCTCCAGGCCGGCCGCTGGGACCTGATCAACACCGGCATCTTCTGGACCGAGGAGCGGGCCAAGATGATGCCGATGATCAACTATGAATCGCAGGCGATCAGCGTCTCGGTGTCCAAGGGCAACCCGCTGAAGATCACCAAGCCGGAGGATCTGTCGGGCCGCCCGGTCGGCGTCGAGCTGGGCGGCTTCGAGGAGCGCAAGCTGCGCGAGCTCGACAAGATGATTGTCGCCAAGGGGCTGAAGCCGATCGAGATCAAGACCTTCGACAACTTCGCCACGGCCTATCAGGCGCTGCGCGCCGGCCAGACCGAGGCGTCGGTGGCCATCGACCCGACGGCGGCCGAATACAGCAAGCGCGGCGACTTCGACCGCGCCCTGCACGGCCTGTTCCCGACCCCCGTCGCCCTCGCGATGAAGAGCAAGGCGCTGAGCGAGGCGGTGGTCGGCGTGCTCAACGACATGCAGAAGGACGGCTCCTACAAGGCCCTGATGGAGGAGTACGGCCTGCTGCCCAACGAGGGCGCCTTCAAGGTCAACGGCCCCGGCATGTGAGTGGGTGCGGGCGGCGGCGGGGCGCGTCCCGGCCGCCGCCCGCGCGGCGGATAAGAGCGAAAGGTTGACGGAATGACCAGCGGCTGGAACTGGGACGGCTTCTTCGACTACCTGTTCAACGGTTACCTGCTCAGCGGAGCGATCACGACCCTGTGGCTGACGCTGGCGGGCATCGCCGGCGGTCTCGTGGTCGGCTGCCTGCTGGCGCTGCTGCGGCTGTCGCCGTACCGCTGGGTATCGGCGGCGGCGCAGGCCTACATCTGGGTGTTCCGCGGCACGCCGCTGCTGGTCCAGCTCATCATCATCTACACCGGCCTGCCGCAGATCGGCATCAAGCTGTCGGTGACGGAATCCGCGCTGATCGGCCTGATCCTCAACGAGGCCGCCTATCTGGCCGAGATCATCCGTGGCGGCATCCTCGGCGTCGCCGCCGGGCAGAGCAACGCCGGCCGCGCGCTCGGCCTGAACTCGGCCCAGGTGATGGTCTACATCGTGCTGCCGCAGGCCATCCGCATCATCATCCCGGCGCTCGGCAACAGCGTGAACGGGCTGCTGAAGACGACCTCGGTCACCTCCGTCATCTCGATGGAGGAGCTGCTGCGCAGCACCCAGCTTCTCATCCAGGAGCGCTTCATGGTGCTGGAGCTGTTCACGGTGGCCGCCCTCTACTATCTGCTGATGACCTCGCTGTGGGACATCGTCCAGCGCCGCATCGAGCGCCATTTCGGCCGCGCCTACCGCAACATCGCGATCGTCGACGGCCAGTGAGGCTCCGGTCATGACCCCTCCCCCGGCCGACCCGCTGTTCCCCCGGCCCGCCAACCTCGGCGACCAGACCTACGGGCATCTGCGCGAGCTGATCCTCAGCCGCCAGATTCCCGGCGGCGCCGAGGTGCCGGAGGGGCGGCTCGCCGAGCGGCTGAGCGTGTCGCGCACGCCGATGCGCGAGGCGCTGGTCCGGCTGGTCGGCGAAGGGCTTCTGGAGCGCACCAGCGAGCGCAGCTACCGCGTCCGCATCGTCTCGGCCCGCGAGTTCTTCGAGTGCATGCAGATGCGCGAGTTGCTGGAGTGCCACGCCATCGAGACGGCGGTGCCGCTGGTCGGCGACGCCGACCTCGCCGAGCTGCGGCGCGGGCTCGAATCGCTGGACGGCGGCGAGGACGACATGCAGCACTGGCTCTACGACAACCATTTCCACAGCTTCTTCGCCCGCGTCAGCGGCAACGCGACGCTGGCCGAGACGATCACGCGCATGCGGGTGGTCGCCCGTCTGTTCCGCATCTCCAGCAGCTTCCACCGCAAGGGCGAGATCGACACGGAGCACCGGGCGGTGCTGGAGGCGGTCGAGCGGCGCGACGTGGCCGCGGCCAAGGCCGCCATGCTGGCGCATCTGCGCAACCTCCAGGACGACGCCCGCCGCGCCATCGCCGCCGAGGCCAATCCGGGCGGCTATTTCCTGTGATTCCGGTCACCGCAAGAACCGTCCCCTAAGGGACCGCCCTTCAAGGACCAAGGAGAGTTCCATGCCGCAGTTCGACACCGTGATCCGCCATGGCACGCTGGCCACCGCGTCCGACGTGTTCGCCGCCGACCTCGGCGTGATCGGCGGCCGCATCGCCGCCATCGGCACCGGGCTGGGGCCGGGCGCCCGCGAGATCGACGCGACCGGCAAGCTGGTGATGCCCGGCGGCGTCGACGGCCATTGCCACCTCGACCAGCCGACCAGCGACGGCTCGCAGTCGGCCGACGATTTCGAGACGGGCACGCGCTCGGCGGCCTACGGCGGGACAACGACGGTCATTCCCTTCGCCTGCCAGTTCAAGGGCCAGTCGCTGCGCGACGCGGTGACCGACTACCACCGGCGGGCCGACGGCAAGGCGGTGATCGACTACGCCTTCCACCTCATCGTCAGCGACCCGACCGACCAGCTCCTCGGCCAGGACCTGCCGGCGCTGATTCATGACGGCTACACGTCGTTCAAGATCTACATGACCTACGACGACATGAAGCTGAACGACCGGCAGGTGCTGGAGCTGCTGAGCGTCGCCCGGCGCGACGGCGCCATGGCGATGATCCACGCCGAGAACGCCGATTTCATCGGCTGGCTGACCGACAAGCTGCTCGCCGCCGGCCACACCGCGCCGCGCTACCACGCCGATTCCCGGCCGATGCTGGTGGAGCGCGAGGCGACCCACCGCGCCATCGCCATGGCGGAACTCGCCGACGTGCCGATCCTGATCGTCCACGTCTCGGGCCGCGAGGCGATCGAGCAGATCCACTGGGCGCAGGGCCGCGGCATGCGCATCTACGCCGAGACCTGCCCGCAATACATGGTGCTGACCGAGCACGACCTGCACGGCCACGGCATGGAAGGGGCCAAGTGCATCTGCAGCCCGCCGCCGCGCGACAAGGCCAACCAGGCGGCCGTCTGGGACGCGCTGGCCGGCGGCACCTTCCACATCGTGTCGTCCGACCACGCGCCGTTCCGCTACCAGGACCCCAAGGGCAAGATGCTGCACGGCGCCAACACGCCCTTCAACTGGATTCCCAACGGCGTGCCGGGCATCGAGACGCGGTTGCCCATCCTGTTCTCGGAAGGCGTCAAGAAGGGCCGCATCAGCCTGCAGCGCTTCGTCGAGCTGTCCTCGACCAACCCGGCCAAGATGTACGGCCTGCACCCGCGCAAGGGCAGCCTGGCCATCGGCGCCGACGCCGACATCGTGATCTACGACCCCGACCGCAAGGTCACGATCACCAACGCCATGCTGCACCACAACGTCGACTACACCCCGTACGAGGGGCTGGAGGTGACCGGCTGGCCGGAGACCGTGCTGTCGCGCGGCGAGGTCGTGGTGGAGGGCGGCGCCTGCGTGGCGCAGCCCGGCCGCGGCGCCTTCCTGCGCTGCGACACGCCGGATCTGGCGCGGCCGAAGGTGGCGGCGGTCTGAGAAAGCGCATTCCCCCACAAAACACCTTCCCCCACAAAGCACCTTCCCCCACAAAGCACCTTCCCCCACCTTGGCCCTCCCCCGCCGGGCCGGAGAGGGTTCGGGTGGGGCCATAAGAACCCAGGACACGAGGACCACGACACCATGGACGCCCTGACCATCACCGCCGGCCCCTTCACCTTCGGCGCCCGCTTTGAATCGGCCGCCGCGCCGAAGACCTGCGCCAAGTTCCGCAGCCTGCTGCCCTACGAGGGCCAGATCGTCCATGTCCGCTGGAGCGGCGAAGGCGTGTGGATTCCGCTGGGCGACACCGATTTCGGCCTCGGCTACGAGAACCACACCAGCCACCCGGCGCCGGGCCAGATCATCCTCTATCCGGGCGGCATCAGCGAGACCGAGATCCTGCTGGCCTATGGCGGCGTGCAGTTCTCCAGCAAGATGGGCCAGCTCGCCGGCAACCACTTCATCACCATCACCGAAGGGCTGGAGAATCTGGCCGAACTCGGCAAGCGGACCCTGTGGCAGGGCGCGCAGCCGATCCGCTTCGAGCTGGCCCGCTGATCCGCGCGAGGCGCCGCCGTGCCCCGGGGCACGGCGGTTCCTCAGGCGGAACATACGGTTGAGAATGATACGCATTCTAAGTATATTGCCCCCGTCATGCACCGGTCATGGCGCGGCGACGCCGCTTTTCTGTGGAGAAACGGGGCGACGCCATGCCCGATCTGCACCGCATGCCCGATCCGCATCGCGTGAAGGCGCCGGTTCCTCGTCCGGTGGCCCATGGCTGACACCGCCAAGCCGTCGCTCGACGCTCTTTTCATGGGACACCGGAGCACGCTGGTCCGCCTGCTGTCCCGCATGGTCGGCAGCGCCGCCACCGCCGAGGATCTGGCGCACGAGGCCTATCTCAAGGTAAGGGCGGCGGAACGCGACCGGCCGGTGGATCATCCCCTGCCCTTCCTGTTCCAGACGGCGCGCAACCTGGCCTTCGACCATCTGCGGCGGGAGCGCCGGCTCGCCGTGGTGGTGGTGCAGGACGTGACCGCCGAAGGGATGGAGGAGGTCGCCGCCCCCCTGCCCTCTCCGGAAACCCAGGCCGGCGACCGCCAGCGGCTGGCCCGGATGAACGCCGCGCTGGCGACCCTGTCCGAGCGGCAGCGCCGCATTCTTCTGCTGAACCGGATGGAGGGGCTGTCCCACGCGGAGATCGCCGAGCGGCTCGACGTCTCGGTCAGCACCGTGCAAAAGGATCTGAAGGCCGCCCTGCTGGCCTGCCTGGAGGTGTTCGCCCGGCTCGACCGGGAAGGATTGCGGGTTTCCGCCGGCCCGAACGTCTTACAAAGAGAAAGACCGTGACGGCACCACACGCGACTCCCATGCCCGATCCCATGCCTGACGACACCGACCCCTCCTTACCGCTGGAGCAGGCGCTCGACTGGTTCATCCGTCTGCAGGCGGAGGATGCGGGAGAGGAGTGCCGGCAGGCCTGCGCCGCCTGGTGCGCCGCCGATCCCCGCAACGCCCGCGCCTGGGCCTTGGCGCAGGACATGTGGGCCTCGCCCATCCTCACCGAAGCGCTGGAGGCCACAGCGGTTTCGGCCACAGCGGCTCCGGACACGGCGGTTCCGGACACGGCGCCGCGTGACGCCGCGCCAGCGCTTCCCCTCCGACCGTCGCGCCGCTCCCGGCCGCTGGGGCGCCGGGCGATGGCGTGGGCGGCGGCGGTGCTGGTGGCGGTCGGACTTGGCCTGGCCGCCGACCTGCCGCTGCGCCTGCAGGCCGACCACCGCACCGCGACCGGCGTGCAGGAGCGCCTGCAGCTGGCCGATGGATCGCGGGTGCTGATGGACACCGGGACGGCGCTCGCCACCGACGTCGAGGGGGAGGAGCGGCGGACCCGGCTGCTGCGCGGGGCCGCCTTCTTCGAGGTGACGCCCGACCCCGCCCGTCCCTTCCGGGTCGCGGCCGGCCCCGCCGTGGTGACCGTGGTCGGCACCGCCTTCGCCGTCCGCTACCTGGACGACCGGGTGACGGTGACGGTGCGCCACGGCACCGTGGATGTGGCCCGGTCCGGCGGCCCCGCCGTGCGGCTGCGCGCGGGCGAGGAGGTGGTGGTCACGGCGTCGGGCGTCGGCGCGGAGCACCCCGCCGACCTGTCCGCGGCGCTCGGCTGGGTCGATGGCCGGCTGGTCTTCGAGGACCGCCCCCTGGGCGAGGTTCTGGATGAGCTGGACCGCTACTACCCGGGGCTGATCGTGGTTCCCGATTCCCTCGCCGACCGGCGGATCACCGGCAATTACCGGCTGGACGATCCGGTGCGGACGGCGACGGCCCTGGCCGGTCTGGTGCGGGCCGAGACGCTGCGGGTGTCCGACGCCCTGCTGATCCTGCGCCCGCGTCCCTGACGCCGCCGGCTTTCCCTGCCCGCGCGCCGTCCCTCAAAAAAAATTTCCGCTTTTCACGATCCCAAAACGTCAGGTCGGCACGGCTATTAGGAATGCGTCGCAATCGCAACAAGCGACGCGGTCCGGCCGGTCGATACGTCGCGATCATGGGGAAAGCGTTACGATGGGTGCGGGGATGATGGATCGGGGTGCGCGGGGATGTCGGGGGACGGCCCTGTTGCGGGCGGCGCTGCTGTCATCGGCGGTGGCCGGCATCGGTGTGGCGGCGGGGGGCTACGCCCTGGCGGCACCGGCGAAGACCGGCGGGCAGGTGGCCCAGGCTTCCGGACAGATGGGCGGACAAACGGCGGGGCAGCGCTTCGACATTGCCCCGCAGGGGCTGGTGACGGCCCTCAACGCCTTCAGCGCGGCCAGCGGCTGGGAGGTCGGCTTCCCGGCGGAGGTGGCGCGCGGCCTGACCTCGCCCGGCGTGTCGGGCACCATGAGCGCCGACGAGGCGCTGCGCCGCCTGCTGTCCGGCACCGGCGTGTCGTACCAGATGACCGGCCCCGGTCGCGCCGTGCTGTCACGGCCGCAGGCCGGCGAGACGGTGCTGGACCCGGTGACCGTCGAAGGCACGCGCGAGCGGGCGACCGGCCCGGTCATGGGCTACGCCGCCCGCCAGAGCGCCACAGCCACCAAGACCGACACGCCGATCCTGGAAACGCCGCAGTCGATCTCCGTCGTCACCCGCGACCAGATGGACGCCCAGGCGGCGCGCAGTCTGGCCGACGTCCTGAACTACACCTCCGGCGTCACGACCGCCCGCAACGGCGGGTCCTCCTCCTTCGGCGGCGACGGCATCTCGGTGCGCGGCTTCGGCGGCAACGGCACCACCGGCGTGTCCTTCAACGAATATCTCGACGGGCTGCGGCTGAAGGGCAGCGGCTTCCTGACCTCCGGTATCGACCCGTACCTGTTCGAGCGGGTCGAGGTGCTGAAGGGCCCGGCCTCGGTGCTGTTCGGTCAGACCAGCCCCGGCGGTCTGGTCAACATGGTGACCAAGCAGCCCTCCCCCGACGCCCGGCATGAAATCCTGCTGCAAACCGGCAACCAGGGCCGCAAGCAGGCCGCGCTGGACATCGGCGGCGACGTGACCGGCGACGGTCGGCTCTCCTACCGGTTCGCCGGCGTCGCGCTGGACACCGACACCCAGACCGACATCGCCGAGCGCCGCCGGCTCGCCGCCGCCCCGACCGTGACCATCCGGCCGACCGACGACACCAGCCTGACGCTGATCGGCCTCTACCAGCGCGACAATTACGACGATTCGCCGCTGAACTACCTGCCGGCCCAGGGCACCGTGCTTCCCAACCCCAACGGCACGCTGCCGACCAAGCTCTTCGCGGGCGATCCCAACTTCAACGACTGGGACCGCAAGACCATGAGCGTCGGCTATCGCTTCGAACACCGGTTCGACGAGCGCTGGACGGTGCGGCAGAACGCCCGCTACCTGCACAACGACCTCGACCTCAAGCAGGTCTACGCGTCCGGCCTGCTGCCCGACCAGCGCACCACGCGGCGCACCACCTTCTCGGCCCGCGAGCGCGCCTACGACCTGACCGTTGACAACCAGGTCCAGGTGACCGTCCACACCGGTCCGCTGCGCCACACCGTGCTGGCCGGCGTCGACCATCAGCGGCTGAGGAGCGACACGCTGCGCGGGCAGGCGGCGGCGCCGAACCTCGACCTGTTCAACCCGGTCTACGGGCTGCCGATCGCCACCCCGCCGATCTACCAGAGCACCGCCACCCGCATCACCCAGACCGGCGTCTACGCCCAGGACCAGATCAAGTGGGGCGGCCTCGCCGTGCTGCTGGGCGGGCGCAAGGACTGGGCCGAGACGCAGCAGCGCAACCGGCTGAACCAGGCACGGGCGTCGCAGCAGGACGACGCCTTCACCGGCCGCGTCGGGGCGCTCTACCTGTTCGACAACGGTCTGGCGCCCTACGCCAGCTATTCGGAATCCTTCGAGCCGACGTCCGGCAGCGACTTCTACGGCAACCCGTTCGAGCCGACCACCGGCCAGCAGTACGAGGCCGGGCTGAAGTACGAGCCGCCGGGCTCCGGCAGCCTGTTCACCCTGTCGGCCTTCACCATCACCCAGCAGAACGTCACCACCGCCGACCCGCTGCACACCAACTACAACATCCAGACCGGCGAGGTCCGCTCGCGCGGCTTCGAGGCGGAGGCGCGTGTGAGCCTCGCCGCCGGGCTGAACGCGGTGGCCAGCTACACCTTCCTCGACGCCGAGGTGACTAAGAGCAACGGCGCCGACCGCGGCAAGCGGCCGGTCGCCGTGCCGACCCATTCGGCCTCGGCCTGGGGCGACTACACGGTGCAGGACGGCCCGCTGGCCGGCCTGGGCGGCGGGCTCGGCCTGCGCTACGTCGGCTTCACCTACGGCGACCCGGCCAACAGCTTCAAGGTGCCGTCCCACACGCTGGTCGACGCCGCGCTGCGCTACGACCTGTCCTATCTGAGCCCGCAGCTCCAGGGCGTGCAGGCGGCGGTCAACGCCAGCAACCTCTTCGACAAGGAGTATGTCGCGGCCTGCTCACGGGCGACCAACTGCTATTACGGCCTGCGCCGCACCGTCATCGGCTCACTGAAGTATTCCTGGTGAAGCGAAAAACCGAGATCGCGCTGCGGGTCGTGACCGCCGTCGGCGGCGGCTACGCCCTGGCGGCGGGAACGGCGGCGGCGCTGGCCCTGGCGCTGCCGGCCGTGCAGGACCGCGCGGAGGCGGTGCTGACCGCCACCATGGCGGCGCTGCTGCCCTGCGTCCTGACCGTGGTGATGGTGTTCGCCGCGGCCAGCGCCCTGCGCGCCCTGGCCTGGACCGCCGGCCTGACGGCGGCGGTCTGGGCGGCGGTCTCACTGTTGAAAAGCATGACGGGAACCGGGGTATGAACGGCAGTTTCCGCCTGTCGATGACGTGGCTGCACAATTGGGGCGGGCTGGTGGTCGGCTGGCTGCTGTTCTGCGTCTTCCTGACCGGCACCACCGCCTACGCCCGCTTCGAGATCACCCGCTGGATGCAGCCCGAGCGGATCGCAGCGACCAACAGCCCCGCCGCGGCGGCGGCGGCGATCGCCAGCCTGTCGCGCGAGGCGCCGCAGGCGCGCCGCTGGCTGATCACCATGCCCGACGAGCGGCGGACCGCGACCCAGGTCTACGTCTACAACCCGCCGGGGATACAGCCCGCCTTCCGCAAGCTGGCGCTGGAGCCGGCGGACGGCCGCCCGGTGCAGGCGCGGGCGACCTTCGGCGGCGACTTCCTCTACTACTTCCACTTCGACCTGCGCGTTCCCGGCTTGGTGGGGCGCTATCTGATCGGCGCCGCCGGGGTGGCCCTGCTGGTGGCGCTGATCACCGGCTTCGTCATCCACCGGCGGGTCTTCTGGGACTTCTTCACCTTCCGGCCCAACCGCTCGCGCACGCGGCTGTGGATGGACGTGCACAACGCTCTGGGCATCATCGTGCTGCCCTACCACGCGCTGATCACCGTGACCGGGCTGGTGCCGCTGATGCTGCTCTACATGCCCTGGGGCCTGCAGGCGGCCTTCGGCGACCGGCCGGCGACCTTCAACACGGCGGTCTACGCCGAACCGCCGCCGGTGGCGGTGGCGGGACGGCCCGCCCCGCTCACAGCCATCGAGCCGCTGCTGGCGGAGGCGGCGCGGCGCTGGGACGGCGGCCGGCCAGGATGGATCATCATCGACAACCCGGGCGACGCCGCCGCCACCATCCTTCTCAAGCGCACCGATTCCGACCGGGTGGTGATCTCGCCGCAGGCCATCCTGTTCGACGGCACGACTGGCGCGGTGCGCGAGGTCTGGGAGGGGACAGGCGGAGCGGCGGCGACGCGGGCCGGCGCCTATGGCCTGCACATGATGCGCTTCGCCGACACACCGCTGCGGCTGGCGATGATCCTGTGCGGGCTCGCCGGCACCGCGATGATCGGCACCGGTCAGGTCTATTGGATCATCAAACGGCGCAAGCGCGAGGCCACCCCGTCCTTCGGGCTGCGTCTGGCCGACGGCGCCAATCTGGCGGTGATGGTCGGGCTTCCCATCGCCATCGCTGCCTATTTCTGGGCCAACCGCCTGCTGCCCGCCGGGCTGGCCGGGCGGGAGACCTTCGAGGCCCTCACCTTCTTCGCCGCGTGGTTTCTGACAGCCCTGCACCCGGCGCTGCGCGGCGTCCAGCGGGCCTGGGGCGAGCAGCTGGCGGCGGCGGCGCTGCTGTGGACCGCCCTGCCAGTGTTGAACGCCCTGACCAGCGAGGCCCATCTCGGGGTGACGCTGGCGCGCGGGCTGTGGGGAGTCGCCGGCATCGACCTGACCGCTCTGGCGACGGGCGCCCTGTTCGGTCTGCTGGCCTGGCGCCGCGTGCGTGCAGGGGGGTGGCGGAACGCGGCCGCGCGGGGACCCTTGCAGGACGCCGCCGCGCGCGTTAAGTAATACCGGACATCACTCCGGTATTACCGAGGCGCCCATGGCCACGACACTCACCACAAAGGGACAGGTGACCATTCCGAAGCCGATCCGCGACCGGCTGGGACTCGGTCCCGGCAGCGCCGTGGAGTTCGAGATCGCCGAGGACGGGCGCGTCGTCCTGAGCAGGGCGGATCGGGCGGTGGCGGCGAGAAGCCGTTTCGAGCGCCTGCGGGGCCGAGCCACCGCCGGCTTGAGCACGGACCAGATCATGGCGCTGACGCGCGGCGAGGATTGAGCGCCGATGACGCTGGTCGACACCAACGTGCTCCTCGATCTGACCACGAATGATCCGGTGTGGGCGGATTGGTCGGTCCGGCAGTTGGACAGGGCCGCCGCGACGGGACCTTTGATCGTCAACGGCGTCGTCTATGCCGAGCTGTCGGTGGGTTTCGAGCGGATCGAGGAGCTGGACGCCCTGCTCGACGAGGCCGGCATCGCCATGGAGGAGATCCCCCGCGACGCCCTGTTTCTGGCCGGCAAGGCGTTCCGGCGCTACCGGTCCGCGGGCGGCGCCCGCCCGGGGGTGCTTCCGGATTTCTTCATCGGCGCTCACGCCGCCGTGCTCGGTCTGCCGCTGCTGACCCGCGACGCCAAACGCTACCGTTCGTACTTTCCGTCCGTGCATCTCATGACGCCGGAGTCGCCGTAGGAGCGGACGACGCCGGGTTTCCCGCAGGCCCGCCTCACGCTTGCAACGGCGGGTTCCGGCTGGTTTCAGGTCAGCCACTGCGTCATTCCGACGTTGCTGGACACCACCGCGTCGATGCTGTCGCGCAGCTTGGCGAGGCTGATGGGTTTCACCAGATAGCCGTTGACGTTGTGCTCCTTGGCGAAGCGCACGGTGCTGAGGTCGGCGTCGCCGGTCAGGAAGATCACGGGGGTCTTGTCCACGTCCTTCACCTTGATCCCCCGCAAGCCCTGGAGGAACTGCTTGCCGTTCATCGGCGCCATGTGGATGTCGCAGAAGACGATGTCCGGGCGTGTGCGCACAACCTCCATCAGCCCGTCCTTGCCGTTGGAGGATTCCAGGATCGAGCGGACGCCGATCTCCTTCAGCACCTTGCGGATCAGGCCGCGGGTGAAGTTGTCGTCCTCGACGATCAGGATGCTCAGCTTCGCGTAATCTACCGCCATAATGGGCTGCCCTTGTTCAAGACGTCGGTTTCAACACGTCGGTGCGGGACTGTGCGACGCCCGCATCGCGGCGGTCGCGGTGATCAGCTCGTCCAGGGTGGCGTCCAGCATGCTGGCGAGAAGCGCGGCGGTCTCCGCGTCCCCGGAATCCAGCAGGTCCTGGGTGTCGGCGGCCAGCCGGCCCAGCCGGGCCGCTCCGATCGACAGGGCCGCCCCCTTCAGCGTGTGGACCGCGTCGCGGGCCTCGCTGGCGGCCCCGGCCTCCAGCGCCGTCACCGCGGCCTGGATCAGCCCCGGCGCCATGCCCAGGAAATCGCCAAGGAAGACCATGGCGTCCGGGTCGTCGCGGCCGAAATTCTGGCTCAGCTGGCCGAGGTCGAAAATCTGCGGGTCGATGTCGGCGTCCGCCCAGCTCGGCACGGGGGGCGCTTCGGCGACGGCCGCCGGCTCCGGCTTGGCGGGCGTCCGGCGGGCCGGCAGGCGCAGCGAGCGGGCCTGCGGCAGGAAGCGGTCCAGCGTTTCGGCCAGCAGCCGGGATTCGATGGGCTTCGTCAGATAGCCGTCCATCCCCGCCTCCAGGCAGCGCTGCTGCGTGCCCGGCAGGGCATCGGCGGTCAGGGCGACGATGGGCAGCCGGGTCACCGCACCGGCGCCCGCCCCCGTCCCGCCCAACGCCTCCGCCAGCTCCCGCTCGCGGGCGCGGATGGCGTGGGTCAGGCCGAAGCCGTCCATCTCCGGCATGTGGAAGTCGGTCAGGAGCAGGCCATAGCGGCCCGGCTGCAGCATCTCCAGGGCGCGGGCGCCGTTGTCGGCCATTTCGATGGCGTAGCCGCGCTTGTTCAGCATGCGGCGGATCACCGTCTGGTTGATCGGGTTGTCCTCCGCCACCAGGATCAGCGCCCCGGCCGCGATGGCGGATTCGATGGGCGGCGGCTCCCAGCCGGTGGCGTCATGCTCCCGCGGTTCCGACCGCCGTTCCAGGCTGGCCCGGCCCAGCGCCGCCGCGATGGTCAGCCAGACCCGCCGCCGCCGCAGAGGCAGATTGACGGCGCACAGCAGCCCGATGCGGTCGGCTTCCGACATGGTGGAGGCCAGCGCCCGCGGCACGGCCAGGATGACCGCGGGCACGGGGCCGTCGGCGAAGGCTGGGGACTGCACGATGGCGCGGCAGCAGGCGATGGCCGCTTCGGATTGCACCCCGCCGTTGACCAGAACCACCAGCCGCCCGGCCTCGCCGTCTGAGGCGGAGTCCGCCGCCGGGCCGCCCTGGGTGTCGGTCACCGCCTCGAGGCCGCCGGTCAGATCGTACCAGCCCAGCGGAACGATGCCGGCGGCGGCCAGGATGCCCTGGAGCGCCCGGCGGCCGGCGCCCTCGAAGCCGACAGCCACCACGCGGGCGTCGTCCACCGCCACCGCCGGGGCCGCCGGCGTTCGGGGCTGCGGGCAGTCGGCGGTCGGGGCGGCCACCGCGAAGGGCAGCTCGAACCAGAAGGTGGAGCCCTCGCCGAACACCGAGTCCACCCCGATGCCGCCCCCCATCATGCTGCACAGCTTGTGGCAGATCGTCAGCCCCAGCCCGGTGCCGCCGAAGCGGCGCGAGGTGGAGCTGTCGGCCTGCTGGAAAGGCTGGAACAGCTTGGCCCGCTGCTCCTCGGTCAGGCCGATCCCGCTGTCGGTCACGGCGAAGCGCAGCATCACGCCGCCATCCGCGGCGCCATCCGCGCCGGAACGCGGTTCGGCGCTGACCGTCACGGCGACGCTGCCCTTCTCGGTGAACTTGACGGCGTTGCCCATCAGATTGATCAGGATCTGGCGCACGCGCGTCGGATCGCCGGTCAGCCGGTCGGGAACACCCGGCCCGACGTCGACGGACAGCTGAAGCCCCTTTTCCTCGATGCGCCCGGCCACCAGCTCCGCCGACTCCTCGACCACCTCCAGGGGGGAGAAGGGGACGGATTCGATCTCCATCTTCCCCGCCTCGATCTTGGAGAAGTCGAGGATGTCGTTGATGATGATGAGAAGCGCCTGGGCCGACGACCGGATGACCCCCAGCATGCCGTGCTGCTCCTCGGTCAGGTCGGTCTGGTCCAGCATCTCGGCCATCGCCGTCACGCCGTTCATCGGCGTGCGGATCTCGTGGCTCATCACCGCCAGGAAGGAGGACTTCGCCCGCGTCGCCTCCTCCGCCTGGTTCTTGGCCTCGTGCAGGGCGGTCTCCCGCTGGGCGATCTCGGTGACGAAATGCTGCACCGAGCGGGCCATGGCCCCGACCTCGTCCCGGCGTCCGGTGTCCACGATGGCGCCGGTCAGCGGGTTTCCGGCCAGATGGACCATCTGCCTTTGCAGGCGGTCCAGCGGGCGGGTGATCGAGCGGGCGGCGTAGAAGGCCCCGGCGATGGCCAGCAGCAGGCCGGCGGTGGCCCCGAGCACGAGGGCGGAGCGCAGGAAGGCCCCGATGGTTTCGGCGTTGCTGCGGAAGGTGTCGTTCAGCGCGCTGGCGCCCGACGCCATCTCCTTCGCGTCCGCGTCCATCTGGGCGATCATCAGGTCCTGGACGCTCAGCCCCTCGCGCACCTTGTCCAGGCTGTCCCGCCAGCCGGCCACGGCGGACATCATGCCGCCGCGCACCAGCGGGGGCAGCGCGATCCGCTCGATCTGCTCCTCCACCGCCGCGCCGTCCGCGATCAGCGCGATGGTCGCGCCGATGTCCCGGTGGCTCACCGCGTCGGCGGTGGCGTGCGCCAGCTTCAGCACGGCGATGGTCACGCCCTGCGCCTGCTGCTCGGTCTCGTTGGCCGACACGGCGTGGGCGGTGAGTTCGGTGACCTCGTTCAGCGTGGCGGCGTAGGCCGTGCCGTAGACGTTCAGGATCTGGTCGATGCGCTTTTCCAGTTCCTGCGCGCTGTCCCGGATGTCGCCGCCGTCCATCAGCGCGCTGGACACCTGCGAGACCGCCGCGACGATGCGCTTTTGCCCCCGCCCGCTGCGCCCTTCCGCGGCGGCGGCCCGCTCCAGCGCCTCCTCGAGCGCTTCCGCGCTGTTGCTCAGGCGCAGCATCAGCACCCCGGTGTCGTGCGCGCCGGAGTTGCCGGGCGTGGCACCGCCTTGAGCCTGACCGTGTTCGCGGGACAGCCGGGCCGCCTCGTGCCGCCACAGACCGGCCAGCGCGGCGTAGATGCTGCGGGCGTTGTCCAGCACGTCGCGGTGCAGGCTCAGGCGCCGGTCGGAGTCCGCCACCGTCTCGGCATAGCCGAGGTTGGCGAGGTTCTGGCGCTGGCGGGCGGCGTCGGTGATGTCGATCAGCCGGGCCGCCTGCTGGGCCATGGCGCCGATCAGGGCGTCGTTCCGCTCGGTGACCGCCTTCAGCTCCTCCATCTGCGTGGCGTAGCGGTCCAGAACCCGCCGCGTCTCGCTGACGGCGCTTTCCAGCGCATCGTCCTCGGTGGCGTCGGCCAGGGCGTCCAGCTGACGGCGCGCCTCGCCGGTGTGGGCGTCGAAACGGACGGCCTGGGCCGCCCGCCGGCTGGCCGCGGTGTTCAGATAGTCGGAGCGCGCCGCCTCCGCCCCCAGCAGTTCGCGGTAGATCGTGCCGGCGATGACCACCGAACCGTTGGCGCGGTCGGACTGCTGCAGCAGGAACCACGCGACGATGGCGATGGCCGCCGCCACCAGCACGGGCATGCCGCCGACCGCGGCGATCCGCTGGGCGATGTTGGTGCGGATCATCACCGCGCGCCGCCGCTCACTGGGCGAGATCGACGTGGTGGAACAGGTGCAGGCCGAAGGGATTCATCCGATAGCCCGTCACCTCCTCGCGCAGCACCATGAACACCATGGAATGGGCCAGCGGCAGCCACGGCGCCTGATCCTTGAAGATTTCCTGCGCCCGATGGTAGAGGGCGGTGCGCTTGGCGACGTCGGTGGTCTGCTTGGCCTCGATGATGACGTCGTCGAAGCTGCGGTCGCACCATTTGCCCATGTTGCCGCCGCCCTTGCGCGCTCCCTCGCAGCTCAGCAGCGTGTAGAGGAAATTGTCAGGGTCGCTGTTGTCGCCGGTCCAGCCGATCATGCCCAGCTGGTGGTCGCCGTTCATCAGCCGCTTCATGTAGACCGACCAGTCGTCGGTCACCAGCGTGGCCTTGACGCCGACCTGGGCCAGATCGTTCGCCATCATCTCCGCCGCCCGCTTGCCGGCGGGCATGTAGGGCCGGGCCACCGGCATGTGCCACAGCTCGATCTCGAAGCCGTTGGCGTAGCCCGCCTCGGCCAGGAGCTGGCTCGCGCCCTTGGGGTCGTAGGGGATGTCGGTGATGGCGTCGTTGTAGCCCCAGCTCGTCGGCGGCAAGGGATTCTTCGCCGTGCGCCCGGTGTCGCCGTAGAGGGCGTCCACCAGCGTTTCCTTGTCGATGGCCATGCTGATCGCCCGGCGCACCCGCACGTCGTCCAGCGGCTTCCGTTCCACGTTGAAGGTGAGGAAGGCGACGTTGTAGCCCTCCTGCCGCAGCAGGGTCAGCGACGGGCTGTTCCGGATCTTCGGCAGGTCGGTCAGGTTGGGATAGGGCATGACGTGGCATTCGCCGGCCTGCAGCCGGTTCAGCCGGACCGTGGCGTTGGGGGTGATGGCGAAGACCAGATTGTCGAGCGGCGGGCGCCCGGCCCAGTGCCCCTCGAACGCCTTGTACTGAAGCAGGTTGTCCTTCTGATAGGAGAGGAGCTGGAAGGCGCCGGTCCCCACCGGCTCCAGGTCGAACAGCTCCGGCGTGCCGCGCCTGGCCATGGTGTCGGCGTATTCCGCCGAGGTGATGGCGGCGAAGACCATCGACAGGTTGGCCAGGAAGGGCGCCTGCGGCCGGTTGAGGGTGAAGCGCACCGTCAGGTCGTCCACCGCCTCGATCGACCTGAGGATCGCCCCCATGGAGAGGTCGTTGAAGTAGTTGTAGGCCCCGTTTCCGACCGAATGGTACGGGTGGTCCTTGTGCCATTGCCGGAAGAAGCTGAACAGCACGTCGGCGGAGGTCAGCGTGCGCGTCGGCGTGTAGCCCGGCGTGTCGTGGAAGCGCACAGCGGGCCGCAGCTTGAAGGTGTAGACGGTGCCGTCCGGCGAGATGGTCCAGGATTCCGCAAGCGCGGGCACGATGCTCTTCGACTCCGCATCGAAGCGCACGAGCGTGTCGTAGACGTGCAGGATCGCGTCGAAGCTGGTGTTGGTGCGGGCCAACGCCGGGGCCAGATTGTCCGGGTTGCCTTCCGAACAGAAGACCAGCGTCGACGCCGCCTCGGCCTTCTGCAGCGCTCCGGCGCCCGCCAGAGCCGCCACCGCGATCAGGGCCGCGATCGGGAACGCCCCGCCCAGCCGGGCCAGCCCATTCTTCAACAAACCTGCCTTCACTGCACCGCACTCCTTCAACCGGTCACCTGTCCGAGCCCCCAATTGGTTTGCGGAGATTAAAGCCAAGAGGCGCCTACTTGCAATTGACGTTATCTTTCATAAGACAATCTTTAAGTTTCTTCTGGGAAATAATACTTCCCGGACGAAATCTTCTGTAACAACCCAAACGCGATGAGAGGGTGGAAAGGTGCTTTCCCGGGCGGTCGGACACGCGTCGGCGCGGGAGGTTGCCAAGGCCGCGCGCCTCCGCTCACACCCGTGCACCCACACGGGGGATAAGAACGCCGCCTGCCCGAGCGCGGCCAAGGTGATGAAGAGGGACGGCGTGTTTTGGCGCTGTGCCAAGCCACGGCACGTCAAGCATCTCAACAATGCCGTTGGACTAGATCACCGCTGCCGCGCGGTGGACGCCGCCGCCCCGCCAATCCGCGCAGCACGCATGTTCAAAAAACAGCCGCTACTCGTGGTCACCGACCGGCGGCATGGAAACCACCATATCGACCCAAATGCTTCCACCCGTGGTCATGTGGTCGTGCATGTGCCGGCGCGCGGCCTCGCCATCCCCTTCCAGGATCGCTTTCACGAAAAGGTCGTGCTCCGTGTAGGACTTCAAAGGGCGCGCGGTGTGCTGGAACGGATACTGGCGGTAGATGCGCAGGCGACTGCGAATGAGTTTCGCCTGGTGCTCCAGATGCTCGTTCCGGCTTCCGGCGTAAATCAGCTCATGCAGTTCGCGATTGAGATTGTCGTAGGCCTCGATGTCGCTGGCCTCGGCGGCGGCGCGGCTCGCCTCGTGCACCTCCACGAGACGCTTGCGCCCGGCGAGTCCCATGCGGCGGGCGGCCAGGCTGGCGGCCAGCGATTCCAGCTCGACCAGAACCTCCATCATGCCGACGAGTTGCTTGGCGGACATCCGCAACACGGAGGCGCCGGCTCCCGGCTTTATCGTGACCAGGCCGCTCGAACCAAGCTGGGACAGCACCTCGCGCACCGGCGTCCGCGACACGCCGAACCGTTCGGCCAGAGCGCGCTCGTCCAGGCGCTCGCCGGGTGCGATGATCCCGCCCAGGATTTCCTGTTCGAGCACCTGCCGCATTTCCGTTACGCGGCTTGGCTTTTCCGCCTGCATGGCATGATCCGTTGGCAAATCGGGATCGGCCGACACTATCGCGCCCACCGGTCGGCGTCAATGTTTTGGTATGCCAAAACCCGATTTTGGTCGACCGAACCGCTGCAGGCGGTGGAGAAGCCAAGCTCTGACAGACCGCGGCGCACGCTCGCGCGGCAAGGATTACCAGCAGCCTCCAACGCACAACGGCATACCAGAAAGCCGCTGCCATTCATTGCGGAACACCCAAACCATAAGCGTGCCAAACTTTCCACGTTGCATTCCATTATCGCTCTCTGGTATGCATAACGTCGCTCATGGTTCTTTAAGAAAACAAAGACGGTATCCATAGAGCCGTGCCGTTGCCAATGACGGCGCCTGGGAGGAAGCAATGAACGGGACGCCACGGGGTCAATCGGACGGGCCGGCGACAGCCCCCCAACTGACCGTGAAGGACGCGGTGGGCACCATCCGGCTCAACCGCCCGCTTCAGCACAATCGGATCGACGTGGCGGACATCGCCATTTTGCAGGAGAAAATCGCGGCCGCCGAAGCGAACCCGTCCGTTCGCGTGCTGGTGCTGACCGCGACGGGGCCGAGCTTCTCCTCCGGCTACGACCTGAGCGCGGCCCAGTCATCCCAGCGCGGCGCGGCGGGCGGCCAGGACGGGGAGAACGCCTTCGCGCGCTTGTGCGATCGCATCGAAGCCGTCCGTGTCCCGACGATCTGCGCCCTCAACGGCAGCGTCTATGGCGGCTCCACCGATCTGGCGCTCGCCTGCGACTTCCGCATCGGCGTGACCGGGATGCGCATGCGCATGCCGGCCGGACAGCTCGGCATACATTTCTACCCCGGCGGCCTTCGCCGCTACGTGTCGCGGCTTGGCCTCAACGCGGCCAAGCGCCTGTTCCTCACGGCGGAAACGATCGCCGGCGACGACCTGCTGAGCATCGGCTTCCTGGACCGTATCGTCGCTCCCGGCGATCTCCAGGCCACCGTGGACGAGTTGGCCGGACGCATCACGGCCTGCGCGCCGCAAGCCATCGCCGGCATGAAACGCGCGCTCAACGACATCGCCCGCGGCGAACTGGACGATCGGGCGGCGGAGGCGGCCTTTGCCGCGAGCCTGCGGTCGGACGAGTTCGCCGACGCCCTGAAGGTCTGGTCGCAGCGCCGGGCATCCTGACCGCCTCCGCCCCCGGCGCGCGCCGGATCGGCACACCAGTCCCCATCTTGAACAGAGACCGTCCATGACCGACCAGAACCTGGTTCTGAACACGACCCCCCATGCCCTCGCGCGCGAGCTGTCGGGTTTGCTGCTGATCGGCGGCGAACTCCGGCCGGCGGCCACGGGAAAGACCTTCGATGTCGTGAACCCCGCGACGGGCGACGTGATCGCCACGGCCGCGGACGGCGGCGAGCGCGACGTAGACGACGCCGTCCGCGCGGCGGGCGCGGCGCAAGGCGCCTGGGCTCGCCTTTCGGCGCGCGAGCGGGGCCGGCTGCTGGTCGAATGCGGGCGCCGTCTGGTCGGCCATGCCGAGGAGATCGGGCGCCTCCTCGCCTTGGAGACGGGCAAGGCCATTCGGACCGAAAGCCGGGTCGAGGCGTCGCTGGTGGCGGACACCCTGACCTTCTATGGCGGGCTCGCGTCCGAGCTGAAGGGCGAAACCGTCCCGTTCCACCCGAAGATGCTGACCTTCACCCAGCGCGAACCGATCGGCGTCGTCGGCGCCATCATTCCTTGGAACGTGCCGCTGTACCTGATGGCGCTCAAGATCGCGCCGGCGCTGGTCGCCGGAAACGCCGTCATCGTCAAATCCGCCGAGGAGGCGCCGCTGGCGGCCCTGCGTGTCATCCAGGTCATGAACCAGCTTCTGCCGGCGGGCGTCCTCAACATCCTGTCGGGTGACGGCCCCGGATGCGGCGCGCCCCTGGTCAGCCATCCGGGGGTCGGCAAGGTGACCTTCACCGGCTCGGTGGAGACGGGCAAGATCATTTCGCATCTGGCGGCCGACAAGCTGATCCCCGTCACCCTCGAGCTGGGCGGCAAAAGCCCGATGATCGTGATGGGCGACGCCGATCTCGACAAGGCCATCGACGGCGCCGTGGCGGGCATGCGCTTCACGCGGCAAGGCCAGAGCTGCACCGCCTCCTCGCGCATCTTCGTCCATGAGAGCCTTCACGACGCCTTCATCGACAAGCTGAAGGCGAAGGTCGACGCCATGACCATGGGCGACCCGCTGGACGAGGCGACGGACATCGGCACCATCATCTCGCCGCAGCAGTTCGACCGGGTGCGGTCCTACATCGCGCTCGGCGAGGCGACGGCGGGCGCGGTGGCGCACCGGTGCTCGGCCCTGCCGACTGACGAGCGGCTGGCGCGCGGCCTGTTCGTGCAGCCCGTCCTCTTCACCGGCCTGCCCAACGATCACCGGCTGGCCCGCGAGGAAATCTTCGGACCGGTCACCTGCGTGATCGCCTTCCGCGACTACGAGGACGCATTGGCCATGGCCAACGACAGCGATTTCGGCCTCGCCGCGACCATCTGGACGCGCGACCTGCGCACCGCCCTCGACGCGACCCGGCGGCTCCAGGCCGGCTTCGTGCAGGTCAACCAGAATCTCGTGGTTCAGCCGGGCTTGTCCTACGGCGGCTTCAAGCAGTCCGGCCTTGGAAAAGAAGCATCCCTCGAAGCGATGCTCGATCACTTCACGCACAAGAAGACGGTCATCATCAACATGGACTGATCAAGAGTTCACAAAAAAGGGAGGAAACAAGAATGCGTACGTCCTTCATCGCCGCGCTTCTGGCCACGACGACTTTGGCGGCCGGAACGGCCCAGGCCGCCGACGTTATCCGGATCGGCGTTCTGAACGACCAGTCGGGCCTGTACAGCGAATTCGGCGGCGCCGGTTCGGTCGAGGCGGCGCGGCTGGCCGTCGAGGATTTCGGCGGCCAGGTTCTGGGCAAGAAGATCGAGATCCTGTCGGCGGACCACCAGAACAAGCCCGACATCGGGCTGGCGAAGGCCCGCGAGTGGTTCGACACCCAGGGCGTCCATGCCATCGCCGACCTGACCAATTCGGCCATCGCCATCGGGGTCCAGAACCTCGCCCGCGAACGCGGGAAGATCACCCTGGCCACCGGTCCGGGGACGACGCGCCTTACCAACGAAGACTGCTCGCCCAACGGCTTCCACTGGATGTGGGACACCTATTCCCAGGCGGTCGGAACCGCCCGTGCCGTCGTCCAGGACGGCGGCAAGGACTGGTTCATGCTGACCGCCGACTATGCCTTCGGTCATCAGATGGCCGCCGACATCGACAAGACGGTCAAGGAGAACGGCGGCAAGGTGCTGGGGCAGGTCAGGCACCCGCTCGGCAACGCCGATTTCTCCTCCTTCCTTCTCCAGGCGCAGGCGTCCAAGGCCGCGATCATCGGGCTCGCCAACGGCGGGACGGACACCACCAACGCGGTCAAGCAAGCGGCGGAGTTCGGCATCACCAGCGGCGGCCAGAAGCTGGTCGGGCTGGCCGTCCTGATCAGCGACGTGCACGCGCTCGGCCTGGAAAACGCCAAGGGCCTCATCGCGACCACGGCCTACTACTGGGATCGCGACGAGGGCAGCCGCAAGCTGGGCGAGCGCTTCGAGGCGCGCATGAAGCGCAAGCCCAACATGGTCCAGGCCGGCGTGTACTCGGCGGTGACGCACTATCTCAAGGCGATGCAGGCGGCCGGCACCGACGACGGCACCGTGGTCGCCGAAAAGATGCGGGAACTTCCGGTCGACGATCTCATCACCAAGGGCGGCAAGGTCCGCGAGGACGGCCGGGTCATCCGCGACATGTACCTGATCGAGGTCAAGACACCGGCCGAGTCCAAGGGCCCCTGGGATTACTACAAGGTTCAACGCACCATCCCCGGCGACCAGGCGGCGATCCCCTTGAGCGAAAGCAAGTGCTCCCTGGTCAAGAAGTGACCCACTGAGAGACCCTTCCGGAGGAACATCATGGCGCGGATTGCTTTCATCGGACTCGGCAACATGGGCCGTCCCATGTGCGACAACCTGACCAAGGCCGGGCATGACGTCGTCGGGTACGACGTGGTGGCCGCGGCGCGCGACGCCTACGCCGCCGCCGGTGGCCGCGTGGCGGCCACATTGGCCGACGCGCTGGCCGATGCCGACACCGTCATCAGCATGATCCCGACGGGAAAGCATGTTCGGGCCGCCTACGAAGGTGGAAGCGAGGACGAGGGCGGCGTGCTGGCGCACGCCCGTCCGGGCGCGATGCTGATCGACTGCTCCACCATCGACGTGGAGAGCGCGCGGGCGGTCAGCAAGGCGGCGGCCGAGGCCGGTTTCGTCATGGTGGACGCCCCGGTGTCCGGCGCGGTCCCGGCGGCCCAGGCCGGGACCCTGACCTTCATGGTCGGCGGCACCGCCGAGGGCTTCGAGCGCGCCCGCCCGGTGCTGGCCGCCATGGGTCCCAAAATCTTCCATGTCGGCGCATCCGGGAACGGCGTGGCCCTGAAGATCTGCAACAACATGATGGCGGGCATGAGCATGGTCGCCATCAGCGAGGTGTTCGCCCTGGCCGAGAAGCTCGGGCTCGACCACCAGACGGTCTACGACGTCATGACCGTGTCCTCGGGCAATTGCTGGGCCTTGCAGAGCTATTGCCCGGTTCCCGGGCCGGTCCCGGCATCGCCGGCCAACCGCGACTACCAGCCGGGCTTCGCGGCGGCGATGATGCTGAAGGACATGCGCCTGTCGCAGAACGCGGCCGCCACCAGCGGCGCCGCCACGCCGCTCGCCGGCAGCGCCGCCGCGCTCTACCAGATGCTCGTGGAGCACGGTCACGGGAACAAGGATTTCAGCGCCGTCTTCGCCCTGATCACCGGACGGCTGACATCGGCGTGAAAGGGAAACCGATCATGGTTCATGCGATCCGCGTCCACCAGCCCGGCGGTCCCGAAGCCCTGGTCTGGGAGGAGGTGGCCGTGCCGCCGCCCGGCCCGGGGGAGGCCCTGGTCCGCCACACGGCGATCGGCGTCAACCTCATCGACACCTATCACCGCTCGGCCCTCTCCGGGCAGTACGCGATCCCACGCCCGGCCGTGCTGGGCGTGGAGGGCGCCGGCGTCGTCGAGGCGGTCGGCCCCGGCGTCACCGATGTGGCGCCCGGCGACCGTGTCGCCTACTGGATGCTGCTCGGCGCCTACGCCGAGCGGCGCATCGTTCCCACGCACCGCCTGGTGAAGCTGCCGGACACGGTGTCGGACGAGGTGGCCGCCGCCGCGATGGTCAAGGGAACGACGGCGCAGTATCTGCTGCACCGCGTCCATCCGGTTAAGGCGGGGGAAAACCTTCTCGTTCATGCCGCGGCGGGCGGTGTCGGCCAGATGCTGTGCCAGTGGGCGCACGCTCTGGGGGCGACGGTGATCGGCACGGTCGGCTCGCCGGAAAAGGCGGCCGTCGCCCAGGGCGCCGGCTGCGATCACGTCATCCTCTACCGCGAGGAGGATTTCGCCGCGCGCGTCCGCGACATCACCGGCGGCCGCGGTGTCGACGTGGTCTATGATTCCGTCGGGCAGGACACCTTCATGGCGTCGCTGGACTGTCTGAAGCCCTTCGGCCTGATGGTCAGCTTTGGACAGGCGAGCGGCCCGGTGGCACCCGTGGATATCAGCGTGCTGGCGCAGAAGGGCTCGATCTTCCTCGCCAAGCCGACGCTGGCCACGGTCACCCGCAGCCGCGACGACATCGAGACCCTGGCCGGCGGGTTGTTCGAAGCCCTGGCCTCGGGCCGGGTCCAGGTCGGCATCGCCCATCGGGCGCCGCTCACCGAGGCCGCATCGGTGCACCGCGACCTGGAAGCCCGTCGCACGACGGGACCGATCGTGCTCATTCCCTGAAGCGAACCGGCCTTCGCTTCGGAATGACATGACCCGCATCGCGGCGACAGGAACACCGGAATGACGCACAATCTTTACAGCCTGCTTCTGAAGCCCGGCGCTTCGTCCGATGCGCGGGTGGCCCTGCGAACCGACACGGGGCGAACCGACACGGAACGGACATGGACCTACGCGGACCTGCGGCGGACCGCCGGACGCATGGCGCACGTCCTTCACGAGGCCGGCGTCGGTCCGGGAAACCGGGTCGCCGTGCAGGTGGCGAAGTCGCCCGAGGCGGTGTGTCTTTACCTCGCCGTCCTGCAGCTCGGGGCGATCTACCTGCCACTCAACACGGCCTACACGCTGGCCGAACTGCGCTACTTCCTCGACGACGCGGAACCTACGGTGTTCGTCGGGCAGACCGCGGTCGTCGGCGATCTGGTGCCGCCGGCCGGGTGCCGAACCTTCACGCTCGACCCGGACGGCGAAGGAAGCGTGACGGCGGCGTGCCGCGGACGGCCACCACGGGAACACGTCGCCGAGGTGGGGCCGGACGACGTGGCGGCGATCCTCTACACCTCCGGTACGACGGGCCGCCCCAAGGGCGCCATGATCTCACACGGCAATCTGGCCTTTGGCACCCGCACGCTGAACGCGCTCTGGGGCATCTCCGACGCCGATGTGCTGTTGCACGCCCTGCCCATCTTCCACGCACACGGCCTGTTCATCGCCCTGAACTCGATGCTGTATGCGGGCGCGTCCTCTGTTTTCCTTCCCAAATTCACGGCGGACGCCGTGATCGGGCATCTGCCGCACAGCACCCTGTTCATGGGCGTCCCGACGCTCTACACGCGCCTCCTTGCCGACCCGCGGCTCGACCGGGAGCGGTGCGGGAGCATGCGCCTGTTCACCTGCGGCTCGGCTCCCCTGTCACCGGACCTCTTCGAGGCGTTCGAGGCCCGCACGGGGCATCGGATTCTCGAACGCTACGGCATGACGGAAACCACGATCATCGCCTCCAATCCCCTCGACGGCGAGCGTCTGCCCGGCACGGTCGGCTACCCGCTGCCAGGGCTGGAGGTCCGGGTTGTGGACGCCGCCGGACAGCCGCAGCCCGCGGGCACGGTCGGCGGTCTCGAACTGCGTGGTCCGAATGTCTTCAAAGGCTATTGGCGGATGCCGGAGAAAACGGCGGCGGAATTCCGGCCGGACGGCTTCTTCATGACGGGGGATCTGGCGCGCGCCGCCCCGGATGGCCGTCTCACACTGGTCAGCCGCGCGAAGGACATCATCATTTCCGGCGGCTACAATGTTTATCCGCGCGAGGTCGAGATCGTGCTCAACCGCATCGAGGGGGTGGGCGAGACCGCGGTCTTCGGCGTTCCCCACCCCGATTTCGGTGAGGGCGTGGTCGCCGCCGTCGAACGCCAGCCAGGCTGCGAGTCGCTCGATCCGGCCGCCATTCTCGCACGGGCGGCACGCGAACTCGCCGGCTACAAGCTGCCCAAGGCCGTGATCGTCCTGGATGCGCTGCCCCGGAATGCCATGGGAAAGATATTAAAGAACGAACTCAGCTCGCTGCACAAGGATGTGTTCAAGACGCGGAACGCAACCGGCTGAGGCGTCGGTGCACGAAGGCAAAAGGCTGTCGGGCTCGCCGGGTTGAACTGAAGCAACCGCAAGATCAGTCCCAACGGGTGGTGTAAGAACCGAGGCGCTCTTCTGGTCTCCAGCGGATCTCGCCGGGATCATCATGCGGCCGCCGGACCGCCCACTCATCGTTCTGTTCGAGCAGGATGGCGCCGATCAGGCGGGGTGATCGCCGCCTCGTTGGGGAGGATGCCGACCACCTTCGGCGCGCCGCTTGATCTTGCCGTTCAGCCGCTCCAGCGGGAGCGTGCTGTGGATCTTGGCCCGGTGTTCCTTGGGAAAGCCCGGAAGGCCAGCGTGTCTCCCTCGGCCTCGTTGAGCAGGGCGGACCTGTTCGGAGTCCCTGCGCCACTGCGCCTTGGCGGCGTCGGCAGCGTCCTGGGCGACGGCGGTGTGGGCGACGGCGGTGGCGATGAAGGCCGACATCACGCGCCGGGGCCTTGCGCATGAAGCGCACCCGGCAACGGCGCCATGACGTGCGGGTCTCCCAGTCGCGATCCCGACAGCCGTTGCGCTGGACCCTTCGCCCGGCGGAGCGTTCGCCAAGGCCGTCACCGGTCCTCAGGCCTGCCCCTCCGGTTCCATCAGCCGCTCGGCCGTGAAACCGATCATCTCGCACGGCACATCGCCGTCAGGGCTCTTCTCCAGCGGCGCGCGAGGCGCCATCATTTTGTCGGTCTTCGCGGTCACCCTCGGGCGAGGAAGAACGACGATGACCGTCCCGCTGTAAACAACCCGCCCCCTACGCCAGCGTCGGGAGCCCTGCGGCGGGCCGGTTGCCCACAGCTCCAACACCACGCAATGGGGTACGACCTCGCCGAACACCGGAGCCGAAGCCGAAGCCGTCGAGGGACGCCGCGACACAGAGACGAAAGGGTGACAGCATGAGTGCGACACGACGCGCCGTTCTACACGGTGTTCTGGCCGGGGCCGCCCTGATGATGCCGCTGCGCGTCCAGGCAAAGGCCGGTGAGGTGCCGGTTCGACGCATTCCATCCTCGGGAGAGGTCATCCCGCCCGTTGGCTTGGGAACCTGGATCACCTTCAATGTCGGTGATGACCCCGAACTGCGCGGAGAATGCGCGGCGGTCATGCAGGCCTTCTTCGAGATGGGGGGACGGATGATCGACTCCTCCCCCATGTACGGCTCCTCCCAGGCGGTGGTCGGAGATGGGCTGCGCAAGCTGGGGCACTCCCCTGCCCTGTTCGCGGCGGACAAGGTCTGGATTTCTTCGGGCACACGCGGGCCGTCGCAGATCGAAGAGTCGCGCCGCCTGTGGGGCGTGCCGCGCTTCGACCTGCTTCAGGTGCACAACCTGCTGTCCTGGGACGAGCATCTCAAGACGCTGTTCGCCATGAAGACGGCGGGTCAACTCCGCTACGTCGGCATCACGACGTCGGAAGGGCGGCGCCACGACCTGTTCGAAGACATCATGCGCCGGCAGCCTCTCGATTTCGTGCAGCTTACCTACAACATCGTCGACCGCGACGTGGAGCAACGCATCCTGCCGCTGGCGGCGGACCGCGGGATGGGCGTCATCGTCAACCGCCCGTTTCAGCAGGGCGTGCTGCTCCGCCGGCTGTCGGGCCATCCCCTGCCCTCCTGGGCCGCCGACATCGGCGTGTCCAACTGGGCGCAGTTCGTCCTGAAGTTCATCATCTCTCATCCCGCCGTCACCGTGGCCATCCCCGCAACCAGCCAAGTCGCCCATGTGCGCGAAAACATGGCTGCGATGGCGGGGCCGATGCCTGATGCCGCGATGCGGCGGCGCATGGCTGATCATGTAAGGGACCTCTGATGGCGGACTGGTGGACCTATTCGACCGAAGACTTTTTGCTCTTCAGCCCCCGCACCTACTGGCGGCTGATCGAACGGCACAACGAGGCGCTCTGGCCCGCGCATGTCCTGATGCTGCTGCTCGGCGCCGCCATTTTGCTGTGGCTCATCCGGCCCCGCCCATGGTCGGATCCTGTGATCGCAGGAATCCTGACAGTCCTGTGGTCCTGGTTGGCCTGGAGCTTCCTATGGGAGCGTTACGCCACCATCAACTGGGCAGCATCCTACGTGGCCCCGCTTTTCGCGCTTCAGGCTGTCCTGCTGGCCGTGGTCGGTGGCCGGCTCCGCTGGTCGCTCTCCCGAGCCGGGCGGGCACCCATAGGGTTTGCCCTGTTCCTCTATGCGCTTGTCCTGCATCCACTGGCAGCGCTCCTCGCCGGACGGACCCTGGGCGGAGCCGAGGTCTTCGGCATGACACCGGACCCGACCGCGATCGCCACCATCGGCCTTGTCATGATGGCCGACGGGCGATGGTCGTGGTTGCTGCTCGTCGTGCCGACGGCATGGTGCCTCGCCAGTTGGGCGACATTGAACAGCATGGGCTCGCCGGAACAATGGGTGCTTCTCGGGGCGACACTGCTGGCCCTGATTCCGGTCGCACGTCGGCGAAAAGCCCAACCGGCGTCGGAGGAGCATCCATGACGGACGCCGTCGAGCGAAAACTCCGGCTTGCGCCCGACGGCGGAGGCCATAGCCCCCACCAGCCTGGCAGCCCCCTTCCAACAACGTGCCACGACCAAACATCATGAAGGGCGTGGCACGTTGCGACGTCGCAACTCAGCCTTTCCGGTCAGCGTTCCAAAACCTCGCCAATCAGGCGGTGAAGGCGCCGCAGGCGTTCCATCTGCTCCTTTTCCAAGGGCACCTCTCGGAAACGCTCGACCTGCTGCTCGAACCGGCCGACCATCTGCGAGAAGCGCCGTACGGATGATCCCCCGGCATCGGCGTCGCGCGTGACGGCCGGTGAAGCGGGCTTCGATCGGTCGTTTCCACCGGCCTGTGCATCAGCGGGGGGTTTCCCCGCGCCGCCTTGTTTGTGATGAGGCGTCGTGGCAACCTCGAGTTCCAGCTTGGCTGCCCGCAGTTCGCGTACAGTGGCTCCCTCCTGGGCAAGCTGCCACAACGCCATCTGCTGCTCCGTCGGAGCGTCCGCGATTTCAAACAGGACCGACCGCGACACGGCACGACCGCCTTGCATGAAGCCGCTGCGGACCTCCGTCGGCAAGGCGTGCACCGCCATCAGACGGCTGATCTCGGCCTTCGAGCGGCCGATCAGCCTTGCGACATCGGTTTGCGTGGCGCCATCCTTGTCCAGCAGTTTCGCTATTCCGTCCGCCAGTTCGAAGGGATTGAGATCCTGACGTTGGGTGTTCTCGATCAGCGCGATCTCATCCGGATCGCCCTTCGTGATCACCGCATAGACCGACGCCCGTCCGGCGAGCAGGCAGGCCCGCCAACGGCGCTCACCCGCCACGATGATGTATTGTTCCGCCCCCTCTCCTTCCCGGACCAGTATGGGCTGCAGCTGACCCTTGGCGCCGATGCTGTCCGCAAGCAGCCGAAGACCTTCTTCGTCGAACTGCTTGCGCGGCTGGTCAGGGTTCGGATGCACCTGCTCCAGAGGCAGTTCCCGAACCTCGGGAAATTCCGACGGTTGGCCGAACAGGGCCGCGACGTTTGGGACCGCTCCGGCAGCGCTCCGGAAAAGCGCGGCGTTCGGCGCGCCGAACTTCTTACGCGGCGGCATGGGCACCTCCGGCGGCCGGCGGTTGACGAAGGTCCATCAGGCTGGCGGCGATCTCACGGTATCCGTCGCCGCCGACCATCTTGGGCTCATGCTCGAAGGCCGACCTGCCTTCGAACACCGCTCGGGCGAAGACCGTGGAGCGCGAAATCGGCGAGAAGATCCGGGTGTGCTCGCCGAACTGCTCGCGCAGCAGGCGCAGGCTCTCTGAATCCTGCAGTGTTTGTGAATGCATGGTGGGCAAGACACCGAAAACGGTCAGATGCGGGTTCACGCTGCGACGCACTTGGGTGATGGTGGTGAGCAGCTGCGGCACGCCCACCAGCGCCAGCATCTCGGTCTGGCAGGGGATGATGACATATTGGGCGGCCGTAAGGGCCGCGATCGTCAACGGGCCCCGATTTGGGGGGCAGTCGATGACGATGAAATCGTAGCGCGCACTGATGTTGACGTCGGGATGCTCCTTGTTGAGCGATGCCTTCAGGCGCATCGTGCCGTAGGGCACGGTCAGCAGCTCGATCTCCGCCTCGCCGAGCGTGATCGTTGCCGGCACCACATGCAGAGGCATCTCGCCGACGGCCTGCGCGACGTCCTCGACGTTCTTTTCAAGGCGCAGCACCTGGTAAAGCGTGGTGCCCGCCTTCTCCTGCTTCATGCCGTCGATGCCGAGATGGACCGTTGCATTGCCCTGGGGATCGGCGTCGATGAGCAGGACGCGGTATCCCTCATTTGCCAAAAGCCACGACACGTTGACGGCGGTCGTCGTCTTGCCAACCCCGCCTTTCTGGTTCGCGACGGCGATGATGGTTGCCCCCTGCCCGCTCGTCGCCAGTTCCGTCGCGCCGCTGGACAGGAACGTGGAGACGATCTTCGGCACCGGCTCTCGCCCTCCCTCCCACCGGCTGATCCGTTGCCGGTCATAGCTGCGGTGAAGCGCGCTATTGAGATGCTCCGCGAATTGTGCCTGTGTAAGGCCTCGAGACTCGCGATGATGTTTGAGGGATTCTCCGGCGGTCGTCATGACGGCGCTCCCCTGCCCCACGGTTGCTGCTGAGCTTCAACGTGGCAGGGAGACGGAACACTGTCAACAAAAAGGGTGAAATCCGGAAAAAATGTCTACATTATCGTCAACATCCTTATGGTGCAACGGAACCTGAGTCCGTCGGCGCCGATCGCGGATACGGCGCAGTCCGACACAGTTGCGATGTCGCAACCGGGCATGTTCTTGAAAGCACTCGATGTATGGCGCCGATGCGACGCACCCGAACACAGTTGCGATGTCGCAACCAGAGCCAGGACGCGTGGGGGCTCGAAAGCGTTCGAAACTCCATGCTGAAATCCCACTGACCACGCGAAACCTCCGCCGTGAAAGACACGGCGGTGGCGGAAGAAAGACAGCATGGCCGGCATGGTGCGGTTGGAGACCGATCACCGCTCGACACCGGTCATCCTCACCCGCACCACCGCCGGACTCGTCGACAACAAGCGCCGCTTCGCCAAGAGCTGGTAACCGGACGTCACCCGTCGTCACGGCGCCCCCCCCGGTCCATGTGGTTGCCCGTGAGTTCCTCAAGGACGCCACTGATTGGCTTGCCGCCGGCATCCCCTTGAGACGGACCGAGCGTGACGTTGAGCCTGGAACGCTGGATTTGCTCCGGGTAAGCTGCCTGAAGCGGATCGTCGAGGAGGCCCTGATTGATGCCGAACCTTCCCAACGCGGGGATGTCGGCTTCTGGGGACGCCGCGAGGCCTGCAGCGGCCTCGCCTGCCTGGCGTTCGTCGCAAATCCCTTTAGCATGGACGCATGGAAGCGTATCCGTGCCGCAGATAGCCTAGCGATCCGCTGGAGGCTGCACGACGCCTCGCCAACGCCATTCTCCGGTGGCTTGGCCGATCGCCTTCAAGATCTCCCCGACGACGCGCTGGTGCGGCTGATACCCCGTCACGCCGCCGTTCGTTCGGGACCAACTCGAGGATCGTCGCTCACACGGCCACCAACAAGGGAGCGTCCAGATTGGGCGGCTGTTGCTCATCTGTGGATACGGGCGGCATCGCCTTGTCCGCGCTCTGGTCAGCCTGGACCGGCGGCGGAGCGGGCAGGGCAGACCCCTGACCGGCAAAGGGGAGGGGAGACCATTGTCTGCCGACGCCGGACCGTCGTCGGTGTGATGGCGTCGGGCTCGCCGGTCGAGCAATGATCCAGCAGACGCGCGAACGGGAGCGGGAAGGGCAGGGCGGCAGGGGCAGGGGCAGGGGCAGGGGCAGGGTAACAAGGAAGCTCAACACCAATGCAGAAGGGCAGGCCAGCACCGCAGGAACGGAATCCGTGCGGGGGTGTGCAAGGGGGCACCGGCGAGGAAGGCGGAAAGCTGCCTGGAGCGTCCCGTCGAAGGCGATTGGCCCACTGTGTAAATCGACGACACCCGCATGAAGGTCCGCCAGAACAGGCCCATCGTCTCGGTGGCTATCGCCATCGCCGTGGCGGTGAAAGCTTATGGCCGATGCTAAGTGCTGGGCACGGGCGTCGGCGCCTCACAGGCTGAAACCTTGGGGTCGAGTTGCTGCACACGCTCAAGCGTTGCCGACCGGCGGGCGTGAGGCTGATTATCTCCAACGCCCTCAGGTTGCCCACTGCGGCCACGCAAACGTTCCGATCAGCATGGCGCGACACTCAGGGGTTCTTCCGCACTTCTGATGAAAGGAATCGTCAGTTGATCGGTTTTTGCTGGAAGCAACCTTCCCGAAGTGGTCAGAACCCGGCCGCGCAGCAGGTCGTGCTTTGCCTGGCCGTGCATTCGCCGCTTCAGCCCTTTCAGCCCGTTGATCTGTTCTCCAACCGCTCTGGTGCTGCATGGTTCAGTGGCATCGGCGCGCACCGCCGCCTCGTTCCGCATCAAGTTGTCCGCAAAGCTGCGCGGGGCCCGGATCCAGGCGTTGAGCCGATCAGCGCGGCGCTCCTGGAACAGGCCCGTGAAGGGCTTGGCCAAGGCCTCCGCCCGAATGCCGCTGGCGAAGGCATCGGGCCGATCGTGGCGCGCGAAGCACGATTTGGGCTCACCCCACACAGTCAGGTCGATGTCCCGTTGCGCCTGGGCCAGACGGGGCGTGCGTCGGGCCCTGGGGCAGGGCAACATCCGGCAGGCGCTCGGTGACGATCCGGCGCCGGCACGTGATGACCGAGCAGCAGAAGCGACGTGCGATGACCTGAAATTTTGCGCGGATGCCCTGCCAAGGCGGATCGATGGGCCGGCGCTTGCAGGTGCCGTGAACGCCGGCGGACGCATGGCCGCACAACAGGCTGGTGGGTTCCCTTGCTGTCGACTTGGCGACGAGAACTATGTGATCAATAATTGGGAAAAATGGAACAATGAAGAGACCGTTCAGAAGAACGGTTTCAGGATCGAAAAGCAACGGCTACCCAGAAGCTGGAAAGATGCGACGTCCATCTACATGAGCATACTGTGAAGATACGGCTTCTTCATCCGCGGGACAGTGCGTGAATTTGTCCGTTCCACGGGGGCATTGTCCAAATATCAAGTCTACGGGCGGATGTCTTGCGCGGGAAGTGTGGGAAAAAATACCCCGGATTGATGCCCGCTCTCACCGTGATTGCCGCGTCTTACGGCCGTTCCAGGCGCCGCGTCCGAATGCGTTGTGGGTGGTCGATTTCACGTACGCGGGCCTGAGACAAGGCTTCGCGGACCGCGCTCAAAGCTCGTCGCTCATGGTGAGAAAGGCATCGCCGTCCTCGATCAGCGGCGCACCATCGTTGACGTCCTGCGTCATGGCGGCCATGACGCCGTCTCTCGGATAAAAGAAGACTTCGTACGCCTTGAGGGGGGTCCGGCGTTTGACGGTGTCCTCACCCAGGCGTTGCCGGGCTTGGCGCGGGTCGCGGATGATGAAGCCATAGTCGATCAAGGCAAACTTGCGGCTTGTGACCATGTTGGTCAGCATCCGTTTGAACTCCTTGAGCGGAGCGTCCGACCCGGCGCGGAGGCGCAACTTCTCGATGTTCATGCGGAAGCCGCTTTGGCTTCCACAATGCGCACGGGCAACCTCGTACAGCCGCCGTTCCAACGGCTTCAGGTCGAAGTAGCTCGGGTTGTACGTCAGCACATTGCCACCGGTCACCAAGCCATAGACCCAGTCCGACAGCATGACGACGACGGTGTCGCCGACTTTTTCCCCGGTGTCGCTCTTGGTGTAACGGAATCGGTAGCGGTCGATCCAAGAGAAGCCTTCGTCGGTGCCGCTTACGCCGTCGCCGCTTTGGATGTTCGTGCGGATCAGGGTGCCCTTGAGACGGATCAGCGCTTCTTCAAGCCAATCATAGGCGGTGCCCGCGGGTTTGCGGCCGGTGCGCATGAAGAAGTCGTTGGCTCGGAAGGTCACCACGCGGGAGGTCACCTCTCCCCGGTTCATCTTATCCTGGATGAGGCTGACGATGTAGATGAGCACTTCCTTGTCGAGCATCGTCGGCACGCCGTGCTTGGTGCCCGTCACTTCGATCCAGACTTTGCCGTCGTTGTAGACTGGAAGCTCGGTCACGCGTTCGCGGCCGAGCGAGAAGAAGCTCCAGACCATCATCGTCCGAGCGTTCTTTACGCTGCCGATCAGCGGCGAGTCCGGACGTTCTCCAAGCTTGGTGACGGCTTCCTCGAACAGGTCCAGTTGTCCGAGATTCTCCAAGGTCGGAGGCTTTGCCGCACTGCGCCTTTTCGGTCGCTCCGCCGGGTCCGGCCCAGGAATGGCAGCCATTTGAGATTTTGACCGGGGCTTTGCTCCGGCCACAACCATCGTCTTCGATTCTGCTGCCCGAGCCATACACGGTCCCTCCTGTCCGCGCATTCTGAGGGATGTGGACAGCGTCGTCCAGCGGAGGAGATTTTGGTGTGTGGAACCTCGACGACAGGTGTGTGAAACCTTGAGGTTAGGTGGGTGAAACCTCGAACATACTCTCGAATCGGCTATTTTGGCGGTGATTGGGGAGGTCGAATCGGCGCAGACGTGGGAAGATCGTCCAACCGGGGTGAGGCGACGAGGTTCTGCACACCAACATCCCCTCGGGGCTGGCAACATATGGCGTTGTCGAGGTTCCACACACCAAAACCCGTTGGGAATCCTAGGTCGTCGGCTGGCGACGAGGTTTTGCACACCGGAATTCATGTCAGCATAAGCTATGCCTTTCCATTTTGGGCACCAGATCGGTGAGCATAGGCTTGTGACTCTGCCGGTTCAGCGCGTGTCTGTGGGCACCGTCGTGAGACTGCCCATTCCTTTGGCGTGAGCGTTTGGGAGCGCCCCGACATATTGAATCTATTATATGGTTTTCAAAGTTAGCAGGTTATAGAGTTACGGAACCGAATTCAGGAGTTTTATCAAAGTTTTACGGCGTTTTCGGTGTGTGGTTCCTCGTCTAACGGTGTGTGATGCCACGAGTTCCGGTGGGTGTGCCCGCGATTCGTGGTGTGCCAAACCTTGAATCGCGGTGTGTGAAACCTTTCCACTGGCATGACGGTGGGTGAAACCTCGATCCTGGAAAGCGCGGATTCTCCTTGGCGGTGTGTGGTACCTCGTTGACGGTGTGCGAAACCCTTCTGCCGGTGTGCGAAGCCTCGTTGGGTGGTGTGCGGAACCTCGTCACTGTCGCGCTAACATGCCGGGGAGCTTGTGAAAAGAGCCGGGATGGTTGCGGTCCGGTGCGCTCGATGGGCAGCGACGGTATCGGCGCCTGTATGATGAACTCCCGCACGTCGGACAGGATTTGCCGTCGGTGCCGTACCGCTTCACCCCCGACCGCAAGGGTGAACATCCGCAACGGGAGCGGGCCGGCTTTCGGTGGCTCCGGTGATGGACTCGACCCATTCCTGAAGGAACTGTCCGGTCTCAGGTCACTTCGGATCCATCGCCAACGAGCCGGATGTTCGGATCGATGCCCGATCCCGACACTGCGGCCTCTTCCACGCGCAGCGTCGACAGGAACGGCCAATAGACTTTGAGCCAGAGCAGGAAGGCCGCCGCCCAGAGCGGCGCCGCCAGCGCGTGGGGCGGGCAGGGCACCCAGCTCCGGCAGAACCCGCAGGGCCACGGCCCCGACCAGCAGTGGAAGGGCCAGCCGCGCCGCCGCCGGAAGGGGAAAGGTCCGGCCGGTGTGGAACAGCACGGGGATGGCGAAGACCGCCAGCACGCCGAGGCCCAGTCCACCCATCAGCGCCAGATGCAGCGCCGGTGTTTCGGCGAACGGCGCACCCAGCCGGGAGGCTCCGACCAGCAGCAGTCCGGCGCCAGCCATCAGGCTCGCCCCGGCCAGCGCCAGGAGCCCGAACCGCCGCCGGTTCCTACTCTCGTGACCGGCCCGGCGGCATCGCCGGAATCCGGCACGGCGCCGGTGGCCGTGACGCTGGCGATCGCGCCGGACGAGATCGCGACGCTGGACAAGGCCGCCTTCGCCCGCCGCTTTCAGGACATCCTCGCCGCGTGCGGCGGTGTCGAGGGTCTGGCCGCGTACCTCAACAAGCACCACGGCGCCGTCCGGGTTTGGAAGCGCGACACGCTGACCCGCGTGCTCGGCCACGCACCGCGCAGCGGCAGCCCTGCGTATCGGCATGCCCTTGTCGCCACCGTGCAGAAGGGGCTGGCCAGCGGCACCCTGAGCCCGGTCGGGCGGGCCGCCTCTGCGGATCGGTGCCTGATCGCCAAAGCGATGGAGACAACCGGACTGAGCACGAAGAAGGCCGTTGTCGAGAAGGCGCTTCGCTGCCTGATCCGCCTGAAGCAGTAGGAACGCACGCTGGCGTTCTATGGCACCGTCGATTGGGACAGCGATCTGGTGGAGGTTCCGCAAGGTGTGCGTGACGAAGCGGTAGCGAGACGCGTCGAGCAGGCCCTGCGGACGCACGCGGTGCAGGCGATGCTGTCGCCGACCGCCGCGCCCAAGGTCGCCGCCAACCACCGCGCTCTGCGTGCGAAAGGCATCACGGTCCGGAAGACCATCGACATGGTGATCGGAACCTTCTGTATGGAAGGCGGACACGTGCTGCTGCACAACGACGAGGATTTCGAGCCGATGCGCCAGCATCTTGGTCTGCGCGTGCTTCAGCCGGAGATTTCTTCGGCAGCGGCGGGTCGGCAAAGTCGAGGCGCGAGAAGGCTTTGCACGCCATTCTGCACCTCAGCGCAACACCTGTGTGCAGGGGCGGGGGGCCGGTAGATGTCCCTTTACCGCGCCGTCGACGCACGCGGGCGGGTGATCGACGTCCGGCTCAGTGCCAAGCGATGCCGCCGCGGCACTCCGCGCCTGCCGTCAAACTTTGCAACGGAACCACCTCGGACGCCCCAACTCCGTCCGCGTCGCCCAATCAGCCGTGGGGCTGCGGCCAAATTTTGCCCTTCTCCCCTCTCCGCAACACGTCGATTCACGTTACCATCGGCGGATGCAGTTCTTGAGCGTCAGGGCGAGGGCTTCCGACCGCATCTTGGATTGAAACTCGCTGAACAGGAAGCCAGCGTACTGGAACGGGAAGGTGAAGCCAACGCGGGTGAGCGCGCCCTTGTAGATCGCATTTGTCACCTCCACCGGAAGCGCGACCAGCATCGTGAGCCGACTGCCGTTGGTACGCATCCGGTGAGTGCCGCGGTCAGGCTCCTTTTAGCTGCAGCGGCATTGTCAATACCGGACACAATAGTTGCGGCTTCCCTGGCTTGACCCGACGCCGATCATCGCGCGACCCTGTCCTGAACCAGCCCGCTCCGGGGTACGCGGATCGGGCGATCGAAGTGATGGAAGGACTAGAATGGCGCCTTGCTCCGATTGCAGCCGCGGCTCATGCCGGCTCGCTTGAATCACGTCGACGCGGTGCGCCGCACCGGAATCATGACGATCCTGGCGGCGTTCGATCCTCATCTGGCCGGAACGCCGCCCTTAGGCTTGGCGCTTCCGGCGAGCGACATCGACGTGCTGTGCCACGCGCCGGACCCACTGGCCTTCACGGCGGCCGTCTGGACGGCGTACGGGGATGCGCCGGCCTTTTCCATTCGGCAGTGGATCGGCGGCGAGCGGGCGGTAATCGCCACCTTCGACGCGGAAGGCTGGACGTTCGAGCTGTTCGCATCGTCAAGGCCGGTGGCCGAACAGGCTGGCTGGCGGCATTTCATCGTCGAACAGCGGCTGCTGCGGCTGGGAGGCGCCGGGTTCCGGACACGCGTGATGGCGCACCGGTGGGCGGGGCTGAAAACGGAGCCAGCCTTCGCCGCCGCTTTGGGCCTCAAAGGTGATCCCTATCGCCTCCTGCTGGACTTAGCCCACGAGACGGAAGAGCAGCTTCGGGAGCAGCTGGCTCGTGCCGGGTACGGAGCGCCGGGTGGAAGGGCGTGACGGCCCGCGCCTGCGTCACACACGTTTAGCAGGGTGCGGAAAAACGAACATATTCCGGCCTTTTTCCTCCGCTGAGGCTGAGAATGCGGGTTTCAGCGGGCGATTTGGTCGGGACGGAGCGTTTTTCCTCGCTCCGAGGCTCCCAGAACCGCCGTTCAGGCGGATTGCGGGCGTGATTATGCCGCAGCCAGCAGCTTGGGCAGGCGGATCAGGTTGTAAGCGGTGGCGGTTAGGGTGAACATCCAACCGACACGGGCTGCTCCGCAATGGCGCGTCTTGCGCAAGCCGGCTCCCTTGATCCAGCCAAAGACCTCTTCGATCCGCTTGCGGACCCGCAGGCTGACGGCGTAGCCGGGATGGCGGGTGGTCCGGCCGTCGATCGCCGAGCGGCGGTTGCTGGTATTTCGGGCAACATGCGGAGCCACGCCCAAGTCGCGCATGTCCGCCACGAAATCCTTGGTGTCGTAGGCCTTGTCAGCGCCGACCGTGATGCGGTGGCGGCCGGGGATGGCCTCGATCATGGCCACCGCCGCCGCACGTTCGGCCAGGCCGCTGGCCGCGGTGAGCCGCACGTCCACCACCAGGGCGTGGCGGTTCTCCATCAGCGCGTGGCCCATGAAGGCCAGCTTCGCCGGCTGGCCGTTGCCCTTGCGGTAGAGCCGCGCCTCGGGATCGCTGGTCGAGGCATGCGTCTCGTTGGACCGCTTCTCGCCATGGAAGTCGCGCTCGCCGTTGCGCCCCGGCCCCGGCGGCTCGCCGCTGCCGTCTTTGGGCCGGAAGCTCTTCACCGACGCCCAGGCTTCGATCAGCGTGCCGTCCACCGAGAAATGCTCGTCCGACAGCAGCGCCTTGACCTTCGGCTGACCCAGCACGGTCGCCAGGAACTTGGCCGCCACATCGCCGGCCAGAAGACGCTCGCGGTTCTTGGTGAACACGGTGACGTCCCACACCGGGGCGTCCATGGACAGGCCGACGAACCAGCGGAACAGCAGGTTGTAATCGAGCTGCTCCATCAACTGGCGTTCCGAGCGCACCGAGTAGAAGGCCTGGAGCAGCAGCGCCCGCAGCAGCTTCTCCGGCGGGATCGAGGGGCGCCCGATCTTGGAGTACAGCCCCTCGAACGCCGGCGACATCACCTCCAGCGCCTCGTCCACGATGGCCCGGATCGCTCGCAGCGGGTGGTTGGCTGGAACCCGCGCCTCGCAGCTCACGTAGCTGAACAGACCCTCGCTGCGTTCGTCCGAACCCCGCATCGTCCCCTCGTCGGTCGCGTTCTTCTCAACCGAAAAGAATCACGACCAACCGCCCGTGCACAGCCCTTTTTCCGCACCCTGTTAGGACCGGGACTCACCTGAACGGGCCGGCTTGGTGCCATGCTGCAACAGTGTCAGCGAGACAGCGGGGCCGCTCACATCGGTTGGCGGACGGGTTTCCGGACAAACGGAGCGGGCGGTGGCGAACATCGGCTATGCCAGAGTCTCGACCGCTGACCAGGATCCGGCCCTGCAATTCGACACCTTGGCCAAGGCGGACTGCGAGCGGGTCTTCCCGGATCAGCATCCGGAGCCAAGGCTGATCGACCTGGGCTGGCGGGATCGTGTCCCTGAGCGTGGTGTAGGAGCTGGGACGCTCATTTGGTCTCCGGCGTGTCTGGCCGGCTGGGTCAGGCGGCCACGGCAGGCAGGCTGACGAGGGGATCATCGCCGAGCGGAGCGATGGTTTCCAGCGTCATGTAGCGCGCGCGCTGGACGGCCCATTCGTCGTTCTGTTCCAAGAGGATCGCACCGATGAGGCGTGTGATCGCCTCCTCGTTCGGGAATATGCCGACGACCTCGGTGCGCCGCTTGATCTCGCCGTTGAGGCGCTCGATCGGGTTGGTCGAGTGGATCTTGGCCCGATGTTCCTAGGGAAAGGTTATGTAGGCCAGGACGTCTTCTTCCGCCTCGTCCATCAACGCCGCCAGTTTCGGCAGCTTGCCCCGGACCTGATCGGCCACTTGCCGCCATTGCGCGCGGGCGGAGGCTGCATCATCCTGGGCGAAGGCGGTGGCGATGAAGGCGGCGACGACGCGCCGGCCGCTCTTGCCGGCGTGGGCGAGAGCGGTCCTGGAAAAATGCACGCGGCAGCGTTGCCACGTCGCTTGGAAGACCCGGGTGACGGCGGCCTTGATGCCGCCATGGGCGTCGGAGATGACCAGCTTGACACCGTTCAGCCCCCGGCGCTTCAGCTTGCGCAGGAACTCGATCCAGAAGGTCTCGGCCTCCGACGGACCGATGTCCATGCCCAGCACCTCACGCCGGCCATCGGTGTTCACGGCCACTGCGATGGTGACGGCGACCGAGACGATGCGCCCGTTCTGGCGGACCTTCACGTAGGTGGCGTCGAGCCACAGGTAGGGCCAGTCGCCCTCGATGGGACGGCCCAGAAAGGTCTTCACCCGCTCGTCGATGTCGGCGCACAGCCGGCTGACCTGGCTTTTGGAGATGCCCGACATCCCCATGGCTTGGACCAGATCATCTACGGAGCGCGTCGAGATGCCCTGGATGTAGGCTTCCTGGATCACCGCGGTAAGCGCCTTCTCGGCCATCCGGCGCGGCTCCAGAAAGTTGGGAAAGTAAGAGCCCTTGCGCAGCTTGGGGATGCGCAGCTTGACGGTGCCGGCGCGGGTCTCCCAGTCGCGATCCCGGTAGCCGTTGCGCTGGACCAGCCGCTCGGCCGAGCGTTCGCCGTGGCCGGCGCCGGTCAGTCCCTGGACCTCCAGTTCCATCAGGCGCTCGGCGGCAAAGCCGATCATCTCGCGCAGCAGATCGGCATCCGTGCCCTTCTCAAGCATCGCGCGAAGCGCCATCATCGCGTCGGTCATCGTGGTCACCCTTCGTGTGGGTTGAGGTGTGGTGACCAGACTCTACCGAAGACCCACGATGACCGCCCCGCTGTGGAAAACCGGCCCGCCTACGCCAGCTCTGGGGGGCGCTTCGGCCGGCCGGTTCCCCACAGCTCCTACACCACGTTCAGGGACGTGACCTGTCGGGATCGAACCGACGACCTCCTGCTTGCAAAGCGGGCGCTCTCCCAACTGAGCTAAGGCCCCAAAGGTGCCGAGCCATGCTCTCGGCTGGCGGGTCTTGGGCACCGGAGAAGGCGGAATCCACCGCGCTAGATTCCGCCTTCTCCGGTGCCCAGTGCGACGGCACTCGTGAAAGCCGGAGGCTCAGCTCCGGCCCGACCATCACCGCTAACCTCTCCGTGACGGCTACCTTCAGACCATCAGCGCTGACCCCCGTCGAGGGGTGGGTTTGTGGCGAGGCGGGTGTCGAACCCTGATAATTCACCAGAGCTGAATTTGAAGTGGCGGGTGCGAGTTTAAGTCGCTGAATTCGTGTATGATTCTTGTGCTGAAGCAGCCTCGCAACGTATCGACGGAGTCCACGCCCGCCATGGCCCAAAGTGCCGGAGTTCTGCCCGTCTTGTCACCGGTTGTCGGCAAGCTGGTTATCGCCGCGATCGACCTGCGGATCGACGTCAGCGAGCGCCTGACGCGCTGGGTCCGTTGAATCGACGGGTTTCCGGTGTCGGCGTACCGGGGATCGCATGGCATCGTCATGGACAACCTTACTCGCGCTCCCTCCTACGATGAACCTGACGGTGCCTGATGGAGCCCGTCAGTTCAGCGGAGGGCGGCGATCACCGCCGCCGCCAACGCTGCCGACGAGGCCGGATTCTGGCCGGTCAGCAGATCGCCGTCTCCGTCTTGCCTGGCGTCAGATGTTCTGGCCGCCGGAAACCTCGATGCGCTGGGCGGTGACCCAGCGGTTGTCGGGACCGAGTAGGCTCGCTACCGCCGGGCCGATGTCGTCCGGCACCCCGACGCGGCCCAGCGCGGTCATCGTCGCGAAAGCCTCGTTGTAGGCCGGGGTGTCGCGCACCGCCCCGCCGAGGAAGTCGGTCTCGATGGCTCCGGGTGCCACCGTGTTGGCGGTGATGCCGCGGGCGCCGAGTTCCTTGGCCAGATAGAGCGTCAGGATCTCGACGGCGCCCTTGGCCGCCGAATAGGCCGAGAAGCCGGGATAGGACACCCGGGTCAGGCCGGAGGAGAAATTCACGATCCGGCCGCCATCGGCCAGCAGCGGCAGCAGGGCCTGGGTCAGGAAGAAGACGCCCTTCACATGGACGTTGAAGAGCATGTCGAACTGCGCCTCGCTGGTCTCGGCGAAGGCGGCCATCTCGCCGTGGCCAGCGTTGTTGACCAGATGGTCGAAGCGGTCGCGGCCCCAGCCTTCCAGGGTGGAGCGGACGCGCCCCACGAAGTTGGGGAAGCCGGAGATGTCGGCGGTGTCGAGCTGCAACGCCGCCGCCCTCCGCCCGAGCGCCCGGATTTCCGCCAGGACGGCGTCGGCCTCGGCGGCCTTGCTGCGGTAGGTGAGGATCACATCGCCGCCGCGCCGGGCGATGCTGAGGGCGGTGTTGCGGCCGAGGCCGCGGCTGCCGCCGGTCACGATCGAGATGGTGGACATTGCACGTCTCCCGTTGCTGAATGTGTGTGAGTGCGTAGGGGCAGCGCCGCTGCTGAACCGTCTCCGCCTCGGTGCAGACGGATCAGCGCCCAGCCGCAGGCACTCTCGAGGAAGAAGGTCGCTGTGGCGCCGAGCAGAGCCACCGCGCTGTTGAGCAGCGCCATCCTACGGAGCGGCGACCGGACCCGCCGGTCGGCGAATACGACCGCCGCCTCGGGGTCGGCTCGGCATATTGCAAAGCGATGCGGTCGTCTCCGGCAGCGACCGAAGCATGGAGGTCGCGCCATTGGACGATCGCCAGATTGCAGCGGGTGGTGGCTCCGTTTGCAGGATGGCGCAGGCGTTGATCAGGATCGCCGGGCCGGCGACGAACGACAGCGAGGCGAAAGGATCTTCGAACATCGTGGAGTTCCGGGGCCGGGCATCGGTTGCGCGGACGTCAATTGCGGACGATGGACACGGAATGCCGCCGGTTGGGGGTGGACCATCACCGGCCTGTCATGCCCAGGCGGCAGCGATTGCGTGTCTGCACCCCGTTGATATCCGGCCGCTTGCCTCCTGGGAACGACTTCGTTTATGTATCGCCCATACCTTTCAGGCATGGCCCTGGTGGGATGACACTGGCAGGCGTCGCACAGGATGGAACTCCGTCACCTCCGCTACTTCGTCGCCGTGGCCGAGGAGGGGAGCCTCACGGTCGCCGCCGAACGGCGTCTGCACACGGCGCAACCGTCGCTGAGCCGCCAGCTGCGCGACCTGGAGCAGGAGGTCGGCGCCCAGCTCCTGGTACGAAGCTCCCGCGGCGTCGAGCTGACGCCGGCCGGACGTGTCTTCCTGGATCATGCGCGGCTGACCTTACAGGCGGCGGCCGACGCGATCGCCGCGGCGCGGCGGGTCGTCCGGCCGCCCAAGCCCAGCTTCGCGGTGGGCTTCCTGACCGGCCAGGAAGTCGAATGGCTGTCGCACGTCACCAACGTGCTCCGCAGTCAGCTGAAGGACATCGACTTCCGGGTCTCCAGCGACTTCTCGCCCGACATCGGCGAGGCCATCCAGCGGGGCGAGATCGATCTCGGCTTCTGTCGGCTCGAACCGCAGCCAGATGTCTCCTACAAGGTCATCGCGCATGAGCCGATCCTGGTCATCCTGCCGCGGGACCATCCCCTGGCCGCCTGCTCCGCCATCGACGTGCGTAACATCGATCCGGACTCCTTCATCGGTTACACCGACACACCACATGTGCTGCGCGGCATCGTGGACCGCTATCTGCGGGAGCGTGGCGTGGTCGTGTCGCCGGTCCACGTGCTGGACGGCATCGCCACCGGGATCTCGCTGGTGGCGTCCACCGGTGGGGTCACGCTGCTACCGGCCTATGTGGACCCCTTGCTGCCGCGTTCGCTGGTCAGCCGGCCGCTCACCGGCAACGCGCCTGTAATCGAGATCGCCGCCGGCTATCGAGCGGACAATCCCTCGCCCATCCTGCAGGTCTTCCTGAAGAACATCGACCAACTCATCGCGTCGAGAGCAAAGCTTGCCGATCGCTTAGCCCGCGAAACGTTTCAGGCGTGAACGTGACCATGAGGGTGGCGGGTATGAGGTTAAGTAGCTGAGTTTGTGTATGACTCTTGTGCTGAAGCAGCCTCGCAACGTATCGACGGAGTCCACGCCCGCCATGGCCCAAAGTGCCGGAGTTTTGCCCGGCTTGTCACCGGTTGCCGGCAAGCCGGTTCACGCCGCCTTCGATGGCGGCCGCCTCACCTCCGACGCCGGCGTCCTGCTGCTGGCAGAGATCGACCGGCGGCTCGGGATCTGCGAGCGCTTGGCAGGCTGCATTGAGGATCCCCGTGCGCCCGAGCGCGTCCGGCACACGCTGGCCGCGATGATCCGGTTCGGTGCCCTGCTGATCGCCGCTGGCTACCCGGACGCTAATGACTGCGACGCCCTGCGCGCTGATCCGGCCTTCAAGATGGCGGTCGGCCGGCTGCCGGAGAGCGGAGGCGATCTCTGCTCGCAGCCGACCGTCAGCCGGCTGGAGAACCTGCCCGGCCTACGGCACAGCGTTCTTCGAGGCGTTTCCCCACGACGGCAGCCGCGGTTACCTGCGCGGTGAAGGGAAGACCGTAGAGGAGGCGGAAGCCGATTGCTTCAGCTAGTGGCAGCGCCAGCACGCCTGCAACACGTCCAGCGGTCACCGCTGGACGCGGGCGCGGCGGCTGAAGGCTCGTGGTGACGGGAAAGATCCGCGCCCACGCCGGGGCCATGTCGTCCGCGTCAACACCTACACCAACGGCGGCTGCTTCTGCCTGAAGTGCGGCGCCTTCGCGACGGCTATGGCGGAGGTGGTGGAGCTGGGAGCCTGAAAGGCGCCGCTCTCCGTCTCCGAGTTGGAGACCATCGCGGAAGGCGGCCTTCGGCAGGAGCCATGGGAGCGCCGCGACCCGGTGCGCTGGGCAAAGTATCGTCGGCGCCTCGCGCTCCGCGCCAAGCTGCACGGTCTATTGCTGCCCGATCCTAATCATCCCGCACACGCCCGCGATCCAGGTGCCGACCCGTTCGAAGATGACGCGTATAGCACGGCCTGCCGAGAGGCAGTCGTCCGCTTCTACGCGAAGGAGCACCTGCGGCTCCGTGGCGAAGCAAACGCGCAAGGCCTCGGTATCGCCGGCCTCTTCGACGGGCTCCACCTCGCCTCATTCCACCGTGACGCCGTGAGCATGGGCCTGCTGCCGGCGGAGTGACCGCCCTTCCAAGCCCTGGCTCCTGATCAGCACAGGAAACGACATGCCCCATTTCATCACCGAACCTTCGCTTCCAGCGGCCACACTCGCTGATGACGGCCCCGCCGCCCTTACGAACCCCGCTCCACTCCCCATGCTGCTGTTCTGTCCCCGCTGCGGCCTTCAGCATATCGACGCATCGGACGAGAGGGCCGGCTGGACCTACCCGCCCCACCGGAGCCATCTCTGCGCCGACTGCGGCTGCATCTGGCGGCCGGCCGACGTACCGACCAGCGGTGTGCTGGCCATCGCCACTTCGGGAAAGGCGGACAACTGGAACGGCGCCGATGCCGTCGCCGCGGCAGAGGCGGAACTGCTCCGGACCTTCAAGGACATCATGACGCTTGCCGGTGCTGCCCGCGAAGACGCCGCGCAGCTTCCCGGAGTGACCGACATGCTGATCGGCAAAGTCGCAGGCCTGTCGCGCGCTGCCTCCATCATCGCAGCAGCGATGGACGATCCCGCGGAATGCAGCATTCAGGTTGGCGCCTTCAGGGAAGCGTCAATGCATCCTGGCGCGCTTGATCCGCTCCAGGTGGTTGAGCAGGTCGGCCAAGTCGTCGGCGTCCTCGATGCTGAGCGAGGGCATCTCCCGGTCCCCGACGCGAGCGACGTCACCGGTCGTGGTGTCGATGACCATCCAGCCATTTCCAGCGGGGTTGGGGGCAATGTCGTAGACCGGGTTCATAAGCCGAGATTGGTTCTCGTCGGCAGTCCACGCCATTGCGAGGAGGGGGTAAGCAGGGGCGTAACCGGACAGGCCCCTTTGACGGCCGCCGGGAGCGCCGACCCCGTGCCGACGGAGGACCATCCATGACGACGATCTCCCTCTGCCAGCCGCACGGTTCCCTGCTGTTCATCATCAACCCTGCCACCGGGCGGGCGCCCCTTCAAGCTGCACGAGACGCGCCGCTGGGCGCCGCCGGCCCGGCTGATCGGCCAGCGCATCGGCATCCACGCCGCGAAGAACACAGCAGACCTCGAAGGCTTGCAGGCCTACATCCTCGACCGGGACGCCGGTGGACCTGAGTTCGCCTGTGAAGAAGCATTCCGTGTCGCGTTGCGCCGGCGGTTCGACAAGCTGGTCGACATCGCGCGCGACTGCCTGCTCGGCACCGCCTTGCTGGTCGCCGCGCACCGGACGGAATCCCGAACCATGGCAGAATGGGGTCACTTCGGCGACTTCTCCCCAGGCCGCTGGGCGTGGGAGTTGGGCGATGTCCGCGCCCTTCCGGAGCCGGTTCCTTGGCGCGGCGCGCAGGGCTTTTTCGAGGTTCCGGATGAGGCGTTCGCCACCGCTGTCGGACTTGCAGCATGAGCCGCCGCAGCCTTTCCATCACAGAAGCCGAGGCGGGGCGCCCCCATCCCGCCGTGGAGGCCGCAGCCTTGGCGCTGATCAGGGCGATAGCCGAAGCCGGCCTGTCTGGTAAGTTCCTCGACATCACCACCGTTCTGACCCCGCGGGAGGGCGGCGTCTGCCGCTGGAGCGGATTGCCGGCATCTGGATCGGGGATTCCCCTGAAAGGGCAGTTGTGATTCAAGGTTTGGACTGGTTGGAGGAGGCCAGTCTGGATGGCGAAAGCACTGTCGGTCGATCTTCGTCGGCGTGTGGTGGAGGCGGTAGCGGCTGGGGTTCCGTTGCAAAGTTTGCCTGCGGGCGGAGATTGGGTAAAACCCGTCCTCTTTCGGCGGCAGGCAAACTTTGCAACGGAACCACCGTATTCCCACGCCGCTTCACAATGCGGTTGGCCGATTCTGATAGGCGCTTTGTCTGGAATTGCCCGCTGCCGCTTGTTGAGTCAGCGAATGGTATGCGGTGCAATGTATACCACAGCGGCACTGAAGCGGAACGTCCGGATCTTTTCGGCTATCTCCGCAGGTGAAAGCTGCCCTTTGCAACCTGAAGCAACGGAGCATCGCCATGCGACCGATTCCGGTGACCGTGTTGACCGGATTTCTCGGGGCCGGCAAGACGACCCTGCTCAACCGCATCCTGGCGGAGCGAGGTGACGGGCGGACCGCCGTCATCGTCAACGAATATGGGGAGCTTGGCATCGACGGGCTGCTCGTGACGGCAACGGACGAGACGATCGTCGAGCTCAACAATGGTTGTGTCTGCTGCATCGTCCGTGGTGATCTGATCGAGGCGTTGGTAAGGCTGGCCGAAGGCGAACGCGGATTCGACCGGGTGGTGATCGAGACGAGCGGCCTTGCCGACCCAGCCCCCGTCATTCAATCCTTCGTGCTGGACGAAGGGCTGCGTGGCCGCTTCGCGCTGGACGCCATCATCACCGTGGCCGATGCCCGCCACCTTCCCCTGCAACTCGGTCATGACGAAGCGCGCGAACAGGTTGCCTTCGCGGACGTTATCCTGCTGAACAAGATCGACCTGGAACCCGCCGCGGCGCTTGATGCCGTGGAACGCGAAATCCGCCGGCTCAACCCGCTGGCGCGCATCCACCGCACCGAGGAGTGCGCTCTGCCGCTCTCGGAGATCCTCGGCATCGGCGCCTTCGACCTGCAGAACATCCTGCGCCTCGACCCCGATATCCTGGATGAGCATGAGCACGAACACGACGCCGGCATCGGCTGCGTGGCCTTTTGCGAGCGCGGGCGGCTCGACCCGGCGGCCGTCGACCGCTGGCTCAACCAGCTTGTCCAGGACAAGGGGCGCGACCTGCTGCGCGCCAAGGGCGTGCTGGACCTCGACGGCCAGGGCCGCCGCTTCGTCTTTCACGGCGTCCACATGACGCTGGACGGGCGGCCGGGCCGATCTTGGAAACCCGGCGAGGAACGGCTGAACCAACTCGTCTTCATCGGCCGCGACCTCGATGCCGAAAGGCTGCTGGAGGGGCTTCGCGGCTGCGCCGTCGCGGCGGACGTCGCCGCCCTCTGACGCTTCTGTTTCCGTTCCCGATTTCAGGAAGCAACCAATGAAGCTGCAACATTACCTCGGGGGCCTGGAAGGCCTGGGTCCCATCACCGTTGAAACGCGCGTCTTCGTGGAGGAGTGGGAGAAGCGCATCTTCGGCATTCACACGGCGATGATGGCGCTCAGCGCGCAACTGCCGCTTCCCGCCACGCCGAGCGCCTTCCACACCGTCTGGACCTGGGCCCATCTGCGCACCGGGGCCGAAGGGCTAAACCCCTTCGACTACTTCAAGTACCGCTATTACGAGAAGTGGCTGGGCGGCATCAGCGGCTACTTCATCGAGAACGGCTACATCACGGAGGAGGAGTTGGACGCGCGCACGGCCGAGTATCTCGCCGATCCTGAGAAGCCTCTGCCGCAAGGGGGCGCGCCGGAAATCGACCAGCGCGTTGAACGCTATTTGGCGGAAGGGGATTCCCCGAAGCGTGACGTCGCAATATTGCCCGACTTCCGGGAAGGCGACACGGTGACGGTCAGGAATGTGCCAACGGTCGAACACACTCGCCTTCCTGGCTTCCTGCGCAACCAAAACGGTGTGGTCGAGACGGTCTATCCAGGTGTCTATGGGTATCTGACCGACACCGGGGCGGACGGCGTCGGCGCGCCGATGCCCGTCTATTGCGTGCGTTTCGAGGCCAAGGACCTGTGGCCCGGCAACACGGAACCGAATGTGACGCTCTATGCCGATCTCTACGCCGCCTACGTCACCAAGCCCGCCGCCTGACCGGAGCCATCGAGAATGACCGATCGTTTCCACCATCCCGACGACCGCGAGGCCCGGAGCGCCGCGCGCGTCCGCGCCCTCGAAGCGTTGCTCATCGAAAAGGGCGTCATCACCAGCAAGACCGTGGACACGGTGCTGAACGTGTTCGAAACGAAGATGGGTCCGTTCAACGGCGCCAGGATCGTCGCCCGCGCCTGGGTCGATCCGGCTTTCAAGCAACGGCTGATCGAGGATGCGCCGGCCGCCATCGCCGAATTGACGGATCTGCCGGAAGGCATGGCCGGGGCCGAGGGCGAGCACATGCGCGCCGTGGCGAATGGCGAGGGCGTTCACAACCTGGTTATCTGCACGCTCTGCTCCTGCTATCCCTGGCCGGTGCTTGGGCTGCCGCCGTACTGGTACAAGGACCCGACCTTCCGCAGCCGCGCCGCGCGCGAGCCGCGCGCCGTGCTGAAGGAGTTCGGGCTCACCATGCCCGAAAGCACCGAGGTCAAGGTCTGGGACAGCAGCGCTCAGATCCGCTGGTTCGTCATTCCCGAGCGCCCCGCCGGAACCGAGGGCAAGAGCGAAGGCGAACTCGCGGCACTGGTCACACCGGAAGCCATGATGGGCGTGGCGGTCGCGGCGTCCGCCTGACCTCCGAACCGGCCCCACAACATTGTCCGGAGGAACGGGCATGCTGACCCGATTCGAACATTTCGCCCTGACCAGCATGGCCGGGGCCGAGGATTCCCCTCCCCGCGCCAACGGCACCCTCTGCTTCGCGGAGGAGTGGGAGCGGTCGGCCTTCGGGGTGGCGCTTGCGCTGGCCCGAGAGGGCCATTTCGAGTGGGAGGATTTCCGCCAGAACCTGATCGCCGCCATCGGCGACTGGGAGCGGACCCAGGCCCCCGACGGTCCATCCTGGAGCTACTATGAACAGTGGTTGAGCGCCCTGGAGGCGACGATCCTTCAATCCGGCCTCGCGACGCCCGACGAACTGTCGGCCCGCCTCGCCACGGCCACCGCGACCGCCGACACGTGGTCGGCCTGATACCAACCATCCGAACATCGGGAGACGTCCATGCACATCGAACCCGGCATGCTGTCGGCCGCGAAGATCGTCGGTGCCAACGCGGCCGCGCTCAGCCTTCTCGCCTCGCACGCTCCGGCCTTCCTGCGCCGGCCTCTCGAATGGGGCAAGGCGCTTCTGGCGGCCATCTTCTTCTCGGTCTTCATGGAGTTTTGGCACCAGCCGGTCGGCCCGTCGGAACTGCACTTCATCGGCGCCTCGGCCATCTATTTCATTTTCGGATTTCCCGCGACCCTGTTCGGGTTCGGCATTGGCCTGACGCTGCAGGCCCTGCTGTTCGAGCCGCAGGATCTCGGGCATCTCGCCGTGAATTCGCTGTCGCTGATGGTGCCGCTGGTTGCCGCACACGCCATGGGTGGAAAGCGCCTGTTGGAATCCATTGGACTGGCCTCGATCCGCTGGTCATCGGTGCTGCGTTTCGACGCCGTCTATTACAGCGGCGTGGTTGCCATGGTCGGCTTCTGGCTGATGATGGGCGAGCGGGCGACGCCGTTCGCGGATTGGGCGGTCTTCGCCGCCGCCTATCTGCCGGTCGTGCTGTGCGAACCGGCAATCAGTTGCGGGCTTCTGCGGGCGCTGGGCCGGCTGGACGCCGGCAATCCGCTGCTTCGTGTCACCACGCTCCGCAGCCCGGCTCTTGCCTGATAATTGGCATGCCAAATACAATCGGGCGGCTGTGCCCTTTGGCTGCCCGATTGCAGGAAGAGCGTCTTTCATGCGGATTGTGCTTCTCGCCCCTCCCGGGGTTCAGGCGTTGGATGTGGTGGGGCCGGCGGAGGTGTTCTGGGAAGCGGCGCGCCGCCTCGGCGATCCGAAGGCCTACGAGGTTCAGGTGATGGGCACCGCGGAGGGGCCGGTTTGTGGAACCGGCAGCCTGCGGTTCCTCGCCGACCGAACCATCCACGACCCCGATCAACCGATCGACACGTTGCTGATCGCCGGTGACCCGTCGTTCAGCGCCATCGATCCGGCGGTGATCGACTGGCTCAGGCGCCGCGCGCCCGAAGTCCGCCGCTACGGATCGATCTGCACGGGGGTGTTCCTGCTGGCGGCCACCGGGCTGCTTGATGGCCGCCGTGTCACCACCCATTGGGAATGCGCCGACAAGCTTCGCGCTGAGTTTCCAACTCTGACGGTCGATTCGGACCAGATCTTCATTCGCGACGGCAACATCTCCACCGCCGCCGGCGTCACCTCTGGCATCGACTTGGCGCTATCCCTGCTGGAGGAGGATCACGGGCGGGAACTGGCGCTGCTGGTCGCGCGCTACATGGTGATGTTTCTGAAGCGGCCTGGAGGGCAGTCGCAATTCAGTGCCCATCTCGCCGCCCAAGTGTCGAGCCGTACCGGAATCCAAAAGATCCAGGAGTATGTGCTGGATAACCTTTCCGCCGATCTGTCCGTGGAGGCCTTGGCGTCCCAGGCCGGCATGAGTTCGCGGAATTTTGCCAGGGTGTTCAAGCGCGACGTTGGCCGCCCTCCGGCCGATTTCGTGGAAGCGGCGCGGCTCGACGCGGCGCGCCGGATGTTGGTGGATTCATCCACGCCGCTCCAGCGGGTGGCTTATGTCTGCGGTTTTGGTGACGCCAGCACCATGAGGCGTGCGTTTGTCCGCAATCTCGGCATCAATCCGGCCGACTACCGGAAGCGCTTTCGTACGACGACGGCAGCCTGATCCTGCACTACGGCCCAAACGTGATTGGGACGGCGCATGAAGGCTCTGGTTGCATGACCAATATAATCAGAGGGTGGCCTTGCCTCGGCTCAGCAGACAATATCTTATACTAACCAACTGAAATTTTGTCTCACGAAGGGCGATTATCACGGTGGGCGAATCGTGGCAACGATGGATTTCTTTGCAAAGACCGCCTAATGCAGCGGTGATCCTGTTCAACATATTGTTCACATACTTGCTTTGCCGTTGCTTGGTGAGCCGCCCAAACTCACCGGCGTTCTTCATCGTCTTGCCGCATTCTGGTAGATAGAGTTCTTGTCAACGGTGACGGCGAGCGGGTTGACGGTGTGCGTCTCCTTCAGCGTCTTGTGGAAGAAGCGCCGTGCTCCCGCGCTTTCAATGCATGAAAGTGCATTAGGGCCCACATAAAGTATAAAATTATCAAGACTATGAGATTGAAATAATCTGATTATGATTGGGGCGCGTTCAGCTCAAAATTGTCATTCTGCGATGTGCAACCTTTTGATCAATGCTTCATCCGATTGGAGGGGGCATGTCACTAACGAAGATCGCTGTTTTCACAGCTACCATGCAAAACACGGGCGCTGAACCGTGGGTCACCGACGGTACGCCGTTGGGAACGCGCCTTGTTGCCGACATCAGACCCGGCGAGGAGGGAAGCGCCCCCCAGGACGCTATCGTTGCCGGCGGTAAGGTGTTCTTCACCGCCGACGACGGCCTGCACGGACGCGAACTCTGGGTCACGGATGGCACCAGCAGCGGGACCCGGATGTTCGACGCTGCGGCCGGCGCCGCATCAGGCGCCCCGGACGACCTGACTGTGGTCGGCGACCGGCTGTTCTTCACTGCGGACGATGGGATTCACGGCCGGGAGCTGTGGGTGAGCGACGGAACCGCAGCGGGGACCCGGATGGTCACCGACCTCATGCCGGGGACGCAAGGGTCGTCCCCATCGGCGTTGACGGCTGCACACGGCCGGATCTACCTGCACGCAGACGGCGACACTCAGGACGGAATCTGGAGCTCCGATGGCACCGCCGCCGGAACTGTCCTCTTCCATGAGATGGCGCCGCTCCCCTCCTGGTCCTACGGCATCACGCTGGTCAGCATGAATGACGGGGGGCTGGCCTTCCACGAGGGGGCGGCGTCCTGGCCTTCCAAGCTCACCTTCGTCAATGCCAACGGCGCCGCGACGGCGTTTGCGAACCTCATCCCCGACAGCGGGGCCGTCCGCTATTTGCCCTCGCCTGAGGGGATTGTGGTGTCAGTCACGAATGTGATCGACTGGACCGGGAGCATGGAGTGGCCTACCGCCGTCCGGCATTCGACCTTCTGGGTCACCGATGGCACGTCCGAGGGCACGCGCTACCTTGGCGACCTGACCATGCAGGGGTGGGACCTTGAACGGATCGCCGGCGTGCGCAACGGCCATGTGGTGTTCACGACCGACATGGATACCTACCGGGTGGAACAAGGTTCTGCCTCGCTGATTGGTGTTTTGGAGGAGGCTACTGGCAAGGTGAGCTTCCTGCCGAGCCAGGAACTCGCCAGCCCGATCGCATGGCTCGATAAGGGACCGCCCGGCGACGAAGGAGATCGCCTTCTCTTCCTGGACGAAAGCTATTGGTCGGGCTCGCAACGCCTGTTGGCGAGCGATGGCACACCTGGGGGGACCGCCGAACTTCATCAGAACGATTGGATGTACCAGGACATTGAGATTGCCGGCGGCCGGGCCTTCTTTCTGACGGACCAGAGCGGAGCCAATCCCGCTGCTCTGTGGGTGACTGATGGCACGCCCGAAGGCACACACAAGGTGCAGGACACGTCGGGGGGAGCCTTCGGCGACAAGCTCCTCGGGGATCTTGATGGCCACATGCTGGGGTTCGATCGTGATTACATCGCCAAGACCGATCGATTCTTCCTGTCCGACGGCACGACGGACGGCACCATCGTGCTCGCGGAGCTTCCCCCTGGAATAGGAAACGACTATTGGGATCACACGGCCAAGCTGCTCGGTGTCATCGCAGCACCGGACGGTATCCACCGAGGGTCTGAAGGCAACGACACGTTGCTGGGCGGAGATGGTGCGGACCGGATTCATGGATTGGGTGGTGATGATCGCATCTTGGCCGGTGCCGCGGACGACCGGTTAAACGGCGGCGCCGGCGCAGACTTCATCGACGGGGCGGAAGGCGCCGATCGCCTTTATGGCATGTCCGGGCGGGATGTCCTGGTTCCGGGAGCTGGGCGCGACATCGTGGATGGCGGTGTCGGCGATGATGTGCTGCTTGCCGAGCGGGACGGCGAGAGCGACCAGTTCTTCTTCGCCCCAGGCAGCGGCGCTGATGTGCTGACCGCCCTCGACCCGCTGCTGGACGTCATCATTCTGAAGGGATTCGAGCGGGACATCGGTGCGGCGGCATGGCGGGCGGAGCACGTCATCGAGCTGGGGGGAAGCGTGCATGTCGATCTCGGAGACGGAGACAGCATCCTCGTCCTGGACGCAATGGCACAGGACCTCCGATTTGCGGTCACCGACCCAAGCCTCTGACGCACCATATGTGAATCGGCATGGGGTTCTGGCGCCGATCGGCACGGGAACGCTTTGACAATAATGGAAACTGAAGGGTCCCGACCGCGGGCTTTTTCACACCCTGATCACCACTCGTCCAAATGCCAGCGAGGACTGGGCCTTGGCCGGAGGCGCCGCAGGTTGACGGCGATGGCTGGCCCGAACTTCACGACCCAGCGGCGGACCGTCTCGTGGGACACGTCGATGCCGCGTTCAACCAGCAGCTCCTCGACGTCCCGGTAGCTCAGCGTGAACCGCAGATACAGCCAGATCGCGTGCTGGATCACGGCGGCCGGGAACTGGTGGCGGGCACACGTGAACGGCGTCATCGGATGATGCGTAACCTCCCCGTCCCGCCGCCGCCAGGATTGGCGTGACGATGCCCGCCGCGGTCATGTGCCGGCAGGTGGAGGTGCTTCTGCGACGAAACGCTGCGGCAGGACCATCAGTTCCTGGCGAAGAAGGCCGCTAGCGGTGACGGCTCGCGGGGGTCGGTGTCATAGACGCAGGGGGCTGCCAGGACCGACAGGCTGAGGACGAGGATGATGGCAAGCTTCATCATGGCGGGAAACTCCTTCAGGATCTCCATCGGCGCGGCGCTCAGCCGAAGGTGAAGGCAAATGCTGCGACACCCGGATCCAGGAAGCGGACTTCGAACGTACGCTCCCCGATGTCGCGGCTCTGCCGCACGAGCTGGTACAGGCGGGTCTGGCTGACGGTGCCGTGTCCGTCGGCGGCGATGTCGGCGCCATGGTTCTCGCCCGGCGCCTTGCCGTCGATGGTCACCTGGAAACGGACTGGCTGGCCATCCGCGCCCGGCCCAAGAATCAGGTGAAGGTCACGCGCGCTGAACCGATAGGTAATTCCGCCCCCGGCTTGGTTGAGGGTCGCCTGTTCGGCACCGACCGTCCAGTTGCCGGCCAGGGCCCACTGGTTGAGCCTCAGCGGATTCGTCGTGTAGGTCCGGGCGCGGTCGCCGCCCATCCCTTCCGGAGAGGCGAAGTTCGACGCCTGCTGATAACCGATGTAGGTTTCGGAGGATCGGATGTGGGCAAGGTCCGGCGCGGCTTGCGCGCCCTTGGCGTCGGGCGTTACGACGTCGTTGGACGCGCTGCGTTCGCCGGCTTCCGCCAGAAGCGCCTGGATGGCCTTTTCGGATTCCTGATAGTTGCCCTCGCCGAACGCGTGGTGCCGGATGCGGCCCTTGGCGTCGATAAAGTACAGCGCCGGCCAATAGCTGTTCCGAAAGGCGCGCCAGACCTTGAAATTGCTGTCGACCGCGACCGGATAGCCGATCTGGAAGTCGGTTAGCGCCTTCCTTATGTTCTGGACGTTTCGTTCAAAGGCGAACTCGGGCGTGTGCACGCCGATCACGACAAGTCCCTGATCCTTGTACTTGTCCGCCCACGCGCGGACATAGGGCAGGGCGCGGATGCAGTTGATGCACGAGTAGGTCCAGAAATTCACCAGGACCACTTTGCCCCGCAGGGCTTCCGTCGACAGCGGCGCCGAATTCAGCCACTCCACCGTTCCGTCGAGCGACGGGAACGCCCCCTCCACCGGGAGGTCGCTCTGGAACGGCTTGCCCGCCGTTTGGACCACGGCGTTGCTCGCCACCCTGCTCATTCCAAGTTCCTGGCCCGACTCCGGATCCTCCGGACCAAAATTGTCGAGCAGGGCGCGCTCGATCCGGTCGGTGTTGGTGCTCGACAGGGTGGCGAAAAGCCCGGTGTCGAGGCCAAGCCCGATGGCGGCAACCCCCGCGATGACGGCCACGCCAAGGCCCTGGCGAACCCATTCTCCGCCGCCGAGCGACCGCTTCATGGCGGCGAACAGCCGGCCGCCGACCAGCAGCGCCAGCGCCAGCGACGTGGCCGCCCCGGCCGCGTAGGCCAGGAGGAGAAGCGTGGTCTGCAGGTTGGCGCCCTGCAGGGCCGCACCGGTCAGAACGAGGCCGAGGATCGGCCCGGCACAGGGTGCCCAGAGCAGCCCCGTCGCCACCCCGATCAGGAGCGATCCGCCAAAGGTCGGGGCCGGACCAGGCTCGCCCGCCGTGTGCAGGATGCGGGTCCCGAAGGCGACGGCCGGCCGTGTCAGGATGCCGGCGACCCGCGGGGAGATCAGCGCCACCCCGAACACGGCCAGCAGCGCCAGCGCGACGAGGCGGCCCAGGTCATTGGCTTGGACGGCCCAGCCGCCGCCAACCGCGGCCAGCGTCGCGACCGCGGCGAAGGTGGTGGCCATGCCGGCCAGCATCGGCAGAGTGCTCGTGACGAACGGCTTTTCCGCGCGCGCAAAGACGAAGGGAAGAGCCGGCAGGATGCATGGGCTGACGATGGTCAGAATGCCCCCGAGGTAGGCAACAACCAGAAGGGTCATCATCGTTTCCTTGGGGCGGAGCGGCAGCCTGCGCCGCTCGCCTCCGGCGAAGGGGGGTGGCTGGGGGAATGCGTGCGCCGGAACCGGTCAGAACTTGATAACGTCGACGACCGCGTCCACGAAGGCCTGCGGGGCTTCCTGGGGCAGGTTGTGGCCGGTGCCGCCGGCGATGAGCCGGTGCGCGTATTTGCCCGAGAATTTCTTGGCGTAGGCGCTGGCGTCCGGGTGGGGGGCGCCGTTGGCGTCGCCTTCCATGGTGATGGTCGGCACGGCGATCACCGGAGCTGCGGCAAGCCGCTTTTCCAGTTCGTCATACTTCGGTTCGCCCTGAGCCAGGCCAAGCCGCCAGCGGTAATTGTGGATGACGATGGCGACGTGGTCGGGGTTGTCGAAGGCCACCGCGGAGCGGTCGAACGTGGCGTCGTCGAACTCCCACTTCGGCGAGGCGAGCCGCCAGATGAGCTTGGCAAAGTCGTGCCGGTACCGGTCATAGCCGGCCTGGCCGCGGTCTGTGGCGAAATAGAACTGATACCACCATTCGAGTTCGGCCGTCGGTGGCAACGGCTTCTTGCCGGCCTCCTGGTTGCCGATGAGGTAGCCGCTGACCGACACCATGGCCTTGGTCCGCTCCGGCCAAAGCGCCGCGACGATGTTGGCGGTCCGCGCCCCCCAATCGAAGCCGGCGAGCGTCGCCTTCTCGATCTTGAGGGCGTCCATCAATGCGATGGTGTCGAGGGCGAGCGCCGACGGCTGGCCGTTGCGGAAGGTCTCGCCGGACAGAAACCGCGTCGTGCCATAGCCGCGCAGGTAGGGCACGATCACCCGGTGGCCCGCCGATGCCAGCGCGGGCGCGACATCGACGAAGCTGTGGATGTCGTAGGGCCAGCCGTGCAGCAGGACGACCACGGGGCCATCGGCAGGGCCGGCGTCCACATAGCCGACATTCAGGACGCCCGCGTCGATCTGCTTCAGCGGACCGAACGGCGTGTCCGTTCCCGGCTTGATGGGGCGCGCCGTCGGCTTCGCTTCGGCGGCCTGTGCGGTGGCTGGCCCGGAAAGGCCGATCTGCGTTGCGGCAAGAGTCATGGCCGCGGTGCCCAGAAAACGGCGGCGGTCACGGTTGATGGCCTCGGGCATCTGTCTGTCTCCGGCGGGATGGAGCAATGGGGCTGAGAGACCCATGGAAGCGGAAGCGATCAAATCGGATGCGATTTTTATCTGCGGATCGCTTCACGCGGCAGCGTTCCGATTTGACCGCCTCCGATCCTGGACCGGGGCGCGCGTTCTTAGACGACGGTGATCGTGACGTCGATGTTGCCGCGCGTCGCCAGGGAATAGGGGCAGGTTCCGTGCGCGGTCTGCACCACGGTTTCGGCGGTTTCGCGGTCGAGCCCCGGCAGGCTGACGTTGAGACGGGCCGCGAGGCCGTAGCCGGCGCCGGTGGTGCCGAGATCCACTTCCGCGTTGACCGCGAGGTCGGCCGGAAGCGTGATCTGCATCTTCTGGGCGGCAATGTTCATGGCGCCGATGAAGCACGCCGACCAGCCGGCGGCGAACAGCTGCTCCGGGTTGGTGCCGCCACCCGACGAACCGGGGGAGGACAGGGCGATGTTCAGGCGGCCGTCGTCACTGCGGGCAGTGCCGTCCCGTCCTCCGGCAGAGGTGTGGGTCCGGCCGGTGTAAATCACTTTGGTCAGCTGGGGCATGGTGGGGTCCTTGCTGGGGAAGCTTTTTATAACGTATCCGATCGCATCGGATACGATTTGAATCTATGCGGGGAACGCGGGAGAGTCAACCTTCCGATTTCATCGGATGCGAGTTATATTGGCTCCAGGCCCTTCACATTTTCGTGTGCCGGAGAGGATGACGATGACTCCCCCACTGACTCCAGACGACCCGGCGAGCCCCAGACTGGCCGATTTCCTGTGCTTCGCGGTCTATTCGGCCAACCTCGCTTTCGGGCGGGCCTACCGGCCAATCCTTGAGGAACTCGGCCTCACCTATCTCCAGTACATCACCGTCGTGGCGCTGTGGGAGGAAGACAACCAGACGGTCCGGGGGCTTGGCGAAAAGCTGTTCCTGGAGTCCAACACGCTCACGCCGATCCTCAAGAAGCTGGAGGCGATGGGCTACGTCACCCGGCAGCGCGATCCGGAGGATGAACGTCAGGTCCGGGTGGGCCTCACCGACGCCGGCCGCCGCCTGCGCGAGAAGGGCCTGAACATGACCCTCGTCAAGCAGACCGGCCTGCCGCCCGATGAGTTTGCGAAGCTGCAAAAGGCCGTCGCGAACCTGCGCGACACATTGCTGGAGGTGAGCAAAGGGGGGTGACGGCAGCCCGTCATCCCTCTCCGCCGGTTCCCTCCCCGGCCGCTTCTTCAATGATCCAGTCGACGAAGGCGCGGACGTTCGCTCGCGACGCGACCTGGGGCGGATGCACGAGGTAATAGCCGAACCCCGCCGGGCAGGACTCCGCAAAGGGGCGGACCAGCCGCCCGGCCGAGAGATCGTCGGCCACGATCAGGCTGCGCCCCAGCAGCACCCCATGCCCATCGACGGCCGCCTGGGTCGCCGTCACCGAGGAATTGAAGCGCAGCCCCCGGTTGAGGTCGACGGCCTGCTCCAGCCCGACCGTTTGCAGCCAGACCCGCCATGACGGGATCGGTCCCGCGAAATTGATCGTTTCGTCGTGCAGCAGCGTGTGTTGCCGCAGGTCGGCGATGCTCCGCAACGGAACGGCGCCGGACAGCAGCCGGGGGCTGCACACCGGAAACAGCTCCTCCTCGAAGAGCAGCACGCTTTTCAGGCCGGGGTAGGAGCCGGGGCCATAGCGGATGACGATGTCCACCTCGTTGGCGGAAAAATCCACCAGCCGCACGTCTGCGTCGATGCGCAGGTCGATGTCGGGGTGGCGCGTCCGAAAATGCTCGATGCGCGGCATCAGCCATTTGGCCGCGAAGGACGGCGACATGCTGACCGTCAGGATGCCGCCCGCGGCCAGCCGCTTGACCTGCCCCATGGCGGCCTCCATCAGGTCGAAGCTGCGCCGCAGGTCCGGCAGCAGGATCTGCCCCGCCTCCGTCAGCAGCACGCGCCGGCCGCTGCGTCGGAACAGCGGCACGCCGAGATAATCCTCCAGCGTCCGCACCTGATGGCTGATCGCCGCCGGGGTGACGCGCAGTTCGTCCGCGGCGCGGGCGAAGCTGAGGTGGCGGGCGGCGGCCTCGAAGGCGCGGAACCCGCTGAGGGGCAGCAACGGTCGCGACATCGACAAATCCACCTTGTCGATTCGATGAGGAAAGCTCGTTTGCCGTTCTACGCGCCCTGCGGCATTTTTCAACGGGAAAGCGGGGCGGAAAGACAGGGCGCTCGCAAGTTCCGACGGTCCTCCGGCTCCCGCCTCACGACAGAATTTCTCATCGTTTTAACCCACGCCAAGGGGCGTGAAGCGACCCGCGAGTGGCGGGCCATCCACACACGACCCTTGTCCGAACCCAAAGGAACCATCATGAGCACGCAGAAGGTTGCGCTGATCACCGGCGCGTCGCAGGGCATCGGTGCGGGTCTGGTGGCGGGCTTCCGCCAGCGCGGTTTCGCCGTCGTCGCCAACTCCCGCTCCATCAAGGCCAGCGACGACCCGAACGTCGTGACCGTCGGCGGCGACGTCGCCGACCCGGACACCGCCAAGCGCCTGGTGGAGACCGCCCGCGAACGCTTCGGGCGCATCGACACGCTGGTCAACAACGCCGGCATCTTCATCGCCAAGCCCTTCACCGAATACACCGCGGCCGACTACGCGGCGGTCGTCGCCACCAACCTGACCGGCTTCTTCCATGTGTCCCAGCTGGCCGCGGCGCAGATGCTGAACCAGGGCAGCGGGCACATCGTCAACATCACCACCACGCTGGTGGAACAGCCGCTGGCCAGCGTGCCCGCGGCGCTGGCTTCCCTGACCAAGGGCGGCTTGGACGCGGTGGTCCGCTCGCTCGCCATCGAATACGCCGGCAAGGGCATCCGCGTGAACGCGGTGTCGCCGGGCATCATCAAGACGCCAATGCACGCCCCGGAAACGCACGAGTTCCTGGCCGCTCTGCACCCGGTCGGCCGCCTGGGCGACATTCAGGACATCGTGGACGCGGTGCTCTTCCTCGACTCCGCCAACTTCGTCACCGGCGAAACGCTGCACGTCGATGGCGGCCAGCATGCCGGTCGCTGGTAAGGCCCTGGCGGTAACGCCAACAATCAGAAAGGAGCACCCGATGCCGTACGTGAACATCCAGATCACCCGTGAGGGTACGAGCCCCGGTGCAACCGGTGCGACGCCGGAGCAGAAGGCGGCCCTGATCAAGGGTGTCAGCGATCTGTTGTTCGAGGTGCTGAAAAAGCCGCACGCGGCGACCTTCGTCGTGATCGACGAGGTTCCTATGGAGAACTGGGGCATGGGCGGGTTGCCGGTTGAGGAATACCGGCGTCAGACGGCAGGCAAGACGTCCTGAACCGCCGCCCGGAGGTCAACCACGAAAAGAGGTGTTGTCACGAGAACGGTGGCGGCCAGTTGGCAATGAGGTTACCGTTCTCGGATGACGCCGATCTCGTACGCCCGCCAGCGTGGTGCGTGGATGGGGGTGGTGGCGGCCTATGGCTCGGCGTAGAAGGCGTGGCCCGTTGATGCCTGCCGCCCCGTTGACCGATGCCGTTCAAACACCACTCCGCCCACCGCCACCAATTCCCCCGCGCCAAGTACCGTGTGACGAATTGGGCGGCCTATGAGGCCAGTCTGCGTAAGCGCGGCAGCCGGCACTGTCAACTTGTTGATCCTGGCGGTTCTCGAGGGCACGGGTTACCTATGGACGCCCCGGGACCGGGCGATCACGCAGCAACCAGCGGCGCGCCGACGACCTCGGCCCAGGTGGCGAAGGCCTGGGCTCGGGCGGTGCGGTAGTCGGAGGCGGGACGGCTGTCGCGGCGGAGATGAAAAAGGTTGTTGATCGGGTCGTGGATAGAGAGGAAGCGCTGCACTTGGCGGGGTGACTTGAAGCGCTTCATCTGGCGTTCCCGTCGTCGGGTCGGTTGGTGAGAGTTCTCGGCGCGGTTGTTGAGCCCCTTGTGCTGACGGTGCTCCACCCCCGGCATGATGGTCCGCTTGGCCGCGGCGTAGGACTTCAGCTTATCGGTCACCAGCACTCGCGGCGCGCGGCCCTGCTTTTTCAGCAATTTGCGGAGCAGGTGCTTGGCCGCCTTGGCATTGCGCCGGCTCTGCACCAGCACATCGAGCACGAAGCCATCGCGGTCGACGCCCCGCCAGAGATACAGCTTCTTGCCAGCGATGGTCAGGACAACCTCGTCGAGGTGCCACTTGTCGCCGCGCTGGGGAGCACGTCGGCGCAGTTGGTCGGCGATGTCGCGGCCGAACTTCAGGCCCCACTGCCGCACCGTCTCATAACTGACGAGGATGCCGCGCGCTGCCAGCATCTCCTCGACCATCCGCAGGCTCAGGGGAAAGCGGAAGGACAGCCAGACCGCCGTCGCGATGACCTCGGCGGGGTAGCGGTAACCAGTATAGCGGTGGTCGGCGCGGGTCGTCATGCCGCTCCATATCCCGCCTTCGCCCGATCCCGCAACCCGTCCAACGCCAAATTGACGGTGCCCCGCGGCGGTCTGCTCATCACGACTGCACCGGAAACCGGAGAGATTACAAGTTTCCGGCACCATCCCAAACCATCAGCGGCCAATGTAAACCGGCTTACGTTTTTCGGCAAAGGCCTGCCGCCCCTCGCGGCGGTCAGCCGTGTCGCGCAGCAGGCTCCAGGCCAGTTCCGTCAGTTGGAACGCCTGAAGACTTGGCAACGTCGTGGTTTGACTGGCCAGCATCTTGATCATTTGAACCGCCAGCGGGCCATTGTCGGCGATACGGCGTGCGAGCGCATTGGTCTCGTCAGCAAAACGTTCCGCGGGCCAGACGTCGCTGACAAGGCCGATGGCGAGCGCCCGTTGCGCATCGATGCGCTCGCCGGTCAGCAGCATCCGCATCGCGACGGCGCGAGGGATGGCCCGCATCAGGTTGGTCGCTCCGCCTCCTCCGGGCACGCTCGCCACCGCCACCTCGGGCAGACCGAAAGATGCCTTGCCCGATGCGACAACGAGGTCGCATTGCAGAGCCAGTTCCAGTCCTCCGCCAAGGCAGTATCCGTCGACGGCTGCAATCAACGGCTTACGGATCTGCAGGCCGGAGAGGTCGAACAGGCGGATGTAGAGCCCGTTCTCGCCTGACTGTTCCAGATCCATGGGAAAGGCCTCGGCGACGCCCGCATCGCTGGTCGGAGCGGAAGTGAGATCGGCGCCGACACAAAAGGCCCGACCGCCCGCACCGGTGATCACGATGACGTTCACGGACGGATCGGACGAAAGGCCGGCCAGATGCCGCCGCAGCGCCCGCAGATGCTCCGGGTCGAGGGCGTTGAGCTTTTCGGCGCGGTCGATCGTGATTGTGCCAATCCGATCCTCGACGTTGCTGGTGATGGTCATGGCGCACCTCTCGTTCAGACGCTGGGGCTTGAGAGCGACCGGCCACCGCACACGTAGAGAAGCTGGCCAGTGATGTAGGAATTCGTGCGCGCCGCGAAGAACAGAACCACCTGGGCAATGTCCTCCGGTGTGCCGATCCGCTGCACGGGAACGCTCGTCTTCAAGCGCTCCTGCACATCCTCCCTGAACGTGCGGAACAAGGGCGTATCGACGATGCCTGGAGCGATGGCGTTTACGGTGACACCCTTTGCAGCGAACTCGACCGCCAGGCTGCGTGTGAGGCTGACCACACCACCTTTGGCTGCCGAATAATTCGCCTGACCGAAGCCGCCGAGCCAGGCGCGCGACGAGATGTTGACGATCCGGCCATAGCCGCGCTCGACCATGCCGGGCAGGACCGCCTTGCAGGTGAGGAACTGCGATTTGAGATTGGTCGCCACCACGGCGTCCCAATCCTCTTCCTCCATGGCAAAAAGCCGCTTGTCACGGACGATGCCGGCATTGTTGACCAGCACGTCGATGCGGCCGAACTCCGCCGCGACCGCGGCGACGGCCTCTTCGACCTCGATGCGGCTGGTGACGTCCACGGCGACCGGGACTGCCCGCGCACCGCTGCTGTCGCGCAGTATGGCGGCCGCCTCGTCCAGTGCCGCCCGGTCACGGTCGAACAGAGCGACGTCGTAACCCCTGCTCGCCATGAGGCGGGCGATGCCGAAGCCGATGCCACGGGCTCCGCCCGTGACGACGACGATATCCCGCGCTTCCATGGCTCACACCCCCAGAATATGGACAGAGGACGCCGCATGGTCGACGCCGGCGATTCCGCCACCGGTGCATTGCGTCAGACCGATGCGGGCCCCTTCGACCTGACGCCCGTCGGCACGGCCCTGAAGCTGCCAAGCGATCTCCACCATCTGCGCGACGCCGGTGGCGCCCAGCGGATGACCCTTAGCGAGCAGGCCGCCGCTCGGATTGACGGGAACGCGGCCACCGAGCGCGGTGTCCCCACGCCGCAGCATATCGGCGCTCCCGCCCTTCTCGCAGAGGCCGAGCGCTTCGTAATAGAGAAGTTCGGCAATGGTGAAGGCGTCGTGCAGCTCGACGACACCGACGTCCCGCGGGCCGACACCAGCCTCCTCATAGGCGAGGCGCGCCGTGCGGGCGGTGATTTCCGCGTCAAGGATGTCGTCGCAGCCCTCTTCGAGATGGCCGGACTGGACGGCGGAGCCGAGAACACGCACCGGGCGCCGGGAGGATGCCGGCTTCACCGTCGTCAGCACGAGGGCGGCGGCCCCATCGACCTGCGACGGGCAGCATTGCAGCAGCGTCAGCGGCTCCGCGACGGGGCGGGAATTCAGCACCTCCTCAACCGTGACCTCCTTGCGCTGCTGGGCGTAGGGGTTGCGCGCGCCGTGGGCGCGGTTCTTCACGGCGATGCGGGCGAGGATTTCCGGCGTCTCCCGGCGTTCATGAAGATAGCGGCTGCCGCGCATGGCATAGACCGTGGGCAGCGTCATGCCCTGTGCCGCGTAAAGCTCCGTCTTGTAGTCGTTGCGCTGGAGGGGGATGGTGCCGCCACCCAGCCGGGTCAGTTGCTCCACACCCCAGACGAGGACGGTGTCATACAGGCCAAGGCGCAGCGCTTGGCAGGCGAGATGCACGGCGGTAGCACCGCTGGCGCAGGCGTTCTCCACGTTGTAGAGCGCCGGCCCCGTGATGCCGAGATCGCGCATCAGCACCTGCCCCAGCACCATGCCGCCATAGACGTTGGCGTTGTAGAAGGCCTGGATGCGGTTCGGGTCCGCACCAGCGTCGGCAAGCGCCCCCAGCACGGCGGCCTGCGCCAGATCCTGCATGGATCGGGCGTCATGGCGCCCGAACGGTGTCATCGCGGCCCCGGCAATGTAGACGTCGCGGCTCATGGAACGGCCTCCTCTGCGGGAACGAACACATAGCGGGCGTTGCCGTCCGCGGACTCGTCGATGACGGCTTCCAGCCGCGCTCCGATGGACGGGCGCTCACCCTCCGGCAGGTCGAGCCGGCCGAAAACCCGGACCTCTTCCGGAAAATCCGCATAGACGAGAGCGAACGGAGCCTGGCCGGTCTTCGGGTTGGGGTGGATGACGGTGTGGCTGTAGAGCCGGGCATGGGACGACAAGGTGACCGGCTCGTAGCGCGGCGCGGCCGGCGACGTGGCCGGCACGCGCGGAAACACGCAGCGGCCCGTTTCCCGGTGGCGTGAGGCGGCCAGCCGGGGCGCGCCGTTGCTCCGGTCGAGCCAGGACGGCTCCGGATGCGGGTTCTCTCCGTTCGGCCCTTCCATGGGTCCTCCCCTTCCTTTGGATGCGCAGCGCAGCGCTGCGATGGTGAGAGGATAGGTGAGGAAAGCCCGGCATTCAGAACGACAATGCGGCAAGCATGGTTGAGCAAAACTCAACAGGAAGGCCGGTTGCCGACAGGCGGGCGGAACGACGAAAAGGACCGTGGTTGCCGGGAAAACCCGGCAGCCACGGTCCTTCGTTCAGAAGACGATATGCGCTTGCGATGCGGGAGGCGTTACGCGGCGGACACCGGAAAGTCGGTCGACAGCGAAAGCTCCCGCCACGCATCGAGTTCCCTTGCGACCGTCGCGTTCTTGCGCTCGATGTGGGCCACCGTGTCGCTGCCCACCGCCAGCCGCACCGGCTGATTCTCGGCACCGGCGAGCGTGAGCATCGCCTTGGCGAACTTGGTGGGATCGCCGGGCTGGGCGTGGTTAGCGTCCGCCGCGAAACGGCGCATGGCTCCCACCGTCTCGGCGTAGTCGGCGATTTCAGCGCTCACCGCCAGCGATTGCCCGTCCAGGAAATCGGTGCGGAAGAAGCCCGGCTCCACGACGGTCGCCTTGACGCCGAGGGGGGCCAGTTCGGCGGCGAGCGCCTCGGTGATGCCTTCCACCGCAAACTTGGTGGAACCGTAGACGCCCCAGCCGACGAAAGCCCCATAGCCGCCGATGGACGAGATGTTGATGACATGGCCCGAACGCTGGCGCCGCATGTGCGGCAGCACGGCCCGGGTTACGGCGAGAAGGCCGAAGACGTTGGTCGCGAAGATCTTCTCGACTTCGGGACCGCTCGACTCCTCGACCGCGCCGAGCAGGCCGTAACCGGCGTTGTTGACCAGCACGTCGATCCGACCGAAGCGTTCCACAGCCGCCGCGGCTGCCGCCTGGGCTTGAGCCTCGTCCGTCACATCGAGCGCCACGGGGAGCAGGTTGGGATGATCGCCGATCCGCTCGGTGACCGCCTTCGGATTGCGGGCAGTCGCGACGACCGCATCGCCGGCGGCGAGGGCTTCGGCAGCGATGAGCGAACCGAAACCGCGGGAAGCACCCGTGATGAACCACACACGCATGGAGCGTCTCCTCTTCTCAGGAACAATGGAACGAAGGGTCGTCTTTGTGACGGAGCGGCCGGGGATGAAAGCCCGTCCGTTTCTCCTGGCCCCGCCGGTCCGGCGTGGTGAGGAAAAGCTACGCCCCGGCGCCGGCCCGAACAATCCGCCGCCCTTTTCACAGGCTGTTGCACGGCGTTCAGCAATGGAGTGCGGTGGAGCGCCCCGAACGGGTCCGAATTCACCGTTGACCAAAGCTCAACAGCGGATCAATCCTAATGCCATGGATCGGCTTCCCCCTCTCAACCCGTTGCGCGCCTTCGAAGCCGCCGGCCGGCTCAGGAGCATCCGCAAGGCTGCGGATGAACTGTCCGTCACGCCGGGTGCGGTGAGCCGTCAGGTGCAGAGCCTGGAAAGCCATCTCGGCACGCCGCTCTTCCGCCGGGAACCGCGGGAAATCGTCCTGACGCCCGAGGGGGAGCAGTATCTGGCGGCGATCACGCTGCATTTCGACGGCATCCGCGAGGCCACCCGGAAGCTCACCGGCCAGACGACCATCGAGGTCGTCCGAATCCGCGCCTACACGACCTTCGCGGTCAAATGGCTGATTCCACGCCTATCGTCGTTCCATGCGGACAACAGGACCACAGAGGTGCGCCTCACGACTTCCGTGGAGGCGGTGGATTTCGACCGGGAAAACGTCGACGGCGCCATCCGGCTGGGGGACGGCAACTGGCCCGGCGTCGAGGTGGACCGGCTCATCGCGAACGAACTGGTGCCGTTGTGCAGCCCCGCCCTGCGGCGGCACGCGGGTTTGAAAAGGGTCGGCGACCTTGCGGGTCAGACGCTGCTTCACTCGCTGGTGCGGCTCGACGACTGGCGCTACTGGTTGGAAGCGGCGGGCGCCGAAGGCATCGATCCCTATGCCGGGCCGAAATACGCGAGTTCCACGCTCGCCTATCAGGCGGCCTTGGAAGGCCAAGGCGTCATGATCGCGCAGAAGGCGCTGTTCGCCGAGGATCTGCGTGCCCGCCGTCTGGTGCAGCCCTTCGGGCCGCCGCTCGACCGCGGGGAGTTCACCTATTACTTCATCTATCCCCGCAACCGGATGCGCAACCCGGCTTTCCGCCGGTTCCGGGAGTGGCTTTTGGCGCAAACCCGGACGTAAGCGTCGGCCAGGACGTGCCAAAGGGCGGCTGACGGGCATCCGCCAGCCGCCCCTCGGGGAGAGAACCGGTCAGGGCAGCGGCTTTCCCTTGGTTTCCGGCATGAGCGTGTAGACGATCCCGCCGATCACACTGATGGCCGCGAGGTAAATCCACACGAGGTGGCCGTATCCCCAGCCGCCCATGGCCGTGATCAGGTAGGGCGCGGTTCCGCCGAACAGCGTGACGGACAGGGCATAGGGCAGCGCAATGCCGGTGACCCGCACTTCGGTTGGAAATTGCTCGGCCATCGTGACGGCCCCGGCCCCGGCGAAGCCGGTCATGAGCACCATGGCGACCGTCTGGATCGCCACGAGTTCGGGAAAGCTGGTGGCCGGGGAGAGCAGAGCGAGGCTCGGCCAAGCGTAGAGGGCGGAGCTGAAGGCGAAGGCAATCAGCACCGGGCGCCGCCCGATCCGGTCGGCAAGCATGCCGACGAAGGGGATCAGGACGAGCGACACGGTGACCGAAACGATGCCCGCCAGGAGCGTCTGGCTCATCGGCAGGCCGGTGACGAGGTGCGCGTGGCTCGGGTAATTCACCATCCACACATAGTTGAGCAGATTGCCGGCCATGGCGATGCCGATGACGCGGAGGGCGTCGCGCGGATGCTTGCGGAACACGTCAACCATCGGGTGCCGTTGGACGCCCTCCGTGGCCGCTCGCTTCTTGAAGACCTCGGTCTCACCGACGGAGAGGCGAATCCACAGCGTGACCAGGCCCAGCAGGCCGGCAATGATGAAGGCGGCGCGCCATCCCCAGGACGACAGCCCCCCGTCGCTCCCGATGACCGTGAAGGAGAAGGCGAGCACGAAGGAGATCAGCGTGCCCGCGTTGATGGCGAACCATTGCCAGGACCCGGCGAAGGCCCGCCGGTCCGCGGGCGCGGATTCGATCAGGAAGGTGGAGGCGGAGCCGAATTCCCCACCGGCCGAGAATCCCTGCGTCAGGCGCGCCAGCACGAGGATGATCGGGGCGGCCAGACCGATCTGGTCGTAGGTTGGGCAGACGCCGATCACGAAGGACGCGCCCGACATGAGCAGGATGGACAGGGTCAGGCCCTTCTTGCGGCCGTGGCGGTCAGCAAAGGCGCCGAGGACCGCGCCGCCGACCGGCCTCATGATGAAGCCGACCGCGAAGATGGCGAAAACCGAAAGAAGGGCGGTGAAGGAGTTGCCCGCCGGAAAGAACTTGTTCGCGAGGATCGACGCGAAAATCGCATAGATCACCCAGTCCGTGTATTCGACGATCGTGCCCGCCGTTGCGGCGATGATCGCCTTCTTCTGAGCGGCGGTCAGCCGCCGGACGACGGCGTCGTCCGATGACGCGAAGATCGCTGCGGAATTCGGCGCACGCGCCGCCTCCAACCGTTCCATTTCCTTTTCCTCCCCAAGCGTTGCTGACGATGCGGCGACCAGCCGCGCCGATGGGGAGAGGGTGAATGTTCGGTCATCCAACAATAAGCGAGCTTTTCGCAGGGCGCTGTTGACCTCAGGTCAACAGAGGCTGTCGGTCTGGGCGCTTTCTCTTATCCGTTGCGCCCCATGTCGTTGAGTTCAGGTCAACGGACCGCGGCCGGAAACTCATTTGCCCGGCGAACCGTCGTGCCGCAGCGTGGTCGGCAATTCAAGGCGACCCGGCGGTCGCTTCAACAGACGGGAGGAAGGCATGGCGATCGGTTTCATCGGGCTTGGCGCGATGGGCGCCCCAATGGTGCGCCATCTCGCGAAGGCCGGCCAGGACCTGCACGTCTTCGACACCAACCCCGCCGCCCTTGAAGCCGCGGCGGCGCTCGGCGCGACGGTCTGCCCGTCGGCGGCGGCGGTCGGCCATGCGGCGGAGGCGGTGCTGGTCTGCCTTCCGACACCGGACATCGTCCGGCAGGTCGTGCTCGGCCCCGGCGGCGTGATCGAGGGGAGCAAGGTCCGGATCTGCGTGGACCACTCGACGACGGGGCCGAGCGCCGCCCGCGAGATCGCGGACCGGCTCGCGGGCCGTGGAATCACGGCCCTGGACGCACCGCTGGCCGGTGGGGTGTCCGGCGCGCAGGCCGGCACGCTGTCCGTCATGGTGTCCGGCGAGACCTGGGCCTACGAGGCGCTCGCCCCCGTCTTCCGCAGCTTCGGCCGCCACGTCGTCCATGTCGGCACGGGCGTCGGCCAGGGGCAGGCGCTGAAGCTGATCAACAACATGATCGTGGGCGCCAACCTCGTCGCGGCCAGCGAGGCGATCCTGTTCGGGGTCCGCTTCGGCCTGTCCGCCGACGCCATCCTCGACATGCTCAACGCCAGCACGGCGCGCAGCTTCGTCACGGAGAGCATCCTCGCGGACCGCATCCTCGACCGGCGTTTCGACTTCGGCTTCCGACTCGAACTCATGCGCAAGGATCTGCGGCTGTGCGTGGCCGAGGCGGAGGCCGCCGGCGCGCCGATGCTGATCTGCGCGCTCGCCAAGCAACTCTACGAATTGGCCCACGCCCATGGTGGCGGACAGGACGACATGACGGTCGTCGTGAAGGAGCTGGAGCGCGCCGCTGGAGCGGAGATCGCCCGTTCCTGACGCCAGAGGCGGCCGCCGCCGTTCCCCGAATGAATGGAGTCACGCCATGATGCGTCATGCTCTCGACGGCCTGACCGTCCTCGATTTCACGCACATCGGTGCGGGTCCGACCTGCACGATGCTCCTGGCCGACATGGGCGCCCGCGTCATCAAGGTCGAGCCGCCGCAAGGCGAACTCGGCCGCCAACTCGGCCCGGCCTGGATCGGGGACGACAGCGCGCTGTACCACGCCTTCAACCGCAACAAACTGGGGATGTCGCTCGACCTCAAGACCCCGCAGGGAGTCGAGGTCGCCCGGACCCTTGCCCGGACGGCGGACGTGCTGGTCGAGAGCATGCGGCCCGGCGTGATGCAGCGCATCGGCCTCGGCTACGACGTGCTTTCGGCGCACAACCCCGGTCTCGTCTACGCGTCGATCTCGGCCTACGGACAGGACGGTCCCTACGCCGAGCGCCCCGGTGTCGATGGGATCATCCAGGCCGACAGCGGCCTGATGAGCATCATCGGAACGCCCGCGAGCGAACCGTGCAAGGTCCAGGCGCCGGTGGTCGACGTGTTCACCGGCTACGTCGCGGCGCTCGGCATCCTGGCCAAGATGATGGAGCGCCGGCGCGACGGCAAGGGCGGCCAGCTCGACATCAACCTGCTGAACGCCGCCCTGGCACTCCAGCAGCCCTCCATTGCCGGCTACTTGGCGGACGGTGTGCTGCCGAAGCGCCAGGGCAGCGCCGCGCCCTATTCGGCCCCCAACGAGGCATTCGAGACCGCTGACGGCTGGATCATGGTCGCGGCCTACAATGGCGGTCGCTGGGACCGGCTGTGCGAGGTGCTGGGGCGCGTCGACCTGATCCACGACCAGAGGTTCGAAACCTCCGCAACGCGGGTCGCCAATCGGGAGGCGATGCGCGACACGCTCGGGCCACTCTTCAAAGCGCAGCCGAGCGAACACTGGCTGGCCGTCTTGCGCAAGGTGGACGTCCTGTGCACACGGGTGGCCGACTACACAGACCTTGTCGGGCATCCACAGGTGGCGGCCAACGCCATGATCGCCGGGATGAGCCATCCTGCCTTGGGAACGATCCAGGTTCCCGGCTTCCCGATCAACAGTCGCGAGTCCAACGCGGTGCCGCACGCCCCCGCCCCCGCGCTCGGCGAGCATTCCGCCGACATCCTCGCGTCGTTCGGATTTTCCCGCGGCGCCATCGCGGAACTGCTCGACCGCAAGGTGATCGGCTCCCGGCACCCGCGGACGGCCCCATGACAAGAACAGATTATGGGAGGACAGAAGCCATGCTTGCGACCGTCGACAGCCACATTGCGGGACGCTCCGCGCCACCGCTGAAGGGCGCCTATCTCGACAAGTTCGATCCGCGCACCGGCGCCCGGATGCAGCGGGTCGCCGACAGCACGCCCGAGGATCTCGACCGGGCCGTCGCTGCGGCGTCGGACGCACTGGCCGCGTGGCGCGACACGCGACCGTCCGAACGCGGCCGCATCCTGGTCGAGACCGCGCGCGCAATCCGCCGCAACGAAGAGCGGCTCGGCGCCATCGAATCCCGCGAGACCGGCAAGCCGGGCATCGAGATGGCCCAGCTCATCGACCTGACCGCCCAGTATTTCGAGTTCTACGGCGGCATCGTCAACGTGATGGACGGCGAGGTGATCAATGTCGGGCCCGGACATCACGTCTACACCCGCCGCGATCCGTTCGGCGTGATTGGCGTGATCCTGCCCTGGAACGCCCCGCTTCATCAGGCGGCACGGGCGATCGCGCCGGCGCTGGCGACGGGCAACACGGTCGCCGCCAAGCCGTCCGAACACACGTCGGGTTCGCTGGTCGAGTTGGCCCGCATCGCGGTCGAGGAAGGCGGGCTGCCGCCCGGCGTGCTCAACGTGATCGTGGGCAGGGGCAGCGTGATCGGCCCGGCGATGGCCAACCATCCGGAGGTGCGCAAGATCTCCTTCACGGGCAGCGTGCGCGTTGGCCAGGAACTCGGCCGCATCGCGGCGGACCGCGTTCTTCCGCTCACGCTCGAACTCGGCGGCAAGTCGGCAAACATCGTCTTCGACGACGCCGACCTCGACGCCGCAGCCATCGGCTCGACGCGCGCCTTCACCTGGAACAGCGGGCAGTGGTGCGCGGCGGGCACGCGCCTTCTGGTGCAGGAGAGCATCCATGACCGCTTCGTGGACAAGCTGCTGACGGCCGTGGCCGAACTGCGCGTCGGTCCCGAGCATGGCGCGACGTCCGGTCCCATCACCACCCACGCGCAGTTCCTGAAGATCCAGAGCTACTTCGAGGCCGCGGCGCGCGACGGGCTGACGCCCGCCATCGGTGGCCGCGTGGCCGACGATCCCCGCCTGGGCGGCGGGTGGTACATCGAGCCCACGGTTTACACCGGCGTCACCAATGACATGACCGTCGCGCGCGAGGAGATCTTCGGCCCGGTGGTGTGCGTCATTCCGTTCAAGGACGAGGGCGACGCGGTGCGCATTGCGAACGAGTCCGACTTCGGGCTGGCCGCAGGTATCTGGAGCCGGGATGTCGGGCGTGTCCACCGCGTTGCCGCACGGCTCGAAGCCGGGCGCATCGTCGTCAACGACTATAGCGGCGGCTTCGTCCAGACGCCCTGCGGCGGCTTCAAGCACAGCGGCTATGGGCGTGAGCAGGGCATCGACGCCCTGTCGCACTACACCCAGCTGAAGTCGGTCATCATCAAGCTGTAGGTGGCGGATTTTGGAAGGCGTCATGAATCTCGACCATCACAACAATGCATTCCTCACCATGATCGGCCTCACGCTCTCGCGATGGGAGCCGGGCATGGCGGAGTTCGACCTTGTGGTCGATCATCGCCACACCAACCGACAGGGCATCCTGCAAGGAGGAGTTCTTGCGACCATGCTTGATGCCGCCTGCGGCTATGCCGGCCTCCATGACGGGACCGGCGTGGCCGAGGGTGTGGGCGAGGGTCAAGCTGTGACGCTGTCCTTGATGGTGAACTATCTGGCGCGTGTGGAGGGTGGTCGCTTGCGCGCCGTCGGGACGGTCACGGGGGGCGGAAGGCGCATCTATTTCGCAAACGGAGTGGTCCATGCCGGCGACGGTTCGGTCGTTGCGACGGCGCAGGGAAGCTTCAAGCGGATGGCGCCGCGTTGATCTCTGATCCGTGGTGTCGGCCGCCTGCCTCGGCTAGAGTCGGGTTGGTCATGACGCTGATGAACGGATTTGGGAATGCGCGCGTCCGAACTGTCTGAGCTGGCAGCCTTCGTCTCCGTGGCCAAGACACGGAATTTCCGGCTTGCCGGCCTGGAACGCGGAGTCACCGCATCGGCGATCAGCCATGCGGTGACGAGCTTGGAGGAACGCGTCGGGGTCCGCTTGCTGAACCGCACGACGCGCAGCGTGTCGTTGACCGACGCAGGCGATCTCCTGAACGCGCGGCTGGCTCCGGCGTTTCTGGAGATCCGTGATGCCGTAGACAGCCTCAACCAGTTTCGCGATGCTCCCTTCGGAACGGTGCGCATCAACGTGCCGCACTCCATCGGACGATTCGTCCTCGGCAAGGTCATCGGCCCCCTGATCCGGAACAATCCCGCGCTCCGTCTCGAAGTCATTGCGACGGACCGGATGGTGGACATCGTCAACGACGGGTTCGACGCGGGCATCCGGCTGGGCGGAACGATTTCGCAGGACATGGTCGGTGTAAAGCTGCGACCGCGCCTGCGCCTCGTCGTCGTGGGATCACCCGAGTATTTTGAAACTCGTCCCCTCCCGCAGTTGCCGCAGGATCTGCGGCAGCACACCTGCATCCAGAATGTGTACCCGAGCGGCATCTCCTATCCCTGGGAATTTGAAAAGGATGGTGAGCGCGTTGTCTTCGAACCGAGCGGGCCGCTGGCGCTCGACGACAACGAACTGATGATCGAGGCTGTGTTGGGCGGTGTGTGCCTGGGCTATGTCTGGGAAGGCTACGCGCGCCCTCATATTGAGGCGGGTCGATTGATCCAATGTCTGGATGATTGGTGCGCATCGGAGGATTGGCTTTACCTGTACTATCCCAACCGGCGCCATGTATCGGCGGCGATGCGCGCTCTGATCGAGGCGATCAAAGCTTGATCCCCCGGTCCGACGGGGGTATCGCAACAATCACCACTGCTGAATCCAGCTCATCAAGGAAAAAAGAAATCTCCGGATTATGACTCCGGCGTGAACGGCGTACAACCGCTTTCAGGCACAGCGTGCCGTATCAATCGCGGAACAGACGCCGGCTCGACTGCGTGGGTTCTTGCAGCAAGAGATTTGGCGTAATTCCGACTCAGCAGGCGGAATGACAATGCCCATGCTAAGCGAAGTCAGAGTCTTGATTGCCGAGGCCAATCCTGCCATTGCGTCGGGCCTCCGCCTGATGCTTGAGCAGTGGGGTGTGGGAGGGTGCGAAGCGGTTTCCACGCGCACCGAGTTGGCCGCGGCGCTGAGCGAGGCCACACCCGACGTTGTTCTGTTCAACATCGACTTGATGAGCGATTTGAACGAGATCGAAAGCCTGTTGCGTCGGCACCCGATCGGCGCCATCGGCTTGGCGGCACATTTTCTTACGTCAGATTGGCTGATGCAGGACAAGGTGCCGATTCTCGAAATGCCGTTCGGCCTCGACAAGCTGCGGTCGGCAGTTTTGTCGGCAGCACGAGGAACCGGTAAGGGCATCGTTCAGACGGGGAGCGGGGAGGTACGACGGCCGGCAACAGCATCGCAACGATGAAACGCCTGTTCCCACCTCGGCACATTGAACACCTCTTAACATTACGCAACAACGCTTCACGGCCCAAAGCGCTCAGCGTGTTGCACGCTGCTCTGCCAACGCTCGGATCGATCATTTTCTGAAGGAGGCGTGACCGTGCAAACGCGGCAACGGAAAAGGAAATGGACCCTTGCTCCCTTGGCGTTGTGCGTGCCGCTGGCGTTCGGAAGCGCCCTTTCGGTTCCGGCGGTTGCGGCGGAGCAGACGCCCGACAGCGTGGAGGTGCGCAATCGGGCGACGGTTACCAAAGGCTTCGAGGCGTGGCGGGACGGTACGGGAAGCCCCTACGACCTGCTTGACGAGAACGCCGACTGGACCATCGTCGGTGCATCCCTGGTTGCACGCACCTACACGGGCCGAGAGGACTTCCTCAGCAACGTGATCCGGCCCTTCGGTGCCCGCATGGCCAGCCGTTTCGTTCCGGAAATCCGGAATCTCTATGCTGACGGCGACACGGTGATCGTGCATTTCGATGCGGAAGGAACGGCCCGCGATGGCCAGCCGTATCGCAACAGTTACGCGTGGTTCCTTACGCTGCGGAACGACCGGATCATCAAAGCGACCGCGTTCTTCGACAGCATCGCGTTCAACGATTTCTGGCAGCGCGTGACGCCGACGCAGTAGCAGAGCGGCTGTCCTGCCCACCGCGTGGCAGGCGCATCAATTCCCGCGTGGCGGACCTTCCTCCTGCGGAGACGGCGAACCGACGCATGAGGCGTGTTCGCCGCCGAAGCGCGCGACAAGCGTATCGATCAATATCCGGACCTTTCCCAAAACATGGGGGCCGGGAGGTCGCAAAACGTAGAGACCATGTTCTGGCATGTCGTAATCGAGAAGGAGCGCTTCGAGCCTTCCGCTCGCGATGAACTCCGACACGAGGAACAACGGAACGGCGGCGATCCCAAGCCCCGCAAGCGCCCACTGCACGATGGCATCCCCGCTGTCGGTCCGTAGGCGCCCTTCCGGGCGAACCGACAGCCAATTTTTACCGGAGCGGAACCGCCACTCCGTCTGTACCGCGCCGCTGTAGATCAGACATTCATGGGCGGCAAGGTCAGGCGGCGCGTCCGGTCGGCCGTGTCGCCCGATATACTCCGGGCTGGCGACCAGCACGGCTCGGACCGGCGCGATTCGGCGCGCCACGAGGCTGGAATCGCGCAGCGTGCCAATGCGGACCGCGGCATCGAAACGCTCGCCAATCAGGTCGGCAATCCGGTCGCTGTAGGACACATCCATGGCGAGCCTGGGGTGGAGCCGGGCCAAGTCCGCCAGGACTGGAGCCATGTGATGGACGAAAGCCGCGGGCACGGAAAGGCGCAACCGCCCGATCATCCCACCCCCTCGTTGGGCGATGGAGTCACGCGCGTCCTCCAAGTCCGCCAGAATCCGCTCGCACCGCGCTTTGAATTCGAGACCGGCATCGGTCGGGCTGATGCCGCGCGTGGTGCGGCTGAGAAGGCGGGTGCCGAGTTCGGCTTCGAGCCGCGCCATGCGCCGGCTGAGGATCGACTTTGAAATGCCCAGACGATGCGCCGCCCGGTTGAAGCCGCCGCTGTCGACGATCTCGACGAAGCTCTTCAGGTCCGCGAACTCTGGCATGCCGGTGTTCCCAATCAGGCAACAGTCTGGGCGCATTTAAGGCCATTCTGGCCCGCCAGGTGAACCGCTAACTTGGACCGGTCGCCATCGTCGGATGGCTCAAGAGGTCCAAATCCATGTCCACAGTTCTCGTCCTTACCAGCAGCGTCCTTGGCGACGCGTCCGTCTCGAACCGCCTCGTCGAAGAGGTCGTTGCACGTCTACGCTCGCAAGAACCCGATCTTCACGTCATCGCCCGGGATCTTGGCCGCAATCCGCCTCCCCACCTGACCATTGATGCCGCCGTCGCGCTGCGGGGCGGTGATCCGGCCAACGCCGATCAGGCGGAAGCCCGCGCACTTTCGGACAATCTCGTTGCCGAGCTCAAAGCGGCCAATACGGTGATCATCGGTGCGCCGATGTACAACTTCGGCATTCCGTCGACCCTGAAATCATGGTTCGACCATGTGCTGCGCGCCGGCGTCACGTTCCAGTATTCCGCCAGCGGCGCGGCGGGGCTGCTCACGGAAAAGCGGGCAATCGTCATCGAGAGCCGGGGTGGTCTGTACAGTGAGGGCCCGGCGCAGGCGATGGACGCACAGGAGCCGCATCTTCGAGCCTTGCTTGGGTTCATGGGCATCACCGACGTCACATTCATCCGCGCGGAACGGCTGGCTTTGGGGGCGGAAGCTCACGAACAGGCCATCGGTGCCGCGCGGGCGCGGATCGTGCAGGCCGTATAGCAAACGCCAACGCGGCGCCAGAAGGGTTGGACCGGCGGGCGGCTGTGGCGGGCTTCGACGGTACACTGCTGACCACCGCGACAGTGGTCGCCCTCCGCCTGCATCTGTTTGAGCGGCACTGAGCCGGCATCCCTGCAGCGAACCGGATCAGGGCGGGCACTCTGCGCCGGTCTCGATCCAGGCGGCGATCAACGCGCCGAAGGCGGCCTGCGTGCCTGGTGCCGGACGGCGGCCTTCGCCGGGATGCCAAGCCCAGGCGACGAGATGATCCTCGGCCAAGTGCGTGTGGATCTGGGCAAGGCTGCGGCCGCCGTTGCGGGCCGGGTCCTTCAACTGCTGGCAGATCCCGCCGAGGGTCAGCCCCTGCCACGCCATGCTGGCCGGCGCCAAAAGCCATGGCGTGGCGCCAGGAACGGAGCCGATGCGGCTGCCGACCAGGGTGGTGTTCTCCGTCCGGTGGCAGGAGTTGCAGTTCAATCCGGGCTGACCGAACCCGGACTCCCCGGCCTGCATGAACGGAGCGTGCGGGCGCATCGCATCGCCCTGGGTCGGCTGGCGGTCGGCCGGGTGGCAGTTCATGCAGCGGGGATCGGTGAGAACCTTGGCCGCTTCCGTGAAGAGCGCGCGCGAGCGGGACGCGGGATCTCCGGTCGGGACGATCTCGGCGGGGCTTTTCAAGCCGCGCCCGAGATCGGTGGTATCCGCTCGGGCGGCGCCGATGGCAGCGGCCAGGGCCAGGGCGCTCACGGTCACGGCGGGAAGGATGAGACAGGCGATACGTCGCATGGTCATGCCCTCCTCAGCCGGCTGCCGTCGATCGGCAAATTGCGGAGCCTTTGTCCGGTCGCCGCGAAGATCGCGTTCATCACCGCCGGGGCTACGGGCGGCGTGCCCAGTTCGCCGACGCCGCCCGGCGCCTCGGTGCTCGGCACGACATGGACGTCGATCCGGGGGCACTCGTTGATGCGCAGAACCGGCGAGTCATCGAAATTGCCCTCGACGATGGCGCCGTCGGCCACGGTCAGACGGCCATAGAGCACCGCGCTCAGGCCGTAGACGATGCCGCTCTCCACCTGCTGCTTGAGGATCACCGGATTGATGACCTGCCCACAATCGACGGCGCAGACCATGCGGTCGATCCGGACGGTACCGCCCGGTGTCACCTGAACGTCGGCGACCAGGGCGGCGAAGCTTCCGAAGTCAGCGATTACCGCCACGCCGCGTCCGCGCCCCGGTTCGAGTGGCGTTCCCCAGCCGGCCCGCTCCGCGGCGAGGTCGAGCACCGCGCGCAACCGCGGTAGGCCGGTGAGCAGGCGCCGCCGATAGATCACAGGGTCCTGGCCGGCAAGATGGGCCGCCTCGTCGATGCCGCATTCGATGGCTGGGGCGTTGCGGGTCGGGCCGACGCCGCGCCAGTTGCCGGTCAACATGCCCTCCGGCGCTTCGTGACGGACGTACTCGACGCGCTTGTTGGGGATATCATAGGGTCCCTCGGCGCCGCCAACGATGTCGAGATCGATGCCGTCCTTGAAGAAGGCCGGCAAGAAGCGCGCCATGATCGCCGGTCCGACGACGCGGTGGCGCCACGACACCGGCAGCCCGTCGGGGCCGAGCGTGAGGTGCAGCCGACTGAGGTTCAGATAGCGGAAGGAGTCGTGACGGATGTCCTCCTCACGGCTCCACACCACCTGCACGGGCCCGTCGACCTGCTGGGCCACGCGGGTTGCCAGGGTGATGCCGTCATAATCGAGGCGCCGGCCGAAGCCGCCGCCGAGCAGGTGATTGTGGACCACCACCTTCTCCACAGGCAGGCCAGTGACCGCCGCCGCTGCTTGGCGGGCCCGCCCGGCCACCTGGGTCCCAACCCAGACGTCACAGGAGTCTTTGCGCACATGCACGGTGCAGTTCATCGGCTCCATCGCCGAATGGGCGAGGATGGGCAACCGGTACAGGGTGTCAAGGCCGCGGGCCTGTGCCGCCTCCGCCGCGGCCACGTCGCCGGCCTCATGGGCGACCAGAGCCTCTCCCGCCATGGCGGCGTCGGCGCGCCGCTCCAATTCCTCGGTGGTCAGGCCGCCGTTCGGCCCGGCATCCCAGGTGATGCGCAGCGCCGCCAGCCCCTTGCGGGCCGATCCGGTGTGGTCGGCGACCACGGCGACGGCATCGCTCAGTCGGACCACCTGCCGGACCCCCTTGACGGCGAGCGCCGCACTGTCGTCCATCGCCTTCAGCGTGCCCCCAAAGGTCGGGCAGATGGCCAAAGCCGCGAATTTGACTCCCGGTGGGTGGGCGTCGAGCCCGAAACGGGCGGTTCCGTTCACCTTTTCCGGCGAGTCGATGCGGGGCAGCGTTTTGCCGATCAGGGTGAAGGCCGAGGCCGGCTTGAGCATCACGGTTTCCGGAAGCGGTTCCCGCGCGGCGGCGGCGGCCAGCGTGCCGTAGGGAGCGCTGCGTCCGCTCTCGGGGTGGCGCACGACCCCGGCTTCGGCCTTGCAGGAGTCGGCGGACACGCCCCATTGCCGCGCCGCCGCAGCGACCAGCATCGTCCGTGCCGCCGCCCCGGCTTGGCGCATGGGTGTCCAGAAACCGCGGATGGTGACCGAACCACCGGTTATCTGGTCGCCAAGCAAAGGGTGGGCGTAGCGCGCTGGGTCGGCCGGCGCCGGCATGGCCCGGATCTGCTCCAGCGGCACCTCCAACTCTTCGGCGATCAGCGTTGCGATCGCAGCATAAACGCCTTGCCCCATCTCGGCCGATGGCACGATCACCTCGATCGCCCCGGCTGGCGGAATGCGGATGAAGGGAGTGAGGGTGGCATCGCCAACCGTCGCCGCTTCGGCCGCTGTTCCACCTTCATTCTGTGCGGCGACCTCGGCGGGGCGCAGCCCGATCACCAGGGAGCCCCCCACAGCGGCGGCGGAGATGAGGAAGCCCCGGCGGGAAAGCGGGCTGGCGGGAGGCGAGGACAGTGTGTTCCGGTTAGCCATGGCCATGTCACAGATTCTCCTCGCTGACGATGACGCCGGAGGCGCGCTTGATGGCGGCACGGATGCGCGGGTAGGTCCCGCAACGGCAGATGTTCCCGGACATCACCGCATTGATGTCCTCGTCGTTGGGCTGTGGGTTGACGGCCAGCAAGGCCGCCGCCGCCATGATCTGCCCGGACTGGCAATAGCCGCATTGAACCACCTCTTCGGCCAGCCAAGCGCGCTGGACGCGCGCGCCTTCGTCGGTCCTGCCGACCGCCTCGATGGTGGTGATGGTGGAGGAGGAGGCATCCGCAACGGTGGTGACGCAGGACCGCACCGCCTGCCCGTCGAGATGGACGGTGCAGGCGCCGCACATGGCGATGCCGCAGCCGAACTTTGTGCCGGTCAGACCGAGAACGTCGCGCAGCACCCATAACAGGGGAATGTCTCCATCCACATCGACCGTGTGCGTCATACCATTGACGTTAAGGGTGTGGGGCATGGTCGGAGGCTCCCTTGCGATGCGCTGTTGTTGCGATGTTCGGCCGTGCTTGCGATGTCCTGGTGCGGTGGCTGCCCGGCGGTCGGTCAGGCAGAGACGGGTCGGTTTGCGGTCTCAACCTTAGGCAGCCGGAACTGAGCAGACCGACTTAAATGGTGTGAAAATGTGTGAGGCGCGCCGATGGGGGGCGCGCTATCACAAAGGTGAGGCTGACTTTACAAAGGTGAAGTTGCCGTTTTGGTCCCGTACGATATGATTTTGCACCACCGCCGGAGGGCGAGGGCGGCCGGAGAGCGCCGGGGGTACCATGGGGGATTTCGGCGGGAGCCGGTGTGACGTGGAACCATGTCCGGCTGCTGGATCACAGTCGGCACGCAACGCGCACGTTCCGGGGGCACCCGCAATTTCGCTGGGTCGCGCCATCCATGCTCCCAGTCACGCCGTTGACCTGGGCGAGATCGTCTTCGGCCCTTATCGGCTGTTGCCGCAGGCTCGCAAGCTCTACCGTGGCGATACGATGGTGCGCATCGGCAGTCGGGCCATGGATCTGCTGATCCTGCTGGCCACACGGGCGGGAAGGACCCTGACCAGCGAAGAACTGATGACCGCCGTCTGGCCCGGCATCCACGTCGAGCGCAACACACTGCGGGTCCAGATTGCCGCACTGCGCAAACTGCTCGGCGTCGAGCCGTCTTGTCTGGACTGCATCGTCACCGTAACGGGGCGCGGTTACGCGTTTGCCGTGCCATCGGTGTCCACCACTCCGCTCCGCCCGCTCTCCACCGCGCCGGAAGAGCATGATCTGTCGCCGCCCCAACCGGCGCTTCCGCTGACGCGGCTGATCGGCCGTGACGCGCTGGTCACCGAGGTCGGACGACAAATCGGCGCTCATCGGCTGGTCACGCTGGTCGGGCCGGGCGGCGCCGGCAAGACGGCAGTGGCAATGCGGGTCGCCACCTTGGCGGCGGGCAGAGGGGAGGAAGTGGTTCCCGTCGATCTGTCGCCGCTGCCGGACGGTGAACTGCTGGCCGCCGCCGTGGCCGGTCGGCTCGGTTTGCCGGGCAATAGCCTGAACCCCACGGCGACGATCCTGCGCTACCTGTCGGACCGGCGCACCTTTCTGCTGCTCGACACCTGCGAACATCTCGTCGCTACGGCGGCGCGCTTCGTCGAGGCGGTTCTGGCGGTGGCACCGGGGGTCCGCATTCTTGCCACCAGCCGTGAGGCGCTGCGTGTTGCGGGGGAACAGATTCATCCGGTGCATGGCCTACCGTCGCCAGTCGCCGGCCAAGTGGCACCGGCCGACGCGCTAACCTTCCCGGCGGTGCGGCTGTTCATCGAACGCGCCGGCGCGGCCTCCGCCGGTTTGCGCTTCGGTGCGGCGGAGGCGCCCATCCTGGCGGACATCTGCCGGCGCTTGGACGGGCTGCCGCTGGCCATCGAACTGGCTGCGGCCCTGGTTCCCCATTTCGGTGTCGCCGGTCTTCTGCAGGCACTTTCCGATCGCTTCGCGCTGCTCACCAGCGGTTACCGCACGGCACTGCCCCGCCACCAGACCTTGTTGGCGACGGTGGAGTGGAGCTATCGCCTGCTTGACGAGGCGGAGCGGAGGGTCTTTCGTTGCTTCAGCGTGCTCCGCGGCGCCGTCGCCTGGGATGACGCGGTTGCCGTCCTTTCCTTCGACGCCGCCGACGCCGCCCTCGTGAAAGGTCTGCTCCAGCGGCTGGCTTCGAAATCGCTGATCGAGGTGACGCCCGACGGGCTTGGCGTCCGCTGTCGCATGCTCGACACCAACCGGGACTTCGCCTGGGCGGAGTTGGTCGCCAACGGCGAACAGGATGCCGCGATGGCACGGCATGCCGAGCATTGGACGATGCGGTTGGAGAACTGGACGCCGGAGCCGGCGGACAGCGCTTCACAACGGACAGGCTGGGAGGCGATGCTCGCCAACGTCCGTTCGGCGTTGCGCTGGTGCTGGTCGACGGAGGAGGGGCTACCGCTTGGCGTGCGCCTTACCCTCGCCGCCGTGCCGCTGTGGACCAACCTGTCGCTGATCGCCGAAACCATCGAGGCCGTCGGACACGCACTCGACGCCATCCCGTCGGGTGATCCCACGCGGCGGCGCGACGTGATGCGGCTTCACGCCGCGCTGGGCGGCGCTCTGATGAACATCGACGGAGCCGGCGAGCGCGTGCAAGCCGCCTGGAGTACGGTGCTGGTCATCGCCGAGGAGCTGGGCGACCGCGAGGCACGGCTGAAGGCGCTGTGGGGGCTGTGGATCGACCGGCGCAATCAGGGTGACGCCCGTGGAGCGCTGACGATCGCCCAAACCTATGCGCGCCTGTCCAGCGGTGTCGACGATCCGCTGTTCGCCATCCTCGGCGATCGGATGCTTGGCGTCTCACACTTCTTTGTCGGACGGTTCGCGACAGCGCGCGGCAGCATCGAACGCATGCTCGCGCGCAGCGGAACCATTCCCCGTTCGGTGCAGATCGCCGCCTTCCAGTTCGACCAGTCGGTCGCCGCCCGCTGCTTCGAGGCGCAAATCCTGTGGCTGCAGGGCTTCCCGGAACAGGCGCGCGCCGTCAGCCGGCGCAACGTCGAGGATGCGGTGTCCAGTGACCATGCCGGCAGCATCAGCTATGCCCTGTCGGAGGCGGCCTGCCCGATCGCTCTGCGCAATGGCAACCTCGAAGAGTTGGATGGCTTCGCTGGCCTTTTGATGGCCCGCACCAAGGGCGCCGGCTTGGCCATCTGGCACACTCTCGGCCGCTGCTACGAGAGCTTCCTCCTGATCGGTCACGGCCGGCGTGACATCGGCCTGCGTCAACTGGCTGAGGTCTTGGGCGAGTTGCGCCACATCCGACATGGACCGCTTCTGACGCATATACTTGGGGAGTATGCGGCGATCCTGATCGACGCCGGCCGCCCTGTTGAGGCCGAGCGGGCCCTGCGCGAGGCCTTCGGCCGCCTGCGCCGGAATGGCGAAGGGTGGTGCGCGGCCGATTTGAAACGGGTGCGTGGTGAACTGGCAGCCCGGAATGGCAACCCGGTGGAGGCGCGGCGCTGGTTTGAACGCGCATTGGCCGAGAGCCGACGGCAGGGCGCCCTTGCCTGGGAATTGCGTGCCGCGACGAGCTTCGCCCGGTTCCTCCGCGATCAAGGTGACACGGCCGAAGCGACCACGACGTTGTCCAACGTGCTCGGGCGGTACGGCGAAGGCTGGGGGACGCAGGATCTACGCCGGGCTCGCTCCCTGTACGACGAGGTAACAGTGTGTTCTTCGATCGCGGCGATTCGATCCGGGTAGACGGCACATGGTCCTTGTTCCCGACGACAATGATGCAACGCACGGCGGGAGAACATCTAATCCGGGAAATGGGGACCAAATTTCCTGCTCAGAAGCCGCCCTCGTCCCGTGAGCGGAAGAGCTTTTCGGTGACGTCGGCACCGTCAATTTGGCGTTGGACGGGTTGCGGGATCGGACGAAGGCGGGATATGGAGCGGCATGACGACCCGCGCCGACCACCGCTATACTGGTTACCGCTGCCCCGCCGAGGTCATCGCGACGGCGGTCTGGCTGTCCTTCCGCTTTCCCCTGAGCCTGCGGATGGTCGAGGAGATGCTGGCAGCGCGCGGCATCCTCGTCAGTTATGAGACGGTGCGGCAGTGGGGCCTGAAGTTCGGCCGCGACATCGCCGACCAACTGCGCCGACGTGCTCCCCAGCGCGGCGACAAGTGGCACCTCGACGAGGTTGTCCTGACCATCGCTGGCAAGAAGCTGTATCTCTGGCGGGGCGTCGACCGCGATGGCTTCGTGCTCGATGTGCTGGTGCAGAGCCGGCGCAATGCCAAGGCGGCCAAGCACCTGCGTACGCATCCGGTGAGCGCCGCGGTCAGGCTGGCTTCCAGTTCCAGGGCAGCAGTTCGGGCAGGCGGTTTTGCGGGAGGTCTGCGATGCGGGCCAGCACATTGGCCAGCCACGCCTGCGGGTCAACGTCGTTCAGCTTGGCTGTGGTGATCAGGCCGTACATGATGGCGGCCCGGTGGCCGCCGCGATCGGAGCCGCAGAACAGCCACGCCTTTCTGCCCAAGGCAATCCCGCGCAGGCCGCGTTCGGCGGCGTTGTTCGTCAGGCACAGCCGGCCATCGCCGAGGAAGCGGGTGAAGCCGTCCCAACGGGTCAGCATGTAGTCCATCGCCTTGGCCACGGGGGCATGGCGGGAGAGCCGGGCACGCTCCATCCGCATCCAGCCCTCCAGCGCGGCTACCAGGGCGATGCCGTGCTCCTGGCGGGCCGCCCGCCGCTCGGCCGCCGGCTTGCCGTTCAAGGCGCGCTCGAGATCGAAGAGGGCGTCGATGCGCCTCACGGCCTCCAGCGCCAGCGGTGAGATCGGCGGGGCGTCCTTGCCGCGTCTGGTGTTCGCGGCGATGTCGGCCAACTTGAAGAAGCCGCGCCGGGCATGCGCCCAGCACAGCGCGGCATGGATCGGCCCCGGCCGACGGTCGGGCTCGTACAGCCGGTTGTAGCCGGCGAACGCATCGGCCTGCAGCCAGCCGGTGAAGCCGGCCAAGTGCTGTTCGGGATGCTCGCCCTTACGGTCGCGCGAATAGTGAAACAGCGCCGCCGGTGGGGCTTGGCCGGCGAACGGCCGGTCATCGCGCACATACACCCACAGCCGCCCGGTGTCGGTCTTGCCCTTGGCCAGCACGGGCACCGGCGTGTCGTCTCCATGCAGCCGCCCGGCCGCCATCACATGCGCCGCGATCAGGTCGTGCAGCGGCTTCAGCACCGCGGCGGCGGTGCCCACCTGGTCGGCCAGGGTGGACAGGCTGAGCGGCACGCCCTCGCGCGCGAAGCGTTCGGCTTGCCGGTTCAGCGGCTGATGCTGGCCGAACTTCTCGAACAGAACGGTGGCCAGCAGGTTGGGGCCGGCCCAGCCCCGCGGGGTGGCGTGGAACGGCGCCGGCGGCTGGCTGATCGTCTCGCAGGCCCGGCAGGAGAACCGCTCCCGCACTGTCTGGATCACCTTCCACTGGCGCGGGATCACCTCCAGCGTCTCGGTGATCGTCTCGCCCAGCTTGCACAGCTTGTCCGAGCCGCAGCACGGGCAACTCGCCGGGGCCGGCACAACGACGCGCTCACGCGGCAGGTGGTCGGGAAAGGGCTGGCGCGATGGCCGTTTGCGGGTGAAGGCCGTCACCGCGGTGGTTTTGGCGGCGGCCTGCTCGGCCGCCAGTTCGTCCTCGCTGGCCGTTGCTTCCAGCTCTTCGAGCTGGAACTCCAACTGGTCCAGCAGGCGCGCCTTGCGCTCGGAGCGCGTGCCGTAGAGTTCGCGCCGGAGCTTCTCGATTTCCAGCTTCAGGCTGGCGATCAGCGCCTCGGTGTTCGACGCCATCGCCCTGGCCCGGGCCGCTTCGGCTTCCGCCGCGTCCGCCCGTGCCTCGGCCTGCGCCAAGGCGGCGCGCAAGCGGGCGATGTCGTCGGGCAGGGTGGCGGTCATGGAGCCAGTTTACCTGGGATCGCGCCGTCGAACCGCCGCAATCCCCCCTGAACCGGTCCGTCGATTCACCGTGTCGCAGTCACCCCGCGGTCTCGGGGCGCCAAGTCTTCTGCGGATTGCGCCAGTCGATGCCTTCGAGCAGATAGCCCATCTGCCCGACCGAGATCGATACCGCGCCGTCCGCCGGCGTGGGCCAGATGAAACGGCCCCGCTCCAGCCTCTTCATGAACAGGCAACTGCCCTGGCCGTCATGCCAGATGATCTTCACCAGATCGCCGCGGCGTCCGCGGAAGATGAAGAGATGGCCGCTGTGCGGGTCTTGGGCGAAGCGTTCCTGCACCAGCAACGCCAAGCTCGCCCAGCCCTTGCGCATGTCGGTGTGCCCGGTGGCCAGCCAGACCCGCACCCCGCTCGGCACCGGGATCATGCCAGGGCACCGATGACAGCCGCCGCCAAAGCCGGGTCGACCGGCCCTTCCAGACGCAGGCGTGCCCCGCTGGGCAAGATGACCTCGAGGACCGCCGGGCGCGTGGCCGGCGCGGCCGGAAGCGGCAATGGCCCAGGGGGCTCCACGACCGGCGGTTCGGTTAGGGTCGGCTCCGGCGTGATGGTCACCGCGACGAAGCTGGACGGTTCGGCCACGACGGCCCCCGTGGCCTTCATCAGCCCCCGCCAGCGGTACAGCAGGCTTTCGTGCACGCCCAGCCGGTGGGCCGCCTCCGTCACCACCACGCCGGGGCGGAACGCCTCCTCGACCATCCGTACCTTCTCCGCCGGCGTGTAGGTCCGCCGCCGCTCCGTTCCCGTCAGAACCTCGACCCGCTGGTAAGCCATGACGTTTGCAACTCGTTTGCGTCCGCGCGATGACGCGCCACACAAACCTCAGACGCTGACCCCTACTTTGCCAAGGCGGCGCTCACCGGAGGCGTACGCACCTGCTCCGCAAATTGCTGAAAAAGCAGGGCCGCGCGCCGCGAGTGCTGGTGACCGATAAGCTGAAGTCCTACGCCGCCGCCAAGCGGGACATCATGCCGGGGGTGGAGCACCGTCAGCACAAGGGGCTCAACAACCGCGCCGAGAACTCTCACCAACCGACCCGACGACGGGAACGCCAGATGAAGCGCTTCAAGTCACCCCGCCAAGTGCAGCGCTTCCTCTCTATCCACGACCCGGTCAACAACCTTTTTCATCTCCGCCGCGACAGCCGTCCCGCCTCCGACTACCGCACCGCCCGAGCCCAGGCCTTCGCCACCTGGGCCGAGGTCGTCGGCGCGCCGCTGGTTGCTGCGTGATCGCCCGGTCCCGGGGCGTCCATAGGTAACACGTGCCCTCGAGAACCGCCAGAATCAACAAGTTGACAGTGCCCTCTGGAGCGCGAACCGTGTGCCAAGCATGACCGGCTATCGCCCATTGCGCGCGCCAACCGAACTCTTGGCCGCATGATGTTCCGGCTTTGTCCGCTTAGCGTATATTCTCGCCCGTTCTATGGCGTGCCCCCTTTATCGGCGTGAATTTTAAGCTGGCGGAGGGGCGTCAGGCCTCACCGTCTGGGAGCGGCAGGGGCTGGAGAGGCGAGCTTTAACGGTCGTTGGCGCGTGGTGGAGGCGGTAGCGGCTGGAGCCTCTTGGGGTCACTTAGGCGGCCAGTGCCGGAACCGCTCGGTTTTGGCATAGCCGCGAACCCGACAAGAATGTAAACCGCTGCCTTACACTTTCCCGTTGATGCCATGAGTGTAAAGCAGTACATTACATTCATGATCCGCGCCATTCAGAATAAGGCGCTGCGGCGCTACTTCGAAACCGGCAAAGCCGACAAGCTGCCGGTGCAGGGTGCCGCCGTTGCCCGCGTCGGCCGCATCCTGCTGGCGCTGGACGCTGCGACCAAGCCCGAGGACATGAACCTTCCCGGCTATCACTTCCACGGCCTGGAGGGGACACCACAGCGCTGGTCGGTGCGGGTCACCGCCAACTACCGCATCACCTTTGCCTGGGACGCCCCGGACGCCATCGACGTCGACCTGGAGGACTATCACTGATGACCGCCACCACTCTGAAGCGGGGCCTCGCCCCGATGCACCCCGGCGCCCTCCTGCGCGAGGACGTGCTGCCGGCGCTCGACCGTCCGGTGTCCGACGTCGCCAAGCTGCTGAAGGTCTCTCGTCAGACCCTGCACGCCATCCTGCGTGAAGAGGCGCCGGTGACCCCGGCTATGGCTCTGCGCCTGGGCAAGCTGTGCGGCAATGGGCCGGATCTCTGGGTCAACCTCCAGGCCCGCTATGATTTGGCCCGCCTCGCCACCGAGCTGGAGGATGAACTGGCCACCATCCCCACCCTCAACGCCGCCTGACGCTAAAACGAGGAGTTTATATAAATGATGTTATTAGAGCGGTACATCGCTGGCTGGCGCGCGCAGGACGCGAATGCGATCCTCGCAACGCTCACTCCGGACTGCGTCGTCATCGAGAGTTTTGGACCAGTCTACCGCGGTCACGCTTGGGTGGAACAATGGGTTTCGACGTGGCTCGCCGAGAACGGCTGCGTCCTCGACTGGACAATCCACGATTTGCAGTCGCTGGGCGACTTGGAAATTGTCGAATGGACATTCCACTACACTTTGCGCGGCGAAGAGAGAACCTTTGATGGAGCAACCATTGCAAAGTTGCGTGATGGTAAGATCTCGTATTTGCGCGAATATGCCACAACAGACCCGCTGTATGATTGGCGAGGTGAGTGGAAGTCAATCTAGAGCATCCTCAGATTGAACGAAATCGCTGAGAGGAATTATCATCGTAGCGATCCTCATCATGACGGATGAGGAGTTTGACGCGGACGACTTGGCTTGACTTCGACGGGGCATTGAGGGGATGGAAGATCGTGTCCGGCGCATCGACACCGGTCGGCTGGGCAGGATCGGGGCGCCACGTCATCGCCTACTTCCGGCAGACATAGCCAGGCCGGCGGAGAACTGTTGCGAAATGGAGGGTTGGCGGACACACCGTAGACCAGTTTTGGGTGTCCGCTTCAGGACAGAAGCTGCTCAAGCTGCAGCCGGAATAGGGGCGGGTTCGCCCGCCTTGGTGCTGTCGCGAAAAGGCGAAAAGAGGCACGGCCGGTTGAGGATCCGTGTTTCCCGGAAAAGCCGTTCCGCGATCATCGCGACGGGGCAGAGGCTTCCCTGATTATTGCCAATACGGCCGTCATCTGCTCGACCTTCCTTAAGCAGATGTCTGGCTGGTTCGCCGACAGGGCGCGATAGATGGTCAGGGCCTCGCTGTAGGCGGCATCGGCATCGGCGCTCCAGAACGGCGAGCACTCGGCGCAGGGCGCCCGCATCGACATGCCGGTCGACGCGCAGGCAATGGCCGCTGGCCGTGGCCGACTGGCACGCCGCAACCGCTGCGGTGTGAGACCGCCCGAAGCTCACGGAATATCGCGCGCCTCGACCGTTCGTGTGACAGTGCCGGTTCCCCTCTTCCAGGCGGGCACGGTTGCTACACCAATCCTCAGGGATGTGGCCGCTGAGCTTTTGAAGCCTCAGCACACATGAGCCAGCCGCAGAGCATCGAGCACGGCGGCATGGACATTCCGACTGCCGGCGGCATCCCCGATACGATGCAGCTCGAACCCTTCGTTGCGCATGGGTTGCGGCTTGTTTGCCAGCAGGGCCGGAATGTCGGTGACTCCGCGGTTGCCGGCGTGGCTCCGCAACCCTTCGAACAGGTCGTCCATGGGCACCGTCCCCATCTCGACGATGACCTGGTCGACCTGGATCTCACGCAGGTCGTGGGTCAGCTCATCCAGCACCGTCGCCGCGAAACGATTGCCGGCGCGCGTCACCTTCACCAGACGATGCTCCAGATGGGGCGTGATCCCCATGCGGATGAACTCCTGCTTCCACCGGGTCCGCTCGGCATAGGTGAGTTCCTGCGCCAGGAACCCGTCGATGCTGAAGTAATGGATATTCGACCCGGCCGTATGCGCCCGTTCGGCGGCAAGCGGCGCCGGATGGCGGCCGGTGCCGTCGAAGATCAGGACTTCCGCCGCCGGCGGAACCTGGCGCCCGATGATGTCCCAGGAGGGGACCACCAGATCCGCCCCTTCGCCGAATTCCGTCTGCGGCAGTCCGCCCGTCGCCACGATGACGAGATCCGGCGCGAGCGCGAGCACGTCGGCGGCTTCCATGTAGGCATTGTAGGACACGGTCACGCCCAGCCGCTCCAGTTCCGCCACCCGCCAGTCGACCAGCCCGATGATGTCGCGGCGCCACTTCCCTTCGGCCGCGATGCGCACCTGTCCGCCCGCCTCGGCACCGGCCTCGTGTACCGACACGTCGTGGCCACGCTCCGCCAGCACGCGCGCCGCCTCCAGCCCCGCCGGGCCGGCGCCGACGACGACCGCGCGCCGGCGTGGACCGGTGGTGGGGCGGACGACGTGCGGCAGGGCAAGCTCGCGTCCGGTCGCAGCGTTGTGCAGGCAGCGGGGGCGGTAGGGCGATTGGCAGTGCGTCGCCCCGACGCAGGGCCGGATCAGATGCTCCTCGCCGCGCGCCAGCTTCGTAACCAGATAGGGGTCGGCGATCTGCGCGCGCGTCATTCCGGCCATGTCCACCATCCCCTCGCTGACGGCGTAGCGGGCGGTGGCGATGTCGGAAATCCGGGCGGCATGGAACACCGGAAGCCCGATCTCACGCCGGAAGGCGCCGACGGCGCTCACCCAGGGAGCAAGGCGCGTGCCCATGCCGGGCATGTTCTCCTCGGTCAGGGCCCGCGCCGTGTCCATCGAACCATAGATGGCGTTGAAGAAATCGACCGCCCCTTCCCGCTTGAGGATCTCGGCGGCGGCGATGCAGTCGTCCGCCTTCAGGGCGCCGTCTATGCCTTCGTCGACGACGAAACGCATGCCGACCAGGAAGTCGTCGCCGACCGCCTTGCGGATCGCTTCATGGACCATGAGACCGAAGCGGATGCGGTTTTCCAGGCTGCCGCCGAAGCGGTCGGTGCGTTGGTTGGTCTTGGGCGAGAGGAACTGGCCGATCATGTGACCAGCCGCGAGCGTTTCGATTCCGTCGAGGCCGCCCTCCCAACAGCGGCGGGCGGCGGCGGCGTAGGCTTTCACCACGCGTTCGATGTCGTAATCGTCCATTTCGCGCGGGATGGCGCGGTGCAGGGTCTCGCGCAGGGCGGACGGTCCGATGGCCGGCAGCCAGTCCTGGGCGTAGGGGTCGGCCCGCCGCCCGAGGTGGGTGATCTGGCACATGAGCGCCGCCCCCTCGGCGTGCATGGCCTCGGAGAAGCGCTGCAGGTGGGGGATGATCCCGTCGGAACCGGCATTGAGTTGGCGGAAGATGTTGGGGCTGTCGCGGTCGACGTTGGACGACCCGCCGAACATGGACAGCGCGATGCCGCCGCGGGCCTTTTCCACATGGTAGGCGCGGTAGGCCTCCTTGGGCATCCCGTCCTCTTCCAGGCCGCAGGCGTGGCTGGTGCTCATGATGCGGTTGCGGAAGACCGTCTTCTTGATGGTCAGCGATTCGAGCAGAGGGTCGTGCGTCGTCGTGATGGCCTGGTCGAGCATGTCTTATGATACTCAGTGTGGGTGCAGGAGGCCTCGGCTCCGAAGCCTCGTGACCCCGGACGCCGCCGCTCTGCACGGGAATGTTGAACGGTGGGCCGGCCTTGAGCCTTCTCGCCGTGCGTTGTTCTCGCCGTTCTTCCGATTTTCCCGGCCTATGGCCGGCTTGGCGATGCCGTCGGTGTCGGTGTGGGGGGAGCGAAGCGCCGCGCCTGGAGCGCTAGGAAAGCATCGACCTCCCGCGCTTTGTCATCTTCCGACCAGCCGAGCGGACCGGCGATCACATCGGCCACCGCAGCCGCATCCTCGCGGCTGAGCAGACCCTGCCAGACCAGGCCTGTCCGTTGCACGAGCACGCCGTAGAGGTCGCGGGCGTGTTCACGCGTCACGGCATCCAGAAGCGCCTGCCTCGGCACACCGCCGCGGCCGGGCAGGATGGGGTCCGCGCCGAACGCCGAGGGCTTGGCCGGGGACTGCGCGTTCACCGGCTTGCGGCTGCCGAGCCGCCCGCGAACCTTGTCCAGGATCTCGCGGCCGGCGCTGCGGTGGCTCATGACTGGGCCGGCGGTCATGGCGAAGACGTTCGGCATGCCGCGGCCTTCCAGGTCGTGAAGGATGCGCTCGCGGGCGCCCATCGGGCGCTGCGGGTCCCATGTCAGCGGCCGCACACCCGCCCAGGTCTGGTGCACGTCGGCGCGCGTCAATCCCAGGCCCGGCAGCAGATGGTTGGCTTCGGCCAGCAGGAAGTCGATGTCCTCCTGATCGGCCGCCACGTCGGTCGCATCGCCTTCGAAGGGGGTTTCGGTCGGCCCGAAGTAGAAGAACTCGTCGCCGAGCGGCAGGCAGTAGAAGGGATGGCCGCCGCGATGCATGGTCGCGATGCCGTGGTCGCGGTAGCGCTCCGGCAGGCGGACGACGATGTGGGCGCCCTTGGTCCCCCGCACCAGCCGACCGGGAATGGTGCCCGCCGACTCCATCCAGGTGCCCGCCATGTTGATCACGGTGCGCGCCCGGACATGGCGCTGGCTCCGCGGCGTGTCCAGCGCGACCCGCCACGTGCCGTCCGGCTGCCGGTCAGCGATCCGCGCCGTTGTGAAAAGCTCCATCGTCGCGCCGTGGGCCTCCGCATCCAGGGCCGCGTCGAGGCACAGGCGTTCCGGATGGACGAACAGGTATTCGCGGAAGGCCGCCATGGCCTGCAAGCGGTCGAGATCGCGCAGGTCCTGCGTGATGGGATGGCTGCGCGCCTCGGCCGCGCCGAGGATGCGGGCATCGAGGGACGGACCCTTGGTGTGCAGCGCCTGCAGGAGCCGCAAGCCCGCCGAGAGGTGCCAGCGCTGGACGGGGCTGTCCGGCCAGATGGGAAAGCACAGGGTGATCGGCCGTGTCGCGACCCGGTGGTCCTGCGCCAGATCCGCCCGGGCTTCCATGGCCGCCCGGGCCATGGACAGCGCCGAGACGAAGCGCCGTGGATGCATGGCGAAATCGCGCACCGGGCTGGGCGTTTCGAAGTAGCGCAGGCCGCAGTGCAGCATCCGGGAGGACCGCCCGCTCGCACCGCCGGCAAAGTCGCCCTTCTCGCACAGCAGCACGGAGTATCCCGCTCGGCTCAGTTCCACAGCCGCCGCTGTGCCGTTGATGCCGCCGCCGATGATCACGGAGTCGTACAGTGGCTCATCCTGTGGCAGTTCCTGCTGCCTGGTCCGTGTGCCGGCCACTGTGGTCTGTGCCATCGCCTCTGACCTTTGTCGGTAACGTGGAGCGTAGGAAGCCATTAGGCGGCAGCGATGGGTTTGCGCAAAATGAGAAGAACTCCCTACGTTATGCGCAAACCGCATAGTCACGCCTTGTCGAAAAGCCCCCGCAGCAGGAGGTCGCGCTCCTCTTCCGCATACGTGATGAGCGCGCTCGCGAGCGGCGTCGGCGGGCGCGTATCGGGCAGCAGCAGGGCGACGCGGCAAGGGATGTCCGGCACGAAGGGCAGCACGCACAGGCCGTTGCCTTTCTGCGCCGCCGCGGTGAAGGGGTCCACGATTCCAACGCCGAGCCCACGCCTGACCATGCCGCAGATGGACGAGGAGAAGGTGGTGGTGCAGATGGGACGCGGTCGCACCCCCGCACTCTGCATTACCTCCTCCAGCATCCGGTTCACGGTGGCGAAGGGAGACCATGACAGCAGGGGAAACTCCGCCAGATCGCGCGCGCGGACCTCGCCGCGCTTCGCCAGCGGATGATCGGCGTGAACGGCGGCGACGTAGGGAGCTTCGCTGAACGGCTCCGTGCGGAAACCGGACCGTTTGAAAGGCGTTTCCGCCAGGCCGAAATCCACCTGCTGCGTCGCCGCCCAATCCTCGACGTTGACCGACATGCGGACGTTCAGGGTGACGCGCGTGCGCGGATGGCTGGCGAGGAAGCGGCTGATGACCTGCGGCATGAAGTCGATGCCGAGCGCCGGCATGACGGAGCAGGCCACCTCGCTCTCGTCGCCTTCCTGCAGGCGGCGGGCGAAGTCCTGCAGGGAGGACAGCGAGACGAAGGCGCGTTCCACCTCGTCCAGCAGATGATGCGCCGCGGCGGTCGGCGACACCCGACCTTTGCGGCGGACGAACAGGGTCAGGCCGATCTCGTACTCCAGGCGGTCCATCATACGGCTCACCGCCGGCTGGCTGCGCCCGAGAATTTCCGCCGCGCCACTTACGGTTCCCGTCTGCATGATGGCGCGAAAGGCTTCGAAGTGACTGAGATTCATGGATTTTCCTAGCGCTCCGCCGAGCTTGTCGCGGCTGCGCGGCGCGGACGCATGCGCTCGCGAATGCGGTGGGTGGGACGGCATCCGGGGGAGGCCGCCTCACTTGATCCCCCATTCCTTCCGGATCGCCTGGAGCATCCCGAGGAATTCGCGGCCGACCCGGGAGAGCGGACGGTGGGCGGGGTGGAGGACGCCGACCCGGAAGGGGATGTTCGGTTCGAACGGCCGCACGTCGATCCCGCGGCCCTGGAAATCCCGCGCCGTAAAGGGATCGATCAGCCCGACGCCGAGCCCTTGGGCGATCATGCCCGCGATTACCCCGGAGTTCTGGGCGTCGTAATATTGCTCTCGCGGCACATTGGCCATCAGGAATTGCTGGTCGATGGCGTGCCGGGCCGCCGTGTTGCTGCTGAGCGAGATGAACGGCACGCCCGCCAGATCGGTCACCGACACCTGCGGCAAGGCCGCCAATGGGTGCCCGGCCGGCATGCCGAGGACGTAGGGCGTGCAGCAAAACTCCGCGGCGTTGATGCCGCTGCGGACGAAGGGGAACTCGCCCAGGCCGAAATCGACGTGGTGGGCCGAGACCAGTTCCTCGATCTTCGTGGACGGGAAGACCAGCACCGAAATGCGAGCCTGGGGATGCTGCCTGGCGAAGCGAGCGATGACCGTCGGCAGAAACGCGTGCGCCAGAGCCGGCATGGTCGCGACGGTGAGGCTGCCCATGCGGGCCGCCTGGATATCGCGCGCGATCTCCGAGATCTTGTCGACGGAAACGAACGTCCGTTCGACCTCTTCGAAGAAGATGTCGGCCTCCGGCGTCGGGACGAGGCGGCCGTTCTTGCGGTCGAACAGCTCGAAGCGCAGCGAGCGTTCGAGCTGTTCGATCAAGCGCGAGATCGCCGGCTGGGAAATGCCGAGGATCGCAGCCGCCCCATTCGTGGTGCGGGCGAGCATGAAGGCCCGGAACGCCTCGAGCTGGCGAACGCTCAACCGCACCTGGCCATAGCCGATGTCGCGGGCGCTGCCCTTCGGCGTTTTCTCGGCATCCGTCACCATTGTGGCCCCCCGCCAACGCGGCCGTTCACTCGTTTCGTTCATTCATTCCGGCGCCAGGCGTCGGCCAGCGAGAATTTGGTCGTCGCCCCGCCATCCACGATCAAGGTCTGGCCGTTAAAGCCGTTGGACCGTTCGCCGGCAAGGAAACTTATCGCCTCGGCGACCTCTTCCGGCCGGACCATCCGTCCCATGGGATGGGCCTTGAGCACGTTCGCCAGAACCTCCGGCGTCTGCGCGCTGCCGTGAACCGTTTCGATGGACCGCCGGAGGAACTCCGTGTCGACATAGCCCGGCGCGACCGCGTTGGCGCGAATGCCCTGGCCGCCGTGATCGACCGCCAGCCCGCGGACGAGCGCCGTCAATCCGGACTTCGCCGTCAGATAGGCCAAACGGTCGCACGGCGTCGTGAAGGCCCAGATCGTCGAGACGAACACCAGAGAGCCTCCGCCGCCGGCGATCATCACCGGCAAGGCCCTTTTCGCCGCAAGGAACGGCGCGCGCAGGTTGAGCCGGAAACAGGAATCCCAGTCCTCGCTGGTGAGTTCGAGCGCGTTGCCGGGGTAGGCCCGGCCCGCGGCGAAGACGAGCGTGTCGATGCGCCCATGCCGGTGGGCGGCCGCGTCGATGAAGCCGTTCAGGGCCGCTTCGTCCGCGACGTCGCAGACGGCCCCGTCGATCCGCAGATCAGCCCGGCGCCCCTCCTCGCACAGGGCATCGACGTCCTTCCGGTCCCGACTGCAGGCGAAGACCTCGAAACCGTCCCGAGCCAAGGCCAGCGATGCGGCCCGTCCCATTCCCTTCGTTCCGCCGACCACCACGGCAACGGATGGGGTTGCACGATCCTCGCTTCTCATCGGATGTCCTCTTTTGTCGCCGGATCGGGTCGCTAGACCGGATTGAAGCACCGGAATTCGTGATCGTCGCCGAACACGGTGACCTCGGGCCGGACCTCGTGGCATTTGCCGAGCGCGCGCGGGCAGCGGTTCGCGAAATTGCAGCCCTTCGCGCTCCGCTTGGCCTCGTCCGCCACCGGGGCCTGTCCCTTGCGCGCGTTCATCAGCATCGTCGTGTACGGATGGCGCGGGCTGTCCATGACCTGATCGACGGGGCCGAGTTCGACGATCCGGCCGAAATACATCACCGCGACGCGGTCGGCGAGAAACTGCGCGACGCCGAGATCGTGCGTGATGAAGACGAACGCGATCTTTTCCGAACGGTTCAGCGACTTGATCAGATTGAGGATCTGGGCGCGCACGGAGACGTCGAGCTTCGACACCGCCTCGTCGGCGACGATCAGGCGCGGCGACAAGGCCAGGGCGCGCGCGATGGCGGCGCGCTGCAACTGGCCACCGGACATCTCGTGCGGGTGGCGCTGAGCGAAGCCCGCGTTGAGACCAACCCGGCTCAGCAGCTCGGCGACCCGTTCGACGATGGTTTCCTCGGACAGCTTCCGATGCAAGCGCAGCGGCAGCGCGATCGAGGACCCGACGGTGAAGCGCGGGTTGAACGAGGACAGGGGATCCTGGAACACCATCTGCAGATCGTGCGCGTCCTGACGGCGCGGCGCTGCGGCCTTCGGGGGTTCGGCCTTGATGCTCCCGGAGGTCAGCGGGTGGAGACCGAGCATCGCCTTGCCGAGCGTGGTCTTGCCCGAGCCGGATTCCCCGAGAAGCGCGATGATTTCCCCTTCCTTCACGTCGAGCGAAATGTCGTCGAGGACGCGGAGGTCGCGCTTGGCGCCCCAGGCCTTGCCGATCTTGAATTCGAGAACGGCGTCGCGAATGCGGATGAGCGGAGAGGCGCCCACCGGCATCGCGTCGATCGCGTTATGCAGCATGATTGAAACACCTTACGCTGTGGCCAGCCTCCACCGTGCGCTCGGTCGGCTCCGCGGCCGTGCAACGGTCGGTCACCTGGGGGCAGCGCGCCGAAAAGGCGCAGCGCTTCGCCCAACTCGTGGCGCCCGGCTCGCCCTTGATCTCATAGAGCGCCGCGTCGCGCTTCTCCAGGGAGCGCGCGGTCGCCAGCAGGCCCGCCGTGTAGGGATGCGCCGGCCGTTCGAGGATCCGCTCCGTCGGGCCGATCTCGACGATGCGGCCGCTGTACATGACCGCAACCCGGTCGCACAGATGCCGCGCGACGGTCAGGTCGTGCGTGACGAACAGGACGCCCGTGTCGTGTTGCCGCTGCTGGCTCCGGATGAGTTCCAGGATCTGGCGTTCCACGAGATTGTCGAGATTGGTCGTGGGCTCGTCGGCGATCACCAGTTTCGGGTTCAGTCCGAACACCATCGCGATCAGCACGCGCTGCAGCATCCCGCCGGACAGCTGGTGCGGATAGGACGCCATGGTGCGTTCCGGCTCCCGGATGTTGACCTGCTTCAGAAGGTCGGCGGCCACCTCCTTCAGGTCCCCGGGCCTCAGGTCCCCGGATGGCCCGGCGGAATGGCGGCCCAGTGCCTTCACGATGTGCCAGCCGATGGTCTTCGCGGGGTTGAACGAGCCCACGGGGTCCTGGAAGATCATCGCCAGATCGGCGCCGCGAAGGCGTTGCATGTCCTTGGCGCCGACCTCGGCCAGCGACCGGCCGTTGTAGGTCAGTTCCGCCGCCTCCACATGGGCGTTGTCGGGCAGGAGCTGGAGAACGCTCAGTCCCGTCACCGTCTTCCCCGATCCGGACTCGCCGATGAGGCCCAACACCTCGCCCTTGTTCAGATCGAAGGAGACGCCTTTGACGACCTCGGATCTCCGATCGCCCGAGCCGAAGGAGGTTCTCAGGTCACGCACGCGCAGAAGGGGAGTCGGCATCACGACAGGCGCTCCTTCAGTTTCGGATCGGTCAGGTCCCTCAGGCCGTCGCCCAGGAGATTCAGGCCGAGAAGGGCGATGGAAATGGCCAGGCCCGTCATGGTGAGCACCCAGGGGGCGGTGTTGAAGTATTCGCGCCCATCCGACATCACGAGCCCGAGGGACGGGGCCGGCGGCTGGACGCCCAGGCCGAGAAAGCTGACACCCGCTTCGATGACGATGCCGAAGGCGACGCCGATCGTCGCCTGCACCAGGAGCGGCGACAGGGCGTTGGGCAACAGTTCCCGCAGCAGGATCGAATGGGTGGGCTGGCCGAACAGCTTCGCCGCCTGCACCCACGGCTCCTGCACGATGAGCTGCGCCAGATTGCGCGCGAGCCTCACGAAGATCGGCAGGTAGATCAACGCGATCGCAAGCGCGACGTTGAAGACGCCATAGCCCAGGACCACCATCAGGAACAGCGCCAGGACGAAGCTGGGGAACGAGAACAGCAGGTCGGACGCCTTCATCAGCACGTTGCTGACGAACCCCGGCCGGTAGGCGATGAACAGGCCGATCATCGACCCCAGAACGGCGGCGATGCCGACGCCCGAGATGGAAATCAGAAGGGACAGCCTGGCTCCATAAAGGACCCGCGTCAGGACGTCCCGTCCCATCGTGTCGGTGCCGAACGGATGGGCGAGGCTCGGCGGCGCCAGCATGGCCATGACGTCCATGGCGTCCCCGTCATAGGGGGAGATCATCGGCCCGAAGATGACGGCGAAGGCGACCAGAACCGAAATGATTGCCCCGGTCAATGCAGTCTTGTTTGCGGCAAGCCGCTTCAGCACAGGGATCATCGCATCCTCGGGTTCAGCATGGTGCAGATCAGGTCGACGACGATGTTCACGAGCAGGACGATCAGCAGGAACGTGAGGGCGCAGGCCTGAATGATCGGATAGTCCCGCCCGAAGGCGGCGTCGATCATAAGGGATCCCACGCCGTTGATGCCGAAGATGCGTTCGATGACCACCGTGCCGCCGAGCAGGTAGCGGACCTGAAGGCCGATGACGGTGACGAAGGGAATCAGCGCGTTGCGCAGGACATGGTGCAGGAAGATGAAGCTTGGGCCGTGCCCCAGCGATCGGGCGACACGCACATGGTCGCGGTGTGCGTTGTCGATCAGCGCGGAGCGCAGGATGCGCGTGAAGGAGGCCGCCATCGGCGCCGCGATGGCAAGCGCCGGCAGGAATCCGCTGAGAAGGGCGCCCCCCAGGGATTCCACCGGCGAGATGAAGCCGTAGGCCGGAAACCAGCCCAGGCCGAGCGCGAAGGCGTAGATGAGCACGTAGCCGATCCAGAAATCCGGCATGGAGATGCCGGCCGCCGCGATCGACGTTGCAACGGTGTCGATGATCTTCCCCCGGTTGAGCGCCGCCACGGTGCCAGCGATGAGGGAAATCAGCACCGCCAGGATGATGGCGTAGACACCGATGAAGAGCGTGTTGGGCAGCCGGTCGGCGAACAGCGAGTACACGGCCGTTCCGGAAGCGATCGACAGCGACTGTCCGAAATCTCCACGCAGGGCGTTTGCGACCCACAGCCCAAACTGAACGAGCAGAGGTTCATCGAGATTCCATCGCGCCCGAAAGGCCGCGATGGTTTCCGTGGAGGCGCCTTCGCCAAGGGCCGTCAAAGCCGGATCCCCGGGGGCGGCGCGCATGGCGAAAAACACCACGGCCGCCCCCATCAGGGCCAGAATCAACACCCCGGCGCTTCGCGTCACGACATGGCGTAGGAGTGCGAAAGCCATGTCAACCTCAGCCGAGCTGCAACTTGGCGAACTGATCGCCGTAGTTCGAATAGGGCAGCTGCGTGAAGCCCTTCAGGGCCGGAACCGACAGGTTGTGCACGTTCGAGTTGAAGCATGGGATCAGCGGCATGTCTTCCAGCATCAGGAGTTCCGCTTTGTGATAGACATCGCGGCGGACCGCCGGGTCGACCTCGCTGCGGCCTTTTTCAAGCAGGGTCTCGAACGCCGGGTTGTTGTACCCGTGGAAGTTGCGCGACCCGTCCTTCCCGAGCAGATCGCCCAGATACTCGTCCGCGTCGATGAAGCCGAGCCAGCCCCAGACCGCCGCCTGATAGTCGCCCGAACGCAGTCGACTGAAGACGGCGTTGCTTTCTCCCGCCTCGATCTGAATCTTCGTGCCGAGAACCTGATTGACCTGGATGACGAAGAATTCGCCGATCTTCCGCCACCATGTCGGACCCCAGATCAGGAGCTTGATCTCGGTGTCGGCCGGGTACTTCGCTTTGGCAAGCTCGGCCTTCGCCGCGGCCGGGTTGAAGCTCAGCAGCGATGGCACCGGCTGGCCGGGTTTGGCGATGGCCGGCGGAAGCAGGCCGGTGGCCGGGCTGCCCTCGCCGAAGACGACGGAGCGGACCATCGCCTGGCGATCGAACGCCATGGAGAGGGCACGGCGGAAATGCTGATCGTCGAACGGCGCCTTGCGGCCGTTCAAGCCGATGTAGCGGACGTTCAGGCCGGTCTGCTTGTAGACCTTGATCTTCGGGTCCTTGACGAGGTTTGGAATGGAAGCGAACGGCGCCGTCGAGGTCAGATCGATCTGCCCCCCTGCAGGGCCGTCAGTCCGCTGGATTCCTCGCCGATCAAGGGCATCGACACGGTCTGGAAGTTCGGCGCGCCGTCGAAGTAGTCCGGGAACGCCTCCAGCTTGACGCCGCTCCCGGTCTTCCACTCCTTGAGCATATAGGCGCCGGTGCCGACCGGATTGGCATCGAACTTGTCGCCCAGCCTCTCGACGGCCTTCCGCGGCACGATCTGCGTGCCCGTGCGGGTGTTGGCCAGATAGGTCAGGAGCGGCGCGAAAGGCGCATGGGTGATGATCCGAACCGTGTGGGCGTCCGGGGTTTCGATCGTCTTGATCGACGAAAGCTTGGCGCGGTTCGGCGAAGCCGTCTTTTCATCCAGCACGCGCTGCAGCGAGAACTTCACGTCGTCGGACGTCAGTTCGCTTCCATCGTGGAACTTCACGCCTTTGCGAAGCTTGAACTCAAGCGTGGTGGGATCGATGAAGGAATAGCTTTCGGCCAGATCGGGGACGATCTCCATCTTGTCGTTGAACTTGACAAGCGCGTTGAACACGGCCCAGACGACGTAACTTTCGGGCAGCTGCGTGACCTTCGCGGGATCGAACGTGTTGATGACCGTGTAGCCGGTGATCGCCGCGCGCAGCAGAGACGCCGGCGATTGTGACGTCGTCGATTGCGCCTGCGCGCGGAAGCTCATCGGCAGAGTGGCAGCCGCAGCGACCAAGGACAGCGCCTGCCGGCGATTGAAAGTAATCGGGCCCATTCTACGCCTCTCTGTTCTGCATGTTATTGATCGTTGACCGACCGAAGCAATGCGCTCAATGAAGTCTTTGGCCAGCGGCTCGCGGCGTCGAGCCAGCGACCGTTCAACACATCAGGCGGCGTTCGCACGGGTGTTCTCAAGGCAGTCGTTCAGCCGCTGCATCAGCGCGTGAGCCGAGGGTTCGCGCTCTACGTTGAAGATCCGGTCGACGAGATCGGCCGCCCCGCTCCCCGACATGCCGAGAAACTTTTCGGTGAGATCGGCGTCGCTCAGTCGGGAATGGTCCGTCCACGGATCGCCGAGGGCGAAATCGTCCTCGTCGCGGAATTCACCCCTCACCGTTCGGACGAGCACGCCGCCCGGCATGGTGCGGATCTGGTTGGCCTCCATCGTCCGGGCGAAGTCGTTGCCTCGTTCATGCGCGACCACACGGACCTTGTCCGCGATGCTCAGGGTGTCCGGGTCCGTGACGCTCTCGGCGTCCAGCCATTTCGGCCCCGCCGCGACACCACGAACAAGCATGGCGACCATATGGGGATAGCTAAAGCTGCGGCTGGCGAAGGTGCGCGGCAGAGGCTTGGTAAACCGGGGCGAAGCCGCCATCGGACCGGTCTCGATCACGACCTCCTCGATCTCGCCCGGGGCGATGGTCTCGCGCCGGAGAATGCGTGCGAGCGACGTCAGGGGATAGTGGGTGAAGCGGCACGTCGGCCAGGGCTTGTACGTGGCGTTGGAAATCAGCCAGTTCGTCCCAAGTCCGCTCGTCAGACTCCCCTCGTCGAAGGTCTGCACCCCGCACATCCGGGCGAGGCCGTAGGGGCCATCGAGCGCATCGGTGAAACCTGTCGAACCGGCCTCGACGGACAGCACCGCGAAGACCCCCGCGACGGCGCACCAACCGGCGTCACAATATTTGCAGTTGGGCAGGTCGACTGCGTTGGACCACAGCGCCCCCGCGGGCAGGGGGCTGTTCGAGACGGCCAGCCCGATCGCCTGGGCAAACTGGCGCTCGTCCAGTCGCGCGACCGCGGCGGCGGCCCCCATGGCGGCAAGCACGACCGGCGCCGCCACGCCCCAAACCTTCGAGAAGCCTTTCACTTGGCCGTCGACCACCTCGGTCATCGGACCGATGTAGGTCGCGATCCGCGCCCCCAGTTCGTAGCCCACGATGACGGCGTGCAGAACATCGTCGCCCGAGGCGCCACGCTCCTCGGCCGTCGCCAGAGCGGCCGCCACCGCGGCCACGCCGAAATGAACACCGACCGGAAAGGTTTCGTCGAAATCAAGCGCGTTGGCAATTCGTGCGTTGCCGTAGACCGCGGAAATCAACGTGGTGTTGCCCTGCCCGACGAGCGTGCTGCCCCCGGACGCCAGCCGCTGCCCAAGCAAGAGCGCTAGTCTGTCGGACGTCGGCGCGATTTCGCAGGCCCGCCCACCGGCGAGACAACCCAACGTATCGAGAAGGATGCGCTTGGCCTCATGACGCACCTCGGTCGGCGCATCCTTGAGCTGGAACTCCGAGAAGAAGCGTGAGACCGCTGCGGTTGTGGTCGGCATCGTTCGTTCCGTGAGAAATGGAGGTGAACGATATTCAGGGATGCGCATAAAATCAAATGCGCTGCTATCGATTCCGTATGCGTTTATGTTATATAGTCACCACCAGCTGCGTGATCGGCGGAACAGGGAATGGGCATCGTTACATCAGACCGTCGCAAACCTGGGGTGACCAGAGGTCGCGACGACAGGCCGGACACATGGATGCACCCGACCAACCGTCAACACGAATTCGCCCCTTGCGCCGAGAGGGCCGTCCACACATGAGGCGATTCCACGCGCCCCGCCGGGGAGCTTCTCGCATAAACCGCCCGCATTTCGCATGATCCGGTCTGCAAAACGGGGCCAAGCAGGGCGTTAGAATCCCTGGAATCCGGCTTTTCACACGAACTACCCGACAACGGCAACAAACGCGGGGCGATCGCCGCCCGCCGTCAATCTTTGCAATGGAACCCTGCGGCGATGATCAAGCCATCGCAGTTGTTGAAACAGAAAATTTCCGGGCAAGATCAATGAGTGCTTTGAACGCGGCAGACGGGTGTCGCCGACTGGGATAGTAGAGGCAAAGCTGCTCCAGTGGCGGGGTCCAGTCTTCGAGAATGCGAACGAGGCGGCCGGCGGCTAGGTCGCCTTGAACATCGGACTCCATGAAGAAACCGATCCCCATTTCCTCCAGCACCGCCATGCGGGCGAGGCTGGCCTCGTCCAGGGTGATCGGGCCGTCCACGTCGATCTGGATCGGCTGTCCCCCCTTCTCGAACTGCCACCGATAAAGCGCTCCATTGGGCAGCCTCACGCGGATGCACGGATGGGACAGCAGGTCGGAGGGCGACCTTGGCTGGCCCCGGGTGCGGAAATAGCCCGGTGATGCAACCACCGCATAGCGGCGGTGCGGACCGAGCGGCACCGCGATCATGTCGCTGGGGACGAGGTCCGCGGTGCGGATGCCGAGATCGAAACCGTCCGCGACGATGTCGACGAGCCGGCCTTCGGTGACGAGATCGACATGGACCTGCGGATAGAGTCGCAGGAACTGGAGCAGGAGGGGAAGGATCTCACGCGCGGCTGCGGCAAAGCTGTTGATCCGCAAGGTGCCCGATGGCGTATCCTGCTGCGACTGGGCGTTTTCCATCGCCTCATGGATGTCCTGGAGCGCGGGACTGATTTTATCCACGAACTGCCGCCCGGCGTCGGTCAGGGAGACGCTCCGGGTCGTGCGATTGAACAGTCGGACGCCGAGTTGACGTTCCAGCTTCCCGATGACGTTGCTTAGTGCGGTGGTCGACAGGCCAAGTTCCAAGGCCGCTGCCCGGAACGATCCACGCCGCGCAATGGCGAGAACAGCATCAAATTCGATCAGACCGTGTTTCGACATTGTCCCGCTTTTCGCAATACCGCATGCTGATTTACCCCGATTATCGTGATTGATGTTTGGCTCTAAATCAACCTTGCAACGTCAAGGAGCCGAGCGATGTCGATCGAACTGCCCAAACCCATAGCCGACTATGTCGAGGCTAATGCACAACTCGATGTGGACGGCATGCTGACGCCTTTTGCCGCCGACGCGGTCCTCTTGGACAACGGAAAACGTCACAACGGCCACGCCGAGCTGCGAACCTTGTTTGAAGACGAGGTGATTGCGGTCAAGGCCATCTTCACGCCGGACACTGTTCGCGACGAGAACGGGCAAGTCGTGGTCGAAGGCCCTGCCCATGGCGACTTCAAGGGCAGCCCGATCCGCTTCACCTATCGCTTCACGCTCGAACACGACGCGATCAAAGCCTTGGAGATCACGGTATGAACATCAAGGCTGATCCAACTGAGTTCGCGGGGAAACGAGTGCTCGTCAGCGGCGGCACCAAGGGCTTGGGCCGCGCTACCGTCGATCGCTTCCTGGCCGGTGGCGCCCAGGTGATCACCGCCGCCCGCGGAACTCCACAGCCGATCAACGGCGTCGAGTTCGTCCAGGCAGACCTGACGACAGCCGAGGGCGGGGCAACCCTGGCCAAGGCGGCGCTCGAGCGTATGGGCGGCATCGACATCCTCGCTCATGTGATCGGCGGCTCGGCCTCGCCGGGCGGCGGCTTTCTTGCCCTGACAGAAGATCACTGGCTCGCCGAACTGAACCTTAACCTTTTGGCCACTGTCCGCCTTGATCGCCTCTTGGCTCCGCAGATGATGGAACGGGGTGCCGGCGCGATTGTGCATATCACGTCCATCCAATCGATCCTGCCGCTTCCCGAATCGACCACTGGCTACGCCGCCGCAAAGGCTGCGCTCAGGACCTACAGCAAGTCGATCTCCAAGGAGCTGGGACCGAAGGGCGTGCGGGTCAACGCCGTCTCCCCCGGCTGGATCATGACCGAGTCGTCCGTCGACTTTCTGAAGCGTCTGCAGGCCGCCAATGGCGGAACGATCGAGGAGGCGCGGCAAGCTGTCCTTGATGCTCTGGGTGGGATCCCGATCGGGCGTGCGGCCAAGCCCGATGAGGTTGCCGATCTCATTGCCTATCTGGCCTCGGATCGCGCCGCCGCGATCCACGGCGCCGAGTTTATCATCGACGGCGGCACCGTTCGGACTGTCTGAGGTCATCACCCCGACGTTCGGCCTCCGTGGGGGGCGTCGGGAAGCAGCGGGTCCTGTGGCGCAGGCATGACGCTCCCGGCCACCGGCTTTGCCCACGCCTGGATCGACCACAGGATCGGTTGGGGCGCATCATCCTCGCACTGCCCTCACCCTGCACCATCGTGCGCCCCGCTCATCAATGTGCGTCGGGGGACGTCCAGCCGCCGATATGCGCGTAAACGGAATCCCGCAGTTGCGCGATCTCGCGGTTGAGCTTCGCCAAGGCGGCGGGCGACTGTCCGGAGGCGTGGAGCAGCGTATCGCCCAGGCAGCCGGCCCTGGAGCGCAGATCCATTCCCTTGGCCGTCAGCGACACGATCACCTGCCTCTCGTTGGTCGGGTTGCGCGTGCGCTGGATCAGCTCCGCAGCCTCGAGGCGTTTGAGCAGGGGCGTCAGCGTGCTGGACTCAAGGGCGAGCTGCTGGGCGATGCTCCCCACCGTCTGTCCGTCCTCCCGCCACAGGATGTTGAGGACGAGATACTGCGGATAGGTGAGGCCAAGGGCGTCCAGCAGCGGCTTGTAGGCCCGCTGGATGGCGATGCCGGCCGAGTAGATCGCGAAGCAGAGCTGATCCTCCAGCGGCACCGGCGGGTTGTTCTCGTTCGACACAGGCTGGCTCCCTTCGCAGCGCATCTTCCACCGACATATATCGCGATAAAATTTCCTGGACAAGGAGATGCGCCGGCGGTACACACAGTTATCGCAATAACAATTATCGCAATCAAGCAGAGGCAAGCATGAAGAACACGCTTCGGACCCTGATCCTAGCCGCGTCAGTCGTCACGCTCCCGGTGTCGATCGCGCAGGCGCAGCCGACCAGCCATTCCGTCGATCGGGCGGTCGTCAGGAACATCGTCCTCGTCCATGGCGCCTTCGCCGACGGATCGGGATGGCGGAAGGTCTATGAGGACCTGACCAACCGGGGATACCGGGTCACGATCGTCCAGAACCCGCTCACCTCCTTCGAAGACGATGTGGCGGCCACGCGGCGGGCGCTCGACAGGCAGGACGGCCCCGCCGTTCTGGTCGGCCACAGCTGGGGCGGCACGGTCATCACCGAAGCCGGTGTCCATCCCAAGGTGCGTGGTCTGGTCTATGTGTCCGCCCTGTCGCCCGACGCCGGCGAAACCACGGCGCAGCAGTATGACGGCTATACGACACCGCCCGAGTTCGTCATCGAGACGAGCGGGGACGGCTTCGGCTTCATCAAGCCGGAGAATTTCGCCGCCGGCTTCGCGGCGGATGCGACGAAGGCCGACGTCGATTTCCTGACGGCGTCGCAGGTTCCGATCAACATGGCGAGCTTCGGCGTGACGCTCCGGCATGCCGCCTGGCGGACCAAGCCCAGCTGGGCGGTGATCGCGACGGAGGACAAGGCTTTCGATCAGCGGATGCTCCAGGACATGGCCAAACGCATCGGTGCGAAGGTCACGAACGTCCCGGCCAGCCATGCCGTCTACGTCACGCGGGCGGAGGTGGTCGCGACGGTGATCGACGACGCGGCCCAGCAGTCGGGCGCGGTTTCGCCCTAGGCCCCGGTCCCGTCGGACCATTCTCTCCGCTCATCACAAGGTCCATGCCATGAACCATTCCATTTCCGGCGGTTCCGAGGAGTTCAACCGGCGCGTCCGTGACAACCAGACGCAACGACTCGCCAACCTCAAGCCGGCCTATGACTTCATCGTCTGCGGTGCCGGCGCATCGGGATCCGTGATCGCACGCCGCCTGGCTGAGAATGCCGATTGCTCCGTGCTCCTCATCGAAGCGGGGGGCAGCGACGAGGATGAGGCGGTGCTGAATCCGTCGTTGTGGCCCACCAACCTCGGCGGTCGGCGCGACTGGGGGTTCCAGGCGGAGCCGAACCCGCATCTGGGTGGCCGCACGCTTCCCATGTCCATGGGCAAGGGGCTCGGCGGCGGGTCGAGCATCAATGTCATGGTGTGGGCAAGGGGCCATCGCGCCGACTGGGATCACTTCGCGGACCAGTCCGGCGATGCCGGCTGGAGCTATGAGGCGGTTCTCGGCATCTACCGACGCATCGAGAACTGGCGGGGTGCGCCGGACCCGCATTACCGCGGCAACTCCGGACCGGTGTGGGTGCAGCCTGCCCAGAACCCGAGTCCGATCGCCGACGCTCTGCTCAGCGCGGCCGGGTCCCTCGGCATCCCGCGCCACGACAGCCCCAATGGCCGGATGATGGAAACCGCGGGAGGCGTGGCCTACACCGACATGCTCGTGCGGGATGGACGGCGCAACTCGCTCTACCGCGCCTATGTCCATCCTGTGGCCGATCGACCGAACCTCACGATCCTGACGGACACGCTCGTGCGCCGCGTGCTCCTCGACGGGACGACGGCGACCGGCGTCGAGGTCGAACGGGACGGCCGGATTCGGTCGATCACGGCAGGCTCGGAGGTCATCCTGTCCACCGGCGCCATCAACACGCCCAAGCTGCTCATGCTGTCCGGGATCGGCGACCGGAGCCAGCTTGACCGGCACGGCATTCCGGTCGTGCGCCATCTGCCCGGCGTCGGCCGCGGCCTGCAGGATCATGTGTCGTTCGGCTGCACCTGGGAGTACCGGGAGCCGATCGCTCCGCGCGCCAGTGGAAGCGAGGCGACGCTCTACTGGACAAGCCGCCCCGGCTTGGAGGCGCCGGACCTTCTGTTCTGCCAGGTCGAATTCCCCGTTCCCAGCGAGCGCACGGCGGCGCGCGGCGTCCCCGATCACGGGTGGACGATGTTCGCAGGCTTGGCGCAGCCCCACAGCCGTGGCGAGGTGCGGCTGCGGTCGGCGGACCCGGCCGTGGCGCCTGTGGTCGATCCCAACATGCTGTCCGACCCGCGGGACCTGGAAACGGCACGCGCCTGCGTGCGGCTGTGCCGCGAGATCGGGAACGATGCGGCTTTCGCGCCCCATGTCCGGCGCGAGGCGATCCCTGGGGCGGGGGCGGCGATCGACGATCAATTCCTCCGTGACGCGGCGGTGACCTATTGGCACCAATGCGGGACGGCTCGGATGGGCATGGATGACCGGTCGGTCGTCGACGCGTCGCTGGCGGTCCACGGCATCGACCGGCTGCGCGTCGCGGACGGCTCGATCCTCCCGAGGGTGACGACGGGCAACACACAAGCACCGTGCGCGATCGTGGGCGAGCGTGCCGCTGACATCCTGCAGCGGCGGCACGGGGTGTAGACGCTTTTCATCAACCCACGGGCTATACGTTGCATGTTGAGCGTCCGACTGGCCGAGGGTTGGCGGACATACCGTAGACCAGTTTCGGATGTCCGCTTCAGGGCAGAAGGTCACTCAAGCTGCAGCCGGAATAGGGGCGGGCTCGCCCGCCTTGATGCTGTCGCGAAAAGGCATGTAATGATTGATTTTTTTGTCGGTGCTGCCGAACGTGTACGCTCAAAATTACACCCGGCCCTTCCCGTATTTACAGCTTTAGCGCTGTCCGCTTGTGCAGAGCCGCCGCGAATGGCGACTGCAACTCTTATCCATCCCAGAGCACCATGGTTTCTAGCAGGGTGCGGAAAAACGAACATATTCCGGCCTTTTTCCTCCGCTGAGGCTGAGAATGCGGGTTTCAGCGGGCGATTTGGTCGGGACGGAGCGTTTTTCCTCGCTCCGAGGCTCCCAGAACCGCCGTTCAGGCGGATTGCGGGCGTGATTATGCCGCAGCCAGCAGCTTGGGCAGGCGGATCAGGTTGTAAGCGGTGGCGGTTAGGGTGAACATCCAACCGACACGGGCTGCTCCGCAATGGCGCGTCTTGCGCAAGCCGGCTCCCTTGATCCAGCCAAAGACCTCTTCGATCCGCTTGCGGACCCGCAGGCTGACGGCGTAGCCGGGATGGCGGGTGGTCCGGCCGTCGATCGCCGAGCGGCGGTTGCTGGTATTTCGGGCAACATGCGGAGCCACGCCCAAGTCGCGCATGTCCGCCACGAAATCCTTGGTGTCGTAGGCCTTGTCAGCGCCGACCGTGATGCGGTGGCGGCCGGGGATGGCCTCGATCATGGCCACCGCCGCCGCACGTTCGGCCAGGCCGCTGGCCGCGGTGAGCCGCACGTCCACCACCAGGGCGTGGCGGTTCTCCATCAGCGCGTGGCCCATGAAGGCCAGCTTCGCCGGCTGGCCGTTGCCCTTGCGGTAGAGCCGCGCCTCGGGATCGCTGGTCGAGGCATGCGTCTCGTTGGACCGCTTCTCGCCATGGAAGTCGCGCTCGCCGTTGCGCCCCGGCCCCGGCGGCTCGCCGCTGCCGTCTTTGGGCCGGAAGCTCTTCACCGACGCCCAGGCTTCGATCAGCGTGCCGTCCACCGAGAAATGCTCGTCCGACAGCAGCGCCTTGACCTTCGGCTGACCCAGCACGGTCGCCAGGAACTTGGCCGCCACATCGCCGGCCAGAAGACGCTCGCGGTTCTTGGTGAACACGGTGACGTCCCACACCGGGGCGTCCATGGACAGGCCGACGAACCAGCGGAACAGCAGGTTGTAATCGAGCTGCTCCATCAACTGGCGTTCCGAGCGCACCGAGTAGAAGGCCTGGAGCAGCAGCGCCCGCAGCAGCTTCTCCGGCGGGATCGAGGGGCGCCCGATCTTGGAGTACAGCCCCTCGAACGCCGGCGACATCACCTCCAGCGCCTCGTCCACGATGGCCCGGATCGCTCGCAGCGGGTGGTTGGCTGGAACCCGCGCCTCGCAGCTCACGTAGCTGAACAGACCCTCGCTGCGTTCGTCCGAACCCCGCATCGTCCCCTCGTCGGTCGCGTTCTTCTCAACCGAAAAGAATCACGACCAACCGCCCGTGCACAGCCCTTTTTCCGCACCCTGCTAGTTGCGGATGAGCCAACCCTCATTGTTCTTCGGCTTAAGACCATGATCGCTGCATGCCGGAAAGATTTCTTAGATCAGGGGCCAATGGAGGGACAGGAGCTACCGGACGGTGCGAGGCATCTCGTCATCGACAGCACAATCCCCCTGAGAATCGGATATCTGATGATCCGCAATACGCCCCGTGGCAGCGAAGTCAGCGTAGAAGGACAAAGGCTGTTAGCTGACTTCGCACAACTCCGGCGCTGGGCAGAAGGTGTCAAGGAGTGCTGAGTGCTGTCGCGAAAGGGCGCGAATTCCTATAGCATGTTGGCCAGCTCATCCAGACCTCGCCTCACACTGTGACCGATGTGGGTGCGATCCTTATGCGGTGATCCTGGGTGCGAAGCGTCACGGTGCGCTTGAGAGCGCCATCACGGAGCTGCGTCAAATTGTACCCTGGTGTGAAGGCTGCTCAACCACCGGTTTTAATATCGGCAACAGACGTCTATAAAACAATAATCCATGTCGGCTGTTCTTTTTTTCTTCTCCATTTTGTGTAATTGTTCCACCACAGCATGCGCTTGAAGCGGTGGGGTGGGGCATCTCAATGAGCTACTCTGACAATATGATCGAAATGGTCTTCAAAACGAGCGCCACCGGGCAACGGATATATTACCCGTTTGGGGCGTTCGGGCGTGGACGCATTCTGTCAAGCGAGAGAGAGGAGAAAAAATTAAAGAAAATTTTGTTTTGGGGTGTTATAATTCTTTCTCCTGCAGCGTTCTTTATATTAAGAGCAAATTCTTCTTTTATGGTAAAATTTTTTCTCATTTCTGCGCTTTTTACGGTAGCGAACACCATTTCGTACTTACCAGTGAGAGGTAATCAGATTTCAGATGAACGAATAACATTTTCTGAGTTATGGCAAAGATCCTGGCGAGATCTAGTTTATGGATCTGGCAGAAATTTTCTTTGGTTTTTCTTTTTGGTTTGCGTCATTCTGGCGGTTATCGGTGTGGCTGCTGTGTTCATTGGTCATGGGAATCTTTGGCCACGCCTCGCGCTTCTTGGCGGTTCAGTGCTTTCGGCCGCAAGCAGTCTCGCCTTGCTGTTGAAGACCCGCCAAGCTGGCCGGTAGCGACTTGCCGATCACGGATGCCGGCCATCCCCATCAGCCCCTGAAGATGCGTTTGGGAAGGAAGGATGGCGGACACACCGTAAGCCAATTTCAGCCGTCCGCTTCAGGGCAGAAGCTCACTCAAGCTGCGTCGGAAAGGGGCGGGCTCACCCGCCCTGGTGCTGTCGCGAAAGGGCGCAGAAAAGAGCGTTGGAGCGCGGCAGAGTTTAAGTTCATGCAGCGTTCTCACATCCCGAACAATTTGCGCACTTTCGTGTAGTAAACCCCAATAGACATTGTACGCCTTGAAGGCCGTATCATCGCTTCGCAAATCACCCGACCTGATGATGGGCAGAGGATGGGAGTGCCGGATGCGCATCGAGCGATGCACGCACGAAACGCTTGATGATTTGGTCGCGCTGCGGTGGGAACTCTGGCCGGAGGCGCCGATCGAGACCCACCGCACCGAAGCCGCCGATGACCTCAGTGTTCCGGATCGAGCGGTCGCTTTCATCGTTTGGGACCAGGATGGGGTAGCTGTGGGCTTTGCAGAGGCCTCGTTGCGTCGGGACTATGTGAATGGATGCGAGACCTCACCTGTCGCGTTCCTGGAAGGGATCTACGTGCGGGCGGAACAGCGGAAACGCGGCATCGCCCGCCGGCTCATCCAGGCCGTTGAAAGTTGGGGAAAGGAGAAGGGCTGTTCGGAGTTCGCCTCCGACGCGGACATCGGAAATGACGTGTCCCAACGCATGCACGCCGCGCTCGGCTTTGAAGAGACGGAACGCGTCGTTTTTTTCCGCAAGCCACTGTGACGAAGGTGATGCTTCCGGAAAAGCGGCAGTGCCCGGACAGCCAGGGCCAGAGGGCAACCAGGATGAACCCGGCGGCCCAGGCAAGGTCGGAGAGGTGAGGAATGGTCACGTCGAGTCCCTCACTTCCGCAGCAGCTTGTCCTTCGCCGCGCTGCCGGCGCTGGAGCCGACCCAGTAGGACACCACCGCCGATGCCATGGTGGTCAGGGCGCCGAGCATCAGCGTGGCGTTCTGGTCGATCGCGCCGGCCGGCTGACTCAGCACCCGGTAAAGCACGATGCCGAACGTCACCAGGACGATGGTCGAGACGACCGGCGCTCCCCAGGAGATGCGGCTTCCGGCTTGGGCAAGCTGGACCGTCTGGGCGCGGGCGTCGGCCCGGTCCTCATTGTCCAGCCGGAGCAGCGCCACGACCTGATCGCTCTGCTGGCGGTACAGCTCGGCCAGCTTCGCCGGATCGGTCTGCACTGCGGCGACGGCGCGCTCAGCGTCCGCCGGGGTCTCGGTCGGCACGCCGGTGACGGCGGAGACGACGGACACCGCGGCTTCGCCGACCTTCTGGGCGGTCTCGCCGGTGCCGCCCGCAGCCTTGGCGACCTCCGGCAGCAGCACCGGTGCCAGGGCGGAGATGATGGGGATGAGCAGTGGCAGCATGATGGGTGCCCCTCCTTCGAGCATGAAAAATGCCGCCTCGGCGAGGGCCGGGCGGCTGGTGGGTGAAACCTCGGTGCTGTAGGCTTTGGGCAGTCTGCGAAGACGTTTCGGACGTTGGGTGGCGGGGGAGCCTCGGCTCAGCACGCACACGTCGCGGACAGTGACCGTTGTGTGGACCGGACAATACGGGCCGGCGTCGGCCCATCTTCGGGTGGGGCGACCGAACGTAGGGGGTGACGTCCCTACCCGGCGGTCACGCCCTCAAACCAACTCGCCCGCTGGAATATTCGGCGAGAGCGTGCGGGTTGCTGTCACCCTCACCAGTTCGGCAACTGATAGCCAATGAAGGCCTGAACCTGTACCGCCCCGCCTCCGCCTAAATTCCCTGGACAGCATCGAAGGAGCACCAATCGTCACATTTGGGTAGTGAGTGAATAATTTCGCGCCCGCGGTGTTCAACGACAAACTAACTGATGCGGGAGACGCGAGTGACGACAAGTGCCCTAAAGCCCATCCTGGTGGTCGAGGACAACCTACGGGACCTGGAACTGACGCTGGCGGCGCTGAAGAAATGCAAACTTTCCAACGGTATTATTGTCGCCCGCGATGGTGAAGAAGCGCTGCGGTTGCTGTCTCTTCGCGATCCGGAAACCGGATGGCCAACCCAGCTTCCCGCAGTCGTCCTGCTCGAGCTCCATCTTCCGAAGATCGATGGGCTGGAAGTGCTGGAACGGGTGAAGAGCAACCCGGCCATCCGGCACGTCCCTATCGTCATGTTCACGGCGTCATGCGAGCACAACGACATCATACTCAGCTACGAGCTGGGCGCGAACGCGTTCGTTGTTAAGCCCATGGATTCCGAAGCTTTATCTGAGGCGATCCGTAGTTTGAGCGCGTTCTGGGCCAGCCTGAACCAGTCGCCAGCCAGTTGCTTCCAGGGGTTGGCTGCTCCTTTCCGATGAGCGCTTTCCGTCGATCCCAGCGGCATTGCCCCATCGCCCGAGCCGGTGGGCGGGCCGGTTTCGGGTTGAGGAGTTCGGCCATGGGGGCTGCGGAAAAGGAAAAGCCCGCCGCGGAAGTTCGGGCGGGCTGGGTCTACGGTGCTGATCGGCGATGCTGGGCTGGTCGCCGAGGCGTCCTTACGTCATGAGCAGGAAGCGTCGAACGACTTCGCAATCTCCAGCGCTGAGGAGGTCGCAGCCACCCCTTTAGCTCCCTTACACGAAAGCAAAGCCTCGACGTAGTCACGGAACTCTGGTTCAGCCTTGCCGACGATCCCATGCCTCATGAAGTGGCGTTGGTATTGGTACGTGCTGGTCCACAGCGCGGCGATAACGCCCTGAGGATCGACGACGATGGTCAACGGAAGGTCGGTGACGGACTTCGGCGATGGAAGGTCGCGGGGTGCTGGGTCGCGGCTGTCAGACACGGCGATGTAATCCGTACGCAGCCCCTTTCGCCGCTGATAGTTCAGGTCACGCTGGAATGCCCCTTCCAGGTCGGTCTCGCTGGGACGCGGGGAAACGATCATTACGACAGGCACATCCGGGTGGGCCTTCATGAAGCTCTCGACCGAAGGCCGCTCTCCGATGCACGGCATGCACCATTCGGCTCCCCGCTTGAAAAGGAACCACTTGCCACGAAACTCCGCCGTTGAGCGACGCACACCGTCCTCGCCGTGGAATGTGAAGATCGGCAGTGTGTTCCCTGGTGCGAAGCCGTAGGCCGGTTCCGCAGCAGCCGGCGCAGTCAGGGCCGCAACGGATAGTAGCGCCAGTAGTCCACAAAAGACGTTTCGGGATTCTGTTAAGGCTTTAGGCGTTCTCATTCTCATCTCGCACGAGGTAGGCTCAATTTTTTATCACGCGCCGTGCCGATGAGCACTATTGCTTGTAGAGCCACCGGCCTGCTGACACGCCACCCCCAACGCGATAGCCGTGCCCAAATCAGCCCGCCTCGAATATCGCTCTCTCCGCCGCCCGGCGCTTCTTCAGCCCCTCCAGCTCCACCTTCTCCCCGTTCACCGTGGCGTATACCCAGCGCCCGAACTGGCCGGCGGCGCCTTTGTGGTCGCTCTGGTTCAGCAGGCGCAGCAACGTCGAGGTCTGCAGGGCGCCGGCCCCCAGGTTGAACACGAAGGAGGCCAGGGCGCCGCGCTGCCGATCGGTCAGCGGCACCTTCACGAGCCGGTCGACGTCCCGGGCGGCCTCGGCCATGTCGGCACGCAGGTAGACCTCAGCCTGGAGGGAGGTGATGGTCTGGCCCATCCGGACCCCGGCGGTGTGGCCGTAGCCGATGGTGGGAACACCCGCGGGGCACAGGTAGGCCTTGAGTTACAGGACCTCGAAGTGGCGGACGAGGGCCAGGGCGTCGTCGTGGATCTCGCGCGGGGTCGCCGCGCCGGCGGGCGTGGTGGTCATGAGTTACTTCCTCATTGGAATTGTTTTAAAGAATGGCGCCGTTTAGCGTTGCGCCATCTGCTTTCCACGGCAGAATTAGCTGAACCTTGGCGGCTCTCTGTGGCCGCCATTCTTTTTGCCGGCGCGCCGAGGTTCGACAGGGGAGAGGTTCAGCCGGCAGACCGCCACCCCGGCGGCCCGAGCCGCAGGAAGCCGGGGGACATGCCCAGGCGCGCGTTGATGAGCAGGTGCGCCAGCAGCAGGAGGGCGCCGTCCTTGCTGCCCTCGCAATCGGACAGAGCCTGCGTGGCGACCTGCTGGGCGTCGAACTGGTCCGGCTCGCTCAGCGTTTCCATGGCTGCTCTCCGGGCACCTGCCGCGCTGTGGGCTTTGTGCCGGCCGGCGCGCCGCGAGCTTCAGCCTCAGCGACCGCGGCCTCCTCGACAAGCCGCTGGTTCGTCGCCATCAGGTTTTCCACCTCTTGTTGGACCCGCATCAGCGCGGTTCGGGCGTCATCCCGTTCCGACCGGGCCGATGCCAGATGCTCGTTGGAAAGCCGCAGTTCGGTTTCGAGCTGCAGCTTCACCATCACGGCCTGGTTCCGCTCATGGGCCATCGAGGCGATGTCGGTCATTGCCTTGTCGAGACGCAGGCGGAGATCGTCGCGCAGCTCCGCCTCCATCTTGGCGGCGCGGTCGTGACGGCCGAAGTAGACCAGCGCCCGCCAAAGAACCGCCGCCCCGAGGGCGCCCGTTCCGAGATAGCTGAGGGCATTGTTCTGTACACCGCCGTCTGCGGCGGACGATGGATCGGGCGTGGGACCTCCTGCGGCCGGCGCCGAGGCGCGGGCATGAAAAAGGCGCCTCGCGGGCGCCGGGTGGTGAACGGGTTGGGAGTCTTGTCGCGGGCGATCAGCCCGCCGCCTCAATGGTGGCGACCGCCTGCTGGTAAGCCGTCCATTCCGCCGAGACGGCGCCACCCGGCGCGGGCTCCGGCGGCTTGCCAGCACGGACGAGAGCATAAGCGCGGGTCAGGTCGGAGGCGTCACGCCCCACCGCAAGGGCGGCGTGCCACGCCTCCCATTCGGGATTCGGTGCTGTTGCCGGTTGGCCGTTGGCCCCGAATGACGGGATCGTTTCCGGCGGCGGGGCGCCCTGCGCAGACACCTGCGTGAGCAGGGCTTGCGCGGCTTCGAACGTCTCCACCGCCGCCAGACGCTCCGCCAGTTCGCGGTTTAGCTCCTCCACCGCCACGACTTCCTCTTCGGTCGCCTTGGCCGTGTCCATAGCATCCAGCAGGCACCGGGGGTGCCCGTCGAATATGGTCCACTGCCGCAGGTACCGGTCGTGCCGGTACCGGTCAGGCTGCATGCCCGCGCTACGCAGCATAGGCGTTCTCCTCGCTCATAAGGGTGATGGTAATGGCGGCGGTCCAGGCGATCCGCTTGCCGGCCACCCCGGTCACGCGGGCGGCCACGGTCTGGGCCGTCGTGTCGATCTGCAACGTCGCGTCGGCGGTGCTGGTCGCCTCGGTGTCCGTGCCTATCGTCTGGACGCTGCCCTGTATCGTCACGTTGCCGCCCGCGTCCCGGTAGACCGTGGCCTTGCGGACGTAGCCCAGCCGCTCCGTGTCAGCGGCGCCGACGACACGCCCGACTATGCGCGCCTCGACCAACACCGTTTCACGTTCACCCACCGGCACCCGCGGCGCCAGATCGAGCGGCGTGGCGTCGGTGGTCACACCGCGAGCGACGAAGCCGCCACCGACCGGGCGGGGGCCGCCTACTGCGATAGCCTCCTTGCCGCCGATGGCGTCCAGCACCACACCGACCTCAGCCGCGGTGCCGATGGCCAGCACGCCGCCGCGCAAGGCGACCGACCGCACGGTATCGCTGGTGGTTGCGGCCAAAGCCACCTCGTCCAGATAGGACACCCGTCGCAGGCCCTGGAAGATCGACACACCATCACCGGTGCCGACAGCCAACCGGCCAGTGAGCGGGTCTTGGCTTAGGGCCGACACGGCGTTGCTCGTCCCGCCCAGCAGCTCCTTCGCGCCGGCCTGGAACAGCGGTGCCTCGTCCGCGTACATCCGACGAATTTACGCCGGGGTTGGGGCGGTCCCAGTCACCCGGAACATGGCAAGAGACGAGTTTGCGTTGGCGCCCAGAGTTCTCACGTTTCCGAGCGTCAGAGTGGCCGCGGTGTTGGCAAGGGACCCGACAGAGCCTGCGGAAACGGTGGCCACTAGCGTGCCATTCATCCAGGCTTCCAAGGTCGAACCACGACGCACGAACCACACGGCCACCCAGCCGAGCCCCTGCAAAGAGTAGGGCATCAGCACGCCAGCATTGTTGGTTCCGTCTCCGACGTAAAAGTGCGCGAGATGATCGAAGTCAAAGTGCACAGCCAAAGCGACGAAGAGATCGCAAGCGTGTGGATGCGAGAGGCGCCGCGCGTCGGGGAATACCTCTGGATCGCAGCCGACGGCGAAGCCTTCCGGGAAAAGCACGGCACCACCTCTTTCAAGGTGGTGGAAGTGGCGCACTGGATCGTGCCCGGCTGGTCGCCCTCAACGCACACCGGTGAGCCGATTCATTCGGTGTGCGCATACGTCGAACCGGTGTCGTGAAAGGGCGAGATATGATTTCAGTGCCTTTGATAGTTTACCGTGATGGAGACCGTAAACTGTGGGGGAGATTCCGTTTCATCCAACTCCCGTCTCCAGGGGATCGAATTAACATTACGGATGATCGCGGTCGCGTGCAGCGGCTTCGCGTTATGCATGTGGCTCATGAACCATTGCGTGACGACGTAGCGGACACAGGTGACCGTGATCTTGCGTGGGTCCATGCCGAGTGGCTGGAAGAGTTCTACTGACCGACAACGCTGTTGCGAAAGGGCGCGGACATGGCTTCGCTGTCGTTGACCAAGGCTGAGATGGACGCGATCCGGTTCGCGGCGGACATGGTCGATTCCTTCAGGGAAGGTGCCGACGAAGGCGCCGTGGCCAACTGGCCGATGGCGGAGCTGGGGAAGGTCCGGGAAAAGATGCGAGCTGCTGCCCGGCGGCAGCGGTCGCGGGTGTCGCGAAAGGGCGCGCTCTCGGCCTACTGCACAAGGCGCATCATAGAAATGCGCCATTGGTTGCTTCTCGATGTCGAGCGCCGCTCATCGGCGCGCTTCAAACAAGGGCTGCGTTCACTCGGGCAACCCGGCCAGTCTCAGCCCCTCCGCAAACCGCGTGAGATCCTCGGGACGGTGGATCGGCAGCCACTCCCTGAGAGTGGAGACGCGCAAGGACGGGTCGAGCGCACGCAATTGCCGCATCGTCTCCCGCGCGTCCTCCGTCCGCCCGGCAAGCCCGTGACTCGCCGCCGTTAGGGCGATGGCGACCAGGAGGCTGGGCAGGTTCCCCAACGCCTTGTCCGCCCAGGCCACCGCGCAATCGTAGCGCCCGGCGAAGAAATGCGCGAGCGCCGTCCCCGCCTGCATCCGGAACATCTCCGGGTCCAGCGGGCTCAGGCGGGCGGCATGGGCGAAATGCTCGCTCGCGCTTTCCGTTTCACCGCGAAAGGCGCGCAGGTAGCCGCCGAGGAACCAGGCGGGGGCGAAATTGGGGTTGAGCAGCACGGCCCGGTCGATGAGCGCGATGCCGCCATCGAGATCGCCGACGAAGTGACCAAGCGCGTGTCCGGCTCGCGTCAGCGCGACGGCGTCGTCTCGGCCGAACTCCACCGCCAGCCGCGCCAGCCGCACCCCTTCGGCGATCTCCCGGGGGCGGTCGGTCATCCAACCGTTCACCTTGCGCCAGAGATGGCACCAAGCCGCCCCGCCATAGGCCGATGCGAATTCCGGGTCGAGGTCCGTCGCCTTGTGGAACAGGGGCAGCGCCGCGTCGATCGCCTCGCGGGTTCCGCTGTGCAGTTTCGCCATGCCGCGGAGATAGTAATCGTAGGCGTCCAGGCTTTCCGTCGGCTTGCGCTTGGCGCGCTCGATCTCCGCCCGCTCGAGCTGCGGCGCGATCGCGCCGACGACGCTTTCGGCGATCCGGTCCTGCAGCTCGAAAAGGTCGTCGAGCATGCCTTCGAAGCGCTCGGCCCAGAGATGCGTCCCGCTCGTCGCGTCGATGAGCTGCCCTGTGATGCGCACCCTGGTCCCGGCCTTGCGGACGCTGCCTTCGAGCACGTAGCGGACGCCCAGTTCGCGGCCGATGTCCGTCACATCCACCGCCCGGCCCTTGAAGGCAAAGCTCGAGTTGCGCGCGATGACGAACAGCCAGCGGATGCGCGACAGGGCGGCGATGATGTCCTCCACCACGCCGTCGGCGAAATAGTCCTGCTCCGGGTCGCCGCTCAGGTTCTGGAATGGCAGCACGGTGATCGAGGGCTTGCCCGGCAGGACCGGCCCGGACGGCGTCTCCCGGCCTTCGCTGGAGGAACGGCTGGCGATGCCTGACCCGCCGGGCTGCGGTGTCTCCCCGATCGCGCCGACCTCGGCCCCCCTGACGTCTATCGCGCCAACGAAGCGGAACCCCTTGCGGGGGACCGTGCGGACCAGACGCTGCTCCCCGCCGCTGTCGCCGATGGCCTTGCGAACCGCGTTGATGTGGCTGGTGATTGTCGATTCCGAGACGATCCGTCCGTTCCACACCGCCTCCAGCAAATCATCCTTGCTGACGACGCGGTCGTGGTTGCGGACGAGATGCAGCAGCAGGTCGAAGACCTGCGGGCCAACGCCCACGACCTGTCCGCGCAGGGTCAGTTCCCGGCGCTCCTGATCGAGCACACACTCTCCGAAACGGAACGGCAAGGCCCGCACCTCCCTGGACCGAGCGCCATCGCCTCCCTGTCCGGGGCAGCGGGCGAACGATGCGCCCTTGATAGCACGGCGGCGCATGGACGGCTGCACCGTTCGCGTCGAGATGCGCCGTATGGCTTCCTTGGACGGAAATCCAAGCGTCCTTGGAGGGCAATTCAAGCCCGCCGCAAGGACTTCCCCGGCGCGCGCGGGCACTCTCCCTTCCATCGACGGCGCTGGTTTCCGTCGAGAAGCGGAGAGCCCACATGAAGATCGTCGTCATCGGAGGCACCGGCCTCATCGGATCGAAGCTGGTGCAGACCCTCCGCGAGCGCGGCCACGATGCGCTCGCAGCCTCCCCAAAAACGGGCGTGAACACCATCACCCGCGAGGGCTTGGCCCAGGCGATGGACGGAGCCGCCGTCGTCGTCGACGTGACCAACGCGCCGGTCTGGGAGGACAAGGCCGTCCTCGACTTCTTCGAGACCTCGGGCTGCAACCTGCTCGCCGCCGAAGCGGCCGCCGGTGTCCGTCACCACGTCGCCCTCTCGATCGTCGGCAGCGAACGGCTTCCCGACAACGGGTACTTCCGGGCGAAGGTCGCCCAGGAAAGCCTCATCAAGGCGTCGGGCATTCCCCACACCATCCTGCGCGCCACGCAGTTCTTCGAATTCGTCGGCGGGATCGCGCAGGCGGCCACGGTCGGCGGGGAGATCCGCCTGTCGCCGGCGCTGATCCAACCGATCGCCTCCGACGACGTGGTGGCGGCCCTCGCGGAGGTCGCGCTCGCGTCGCCGGTCAACGGCACGCTCGAAGTCGCCGGTCCGGAGGCGATCCCGCTCGACGAGCTGGTTCGGCGCCTCCTGCAGGCGACGAAGGACACGCGCAAGGTCGTGCCGGACATCCACGCGCGCTACTTCGGCGACGTCCTCAACGATCAATCGCTGACCCCCGGCCGGAACCCCCGCCTCGGCACCACCCGGTTCGAGGACTGGCTCGGCCGGCAAACCGCGCGCTGAGGGGCGTCGAAGACACCCAGCGGCGGCCATGGGCCGGCGCTGTGGGAACCGCAATCAATTCTTGATAGGAAAGGCAAGGGACATGGCACGCTTGGCTTGGTACGAGGTCGCGCCCGACGGCGCAAAGGCTCTCTTCGGCGTCCATCATTACGTCACGAAGCGCACCAACCTGCCCGAGGAACTCATCCACCTCGTGTTCCTCAGGGTCTCGCAGATCAACGGCTGCGCTCACTGCATCGATCTGCACAGCCGCGACCTCCGGAAGACCATGTCGATCGACAAGGTCACGCTGGTGCCGGTGTGGGAGGAGGTCCCGCACCTGTTCTCCGACACGGAGCGCGCGGCCCTGGCCTGGGCCGAAGAGGTGACCCGCGTCAGCGAAACCCACGCGTCCGACGCCGCCTATGCGGCGGCATCGTCGGCGTTCGAGCCGAAGGATCTGGTCGATCTCACCATCGCCATCGCGGCGATGAACGCCTTCAACCGGCTGGGTGCCCCCTTCCGTCTCCCGGTGGCCGCCAAGGCCTGAGCCGATGCGGATGGGAGCGGTGGCGTGGCGATTAGCTGTGACTTCGGGACACCCCCAACAGGGAACGAGGGAATGGACACGCTCGAGGACAGGGGGGCCGTCGTCGCCGGCACAAACGTCACAGGCGAACGCTCCGCGGTCGGTGCCGCCGCGGAGCGCCCCAGCAAAAGAAGGACGGTCGGCGTGCTGCTGTGCCTCGGCGCCGTCATGGTCGCGGCGGGTGGGTGGAACTGGGCCCGTTCAAACGGCGGGACGGCGACCGACAACGCCTATGTCCGCGGCAACGTGACCTCGCTCGCCCCGAAGGTCGCCGGCTACGTCACGGCCGTCGAGGTCGAGGACAACCAGACCGTCGGAGCCGGCAATGTCCTGTTCCGGATCGACGACCGTGATTACCGCGCGCGGCTGGCTCAAGCGGTGGCCAATGTCGAGGCGGCCCAGGCCCGGCTTACGAACGTCGATGCGGAAACCCGTCTTCAACACGTCCTGATCCGGCAGGCCGAAGCCCAAAGACGGTCGGCCATGGCCGAGATGACTCTCGCGGCCAGGGCCTACGACCGCCGCCGTGAACTGATCCGCGGCAACGCCGTCAGCCAATCCCACCTCGATGAAAGCGAGGCGGCGCGCTTGAAAGCGGAGGCGGGCCTGTCGGCCGCCTCGGCGACGGTCGAGGCCCAGCAGCAACGCATCGCCATCCTTGCCGCGCAACGCGACGCGGCCGTTGCCGCCCTGGCGCAGGCTCAGGCCGCGCGCGACCTCGCCCAGATCGATCTCGAGAGCACCGTGGTGCGCGCGCCGGTCGGCGGCGCCGTCGGCAACCGCCAGGTCCGCGTCGGCCGCCTCGTCGCGCCGGGCGCCTCCCTGCTCGACATCGTTCCGGTCGACGATGTGTGGGTGGTGGCGAACTACAAGGAAACCCAGCTCGAACACATCCGGCCCGGCCAGCGCGCCCGCGTCACCGTCGACGGCTATCCGGACGGGACGTTCGACGGCGTGGTCGACAGCCTTGCGCCCGGCAGCGGGTCCGCCTTCAGCCTGCTGCCCGCGGACAACGCGACGGGGAACTTCGTTCGCGTCGTCCAGCGCGTGCCGGTGAAGATTCGGCTTGTCGGCAACCCGTTGCCCGGCCGTCTCGTGCCCGGCCTGTCGGCGCGTGTCGAGATCACCGAGGGAGGCGACCAATGACCACCGCCCCCACCGCCACGCCGAGCCGCGACAGGGCCGCGGCCGAAATTTTCCTCGTTGCCGGCATCCTGCTCGCCACACTGACGGAGGCGGTCGCCGGCACCGTCCTGTCGCTCGGGCGCGGCGACATCATGGGCGACACCCACGCGACCCCCGACGAGTTCGCCTGGCTGGACATTGGCTACACCACGCTCAAGCTTATCGGCTTCATGGCCGCCCCCTGGCTGATGACCCGCAACCCTCCGCGCGGCGTGGTCGTCGGCTCGACCCTGGTCATGGGCATGGCGTGCGGCATGGCCGCTGTGACCGATCGGCTGGACCTGCTGGTCGCCCTTCGCACCGTCCAGGGCTTCGCCGGCGGCACCCTGCTTGTCGGGGGACAGGCTATGCTTTTCCTCGCCTGTCCCCGATCCCGTCAGCCGGCCCTGCAGGCCCTGTTCGCCATGGGGGCCGTCGTCGCTCCCGCGACCATCGCCCCGGCCTTTCAGGGGGCGCTGCTCGACAGCCAATCCTGGACCTGGATCTTTTTCAGCGTCGTTCCGCTGGCCCTGGCGGCCGCGGGACCTCTGCTGATCGCCGATGGACCGATGCCCGCCAAGACCGCTCCCCGTCCTTTTGACGGCGTCGGTTTTGCCCTGATCGCCGTCACACTCTTCTGCGTCACCGGCGTCCTCAGCCAGGGCAGCCGGTGGGACTGGCTCGAGGAGCCCCGCATCCTGTGGCTGGCCGTGACCGGCGCAGCCGCCCTGCTGGTCTTTCTCGGCCAACAGGCGTTGATGAAGGGCCAGGGCCTGCTCGACGTCTCCCCGTTCGAGTCGGACGCCTTTTCCTTCGCCTTCATTGTCAGCTTCGTCGCCGGCGCCGCCCTGTTCGGAAGCGCGTTCCTGATTCCGTCGTTCGCCCTGTCCGTCCTCGCCTTCACGCCCACCGAGGCCGGCCTGCTGCTGTTGCCGAGCGGCGCGCTTTTCATCGGCTCGCTCCTGATGGCCGCCTTTCTGATTCAGGTGCGCCGCGTCCCTCCGTTCGCCACGGTGCCCTTCGGCATCCTGACCATCACGGGCGCCATGTGGATGCTGTCCGGCTCGACCGCCGAGAGTGGTGCTGACGACATGATGGCGGCGATCCTGCTGCGCGGTCTGGGCCTCGGCTTGCTGTTCCTGTCGATCACACTGATCGCTTTCGGCACCCTCGATCGCCGGAGTCTGGCGGCCGGAATCGGCCTCTTCAACACCGGTCGCCAGCTTGGCGGCCTGATGGGAGTCGCGGCGCTCCAGACCCTGATCGACCATGACATCCCCGCCAACGCCGCGGTCCTCGGCGCCAACGTCGCCGCGGGAGGCCTCATGCCCATCGAGCGGCTGATGACCACCGCAGCCACGCTGACGGCGAAGGGGCTGGAGGCGGCGGCCGCAAGCCGGGTCGCGACGAGCCTTCTGGGCCGGACCGTGACGGGTCAGTCCACGGTGATCGCCTTCGACACGGCGTTCACCGCCGTCGCCCTGCTCTTCGTGATCGCCGCTCCCGTGCTGGTCGGCATCAAGATCGGCCTCTCTCGCCGCAAGATGGCGCGCTCTCGGCGTATTTCACGAGGCGCATCATAGAAATGCGCCATCAACTGCTTTTCAATGCCGATCGCCGCTTGTCGACGCAGTGGTTGGCAGCTTGGCCGACCGCTTTCGAGGTCGGCCAAGCGCCAGGAGCAGAAGCGAAGCATGCGTTCCAGATGGTGATGGGCATGACCAAAATCGACGTCGCCGCGATCGAGGCGGTTCGCGGCCCTATGTCGGCTCATCAAAGACTTTGCACATTGTTCAGCGCCCAACTACGCCACACGCTTCATGCGTGAGCGACCCAACCGCGCCATGTGAACGCCGAGTAGAAGAGTTGGGCATCGGTAAAGCCACCCTTTCGCAGAACTGCTTCGTCTTCCTCGGGGCTCAACATCTGCACACTCGCCTCCACGGCGCTGCGAGCAGCGTTTGCCTGTTCGGGATCAGCCCCCGAAGCAACGGCATAGGCGGCGTAGCGATCCAGCCAGAGACCGCGTTCGGCCGGCCGTTGCGGGAAGCTGCCGTGCGCGGCGACGAACGGCGCACCGGGGACGAGCCGCCGATGGATTTGGCGAACCGTCCTCTCGCGTTCCGGCGGCGCCAGGAAGTGCAGCGTCAGCAGGCAGGTCGCCGCATCGAACGGCCCTTCGGGAGCGTCGTCGATATACCCTTCGACAAGCTCGACCCTGCCCATGTGCGGCCCAAGCGTGCGCTCCGCCAGCCGCAGCATCTCCGCAGCCGGATCGACGCCGACGAAGCGCCAGTGGGGATGAGCGTCGGCCAGGGCCTTGAGTTCGAGTCCGCCGCCGGCCCCCAGCACAAGCACACGCGCAATGCGCGGCGCTTTTTCCGCCAGGAGCACGCCGGTCATCCGGTGCAACCCGTCCAACCCGGGAACGAAACGCTTCGGCCCCTCGGTGTAGCGGGCAACCGCGTCCGGATCGGAGAAGGTCTTCAGGAAGTGGTTCGCGCCATTCGCGCTGTCGTCAGGCATGGTCGGTTCCGGTCTGTTTGAACGGGTGGCACTCAAGGCGCCGGTGGAAGTCGGCGCTGAGTGCCGCCAGCGTCACACCATGGAAGGAGGCGAGAAGAAGCTCCTGAGCTTGGCGGAGGGCTTGGTCCAGTGCAGCGTTGACCGCCTGCTCCACCAAGCACTGTGGCGCCTCGCTCCGATTGCCGATCGCGAACAGCGGCGGGCGGCCCAGGGCCTCGTAGACATCACCCAGGGTCACGGTGTTCAGGTCGCACGCCAGACTCCAGCCGCCGCCATGCCCCTTCTCCGATCGGACATAGCCCTGCTTCTTCAGTCCTGCCATGGTCCGGCGAATGACAACGGCGTTGGTTTGCATCGCCCGCGCCAACACCTCGGACGTGACCGGCCCCTCGTGCTCGGCCATGTGCAGCAGCACATGGAGAACACCAGATAAACGAGTATCGCGGCTCATGTATCACATCTTGTTACATGATAAGGCGCGCGTCAAGCGGAGTTGACTGGAGTTTCCGTCGTGCACCCCGTCCTGCATGACACGATGCTGATTCTGATGCGAACGGTGCGCCGGCGCTGCTCATGCTGTCGCCGGCAATGGTTCGGGCGTTGATAAGCTACTACCGGGGCCAACCCTGGGCGCATCTGGTCGGGCGGTCGATGCACGGCGGGTCGGGGCAGACGTGATGTGTGCTGTACCGCCTGGACTTGCTGTCAGCCGATGACCAGTTGACCGAGCGCGGCCAGTACGAAGGCGCAACGTGGCTGTTGCGAAAGGGCGCATTTTCCGTAGCGTTCTGCCCGCCGCCCTGTGGCGGTTGGAGGACCCGCTTTCCGACATCGAACAGGTGGAGTTGGTCGCCGCCCTGTCCGACAAGCTCGTCCGGCTGTCCGGCGGCACCGACCACTGCACGCCGCTCCGGTTGCCGTCCCTGCTGCACGTGCGCGACCTGATCGCCGCCGACCCCTTCACACCGCACAGCGCCGAGTCGCTGGAGCGCGTGTCGTGTCTGGACCGGTGGACGTTGGCGCGCCAATTCCGCGCGGCGTTCGGCACCAGCCCCAGCGCGTTCCGCACCATGCGGCGGCTGGATCGGGTGCGCCGGATGATCCGGGACGGCATGCCATTGGCCGAAGCAGCGGTGGAGGCCGGATTCGCCAACCAGAGCCATATGTCGCGGCTGTTCAAGCGAACCTACGGGCTGACACCGGCCCGTTGGGCGGCGCTGTCGCTGCGCGCCTGAGCACACCGCGCCCGGCACCACTGGCGGGCCTGTCCGTTCGTGAGCCCGCCGCCGTGCCGCACTCCCGCCGGAGACCAACGGCAAGAGCGGCAAGGAGGCGGCTGCGGAGCCGGTTTGCGAGACAACGTATCAGGGCTGCCCCTGGCCGCCGCTCGAACCGTACACGTTTCCGGTGGCGAAGCTCGCGTCGGCATCGGCGAGTTGGACATAGATGGAGGCAAGCTCGACCGGCTGCCCGGGCCTGCCGAAGACGGTGGTGCTGCCGAATTTCTCGTATTTCGGTTCCGAAGCGCCGCCGCTGATCTGCAGCGGGGTCCAAACCGGCCCCGGCGCCACGCCGTTGACCCGGATCCCCTTCGGGCCGAGCTGCTTGGCCAGCGACTTGACGTAGTTCATGGTGGCCGCCTTGGTCTGGGCGTAGTCGTAGAGATCCGGGGACGGATCATACGCCTGTTCGGAGGTCGTGCCGATGATGCAGGATCCCGGCTGGAGATGGGGCAGGGCGGCCTTGATGATCCAGAAGGGCGCGTAGATGTTGGTCTTCATCGTCGCATCGAAGTCCTCGGTCGTGACGTCAAGGATCGAGCGCTTGGCCTGTTGCCGCGCGGCGTTGCAGACGACGATGTCGAGCCCGCCGAGCCCCTGCACCGCTTCGGCCACCAACCGCTGGCAGAAGGCTTCGTCGCGCAGGTCGCCGGGGATGGCAATGCCCTTCCGGCCGGCTTCCGTGATCAGTTCGATGACCTCGCGGGCATCCGGCTCCTCTGAGGGGAAATAGTTGATCGCGACATCCGCCCCTTCGCGCGCGTAGGCGATCGCCGCCGCCCGGCCGATGCCGGAATCGCCGCCCGTGATCAACGCCTTGCGTCCGGCGAGCCGGCCCGAGCCGCGGTAGCTGGCCTCGCCATGGTCCGGCTTTGGGTCCATGTCCCGCGCCAGGCCGGGCCATGGCTGGGTCTGGGCTCGGAAGGGGGGCTTCGGGTACTTGGAGCGCGGATCCTGCATCGTTGGCTCGCTGCGTTGGCTGGGAGTGTGCTGCCGATTCTGCTGCGCAAAGGCCGGTTCGACCGTTGTTGCAGCCATGCCACTGCCGATTCCACCAACCATCCGTCGGCGGGACCATGCGTTGCTCCAGACCGTGTCTGTGAGCCATTCTGATGGCGTCGTGCCGGGAGAACAGAAGCTGGCGGAATTGGTTGCGTCTTCGAAAGGCGCCAGGGCAGGGGGGGCCTCCAGGCGGCGCGTTCCACCATCGGATGCAGGGTGGGATCCGGCTGAAGGAACCGAATTGTCCGCGGATCTCCATCTGGGCCGGGAGCCTTGCTCCGAGGCCGGATACGTTGGGGCAGACTTTCAGCGCTGGATCAAAACCACTTGCCGACGGGGCGGGCCATACGTTTGTGAACGCCTCGGCGGGGGCGGGCCGACAGCTTGCGGAAACCCAGAGCGCGCAGTTCCCGGCTCAGCGTCTGCTTGGAGACCGAGAGGTGGAACTCATCCCAGAGCCAGTGCAGCAGGTCGGCAATCCGCCAACGCACCACCCCATACACCGCCGGCATCGACCCATCCTCGACGACGTGGCGCAGGGCCGCCCGGTGGTGCTCGGCCAAACGCGGCTGCGGCCCCGGCGCCTTGCTGGTCACCAGGCCCTCCGGTCGCGCATCATTGAAGCGCAGCACCCAGTCGCGCACCGTCTGCAAGCCGACCCCGCCGATCTGCGCCGCGGCAGAACGCGGCTCTCCGTCGTAGATCGTCGCCAGGGCAAGCAGTCGGCGGACCTGGCCGGGGTCGTGAGAGGAACGGGCAAGCCGACGCAGGGCGGCGGCATTGTAATCATTGCATGAGTCGTAATCCGCAGGACTTGGTATTACACCACGCTCAGGGACGTGACCTTCACCTCCGTGCCCTCTGCTGGCACGATCACCGTCAACATCACGGAATCCGGCAGTGGATCGGAAGCCTTCAAAAGCTTGGCTAAGCTGCCAGATTCGCCATTTGTCTCAGGTCTTAGCACTGGTGCCGTCAGGTCGCTGGAGGTTGTGATCACGCCCAAACAATGAGATTTCTGGTCCTAGCTAAAGTGGTCACCCTTGCGCCGTGAGGCGAATGAGCCGATATTCGCATCACGAAATGAGGCGAACGTTGCCTCATTCGCCTCATCGGGGAAGCGGATGTACATCTGGCAACGCGACGACTGGCCGAGCTTCCGATGGGACGCCGCCCGCCTGATCCAACCGCTTGCGGCCGCGGCGCGTCGGCATGGAGCCCTCTCTGGGCTGCTCTACCCCTTGGGAGAACAGGACCGGCTGCTCGTCCAGTCCGACGCGGTGACCGAGGACGCGATCCAGTCGTCGCGCATCGAAGGCGAGACGCTGGCCCGCGACAGCGTCCGCGCGTCCGCCCGGCGACGCCTCGGCCTCGAAGCCGGCCCCGGAGGATCGAGCGACCGCCAGGCGGATGGGGCCGTCGCGATGCTGCTGGACGCCACACGGGACCCGAGCCGGCCCCTGACGGACGAAACCCTTTTCGGCTGGCATGCGGCCCTGTTTCCGACCGGTTGGTCGGAGATGAGGCGGATACCGGTCGGGCAATGGCGCCCGGGGCCGGAGCCGATGCAGGTGGTGTCCGGACCGGCCCATAACCCCGTCGTGCATTACGAGGCGCCCCCGGCGGACGCCGTGCCGGCGGAGATGGCCCGCTTCCTGACCTGGTTCAACGACCCGGGCGAACACGCGGCGCTCGACCCGGTGTTGCGGGCCGGCCTGGCGCAGCTGTGGTTCCTGACCATCCACCCCTTCGAGGATGGCAATGGCCGGATCGGGCGCGCCATCGCCGACCGGGCTCTTGCCCAGGACGAGGCGATGCCGCAGCGGCTGCTGAGCCTGTCGCAGGCCATCGCGGGGGATCGGGAGGGGTATTGGGACCGGCTGGAGGAGACCCAAAAGGGCAACGGTGATGTGACCGGCTGGTTGGCGTGGTTCGTCGACGCTTACGACCGCTCGGCCCGCGACGCCGAGGTGGCGATCGGCGGCGTGCTCCGCCGCACGAAGATGCTGGACCAGGCGCGCCAATCCGGCGTCACGCCGCGTCAGGAGGCTGTGCTCGTTCGCATGCTGGACCCGGAATGGAAAGGCTTCATAACATCGCCGAAATGGGCGAAGCTGACGGGCTGCAGCTTGCCGACGGCGCAGCGCGACATTGCCGACCTCCTGGCCAAAGGGCTTCTGGCCGCCAACCCGGGCGGAAGCAAGAACAGCTCCTATCGCCTCGCCGGCCTCTTGGCCCCAGCCGACATCGCACCGGCGACGCTCCAGCCGTTTTTCGCCGAACCGACGGAGGAAGGCCGCCGGAAGGCGAAGGCGCTGGTTCGGGCGATGAGTCCCGATGAGATCCGGCTGCGCCTGACCGTGTCGGAAGCGCTCGCCGGCCAGTGGGAGGGCGACCCCTCGCGGGCCACGGCCCTCCCGGCCTTGCGGACGGGAATCGAGCTGCTGGTGGGAGAAGGGGCTGGACGGCAGGCGCCGCGGAGCTCGGCACGCTCCTCAGCGCGGGAGAGATAGATCGCCCTGTGCCGCCGTGGCGTGGGGAATTTTCATCTATGCACCCCGGAGGCCTACGATGGCGTTGTCAGGTTGGCGTGGGCCTCTCCGGCGTGGCAGGCTGGCGAGCATGAGCACGGCGTCCAATCCCTATCGCGGTTTCCGCTTTCCGGCCGAGATCATCAGCGAAGCGGTGTGGCTGTACCACTGCTTCAGCTTGAGCCTGCGGGAAGTCGAATTGATCCTGGCGGCGCGGGGCATCGAGGTCAGTTACGAGACCATCCGGGAGTGGGGTTTGCGCTTCGGCCGGGAGTTCGCCACCACGCTCAAGCGCCGTCGACCCCAGCCGGGCGACAAATGGTTGTTGGATGAGGTGTTCATCCGCATCCGCGGCAAGCAGCACTACCTGTGGCGCGCCATTGACCAGAACGGGGTGGTGCTGGACATCCTGGTACAGAGCCGGCGCAACACGAAGGCAGCCAAGCGCTTCTTCCGCAAACTGCTGAAGAGGTTGCGCTATGCGCCGCGGGTCGTCATCACGGACAAGCTGAAATCCTACGCGGCAGCGAAGAGGGAGATGAGGCTCGCCAGTGAACATCGGCAAAGCCAATACCTGAACAATCGCTGCGAGGTCTCGCACCAGCCGACCCGACGGCGTGAGCGACACATGAAGCGGTTCAAATCCGTCCGGCAGGCCCAGCAATTTCTCTCCAGCCATAGCCCGATCCACAATCACTTCCAACTGCGCCGCCACCTGATCTCCGCCTCCGAGCACCGCGCCGCCCGCGCTCGCGCCTTCACCGCTTGGCGCGAGGTGACTGGCCTTGCTCAGGTCAGCTGACCTACGCCCCACAAGCGGGGCTGCTCATCTTCATTGCGTCCTTGGCTGGTCAAGTTGACAACACCGGGAAAAGAGCTTGGATGTGCCCGGGCCGTTTATGCAGGCGGCTTTACGCGACCTGCTCTCCGGCCACATCGAAAACCATCCGACCTTCCTTGGCGTCAAGGCGATGGTCCGGGCGACGGACCAGCTTTCCGCGCTCTATACGCCAGGCTTGACCGTCCATGCTCTGACGCGCCCGCTGGAGAGAATGTTCGTCACACATCAGCTTGAGGTTCTCGGCTCCTCAATGTTGCCGAAGCTTAGTGGGCGAAATGGTGAAATGGCCGAACAGTATTCTCTGCCTATGCTCGAAGGTAAAAGCGATGTGCTCTCCTTTTCTTATACGGATCGCGGCGTCGCCGACCCGAGTTTGATCGTGCGCCAACAGATGACGGTCATCCCTTTGGATGGCCTTCGCGTGCTCGCAACCGTTGGCCTCCCCCTCGGCATGAGCACGGACTCCTCCATGCCGGAACCTGATCTACGCCTCACGACCGCCGACGATGTCCGCAGCTGAACGCAGCATTGCTGTATGCATCGAGTGATTCTTTCAATTACCCACATCCGGCCGAGGGGTTGGTAACGGCGGGTTCCGCCTTGGGTCCTGGCGATCTCCAGCTTATTGGCATTGAATGATGTTCGGGGGTGCCGATGGCCTTGAGAATCAACGCTTGGATCGAGGATGAACTCGCCGGCTGCCGCCTGCCGACGAGCGGCTGGGCCGGCGCCTGAGCACACTGCTCGATCAGATGGCCGGGGCGATGGGCGACAGCATCCCCTTGGCTTGTCAGGACTGGGCCGACACCAAGGCGGCTTACCGGTTCTTCGCCAATGAGGGGGCACTCCATAGGACGGACGACGTTATACGATAAGCAGCAAGCCATTGATATGGTTTACTTTTCTCGCCGGCATCTGAGCAGTCCAGAAACCGGGCACTATCGATCCAGCCGAACTTCAGCTCCGTGAAACCAAGAATTTCTGCGGCTTCCTGGAGCGCTTCCAAGAGTTCTTATTGATCCCGGCATGCCCCATGTTCCGGCTCTGTCTCCTTACGGTAGTTTCTCGCCCGTCCTATGGAGTGCCCCCTTTATGATCCGTGCAGCCGATATGCCGAGCAAATCGGCGCGATCCATACGCCGCTTCGCAGATAAGTTGGCTTCCAGCCAAATCACGGATTGGCGGATGAGGGGGCGCGAGGCCGCTGCGTCCAGCGGGCAATGGCCCGGACGGCGTTCAGCGCGTCGGCGTTGTCCTGGATGGGAAAGTAGCGCCGTAGTTCCGCCACCGCTGCCCATTCCCCGCTTTCGTGGAAAGCGTTCTGGATAACTGCGGCTTCGTCCTGGCTGACACTGAACACCCTCGCCTCGCTGTCCATGGGCACTGATGATGCGCCTTCAGCCGGATCGGTGGCAAGATCGGGGTGTTCAAGATGCGAAACAGCAGGCAGGCAAACAGGACAAGCACTCCGCCAGTAACTTTGTCCTGGCGCTCGCCACAGCAGCCGTCCAGAGAGCCGCTGTTGCCGCGCCAGCCGGGTGCCGATTTCAGCCGACCGTATTATGGTCGGGTCGCAGGGCCGCCGTGGCGGCGAGAGCGGCCAACGCCACCGCGAGGGGAGCGAACGACACCCAGAGGACGGTGTCCCATCCATAGGCTGTCAGCAGGCCGCCGGAGGCGAAGGAGCCTACAGCCATCGTCCCGAACACGATGAAGTCGTTCAGCGATTGGACCCGCGTCTTCTCCTCGGGACGGTGGCACTCCAACACGAGGGCCGACGCACCCAGGAAGCCGAAGTTCCAGCCGACGCCCAGCAGGATCAGGCTGACCCAGAAATGCGCCACCTCCATCCCGGCCAGCCCGACCGCGGAGGCGGCGGCAATCAGCGCCAGTCCGGCGGTCGCCATGCGGGGAGCGCCGAATCGGGTAATCAGCCGCCCGGTGAAGAAGCTCGGAGCATACATCGCGATCACGTGCCACTGCAGGCCGAGATTCGCGGTCTCCTGCGGCAGGCCGCACAGCCGCATCGCCAGAGGGGCGGCCGTCATGAGGAAGTTCATCAGCAGATAGGACACCAGCCCGCAGATGACGGCGGTGATGAAGCGGGGCTGCCGTGCGATGGCCCCGAGCGGACGGTCGCCGGCGACCTCCGCCGCCGTTGGAATCGGAAGCCGGACGCCGACCAGGACGAGGGCGGATACGGCTGCCACGGCCGCCTGCGCCAGATAGGTGGCCGCGAACAGGTAAGGTGGCCACAGGTTCATCGTGTGGGTGGCGAGCTGCGGACCGATGACCCCGGCGAACACCCCGCCCGCCATCACGGCGGACATGGCGCGTGGCCGGCGCTCCATCGGGGCGCAATCGGCGGCGGCGAAGCGGAAGGAGAGCACCACGGCCGCGTAGGCCCCGCCGAAGATCATCGCCGCGCAGAACAGCCAGAAGGATCCCAGCACGACGCCGAGGGCGGACATTAGGCCGACGAGCACACCGCATCCCGTTCCTGCCAGAAAGGCGGCGCGGCGGCCGTGGCGCCGGGCGATGACGCCGGCCGGCAGCGTGCACAGCGCCATCCCCACAACAAAGATGGAGATCGGCAGCGTCGCCAATGCCGGGCTGGGCGCCAGCGTGTTACCGACGATGGCGCCCGTCGCGTAGATGACCACCGCGTTCGCGCCGGCGAGCGCCTGTGCGACGGCAAGGCGCAGGACATTGCCACGCTCGTGGGCATGCGGGGAGGCGGGCGCGGCGGGCGTGTCGTGGCCGGCTTCGAGTGATGACATTGCGGTTCTCTGATATCGCCTGGCGGTCGGCCTCCGACGAAGGCCGTCTTGTTGGTGAAGGATCACGAGCAGAGACGGCGGCGGTTCACGGCGGCATGACGGCCGTGCATGAGCTTTGTCCTCAGGCCCCCGTCACCGCGTCCCGGCCGTGTCGAACTGGATCGCCACGCCGAACGCCTCGGCCGCTCCAACCGTCACGCCATCGCCGGCGGTCCGGAACGGCAGGTTCCGGTGCCGGAGGCGCTCCGCCACGGCAGCCGGATCGGCGACGGCAACCCGGTAGGCCGTGGCGCCGGACGCGCCCGCCCCCGAGGCGACGACCAGCTGGCCGCCGCTCCTGAGCGGAAAGACGAGGCCCTGTTCGCCGCCGGGCCTGCCGGAGCTGCCGGTGAAGCCGGCAAGGGTGTTGTCAACTTGACCAGCCAAGGACGCAATGAAGATGAGCAGCCCCGCTTGTGGGGCGTAGGTCAGCTGACCTGAGCAAGGCCAGTCACCTCGCGCCAAGCGGTGAAGGCGCGAGCGCGGGCGGCGCGGTGCTCGGAGGCGGAGATCAGGTGGCGGCGCAGTTGGAAGTGATTGTGGATCGGGCTATGGCTGGAGAGAAATTGCTGGGCCTGCCGGACGGATTTGAACCGCTTCATGTGTCGCTCACGCCGTCGGGTCGGCTGGTGCGAGACCTCGCAGCGATTGTTCAGGTATTGGCTTTGCCGATGTTCACTGGCGAGCCTCATCTCCCTCTTCGCTGCCGCGTAGGATTTCAGCTTGTCCGTGATGACGACCCGCGGCGCATAGCGCAACCTCTTCAGCAGTTTGCGGAAGAAGCGCTTGGCTGCCTTCGTGTTGCGCCGGCTCTGTACCAGGATGTCCAGCACCACCCCGTTCTGGTCAATGGCGCGCCACAGGTAGTGCTGCTTGCCGCGGATGCGGATGAACACCTCATCCAACAACCATTTGTCGCCCGGCTGGGGTCGACGGCGCTTGAGCGTGGTGGCGAACTCCCGGCCGAAGCGCAAACCCCACTCCCGGATGGTCTCGTAACTGACCTCGATGCCCCGCGCCGCCAGGATCAATTCGACTTCCCGCAGGCTCAAGCTGAAGCAGTGGTACAGCCACACCGCTTCGCTGATGATCTCGGCCGGAAAGCGGAAACCGCGATAGGGATTGGACGCCGTGCTCATGCTCGCCAGCCTGCCACGCCGGAGAGGCCCACGCCAACCTGACAACGCCGCGCCGCGCGCCGGCTGCAGGGCTTAGGGCAGGGCACGCCGCGCGGCGGTCTGCGCTGGAGCCGGTCGTCGGTGAAGAACCTGTTGGACCGGGCCAAGGAGCAGGGGCTGGTACGCGGCGGGGGGGGGCGCGTAGAGGTTGGTCCGCCGCCTTACGCTGTGGGCTGATGGGAAGACCATCATTGTGGTCTGTCCCGACCCTCGCGGCCTCCGCCAAAGCCGGCGCGGTTCACACCTTCAATGCGGCCTGACATGACAATGCCCGCAGCTTGCGTTGCGGGCATTGTCGCTCGACCGTCAGGCGGCGGGAATCCTGTTTTCACACAGGCTGACACGGCCTCGTTGATGATCGCCGCCGGAAAGCGGAAGCCGCGGTACGGATTTGGCGTCGTGCTCATGACCGGAAACCTGCCACGAACAGGGCGAGCTCGCCAACCTGACAGCACCACGGAAGTACAGCCACACCGCCGTCGCGATGATCTCAGCGGGATACCGGCAGCCGGCGGAGCGGGGATCGGGGCGCGTTGTCATGCTGCCCCATATCCCGTTACCGTTGGCCCAGGCAACTGGGTGGATGACAAATTGACGGTACCGTTGTCTTCCACCCTCCAAGACCATCGTCATGCACCGCCACGGAACACGGGAGCGCGCTTTTGCAGGAAGGCGCTGACACCTTCACGGGCATCGGCTTCCGTCTCCAGTCGGCGGGCGACCGTCGCTTCATAGATGGCTGCGGCCTCGACCCCTTCGAGTTCACCCAGGATTACCCCGGCCTTGATCGCGGCGACCACAGACGGGGAATTCCTGGCGATGTCGCGCGCCAGGGCGAGGGCTTCGTTCAAAGCCTCGCCCTTTTCAGTCAGGCGGTTGATAAAGCCGGTCCGGTAGGCTTCGTCGGCCGACAGCGGGTTCGCTGTCAGCATCATCTCGAGCGCGCGGGCCGACGTCATCAGACGCGGCAGACGGCCGATCTGGCCGCCCTCGGGCAGCATGCCGAGACGCGCCCCCGGCGAACCGAAGGCCGCATTCGCGCTCGCCACCCGCAGGTCGCAGTTCACCGCGAAGATGAGGGCCGCGGCATAGCAATGGCCGTTGATCGCCGCGATCACCGGCTTGTGCATGCTGCGTGGGCGCAAGAAGGGTTCTTCCCCCAGGTTGCTTTCGGCGTGCGCGCCGGACGCGATCTCGTTCAGGTCATGGCCGCTGGAGAAGGCGATGTCCCCGGCCCCCGTGACCACGATCACGCGCACCGCGTCATCGCTTTCCGCTTCGTTCAGAAGGCGGAGGAAGTCCGCCGCCATCGACCCTTCGAACGCATTCCGCTTGCGTTCGTTGGAGATGGTCAGGATGCGGATTGCGCCCTCCGTCCGCGTGGAAATTTCGGGCATGGCAATAGTCCTCATTCAAGGCCGGCTGGCCTATTCGGATTGGGTCGATGGGGATGGGATGGGGTTGGCGTCAGCGCCAGGTCTTTTCCTGCCGGTCATAGGCACCGACGCGCAGGTCGGGCTTCTCGGCGATCAGATGCTTCTTCTGGACCCGTTGGGAGTCGGTCAGCGGGAAGCTGTCGCGGTACTCGTAGTAGCGGGGGACCTTGAACCCGGCGAGATGGCGGGAGCAGTGATCGGCGATGAATTCCGGCGTGCAGGAGTCCGGGGACACACCGGGGGCCAGCAGGATGTAGGCCTTGATCTCCTCGCCGCGGTAATCGTCGGGCACCGGCACGATGGCGGCGTCCTGGATCTGGTCGAGCGCGCGCAGCACCACTTCAACCTCGCGCGAGGCGATGTTCTCGCCCATGCGGCGGACCATGTCCTTGGTGCGGCCAAGGATGTAGTGATAGCCCTCGGAATCCACGCGGCAAAGGTCGCCGGTTCGGAACCATCCGTCGGTGAAGGCGTCCACCGTCGCTTCCTCATTGCCGAAATAGCCCTTGAGGATGCCACGGCCGCGAACCCACAGCTCGCCCGTTTGGCCGGTTGGGACCGGCTTGCCGTCCTCGCCCGCAATCATCAGCTCGCGGAAGGGAGCGGCCACGCCGCAGCTTCCCGATCCAGTCATCTCCGGCAGGCGATGGGCGGGGACATAGCTGCCGCCGCCGATTTCAGTCATGCCGTAAAATTCCTGGCCATACACGTCGAAGCGGCGCTGGAAGTCGACGTGGCTCTCCGGGCCGAATGCGAAGATCGTGGCGATCTTCAGCTTGTTGTCCGCGTCGCCCGGGCGCGGCGGCTGCTTGTAAACCATCTCGAACAGGGCGCAGTAATCGCAATCCAGCGCCGATACGTCGGGCATGAAGCGCTTGGCGCCCGGTTTGCGCGGGAAGAAGGCGCAGCCTCCGCTGACCATGGCGTTCAGCAGGATGCGCTGCCCCACCATGTAGAAGAAGCTGGAACCGACATAGAAGCGGCGCAGGTCGGTGGCGAAGAACTCGGTCGAACTGATGCCGAGGCACAGCCAATACTCGTTGCTGAGCATGCAGGCCTTGGAGAAGCCCGTCGTGCCAGAGGTGTATTGGAGGTTCAGCGTGGCGTCCATCGAACGGGGGATCGCCGGGGCCTGACGGCCACGGGCCTCGTCCATCAGGACCTGCCAGTTGCGGTGACGGTCCGACACCGCATCGCCGATCACGATGATGCGGGAGGGATCGAGCGTCACCGTTTCCAGCCTGTCCAGATGCGGCAGGAACTCCGCTTCCAGCATCATGTAGGTGGCGAGCGAGGTCCTCAGGACATACTCGACCTCACGCGCGGTGTAGGTCGCGTTGACCGGCACCATCACCGCCTGGAGACGCGACAGCGCCAGCCAAGTGATCGGGAATTCCTCGCGGTTCCACGCCATAACCGCGACATGGACCCCCGGGCCGATGCCGATGGCGGACAGGGCGGCGGCGGCGGTATCGACCCTGGCAAGGACCTCGCCCCAGTTCCGCTCCACCCTATCGTCGAGGAAGCGCCAAGCGGGCGCCGTCGGGACACGGGTGGCGGTGGTCAGCAGCAGGTCATACACCGAATCTGGAAGCGTCATCGCCTCCAGGCGGTGGGCAAGAGCATCGGGTTCTTCCCTGCGGAAATCTGAGAACATCACACTTTCCCTGGGTGATGGGGCCGTCGGGTGCGGTGGCCCATTTGAGGTGCGGCGCTGGCGCGCGGTGCCGGGCGACCCGTCACCCCGCGCGCCGTTGGGCGCGGCGTTGGATCAGATCGCTCATGAAGACAGCGACGAAGGTGACGACGATCAGCAGCGTGGCGACGGCGGCCACGACCGGCGTCAGGTCGTGACGCATGTCCGCCCAGATGCGCATGGGCAGGGTTTCGTTCTGCCCCATGACGAACAGGGCGATGACCAGCTCGTCGAAGGAGATGAAGAAGGCGAACACGCCGGCCGAGATCACCGCCGGACGGATCGTCGGCAAGGTGACGTGCCAGAAGGCCTCATGCGGCTTCGCCCCCAGCACGCGGGCCGCGCGGGCCAGCGTGTCGCCGGTCTGGCGCAGCGCCCCGGACACCGTGGTGGTGACGAAGGGCAGAGCCAGAACGGCATGGACCAGAACCACCCCCCACAGCGAGCCGTAAAGGCCGAAGCGGCTGAAGACCAGCAGGGTGCCCAGCGCCAGGATGATGACCGGAACCACCTGAGGACCCAGGAAGACCGGTCCGGCCGCGCGGGCAGCCTTGCTGTTCTCCCGGCTCAGTGCGAGGGCGGCCGCGGTGCCGATGGCGGTGGCCAGCGCAGCGCTGGCCGCGGCGATCAGCAGGCTGCGCAGGGTGGCGTCGATCCAGCCGGCGGAGGCGAAGAACTCCTCATACCAGCGCAGCGTGAAGCCCTGCGGCGGGAACTTCAGGTAGCGCGTTTCGCTGATCGACATCGGTATGACCAGCAACAACGGCAGCAGCAGGTAAAGCAGGACGCCGACGAAATAGACCGGAAGCAGGTAGCGCCCGGACTTTTCCCAAAGTGATCGTTTCATCGCGAGCCTCCATGGCCGCTCAGCCCCGTCACGCGCCGGAAGAGCAGGGCGATGGCGCCCACCACGGCAAAGCCCGCGATCAGCAACACCACGCCCAGCGCCGAACCCAGGCCCCAATCGAGGGTCAGCGTGATCTGCGTCGCGATCAGGTTCGCGATCATCGTCTCCTTCGGACCGCCAACCAGCGCCGGGGTGATGAAGAAGCCGAGCGCCAGCACGAAGGTGAGCATCCAGGCGTTGACCGCTCCCCCCGCGCTCAGCGGAAGGAAGATGTGGACGAAGCCGCGCCACGGCGATGCGCCCAAAATCCGGGACGCCATCAACAGAGAGCGGTTGATGGTGGTCATGGTCGAGAACATGACCAGAATGGCGACCGGCAGCAGGACCTGAACCATCGCGATGTAGACGGCTCCGCGCGTGTACAGCATCTGGAGCGGCCCGTCGACGGCGCCGATCCCGATCAGCATGGAGTTCACCAGCCCTTCCCGGCCGAGAACGACGATCCAGCCGAAGGTGCGCACCAGCACGCTGACCCACAGCGGGGTCAGGATGAGCAGGAGCAGCAGGGTCCGGTTGCGCGGCGGGCGGGATGCGAGGAAATAGGCGGCCGGATAACCGACCAGGATGCAGGCGCAGGCCACGCCGAAGGAAAGCTGCAAGGTTCCGAACAGGATCGTCCGGTATGGGCCCGCGCCGAGTGCCGCCTCGTAATTCTCCGCCGACAGCCCGGCTTCACCCTGCACGCTCCACAACGCGACCTCGCCCACCGGGAGGATGAACACGAAGAGGAACAGCACGGCCGCCGGGGCAAGCAGCCAGAGGGAGGAGAGAGGCGCGCGCCTGCCGCGCGCCGCCCCTTTCCCATCGCGCGGCATGGCAACGCCGTCGCTCATTGCAGGCGCCAAGCTTCCCACCGCTTCTGAATGCGCGGGAGGTTTTCAGCCCAATATTCGGAATCCAGCGCGAACTGAACGTCGAGGTTCGCCGGGCTGGTCGGCAGTTCCTTGGCCTCGTCGGCCGAGAGGATCTTGTAGATGTCAGGGTTGAAGGAGGAGTAGGGCATGGCGCGGGCGATCTCGGCCAGGCGCGTCGGTGTGTTCCAGCAGTAGTTCATGAATTTCTGGGCATCGGCCACGTTGCGGGCGCCCTTCACGATGGAATAGTAGCTGACGTCCAGCGATCCGCCATCCCAGATGATCCTGACCGGCAGCTTGTCCTTTTGAAGCTGCTGGATGCGGCCGTTGAAGGCTGTCGCGTAGAAGACCTCGCCGCTGGCGAGCAGCTGGACCGGCTGCTGGCCGCTGGTCCACCAGACGGTGATCGCCGGCTTGATCTCGTCCAGTTTCCTGAACGCGCGGTCGACGCCTTCCGGCGACCGCAGCACGTTATAGACTTCGGACGGCTTTACGCCGTCGGCGATCAGGGCGAATTCGAGATTTTCCGCCGGGGAGTTGCGCAGTGTGCGCGGGCCGGGGAAGGTCTTGACGTCCCAGAAGTCCTTCCAGCCGCCGAAGCTCTTGCCTTCCGGCAGCTTATCGGTGCGCACGCCGATCGTGGTGGAATAGGCGATTGCGCCGATGGCGTACTGTTTGCGGGCAACCGGCGGGAGCTTGTTGTCCGGGTCGACCACCGACCAGTCGATCGGCTCCAGCCAGCCATTCTTGGACGAGACCGGCAAGCCCGAACGTTCGGTGGGCGCAATGTCCCACAGGATGTTCTTGGTGGTCTGCTGGACGCGGATCTGGGCAAGGGAGTCTTCGGTCGCCGCCTGGGTGACGGTGATGCCGGTCTCCTTGGTGAACGGCTCGATGCAGATGCGGTTCAGGGTTTCCGCCCACGCACCGCCGTAATTGGCGATCGTGATCGACTTGTTGCCGGACTGGGCCAGGGCGGCGTCGCCGGCACCGCCGACAATCGCCGCTCCAACGGAGAGGCTCCACAGCAGCTTCTTCATAACGGCACTCCCAATCAGTTCTTTAGCGACCGGTCTTGGCGAGATCCGGAACGAGGACGACGTCGGAGGGTCGCAGGACGAGACTGATCGTCTCGCCGCGTTCCGGGATCCGATCCCTGTCGCGTCTCTGTTCCCGGAAGTGGATGAGCGCACCATGGGCGGTGCGGGCGCTGTACTCGATCACGTCGCCGAGGAACACCGCTTCTTGAACGGTCACGCCCACGGCAATGTCCGCCCCTTCGGCCGGGCGGCGCTGAAGCTTTTCGGGACGAACGCTGGCGTACCAAGCCCCTTGGCGGGCCTGGGAGTCCGCATCCCGGTAAACGGCGCCCAGTTCGGAAATGGACACCGATCCGGCCGTCGACAGATCGGCGGCCAGCAGGTTGGTCTGGCCGATGAAATCGGCGACGAAGCGGCTTTTCGGCGCGTCGTACATTTCGGACGGGGTGCCGACCTGCTCGATCCGGCCGTCGCGCAGAACGACGATGCGCGACGACATGGCGAGCGCCTCGCGCTGATCGTGAGTTACATAGACCACGGTGCAGCCGAGCTGATGCTGGATTTCCTTGATCTCGAACTGCAGCGCTTCGCGCAGCTTGAGATCGAGCGCGCCGAGCGGCTCGTCCATCAACAGGACGGGCGGCTCGAACACGATGGCGCGGGCGAAAGCCACTCGCTGCTGCTGTCCACCGGAGAGATCGCGGGGCATCCGCTTGGCGAGCGCGCCGAGCCGGACGATCTCCAGGACCCGCTCCACCCGTTCGTTGATCTCACTACGCGGGGCGCGGCGCATCCGCAGCGGGAAGGCGATGTTGTCGAACACCGTCATGTGCGGGAACAGGGAATAGTTCTGGAACACCATCCCCAGATTCCGGCGCTCCGGCGGCTCGTCGATCACCGACTTGCCGTCGATGAGGATGTCGCCCGAGTCCGCCCCGGAGAAACCCGCAAGTGCATTCAGAGCCGTCGTTTTGCCCGATCCGCTCGACCCGAGGATCGTCAGGAACTCGCCGGGATGAATGGTCAGAGAAAAATCGTGCAGTGCTGTTATCGATCCATATACCTTGCGGACGGATTGGAACTCGATCGTCGCACCGGTCGCCTTCGCTTTCGAAAAAGCTTCCCTGTTCAAGGTGCCGCTGGAGGGTTTATTGACATCCACCATCGTAGGTACCATGGGCCTATCCAGTGATGACGCATTGTCTAAATATGACGCTATGTATAAAATTGGCTTGCGTCAAGCAGTGAACGTCAGCTCGCAGAACATTTTTGTCGGGGCCATGGTGGTTGGGGAGCGAGGGCATAAAAATGCAGCAGGATGAGAAAATTCAGGGCAGCGGAGCTGTGCGGGATGAAACCGTTCCCCCTCTCTTCTTTGAAGAGGTGCTGGCGATCAAAAGCCGGGAGCGGACGCGCCCGAAGCGGGAGCGGACGCGCTACATGCTGCTCTCCCTGGTCGCCCGCCACCTGCGCACCACACGGGGAAAGCTGATGACGGTGGAGGCCCTGCTGGACGAAGCTGGGCTGTCACGCGGAACCTTCTACAATCATTTCAAAGACATGGACGAATGCGCCGTCGTCCTCGTCAACCTGTTCTTCGAATATGTCACCCACCGCCGCACCGTATCGAAGGGGCCACGAAGCAGCTACGAGGCGATCTTGACCGCCAACACCGACTATTGCCGCGCCTATGAGGCGAACGCAGGCTTCTACAGCCTGTTCTCGGAACTGGCCACGCGGAATCCCGAGGTGTTGCGCATGCGCGAGCGGATGAATTCCGAATGGGTCGATCGCATCATCGTCGCCGTCGCCCGCCGTCGCGGACATCCCTTCGGCGCGGAGGAGCGCGGCAGGTTCGAGGGCGTCCTGCGCCTGCTGATCGCGATGACGATCGAAAGCCTGCGCGAACGGTTCGTCCATGGCGACGCGTTGCTGTGCCGGTCCTTCCCCACCGCCGACAGCCTCGCAAAAGCGCTGTCCGATCAATGGTATCTTGCGATGGTGCAGTTCGAAGGCCCGATCCAGCCAGCTGTGAGCGCTAACCGCCATGCCGCATCAGGGTGACAAGGTTCACCGACGCCATCTGCCGCGGTGTGATCCGCATCAACGAGGGCGGCTGGTTCGACCCGGCGAACGCCCGGGAAATCGGCAGCCTGTGCCGGTACGGGGACATCAACAATCTGACGACCGGGTTGTCGACCTCGAAGCTGGCGCAGGCCAACTGCGGGCACACCGGGGTTGCCGAGGTGGAGTGGTTCAAAGGAAGCCTGCCACCCGTTGTGGTCTTCAGCCAACCGGCGTGAGGATAGGGGCGGGAGCCGATGCGATGGGCGGCCTTACCGTCACATCGGCTCGGTCGCGCTGTCCCCCGTTCGGTGGAACGGCGCCGCCGTGCGCCGCGTAAAACTGGCGCTTTATTTTTATAGACGGTCGGTCTATAATTGGCCACATGAGCACGACCGATCCTTCTTTGAAGCCTCGCCGACGGGGCCGTCCTCCGAAGCGGGACGGCCTCTATCTGGACACCAGGGAGAGGCTGGTCAGGACCGGCGTCGCCATACTCACGGAAAAGGGATTTTCCGCCGTCGGGATCGAGGAAATCCTGGCGTCGGCGGGCGTGCCGAAGGGATCCTTCTATTATTACTTCGGCAGCAAGGAGGAATTCGGCGGCACGCTGATCGCGGCCTATGCGGAATACTTCGCGCGGAAGCTGGACCGCTGGTTCCTGGATGAGACCCGTCCTCCGCTGCAGCGTCTGCGCGACTTCGTCGAGGATGCCAAGACGGGCATGGCGCGGTTCGACTTCCGCCGTGGATGCCTGGTCGGCAATCTCGGCCAGGAAATGGGCACGCTTCCCGAGCCGTTCCGTGAAAAGCTCCATCTCGTCTTTCTGGATTGGCAGGCGCGCACATCCCGCTGTCTGCGGGCAGCGCAAGCGGCCGGACAAATTGGGATCGATCTGGATTGCGATCACCTGGCCGAGTTCTTCTGGATCGGCTGGGAGGGTGCCGTGCTGCGGGCAAAGCTGGAACGAAGCCCCGCCGCTCTCGACGCCTTTTCCCGCGGCTTCTTCGCGGCCTTGCATCGTCAGGCATAGACCAAGCGTCTTTGGACGTCACCCGCACCCAACCCGTAGGAGGGTTCAATGTTTCAAGCCATCTTGATCGAGAAGGACGGCACGGACGTCCGCGCCGGCCTGTCCACCGTCGATGACGACCGCCTGCCGGCGGGCGACGTGACCGTCCGCGTTGCCCATTCGACGCTGAACTACAAGGATGCTCTGGCGATCACCGGGAAGGCGCCGGTGGTCCGCAGCTATCCCATGGTCCCGGGCATCGACTTCGCAGGTGTCGTGGAGCATTCGGCACACCCCGCCTACAAGGCCGGCGACAAGGTCGTCCTCAACGGCTGGGGCGTCGGCGAGCAGCACTGGGGCGGCCTTGCGGAAAAGGCGCGCGTCAACGGCGACTGGCTGGTCCCGCTGCAAAGCCCGTTCACGCTCCGTCAGGCGATGGCGATCGGGACGGCAGGCTACACGGCCATGCTCTGTGTCATGGCGCTCGAACGGCATGACGTCACGCCGAACAAGGGGGAGGTTCTGGTCACCGGCGCCGCCGGTGGGGTCGGCAGCGTCGCCGTCGCGCTGCTGTCGAAGCTCGGCTATGATGTGGTGGCCGTCACCGGCCGCCCGGAAGAGGCCGGTTACCTCAAGGCGCTGGGCGCCAAGGAGGTGCTTGACCGCAAACAGTTCCAGGACCCGGGCAAGCCGCTGGCCAAGGAACGTTGGGCCGGCGCCGTGGATGTCATTGGCGGCCAGATCCTCGCGAATGTCTGCGCGGCCATGAAATATCGCGGCACGGTGGCTGCCTGCGGTCTTGCCGGTGGCATGTCGCTGCCCACGACCGTGGCACCCTTCATCCTGCGCGGCGTGACCTTGGCCGGGGTCGACAGCGTCATGTGCCCCAGGGAATTGCGGATCGAGGCCTGGCGCCGCCTGGCCGATGACCTCGATCCGGCCAAGCTGGATGGCCTGACGAAGGAGATCGCCTTCTCCGATGTGATTCCCACCGCCGCCAGCCTGCTCGACGGGCAGGTCCGTGGCCGCGTCACCGTCGCGATTTCTCCCACACCCGCATAAGTGCACTGATCAGAATTCCACAACCCCTCTGGACGGTCGCTTAACGGCGGTCTCCGCCGACATCGTTGCTCATGCATCTCGGAACCCACCAGGAAGGCCCAGCCTTGCGCAGCAAGCTCTCCGTTGGGTTCCGTCAGCCTTCGCGTCAGTTTGATCGTTTCGGCGATGCTGCCGTAGATAAACTCCTCGTTTTCATGACATCGGAAAGGACAATCTGTCAGGTGTCGCGCCACGCCTGAGCTGACGATGCAGGGGCCCCGGAGGCGGACAGCGTGAATTACGCGACAGCAAGCATGTCGCGCAGGGCAGCGACCCTCTGGACATGGATCGCCTGTCGTAGCGCTGCTGAGGCTTGCTCCGGGTCGACGGGTGCAGGAAGTTGCGCATCTCGTCGTAAGCCCGGCAGAGCTGAGCAGCACTGCCTGAGGACTTGAAGCTGCGCATCGGGCGGGGTGCGACCTTTCACTCCGCGGTGATCTTGCTCCAAATGGTTGTTTTTGTATTTCGAGGTACGGTGCTCGACATCCTCACCGAACACCTCCTCAAGGGCCGGCGGGTAGCCGGAGTGCTTGTCGGAGGTGATGGTCTCGGGGATGATCCCGGTCACCTTGATCGCTTGGCGAACGAATGCTTTGGTCGCGACTTGGTCGCGCGTTGGGCTAAGGAAGACGTCCACCAAGTTGCCATTGACATAACCCTGTTTTGGAACAGGCGGCGCAATCCCATGCAGACCGGTGCAAGACAACGTCCTCCCTACCACTCCGGTCTGTCCGGTGGCATCTCGGGCCGGGTCCCAGGTTCGCGATGCGCGCTGGACGCTCCTGCATTCGAGTGAACTGCCAATCCGTCAACGAGCGCGTCGAACACGGCGCGGCACCGGGGGCTCGATCGAAGGTCTTCGTGCATCACCACCCAGGTCGGAAGGTTCAGCACGAACGCGTCTGCGAGCACCCGGACGAGGTCGGGATCGCGTGCAGCAACCGGGACTTGGCAGACGCCGATGCCAAAGCCGGCCCGAAGCATGGCAAGCTGGGCAAGGTCGCTGTCGGCCCGCAGCGCGAAGGCGGATCGGTCCACGTCGCGGACCCGCTTAAGCATCGTCCGGATCGCTGGTGTCTCCCTGTCGAAGCCGATCACGTCGTGTCGGGCCAAGTCGCCCAGCGTGGTGGGCGTGCCCCGACGGTCCAAGTATCGACGATGCGCGTGCAGTCCAAGCGCGATCACTCCTACATGCTTGGCAACCAGCGCCTCCTGGGCGGGCTCGACCATTCGCACAGCGACGTCGGCATCTCGACGGAGCAGGTCCTCAACCGTGTTCGAGAGCACGAGCTCAAGCGTTAGATGAGGGTGTCGTTCCCGCAGTGCCGTCAAGATCGGGGGCAGGACTTCTATTCCGACAACCTCGCTGGCACTGATCCGCACCGTTCCGCCGACCACGGCACCATGCCCCGAAGCGACCCGGAGCATCGCGGAGGCGGTGGAGGCGATCGTGTCGGCGTAAGGCTCAAGCTCCAACGCCGCCTCGGTCGGAGTCAGTCCCCGTTGCGACCGGACGAAGAGCTTCAGTCTTACAGCGTCTTCGAGAGCCTCGATGTGGCGCGATACCGTCGGCTGGGTGAGGCCAAGCGACCGCGCGGCAGCCGACAGCGATCCCTCCCGCAGGACGGCGAGGAAGGTCCGGTATAGGTCCCAAGCGGGTTCCTGGTTCATGCATTTCAGTATAGCAGCCGAACGGCTTTCCACAATTCCGTTGAGAAGCAGCACGGAGCAACCTGCCGCAACACGCAGCGGCAGGAGTTGGATATGACACATCGGACAGCCTTGGTCCTCGGCGCGACGGGGGGCATCGGTGGGCACGTCGCCCGGCGTCTGCGCAACGGTGGATGGACCGTCCGCGCGCTTGCCCGCGATCCCGGCAAAGCCGGCGCGCAAGGCGGCCTGGAGTGGATTCGCGGCGATGCCCTGTCGGCCTCAGCCGTGGCGCACGCGGCGCAGGGAGCCTCGCTCATCGTGCACGCGGTAAACCCCCCAGGCTACCGGAACTGGGGGAAGCTGGTGCTTCCGATGCTGGCCAATACGATTGCCGCGGCACGCGCGAGTGGCGCCCGCATCCTCCTTCCGGGCACAGTCTACAACTATGGGCCCGACGCGTTCCCGCTGCTGAACGAGTCCTCTCCCCAGACCCCGCTCACCCGCAAGGGCGCCATTCGCGTCGAAATGGAACGGCACCTCCGGATGGCCTCGGACAAAGGGGACGTTCGAGTTCTGATCGTGCGCGCCGGCGATTTCTTCGGCCCAGGGGCGGGAAACAGCTGGTTCTCGCAAGGGCTCGTGAAGCCCGGACGCCGACTCCGCTCCATCACTTATCCTGGCAAAACGGACGTCGGACATCAATGGGCCTACCTCCCTGACGTTGCGGAGGCAATGGTGCGTTTGGCTGAACGTGAGGCGCAGGATGCATTCGCCACCTTCCACATGGGAGGGCATTGGGACGAAGACGGAACACGGGTCTTGGAAGCGATCCGGCGCGTGGTTGGCGAGCCTGATCTCCCCGTCCGTCGGTTTCCATGGCTCCTGATGACCGCAGCCTCCCCATTCGTCCCGCTGTTTCGGGAATTGGTAGAGATGCGTTACCTCTGGGAGACTCCCGTCAAGTTGAACAATGCCCGGCTGACGGCTGAGCTTGGGGCTGAGCCCCACACCCCGCTCGACGAGGCGGTGCGCGCCACCCTGGTCGGGCTCGGGTGCCTTCCTGGGTGCCAACGAACCGCGGCAACGGCATCGTCAACTTGACGGTGCCCGTGATACACCGCAGAAAAGAGCGTTGGAGTGCGGCGGAGCTTAATTTCATGCCGCGTTCTCACATCCCGGACAATTTGCACACTTTCGTGTAGTGACCCTAGATCTCCAGTCCCTCGGTGCCCACTTCCCACCACCACACCCTGGGGGCGCACATCCCTAAAGCGAACGTCCGTTCGCTTTAGATTCACATCGCCTCACTTGCCGGCGGGATTCGGCCGCATGTGCGGCCGGGACCGCCGTCGCGGTCCAAAGCGGATTGCAATCCGCTTTAGCGCGCCGTTGCGCAACTTCATCATGGGCAAGGCCGTCTTCACCCCGACTCCCGCATGGATTGTGATGTCTTGGCGCGTCGGGCGCGCGCAGGCTTGTCGCGCTTGGCCCCGCTATTCTCGTCCCGGTCATCCTCCGGAAGATCGCCGGTACGGCGGTAATGCTCGTAGGACTTGTCGATGTGCTGCTTCATCAGCCGTTCAGCTTCCTCCGGCTGACGGCGCTCGATCGCTTCGATGATCGCGTCATGCTCGTTCGCGGCGGCATGCATGCGACCATCCTTGTAGGTGGCGTGCTGGTGCGAGAAGCGGAGCACGTCGGGCCCCATCAAAGCGATCAGCGAGCGTAGCAGGTTGTTGTTGGTCGCCTCCGCGACCTTGAGGTGGAACAGAAGGTCCTCCTCCAAGGTGTAGGCGTTGGCTTCGGCCTGCTCGCGCATCCGCTGCTGGGCCTTGCGGATCTCGGCGATCTGGCCGCTGTGCGCACGCTCGGTCGCCAGCCGGGCGGACAAGGCCTCCAGCGCGCCGCGCACCTCGATCAGCATCTCCGGGCTGGTGTCGTCCGCGTTGAGAATGTTGTTGATGAGACCAAGCAGCACATGTTCACTGAGATTTTCCACCACCGTGCCGCTCTGCGGCGAGGTGCGGACGATCCCGAAGAACTCCAGGCGGCGGAGCGCCTCGCGCACCGTGCCGCGGCTGACGTCGAAGCGCTCGGCCAGCACCCGCTCCGCGGGCAGCTTCTGGCCCGCCTTGATGATCCGGCGGGCGATCAGGTCGCTGATCTGCTCGATGATGATGTCGGGCGGGCGTCGGACTTTGATTTTCTGCAGGTGGCGGGAGACGTCGAAATCTGGGTCATCCATGCCGCTCTCCGGTCACTGAACTGGTTCTCTGGTACGCTGTCGCTCCAGTTCTTTAGGCATCCGCAGCGGACAAGTCAACCGCGCGCCTGGGCGGAAAGGAGGGGCGCCGTCACCAATCGGCGGCATGGCACAGGGCAATCTGGTGCTTGTCTCAGCGCGAGGAATGTGGGTTTTCGGGTTCGTAAAAATAGCGTGGAACCTCGCTGCGCAGTTTGGTGATCGTTCCGCTCACGCCGTCGAGGTGGGAGGCCATCAGCGCGGCGGCGCGGTCGGGGTCGTGCGCGGCGATGGCCGCAACAATGGCCTCATGCTCGACGATCACCGGCCCCATGCCCCCGAAGACCAGTAGGCCGAGGCGGCGGCAGCGGTCGAGCTGCGCTTTGACCCTGCCGACCGTCGTCCAGAAGCCCGGATAACCGGCGACCTCGGAGAGGAGCGCGTGAAACGCCTCGTCCGCCGCGTGGAAGCCGTCGATGTCTCCGGCCGTCTCACAAACACGCTGGCGTTCGATGGCTGCGCGCAGCCGCGCGATCTGATCGGCCGTTGCCCGGCGGGCCGCGTAGCGCACGACGCGGGTTTCCAGGGCTTTGCGCATTTCCCCGGCCTCCGGCAGCGCCCGCAAGGGAATGCGCGCCACCCCCAGCCGCATCCTTCGATGGTGCGGTTGGCGCTCGACCAGTTGTTCATCGGACAGCCGGTTGATGGCCTGCCGAACCTTCGGGCGGGTGGCGCCGTAGGCCTCGGCAAGGGACCGCTCGTCAAGGATCTCACCCGGCCGACGGTGGAGCGAGAGGATGGCGTTCCTCAGATCCCGATAGATCAATTGGGTGTCTGCTTGCCAAGGCCACGGCGCATCAGTCTCGCGCCCGTCCGGGTACGCCGCCGGTTCGGCCACCGTTTCGGTTGATGCGGCGTGCCGCGACGGGGTCGGATTCATGTCAGTCGGACCTGTTCCGATGGGACCGGCTTTCCCATCCGCCAAGCGCTCGGACGCGGGCCGGGGCCGCACCATTGCGAGGTCAATAGATGGCCATGAAGCCGCCATCGACGAAGATCAACTGGCCGTTGACGAAGTCGGAGGCCGGGGAGGCCAGGAACACCGCGGTGCCGACCAGATCCGTCGGGTTTCCCCAACGGCGCGCCGGCGTGCGCTTCTTCACCCAGGAATCGAACTCCTCGTTCTCGATCAGGGGCTTGTTCATCTCGGTGACGATGTAGCCCGGGCCGATGGCGTTGACCTGGACGTTGAACTCCGCCCACTCCGCGGTCATCGACTTGGTCAGGAGGCGGATGCCGCCCTTGGCCGCGGCGTAGGGCGCCACGGTGACGCGGGCCTGCTCGCTGGTCAGGGAGCCGATGTTGATGATCTTGCCCGCCCGCCGCGCGACCATGCGGCGGCCCGCCTCGCGGCCGACGAGGAAGGCGCTGGTCAGGTTGGTGTCGATGACCTTGCGGAAATCCGCCACAGGGAAATCGACCAGCGGGCTGCGGATCTGGATGCCGGCGTTGTTCACCAGGATGTCGACGGCGATCCCCTGAGCGTCGAGGTCGGCGAAGGCCTTGGTCACCGCGTCCTCGTCCGTGACGTCGAAGGCGGATTCGTGGACGGTGTAGCCCTTGTCGCGCGCCTTCGCCGCAGCGTCGGCCAGGGCGGTTGGGTTGATGTCGCTGAGGATGATCGCGGCGCCGGCCTCGGCCAGCCCTTCGGCGATGGCGTTGCCCAGGCCGCGGGCCGATCCGGTCACGAGCGCGGTCTTGCCGGTCAGGTCGAACATGGTCGTCATGATGGTGGAACTTTCGGTTGGAGGCTGCCGGTTAGAGGCTGCTGCGGCGGACGCTCAGGTCGGGGCGTTCGAAGACGGCGGGCAGGAGTTCCGTGCCGAGGCCCGGCCCTTCCATCGGCAGGACATGGCCGTCGACGATGCGCGGGACCTCGGTGACCAGTTCCGTGTACCAGCCCGTGTAGAAGGCCCGGACCGACTCCTGGATCAGCGTGTTCGGGTTGGACAGCGAGGAGTGCACGGCGGCGACGTAGGCGACCGGCCCGGTGCAGTCGTGGGGCGCGTAGGGGCGATGGTAGGTATCGGCGAGCGCGGCGATCTTGCGCCCTTCGGTCAGGCCGCCGGTCCACACCAGATCGGTCATCACCACGCCGATCGCGCCGGCTTCCAGCATGTCCTTGTAGGGGAAGCGCGATCCCAGCGTCTCCGACGCGCAGATCGGCACGCTCGTCGAGGCGGCCAGTTCGGCCAGCGCGTTGACCGAGTTCATGCGGATCGGGTCCTCGTACCAGGTCGGCTCGTAATCTTCGAGAACGCGGGCGATCTTCTTGACGGTCGGCAGGTTCCACAGGCAGTGGAACTCGACCATGATCTGCATCCTGTCGCCGACGGCCTTGCGGATCTTCTCGAAGGGCTCGACCGCGCGCTTCATCTGTTCGGCGGTGATGAAGCGCCCGTCGTTGGCGATGGCCGCGGGGTCGAACGGCCAGATCTTCATGCCGGTGATGCCCTGCTCCAGCAGGCTCTCGGCGAGCCGTCCGGCGTCGGTCATGAAGCCGTTGAGATCCTCGTAGGGACCCTCGCTGGAGCCCAGGTTCCAGGTGTCGACCGGCTTGATCTTGTTGGATCTCACATAGCCGTAGCCCGCGCAGGTGTTGTAGACGGGCACCCGGTCGTGGCAGAGGCCGCCCAGCATCTGGTGTACCGGCTGGCCGCACACCTTGCCGAGGATGTCCCACAGCGCGAGGTCGATGGCCGATGCGGCGCGGTACTCGGCGCCGGTCGAGGATTGCGCCATCGGCAGATTGACCAGCTCACGGGCGTGAGCCTCGATGCGCAGCGGGTCCTTGCCGAGCAGGCGCGCCGCCAGGACGTCGTGGATGTGCGCCTCGACCGCGCCCGCCCCGTAGAAGGTCTCGCCCAGGCCGACGATTCCGGCGTCGGTGTGGACGCGGACCCAAACGACGTTGGAGAACTCCTCCGTCCTCAACGTTTCCAGTTGCGTGATTTTCATTGGTCACTCGCAAAGATCTTGCGGACGTCCGCAAGCGGTCGGTTCCATGGCGGACCCCGCCGGGGCAGGCGGGTCCGGTCGAACGGCTCGGTCAGGGGAGCGGTCACCCGAAGACGATCTGCACCTTCATGTTCCGGCTGCGGTCATGCGCGGCGTCGAACGCCTCGGCGGCGGACTCGAACGGGAACTGCGCGGTGGCCAGCGGCGACAGATCGACGCCGCCCGTGGTCAGGGCGGCGACGGCCCAGGCGAACTCCTCATGGAAGCGGAAGGAGCTTTTCAGCGTCACCTCCTTGGCGAGCAGCCGGTTGAGCGGGATCGGGGTGAGGCCCGGCGCCAGCATGCCGACCTGGACGACCACGCCGCCGGGCCGCGTGCTGAGGACGCAGGTCTCCACCGCCCTGGCGCTGCCCGACGCCTCGAAGCTCACGTCGAAGCAGCCGCGGTCGGCCTGCCAGCAGTCGGGCGTCTCGCTGTCGGACAGGACGTTGACCGTCTCATGGGCGCCGACCTTGGCGGCGATCTCCAGGGCGTTGTCGGAGAGGTCCGTGATGGTGACGTGCGCGGCGCCCGCCCGACGCGCGGCGACCGCGATCAGGCAGCCGATCGGCCCGGCGCCGGTGATCAGGACGCGCCGGCCGAGCAGGCTGCCGGCCTGCGCCACCGCGTGCAGGGCGACGGCGAAGGGCTCGGCGAAGACCAGGTTGCTGTGGCGCGTGTCCTGCGGGACCGGGAAGCACTGGAAATCACGCACCACCAGCGTTTCGCGGAAGGCCCCCTGGACATGGGGAAACCGCGACGCGCTGCCGAAGAAGATCATGTTGGCGCACAGGTTCTCCCGGCCGCCCAGGCAGTGCGGGCAGGTGCGGCACGGTTTGCCGGGGTTGACGGCGACGCGGTCGCCGACCTTGGTCCGGGTGACGTCCGGCCCGACCTCGACGACATCGCCGCTGATCTCGTGCCCCAGCACCATCGGTTCCCGGACGTTGAAGTCGCCGACGCGCCCTTCGAAGAAGTAATGCAGGTCGGACCCGCAGATCCCGCCGGCGGCGATCTTGACCCGGACCTCGCCGGGGCGCAGGGACGGTTCGTCCAGGGCTTCGAGGCGGAGATCCTTCTGTCCGTGCAGAACACAGCCGCGCATCTGATTTCTCCTGATGGGGGTCCGGCGCGACATCGCGCCCGGAGCCGCGTGAGCCATTGAAAGAGGGGGGCGGGGGCGGGCCTTGGACCCGTCCGGTGTTGGAAAGTCCGTTGCCGGGGCTCCAATGAACCAAACGGCGAATTGGTCTACTGGTCTAATAGCTACGGCTCGCATGTTGGCTTGTCAACACGAAGAGTGGGGAGCGCCAACATCTTTCCGAGGCTTGCGGGTGCTGGGGGCATCGATGCGCGGTGCGCTTCAGCCACAGGTGCCGATCTATTAATCAAGCGATATCAATGGCATATATTCCTTCATGAGGGCGTGCCATAGCGCGCGCAGCGCGATCTCCCAGGTGCCAGCCACCCTCCCGCCGCGCTGTCACGGCGCGCAACGGTCGAAGCAAGAGCTTTGGGCGGCATTCCGCTGCGACCGTTAGCCGCACGCGGTCGCAACATTTTGCATGCCCAGCGTTAAGCTGTTGACAGGCTCTGGCACGCTGGAATATCCAGTGAGGCAGAAGACCAGTGTACCAATTCCCGGTGATGCCTTTGTGGCGGTCCTACAGGAGCCGCAGGGGTTCGCGAAGCCGCGCGGTGCCGCAACGGTGACCTCTGCGATGAATGGCTTCCCGAACGGAGCGGTCAGGGCCGGGCGGCGGAGGCGACAGGTCAGACAATCGGTTTCACCGACGGCGTTGCGCCGTCACCAAACGATGCCGAGTGAATAATCTCAAGAGGGAGTCATGAGTGCCATGCCCAACGGGACATCACAGGCCGGCGACCGCGACGGGGTCGCGCCACCATCCCACCCGCTGCGCGTCGTCATCGCCGACGCCAATTTCGTGCCGCACCGCGCGCTGATGGAGGCGCAGCTTCCGGCGGGCACCGTTCTCTCCTGGCATCCGGCGTTCGACGAGGCGGCGGTCGTGGCCGATCTGGCGGGCGCCGACGTCTTCGTCGGTCCACGCTTCACCGCCGCGATGGGGGCCGCGGCCGACTCCCTGCGCCTTGTCCATGTCGGCGGTGCCGGCTATGACGGCATCGACACCAAAGCTCTTCCCGAAGGCGCCGTTTGCGCAAACACCTTCTGCCATGAATCCTCGATCGCCGAGTATGTGGCGGCGACCAGCGTCGTCATGCGCCGCCAGTTCCTGCAGCAGGACCGCGCGCTGCGCACAGGGCATTGGGATTCGTCGGTCTACGAATCGCAGCGCTGTCAGCTGAACTCCCTGGCCGGGGCCACCGTCGGAATCATCGGCTACGGGCACATCGGGTCGCGCACCTGGCAACTCATGCGCGCGTTCGGCGCGTCGGGCGTCACGGTCACGCCTCGACCGGTCGATGCAGAGAGGGAAGGGCTGAACTGGGCGGCCGGCGTCGATGGGCTCGACCGGCTGCTGGCCGAGAGCGACGTCGTCGTGCTGTGTCTGCCGCTGCGGCCGGACACCCATCACATGATCGGCGCCGCGCAGCTGGCGGCGATGAAGCCCGACGCCCTGCTGGTCAACGTCAGCCGTGGCCCGCTCGTCGATCCCGAAGCGCTCTACGAGGCGCTTAAGGAGCGGCGGATCGGCGGCGCCGTCATCGACGTCTGGTACCAGTATCCCACCGGCGGCGCCCACGCCCAGCCGTCGTCGCTGCCCTTCGCCTCGCTCGACAACGTCCTGATGACGCCGCACATCTCCGGCGTCACGCGGCAGACGTTCGAGGGCCGGGTGCACGACATCGCCGCGAACATCGGTCGCCTGGCGGCCGGTGAATCGCTGCGCAACGTGGTTTTCCCCCGCTAGGCCCCGCCCGTCCCCCAGCCGGTTCGCCGACGTCCTGACGAACCGGGGGGCGATCCGCACCTCCCATTCCCGTGCGCCGCTCCGTCGGCCCCATTCCCCCGTGGCGCCCCGTGACCGCGTGTCACGCGTCGCGTGCCCTCATCACCCCACCGTTCCGGTGGTTCGTGAAGGAAGCAGCCTATGACCGAGATATCCAGCACCATCGCCCAACCGGACAGCGTCGCCCAGGACACAACCCCCGCCGATGCGAGCAATGTCAGGCGGGCTGCGCTTGCCGGTCTGATCGGCACGATGCTCGAGAACTTCGACTTCGTGATCTACGGCACCGCGTCCGCCCTGATCTTCAGCAAACTGTTCTTTCCGACGATTTCGCCGGCGGCGGGGATCATCGCCAGCTTCGGCGCCTATGCGATCGGCTTCCTGGCGCGGCCGCTGGGGGGGCTGTTCTTTTCGCATTACGGCGAGAAGTACGGCCGCAAATGGGTGCTGGTCACGACGCTGTTCCTGATGGGCGGGGCGACCTTCGCCATCGGCTGCCTGCCGACCTATGAAACGGCCGGCATCTGGGCGCCGCTGCTGCTGGTTCTCTGCCGCTTCCTGCAGGGCTTCGGCGCGGGCGCCGAGCAGTCGGGCGGCGCCACGCTGCTGACCGAGACGGCCCCCCTCGGCCAGCGCGGCCGGCTCTCGTCGCTGATCATGGTGGGTGCTGCGTTCGGCACGGCGCTGGGCGCCATCGCCTGGATCGGGGCCCAGCAACTCCCCACCGACATGCTGATGAGCTGGGGCTGGCGCGCGATCTTCTGGAGCAGCATCCTCGTCACCATCGCCGCCTTCGTCATCCGGCTGAAGCTCGCCGAGAGCCCGATCTTCATCGAACTGAAGAAGAAGGTGGACGTCAAGAACCAGGCCCCGCTCAAGGTCGTCGCCAAGCACGGCAAGAAGAACGTGGTCAAGGTGATCCTGATGAACTGGGGCGTGTCGACGCAGTCCTACATCTATCAGGTCTTCATGATCACCTATCTGGTGAGCGTGGTGGGCGTCGACACCCATTTCATCCCGCCGGTGCAGCTGGCCGCCGCCATCGCCGCGTCCTTCGCCGCCTTCCTGACCGGCATGCTGTCCGACCATTTCGGCCGGCGCCGCATGACCCTCGTGCTGACCGGCCTGCTCACCGTCACGCCGTTCCTCGTCTTCCCTGGCCTCAACACCGGTTCGCCGGTCCTGATCACCGCGATCATCGTGTTCGGCTACATGGTCGCGGCCCAGGGCGTGACCGGCGTGCACATGAGCTTCTTCCCCGAGATCTTCGGCAGCCGCTACCGCTACGCCGGGGTGACGCTGGGCCGCGAGTTCTCGTCCATCATCGGCGGCGGCATCGCTCCGCTGCTGAGCGCCTCGCTGCTGGCCTGGTACGCCAACTCCTGGGTTCCCGTGGCGATCTACATGGCCGTTACCATGCTGGTGTCCTTCCTGGTCACCTATTCGCTGCCCGAGACGCTCAACCGCGACCTGAGCAAGCCGACGGACGCCGAATGGGGCGAGGCCCGGTCCTCCGAAAGCCGCGCCTGACCACGGCGCGATCCATGAGCCGGGGCCGCTCCTCCGGAACGGGGGAGCGGCCCCGAACGTCCGAACCCCGGCAGGTCTGACCAAAGCGGAGACGCAGCCTCATGAACTCCCGACACAAGCCGTTTCGCATCGTCGGTGCCTACGCCGCCCAGCCGGACGCCGTGGCGGAGCGGCGATCCTACCTGGAGGCGGTTTTGTCCCTTCCCGGCGTCGATGGCCTGGAAATCTCCTGGGGAGCACCCGGCTGGGACGAGGATTTCCCGATCCTGGCCGACCTGTTCGAACGCGGGGCAGGGCAGGGGCAGCATGTGCTGACCCTCATCGGCGCCGCCGCTTCCGCCGCGGTCAAGGACCCGACCGTCGGGCTGGCCTCCACCGACGCGGTGGGACGCGCCAGGGCCGTGGAACTGGTCGCCGCGGCCCACCGGGCGGTCGCCGGTTTCATAGAGCGTGGGCAGAGCGTCCTGGCCATCGAGGTCCACGCCTTCCCATCCCTTCCGGCGGCCGGGGCCGGGGAGGGGGGCCGTGCCCTGGAGGGGTCGCTTCGAGAGATCGCGTCCTGGGACTGGGGAGGCACGGCGCTCGTCGTCGAACATTGCGACGCCCGCCCCACGGCCGGGCCTTGGCAGAAGGGTCTGCTTCCCCTCGATGTCGAGATCGCGGCGGTGACGGCCGCCGCGGCAGAGGCAACGACGCCCCTGGGCATGGCCGTGAACTGGGGGCGATCCGCCATTGAGGAGCGCGACGCAACGGCTCCCGAGCGGCACGCGCGCCACCTGCGCTCGGCCGGGCTGCTGCGTGGCGTGATGTTCTCCGGTGCGACCGGCCGCGATGGCGCCTACGGTCCGGCCTGGAGCGACGTGCATCCGCCGCTCCGCGAACAGGTTGGAGAATCCGTGATGGAGCGGGGCCATGTCGCGGCGACGCTCGACGCCGCCGGCCCCGACCTGCTCTATGAAGGCGTCAAGGTCGCCGTACGGCCCCGACAGGCCGGCACGGCGGACCGCATCGCCCTGATCCGCGGCACGCTCGACGCGCTCGACGCGGCACGCTCGACCTGATGAGGGCGATCCTCACGGCGACGGTGCTGACGGCGCCGGGACCTCTGCGACTGGGGCGAGTCCGGGCAGGGCAAGTCGACCATCATGAAAACGCTCAGTTGGCCGAGGCGGCTATCAGGGCAGCGGTGGCGTACTGCATGTCAGTGGGGAAGGGGCGGAGCGAAGTGACTGTCGCCATGTAGATTCGTGTCCCCCCAGAACGAAAGTGCGCTTCGACTTTGCGCATTTTATTGGATGCCTGTCCTGCCGCCTCCATGGCGATCTACGTCCCGATGTTCGAACCAGATAGTCCCATTCGCAACGGGTCTCCTTAGCTGCGGTCGTAGGCTGCTAGCGCTACCGGCAGCGCCTGAATCACGGCGCTGCCGACTGCGGGAAGACCCGCTAGCACGGCACTGACGACCTCGTCGCGCGTGGCGCCCAAACGCTTGGCGTCGGCGACATGGAAAGGCAGGCCGCTCTCCAGACGGGCGGCGGCCAGAATTCCGATGTAGACAAGCTCAGCGGTTTTGGCGTCCAGGGCGGAGGCCACTCCCAGCTTGTTCACCGCTTCGAGCCACGCTTGCTGGTAGGACGGGGCTTCTTTTATGAACGTTTGGAAGGCATTGCTTGCTTGTGGTGTATCGGTCATTGGCTCATTCCGCTCTAGTCGCAGCCTCCTTTGAGGTTCCTGCCGGTTGGTGCCTGCGACGTAATGATCATGATAATTCGTACGATAATTCGTACTTGGATGTTCACTCGCCTACCATGACACCTTGGGGCCACTACACGAAAGTGCGCAAATTGTCCGGGATATGAGAACGCGACATGAACGTAAGTTCCGCCGCGCTCCAGCACTTCTTTCTGCGCCTTTTCGCGACAGCATTAGGGCGGGCGTGTCCAAACACGCCCGCGCGCAAGGTCCCACGCTCTATCCATGAAGGGGCCCGCGACATGGCGTGGACCATCGCCGCCACGGACGCCTACGCCTCCTCGCGCCGCGAGAGGAAGAAGGTCGAGCTGCTGTTCGCCCACCTCAAACGCATCCTGAGGCTGGACCGGTTGCGACTGAGGGGGCGAACGGCGCGCGCGACGAGTGCCACCTCGCAGCCGCCCAGAACCTCCGCAAGCTCGCCGAACTTATCCCGATGCCGGACCCAGCTCGGCATGAAGGGCAATTGGACGCCTCGAGAAACCGTAGCGTTGCTGGCGTTCTGGTGATCCCCTTGGCTTGAGGACGACGGAGGACGGGACATGGCCGGTCAAGCTGGGCTGTTCGATCTTCAGGACCGCTACGCGGAACTGAGCAAGAGCGGGGATCCACTGCTGTTTGTGATCGAGTCCGACCCCGAGCTGGTAGCCGCGGTGGTGGCGCGCCACGCCGGTTCCATGGCGCCCCCCGGAAGCGCTGTGGGTATCCCGGCCGATCATACGGTCAGCCGCGCCACGCGTCGCATCGCCTGGGGCGGTTGGCCGAAGGCGCGCAGGAAGGCGCGCCGCATGCGCTCCGGATCGGCGAAGCCGCTCTCGCGGGCGATGATCTCGACCGGATGCCGCGTCTGCTCCAGCATCAGCCGTGCCGCCTCCAGTCGCAGTTGCTCCACCGCCTTGGCCGGGGATTGCCCGGTCTCCGCCCGGAAGGCGCGGCTGAACTGGCGCGGGCTCAACGCCACTTCATCGGCCAGTTCCTCTACCGTCAGCGGGTTCCTCAGGTTCTGCCGCGCGTAGGTCAGCGCCGCCTCGATGCGGTCGGACTTCGCCGCCATCTCCAGCAGTTCCGAATGCTGGGTCTGGCCGCCGCCGCGGCGATGGTACATGACCAGCTTGCGGGCGACCGATCGCGCGACGTCGCTGCCGAGGTCCTTCTCCACCATCGCCAGGGCCAGATCGACGCCCGCCGTCATGCCGGCCGAACTCCAGACTGGCCCGTCGATGATGAAGATGCGGTCCTCCTCCACCTGGACGGCCGGAAAGCGCTCCCTCAGCTCACGCGCCACCAGCCAGTGGGTGGTGGCGCGGCGCCCGTCCAGAACCCCGGATTCGGCCAGCACAAAGGCGCCGGTGCAGATTGCGCCCAGGCGACGCACGGCGGGCAGGCGGCTGGCGATCCAGGCGCGCAGCCCCTCGCTCGGCCGGGGAACCTCCACCCCGCCGCCGACCAGCACCGTGTCGAAGTCCTGATCCGCGAAGCACACGCTGTCCACCGCCATGCCGGTGGAACTGCGCACCGGCCCGCCACGCTCGGACACGGTGATCAGCTCATAGAGCGGTTCGCCCGCGCAGAGATTCGCGAATTCGAACACCGAGCCGGCGGCCAGACTCATCATCTGGAAACCCGGAAAAATGACAAAACCGATGCGCATGGCGGATTCCTCATGTCCTGAAACGAGGGATATACGACATTCATGCCAAGCGCCAGAGGCTTTAATGATGTCCTCACGCCGGGCGGCACCGACGCGGCCCGCAGATAAGACCAAAGAGACAGGACGAAAGACCATGAGCCTCTCCCCTCTCGGCACCGCGCTCATCACCGGCGCCTCCTCCGGCATCGGCGCGATCTATGCAGACCGGCTGGCCGCCCGTGGCCATGACCTGATCCTGGTGGCCCGCAACCGTGCCAAGCTTGCCGGCCTCGCCGCGCAGATCGCCGATCGCACCGGCCGCTCCGTCGAGGTCGTCGCCGCCGATCTGGGCGACAAGGCCGACCTGCGCGCGGTGGAGGGGGTGCTGGCGACCGACGCCAGCATCACCACGCTGGTCAACAATGCCGGGGTCGGTGCGACCGCCCCGCTGCTCTCAGCCAATGTCGATGCCATGGAGCGGATGATCGACCTCGACGTGACGGCGCTGATGCGGCTGACCTACGCGGCGGCCCCCGCCTTTGTGGCGCGCGGGCACGGCACCATCGTCAACATCGCCTCCATCGTGGCCATCGGGCCGGAGATCCTCAACGGCGTCTATGGTGGGGCCAAGGCCTTCGTCCTGGCGCTGACCCAATCGCTGCACCACGAGCTGGCGAGCAGGGGCCTGCGGGTCCAGGCGGTGCTGCCCGGTGCCACGGCCACCGATTTCTGGGGCATCGCCGGCACGCCGGTCGAGCATCTGCCGGGCGAGATCGTCATGCCCGCCGAGGCCATGGTCGATGCCGCGCTGGCCGGCCTCGACATAGGCGAACTGGTGACCATTCCGGCCCTGCCCGACGCCGCGCAGTGGCAGGCCTACGAGGCCGCCCGCCAAGCCATGCTGCCCAACCTGTCCCGCAGCGAGCCCGCCGCGCGCTACCGCGCCGCGCCGGCCGCCTGACGCGCCCCCCTTATCAAGGACGATCGGCCATGCAACTCACCGGCAACACCATTTTCATCACGGGCGCCACCTCCGGCATCGGCCGCGCGCTGGCCGAGGCGTTCCATCGCCTGGGCAACCAGGTCATCATCGCCGGCCGCCGCCACCAGCTTCTGGACGCCGTCACCGCCGCCAACCCCGGCATGGCGGGCTTGGAGCTGGACATCACCGACCCCGAAAGCATCGCCGCCGTCGCGGCGCGGTTGGCGGCGGAGTTCCCGGCGCTGAACGTGCTCGTCAACAACGCCGGCATTATGCCCTTCGACGATCCGTCGAAACCGCTGGACGACGCGGTCAGCCAGGCGATCCTGGATACCAACCTGCTCGGCCCGATCCGCATGACCTCTGCGCTGATCGAGCATCTGAAGGCGCAACCGCGCGCCACCATCATCAACAACACCTCGGTGCTGGCCTATCTGCCGCTGGCTGGCAACGCGGTCTACTCCGCCAGCAAGGCGGCGCTGCATTCCTACACCCTGTCGCAGCGCTTCATGCTGCGCGACACCTCGGTGCGGGTGCAGGAGATCGCGCCTCCCTGGGTGGACACCGACCTGATCCGCAAGAGCGGCGACCCGCGCGCCATGCCCCTCGACGCTTTCATCACCGAGACGATGGAGAAGCTCGCCGGCGATGATCCCGAGATCGTGGTCGATGCGATCACGGCGATCCGCGACAACCCCGGCGCCGGCGAGCACCGGCTGGTCAACGACTTCAACGCCGCAATGATCGCCAACCCCATCCCTGTCTGAGTCCAGGCCACCGCCGGCCTGTGTCGGCCGGCGGGGTTGGAGCGGAGCCCGAACCATGTCACAGCCCCTATCCCCGGCCCTATCCCCAGTGGCCGCGCAGGGCGCGGCGGATAGAACCCTGCTGCCGCCCGCCTTCCTGGCGCTCGGTACCTTCGCCATCGGCGCCGAGGGCTTCATGATTGCCCCGTTGCTGCCGGTCATGGCCAGCGCGCTCGGCCTGCCGCTCGGTGCCGTCGTCGGGCATGCCTTCGGCTGGACTGAACATCTAGCGCAATACAGGTCTTCACCCCACCCGCACATCATCCCGGATGCACGCCACCGAATGCCCCGGCGCCACCTCCCGCAGCGTCCGCGCCTCTGGCGCCGCACAAGCCGGCAACGCGAACGGACACCGGGTGCGGAAGACGCAGCCCGACGGCGGATTCATCGGGCTCGGCACGTCGCCGTCCAGAAGCATGCGAGACTTCGGCGCATCCGGGTCCGGGTCGGGGGCGGCCGACAGCAGGGCCATGGTGTAGGGGTGACGCGGGCGCTCGTAGAGCGAGTCGCTCGGAGCAATCTCCATCAGGCGACCGAGATACATCACCGCAACCCGATCGCTGATGTAGCGCACCACCGCCAGATCATGGGCGATGAACAGCACCGCCAGCCCCAGCTCGCGCTGCAGGTCGCCCAGCAGGTTCACCACCTGAGCCTGCACCGAGACGTCGAGCGCCGACACCGGCTCGTCCGCCACGATGAAGTCGGGCTCCACCGCCAGCGCGCGGGCGATGCCGATGCGCTGGCGCTGGCCGCCGGAGAATTCGTGCGGAAAGCGATCCATGGCGTCGGCGGTCAGGCCGACCTTCTCCAAGAGCGCGGCCACACGGTCGCGGCGGTCGGCGCGGGTGCCGATGTTGTGAATCACCAGAGCCTCGCCGATCACGTCGCGCACGCGCTGGCGCGGGTCGAGGCTGGCATAGGGGTCCTGGAAGACGATCTGCATGCGGCGGCGCTGCGCCCGCATCTCGGCCGTCGGCAGGTCGGTGATCTCCTGTCCGTCGAAGCGGATGGAGCCCCCGGTCGGCTCGATCAGTCGCAGGATGCTGCGCCCGGCGGTGGTCTTGCCGGAGCCTGATTCGCCGACCAGCCCCAGCACCTCGCCGCGGTTCAGGTCGAAGGACAGGTCGTCCACCGCCTTCACCCAGCCGACCGGCCGTTGCAGCAGCCCACCGCGCACGGGAAAGCGCTTTTCCAGATTGCGCACGCTCAACAGGGGCTGTTCGGACACGGTGACGGCGGTCATTGCACATCTCTCCAGCGGCGGCAGCGGGCGGAATGGTCGGGGCCGACCGGCTCCAGAACGGGTTCGGCGGCGGTGCAGGCCGGCTCGGCCAGCGGGCAGCGCGGGGCGAAGGTGCACCCCCGCGGGCGGTTCAACGGGCTCGGCACGCTGCCGGGGATGGCGTGCAGCCGGCCGCCGTCGCCGCGGCGCTGGCCCAGATGCGGCATGCAGGCCAGAAGCCCGCGGGTGTAGGGGTGCTTCGGCGATTTCAGCAGGGAGCGGACATCACCTTCCTCGACGATGCGACCGGCATACATCACCACCACCCGGTGAGCCACCTCCGCCACCACGCCCAGATTGTGGGTGATGAACAGGATGGAGGTGCCGGTCTCCTCCTGCAATCGCCGCATCAGGTCGAGGATCTGCGCCTGGATGGTCACATCCAGCGCGGTGGTCGGCTCGTCGGCGATCAGCAGGGTGGGGCGGCAGGCCAGCGCCATGGCGATCATCACGCGCTGGCGCATGCCTCCCGACATCTGGTGCGGATATTCGTCCAACCGCCGCTCCGCCGCCGGGATGCCGACCTTCTTCAGCATGGCGAGCGCCTCCGCCCGCGCTGCCCGGCGGTCCAGCCCCTGGTGGTAGCGCAGCGCCTCGCCGATCTGGTCGCCGACGGTGTAGACCGGGTTCAGCGAGGTCATCGGCTCCTGGAAGATCATGCCGATCTCGTTGCCGCGAACGCTGCGCATGGCGCGCTCGCTGAGGCGGGCGAGGTCGCGCACCTGCCCGTCGCGGCCGCGGAACAGGATCTCGCCGCCGGCGATGATGCCCGGCGGCGACGGGATCAGCCGCATCGCCGACAGGCTGGTCACCGACTTGCCGCTGCCGGATTCGCCGACGACGGCCAACGTCTCGTTGCGGCGCACGGCGAAGGACACACCGTCCACCGCCTTCGACACGCCGGGATCGGCGGTGAAGTGGGTTTGCAGGTTGCGGATGTCGAGCGTGAGGTCAGTGTCCATGACGGGATCCCGGAATTGGGTTCAGCGGATCAGCGGGTGCAGCCGCGGGCCGGCACCGGCCAGTCGCCGACGACCTCGCCGTTGCGGCTGATCGCCATGCGGTCGTGCAGGTTGGTCACCACGCAGACATGGTTGGGCAGGATGCGCACGCGGTCGCCGATTTCCGGCCGCTCCGCGCACTTGCTGAGGTCGACCACCGCGTGCTCCTCGTTGACGCGGACGATCACCGCGTCGGGGCAGTCGAGGATCAGGCCGAACCCTTCGCCCACCGACGGGGCGACGCGGTCGCTCGACAGCGTCTTGCTGCCGCAATCCAGCACGGCGCGGTCAGGGGTGGGGCGGCTGACCACGGTGGCGTGGACATGCACGGCGCACTCGTCCAGCGTCGCCACCCCGGCGCCGACGGTGGCGCGGTCGTGATAGATGTAGGTGCCGACGCGCAGCTCGGTCACGCCGGGAAGCTCGTGGGTGTCCCAGCAGCCGGGGGTGCCGCCGACCGATACCGTCTCCATCGCTATGCCGGCGCCGTCCAGCAGGGCGCGCGTCTCCGCCACGAACGGAACGGTGCGGGGGCCGCGCGGGTAGGTCATCAGGCCGCGGAAGCGGGTCAGGCCGTTGCCGGCGGCGCGGCGGGCCAGTGTCAGAACCTCATCCGGGGTCTGCACGCCGCAGCGGCCGTCGCCGCTGTCGAACTCCACCAGAATGCCGATCTCGACGCCGGCTTCCGCCGCGGCCGCCGCCACGGTGTCGAGGGCCACGGCGTTGTCCAGCGCCACCGTCAGTTTGGTCTTGCCGGCCAGCTCGGCCAGCGGCTTCACCTTGGCGGCGCCGACGATGGGGTAGGTCAGCAGGATGTCGGCACAGCCGGCCTCCGCCATCACCATCGCCTCGCTGATCTTCTGGCAGGTGATGCCGACGGCGCCCAGCTCGATCTGGCGGAGCGCGAATTGGGGAAGCTTGTGGGTCTTGATGTGCGGGCGCAGCGCCAACCCGTGCCGGTCGCAATAGGCCTGCATCTTGGTCAGGTTATGCTCGACCCTGTCGAGGTCGATGACGGGGACGGGGGTGTCGAGATCGTCGACGCGCATGGGACCGCTCCGGAACACGAATTCGGGAAATGGGCCGATCCCGGCGGCGGAGCCATGGGATCGGCCGTGTGTAGAAGATGTTACGCCGGCATGCCTATGCTTGCGGCAGGACGGCGATGCAGTCGATTTCCACCTGGATGTTGTTCAGCTGGCAGCCGATGGTGGTGCGGGCCGGCGGCTCGGTTGGGAAGAACTCCGAATAGAGCGCGTTGTATTCCTGGAAGCGGCCGAGATCGCTGAGATAGCTGTTGACCTTCACCACATGGGCAAGGTCGGTGCCGGCGGCCTTCAGGATGATTTCCAGGTTGCGCAGGGTCTGGCGCACCTCGCCGGCGAAATCCTCGGGCAGCGCGCCGGTCTCCGGATGGTGCGGCCCCTGGCCCGACACGTAGACGAAGCCGTTCGCGACGATCGCGTGGCTGTATTGGCCGGCGGGCTTCGCACCCTTTTCGGCGAAGATCGGCTTGCGGTTGGTCATTCGGTCCTCACAGGTTTGAATATCAGACGCGGACCAGGGCCTTGCCCGGACGCGCGCCGGTGTGCCCACCGTCGCGCAGGACGAACTGTCCGGCGACGAGCACGTCGGTGATGCCGTGGGGCGGGCGCGTCGGGTCCTGGAAGGTCGCGCGGTCCGCCACATCGGCGGTGAACAGGGTCAGGTCGGCCACCATGCCCGGCCGGATCAGCCCGCGGTCGGACAGGCCGAAGCGCTGCGCCGGGACGGCGGTCATGTGGCGCACGGCATCCTCCAGCCCCAGCTTGCCCTCGCCGTTCAGGGCACGGGCGAGATAGCGTGGGAAACTGCCGAAAGCGCGGGGATGCGGCTTGCCGGTTTCGCGCGGCAGCCCGTCGGACCCCAGCATGTGCAGCGGGTGCGACAGCGCGGTTTCCAGATCGGCGTCGTCCAGTTGGAACATAACGATGTTGGTGCGGCCACGGTCGGCGCGGATCAGGCGGACCAGCGTGTCGAAGGGCTGTTCCTTCGCCACCTCTGCGATGTCGGTCAGCGACAGCCCTTCCAGCGTGCGCAGGCTCGGCTCGCCGACACCGCCGATACGGACATTTCCCCAGCCGATCAGGCGGATCTTGGACTCCCAGCCGGCATCGCCTTGCGCCTCTCCGTCTTCCACGGCGCGGCGCAAGGCCGCCAGCCCGTCCGCATCGGCCATGCGCGCCAGCAGCGCCTCCACCCCGCCCGCGAGAGCCGAGGGGGGCAACAGTTGCAGGATGGTGCTGGAGCCGGCCGGGTAGGGGTACATGTCGAAGCTGACGTCGGTGCCGCCCTTGCGCGCGATCTCCAGCCGCTCCACCGCCCGCGGCAGGCTGCCCCAGTAGGGCCGCCCAGCCGCTTGCAAATGGGACAGCAGGCCGCTCGCTCCACCCGCCTTCAGCAGTTCGAGGAACTCGTCCACCGAGGCGATCAGCCCGCCTTCGTAGGAGCGGACATGGGCGGTCAGCAGCGCGCCATGCTCCGCCACAACCTCCGTCAGCCGCACCAGCTCGGCGCGGTCGGCCCAGGCGCTGGGCGGATAGACGAGGCCGAGCGACAGGCCGTGCGCGCCCTGGCGAAGCTGCTCGGCCAGCAGGGCCGCCATCGCCTCGCGCTCCTCGGCGGTGGCGGCGCGGTTCTGCCAGCCCATGACGGCGAGGCGCAGGGCGGCGTGCCCGACCAGCGAGACGAGGTTGATCGCGGTGCCGCGCCCGTCGAGTGCGGCGCGGTAGCCGGCGAAATCGGCGAAGGTCTCCTGATCCGAAACGGTGCCCAGCAGGTTGCCGAAATGCTCGCGCAAGGGGCCGTCGCTGTCGGGGCTCTGCGGGTAGAGACCGAAGGAACAATTGCCGACCACCACGGTGGTGACGCCCTGCGCCACCTTCTCCGGCCGGCCGGGCTGGCGCAACTGGATCAGGTCGTCGTGGCAATGGGCGTCGATGAAGCCGGGAGCCAGGAAGCGTCCCTGCGCCTCCAGCGGTTCGGCGTCGGGCGCGTCCAGCATCGGGCCGACGGCGGTGATGCGTCCGCGTTCCACCAGCACGTCGGCGGGGAACCACGGGGCGCCGGTGCCGTCGATGACGCGGGCGCCCTTGATGAGGAAAGTGGCACTCATCTCATTTCGCCTTCTGGAGCCGGGGGTCGAGCGCGTCGCGCAGCCCGTCGCCGACGATCTGGAGCGACAGCACGGTCAGGACGATGGCGCAGCCGGGGAACAGGATCAGCCAGTCGGCCTGCTGGAAATACTGCTGGGCGCCGGCGATCATGTTGCCCCAGGTCGGTGTTGTCGGCGGCACCCCAACGCCGAGGAAGGACAGTGCCGCCTCCGTCAAAATGGCGTAGGCGAAGATGAAGGTGGCCTGCACCAGGATCGGCGAGATCAGGTTGGGCAAAATGTGCAGGAAGACGATGCGCGGCGTGGAGGCGCCCAACGCCGTCGCCGCCTCGATGAACGGCATCTCGCGCACCACGAGGCAGGCGGCGCGCACCACGCGGGCGACACGCGGCGTATAGACGATGCCGAGCGCCAGCACGACGTTGTAGAGCGACGGCCCCAGCGCCGCCATGAAGGCGATGGCCAGCAGGATGTCCGGGAAGGCCATCAGCGCATCGGTCAGCCGCATCAGCACGCCGTCCAGTGGCCGGATGTAGCCGGCGGCCAGCCCCAGCAGCGTGCCCATCAGCGTCGCCACCACCACGACCAGCAGCCCGACCAGCAGCGACAGCCGGGCGCCCAGCATCACGCGGGACAGCACGTCGCGGCCATATTCATCGGTGCCGAACCAGTGGGCGGCCGACGGCGGCTTCAGCCGGCCAAGGATGTCCATCTTCATCGGGTTGAACGGCGTGATCCACGGCGCCAGCAGCGCCACCGCCAGGATCGCCAGCATGATCAGGAAGGACAGCACCACCAGTCGGCGGCGGAACAGCTGGCGCATCAGCAGGGCAGCCGGCGAGCGGCTGCGGTGAGGCTTGGCCGGGGAGGGAAGGGAGACGTTGCCGTGACCGGCGGGGACGCTTGCCATTGAAACCCTCCCTCTCAATAACGGACCCGCGGATCGACCACGGCATAGAGCAGGTCGACCGTCAGGTTGATCAGCACATAGATGGCGGACACCACCAGCAGGGCGCCCTGGATCACCGGATAGTCGCGGCGCAGCACGGCCGAGACGATCAGGTTGCCGACGCCGGGCAGGCCGAACACGGTCTCCGTCACGATGGCGCCGGCGATCATCACCGCGGTGGTCAGGCCGATCACCGTCAGGATCGGGATCATCGCGTTGCGCAACGCATGCTTGAGCACGACGACCAGCGGCGGCAACCCCTTGGCCCGCGCGGTGCGGACGTAATCGTTGCTCATCACGTCCAGCATGCTGGTGCGGGTGAAGCGCAGGATCAGCGCCGAGTTCGGGATGCCGAGCGCGATGGCCGGCAGCACCAGATGGCGCATCCGCTCCATCAGGTCGGCTTCGGGCGGACCATAGCCGGCGACCGGGAACCAGGCATGGTCGACCGCCAGATACTTGATCAGCGTCAGCCCGATCCAGAAGCTGGGAATGCTCGCCGCCAGCATGGCCAGCCCGACCGCGGCCTGGTCGATCAGCCCGCCGCGCTTGGCCGCCGACAGGATGCCGATGGGCACGCCGATCAGCATGGCGATCCCCACTGACATCATGGTCAGCAGACCCGTCAGCTCCGACCGTTCGGCCAGCGCCTGCACCACCGGGCGGTTCAGGAAAATGGATTCGCCAAGATCGAAGCGGACGATCTGCCCGAGATAGAGCAGGAACTGCGTCAGCAGCGGCTCATCGAGCCCCAGCCGGCTGCGCAATGCCGCGATATCGTCCGGCGTGGCGGAAGACCCCAGCATGACGGCGGCGGGATCACCTGGCACCACGCGGGCGATCACGAAGACCACCATGGCGACGAGCAGCATGACGATCATCATGCCGGCGAACCGGCGGACGATGTAAACGAGCATGGTTGCGGTCCCAGAAGAAATCCCCTCTCCCCCGGGGAGAGGGTTAAGGTGAGGGGGCGCGCGGCAGGGATTCTCGGGATAGCCACGTACTGAAATCCCCCTCACCCCGACCCTCTCCCCGGGGGGAGAGGGGGCATTCAGGAGAGGGAGCTTTCAACTGCCCTCAGCCCTTCAGGTCGGTGTTCCAGAAGAACGGCCAAGGCGTCGGCGTGTAGCCGGTCAGCTTGTCGCTGCTGGCGGCGAGGTTGTAGAACTCGCCGACCTTCACGCTGGGCACCTCGCTGTAGAACAGCGTCTGCAACGCCACCCATTTCGCCTTGCGGGCCGCCGGGTCCATCTCGCGGTTGAAGGCGGCGAGCGCCTCGCGCTTGGCGGGGCTGTCCCACCAGCCGGGATAGCTCGGGTTCAGCACCGTGATCAGCGACGGCTCCGGCACGAAGGTGTGGTAGGTGAAGAAGGCGTCCCACCCCTTGTCGTCGCCGCGGCGCTGCAGCAGAGTCGCCCAGTCCAGCACTTGCAGATCGACCTTGAAGCCGGCCATTTCGAGCTGGGCCTGCGCCACCATGCTCATCTTGTACAGGAACTCGTACTGGACCGAGGTCATGATGCGGATCGGCTCGCCCTTGTAGCCGGCCGCCTTCAGCAGATCCTTCGCCTTGCCGGCGGCATGGTCGCTGTAGGGCTTGGCGCTGGCCGCATCAAAATAGGGCGTGCCCTGGGCGTAGATCGACCCCTCCGCCTGGACGAAGGCGGGATCGCCGAGGCCGGCCAGCAGCATGTCGTTTGGTTCCAGCGCCGCCAGAACCGCCTGACGCACCTTCGGGTTCGCCATCACCCCGGTCTTGGTGTTCATGATCATCAGCGGGAAGCCGAAGGGCTTGACGATCACCGGCTTGACGCCGGCGGCATCCTTGATGCGCGGCAGGGTTTCCGCCGGCAGGCTGTCGGCGAACTGGTACTGGCCGGCCAGCACGCCCGACACCCGGGTCGCGGCGTTCGGCACCGGGACGAAGCGCAATTCGCCGATGACGGCCTTGCGGCTGCCGGCATAGCCGCTGGGCGTGCCGGTGGGAGAGGCATAGCCGTCGTGGCGGACCAGCCGGATGTACTGGTCGGGCTTGTGTTCCAGCAGCTTGTAGGGACCGGTGCCGACCAGAGACTTCAAGGCGCCCGGCCCGTCGATCACCGACTTCGGCACGATGGCGGCGGCGCCGTTGTTCATCGCCAGCAGCGCGGTCAGCGGCGCGAAGGGCTCCTTCAGCGCAATGACGACGGCGTCCGCACCCTTGGCGGCGATGCTCTCCACCAGCGGGGCGACGGTCTTGCCGCGCGGCGAGGCCTTGGTCCAATGGTCGAGCGAGGCGACCACATCCTCCGCCGTGACGGTGCTGCCGTCATGGAAGGTGACGCCGCTGCGCAGGGGGATGGTGTAGGTCTTGCCGTCCGCCGACACCTGCGGCAGGGCCGACGCCACCAGCGGGGCCAGCTTCCAGTCGCCGTCGAAGGTGAACAGCGTCTCGAACATGTGCTGGGTGATGATGCTGACGAGGTCGGACGTGGTGCCGACCGGGTCCAGCGTCGGCGGCTCGCCGATGGTGGCGACCGTGACGACCGAGGCGCCGCCCTGCTGGGCCTGCGCCGGCGTGGTCCAGGTTCCCAGGATGCCGGCGGAGATACCGGTGGAAAGCCCCCCGACAGCGACTGCCGAACCGAGGGCGGTATTGAACAGACGTCGCGTGATCCCTGTCATTTTTGCCTTCCCCAACCGTTTGTCCGAAATATCGGACGTTATTCTTGTATTCCAGACAAGCAAACGGTATATCGGACAATGAGCGCTGGCAAGCCGAAAATCCGCGTGCTAAGCGGTTGTAGGACGACCAGGGGGCACGGATCAGATGAAGGGTGGCGGCGTGGCGGAGAAGCCGATGTCGGAGAAGCAGATGGAAGAGAAGTCGACGGGCCGTGCCCGCGGCATCGACCGCGTCATCGCGTTGATGGAACATCTGCACAGCCGGCGCGCCCCGACGCGCATCGCCGACATCGCGCGCGACACCGGCACCCCGCGCTCCACCATGTATGAGCTGGTCAACACGCTGGTGGAGGCGCGCTGGCTGGAGCTGCGCGACGGCGACGGCACGGTCTATTTCGGGCCGGCGATGCATTACTACGGCAGCGATTACCTCGACAGCGTCGACCTGATCCGCAAGGCGCGGGTGGAGGTCGCCCACATCGCCGAGACGGTGGGGGAGACGGCGCAGTTCTGCACGCTGGAAGGCGACAAGTATCTGGTTGTGCTGAATGAGCCAGGCCGGCGCATGTTCCGCATCAGCTCCGAGATCGGCATCAAGGTGCCAATCCCCTGGACAGCGTCCGGCCGGCTGCTGGTCGATCACATGTCGGCCGACGAGATCCTGCGCTTCATTCCGCCGGATGACTTCGTCCTGCCCGACGGCCGCCGCATCGCCCAGGACGAGTTCCTGGAGGACATCCGCCGCGCCCGTACCCAGGAATATGTCCGCACCACCGCGCTTGTCGACCGTTTCACCACCTGCCTTGCTGCCCCGGTCCGCGATCCGGCCGGCCGGTGCATCGCTACCATCTGCTTCGTCGTCCCGGCGGACACAACGGAAGAGGCTCAGCAGGTGATGATCGACACGTTGAAGGCTAGTGCGGAGCGGCTGTCGCTGGGACGTTGACGATGTTTGGGACAATTCCACGCATTAGCTGTTGCCATTGCACAACTCGACCCACATGACTTCAATACGGGATGGCTTTTGAAGGCTCCCGTGACCGCAGCCGTGAATGTGTTGACGGGTTGGCCGTCCCGGCTCGATGAGCTGTTCGGCCGCATTTCCAATGAATTCGCGCGTGCCGAGCCGCGTCGGCAGGCCCGCAAATACCTCCGCGACGTGTGCCGCGCCTACGTCGTCGAGCAGCTCGGCCGCGATGGTGTGCTCATCGTCGATGAGACCGGCTTTCTCAAGAAGGGCGAGCATTCCGTCGGCGTGTCCCGGCAATACTCCGGCACCGCCGGGCGTATCAACGCACTGATCGACCGCCGCCTCTATCTGCCCGAGGACTGGCTGGATGACGCGCATCGGCGCGAGGGCCGCATCCCGGCCGACGTGGCGTTCGCCACCAAGCCGGCGATGGCGCGGGCGATAATCGCGCAGGCCCTGGATGCGGCGTGCCGTTGCCTACGTGCTGGCGGTGCGCGGCAACGAGGTGCTCAACGTCCTGACCGCTGAGCGCGAGTTCCTCCACCTCAAGGCCTCGGCCTTGGCCGACCTCGTGCCCGAGGATGGCTGGAAGCGACTGAGCGCCGGCGTCGGCGCCAAGGGGCAGCGCTATTACGACTGGGCCCGGTTGCGCCTGTTCCGGCTTCAGGAACCGCCATGGGATCACTGGCTGTTGATCCGCCGCAACCGCAAGGACCACGCCGACAAGGCTTACTACGTCACCTTCGGGCCAATGGAAACCACCTTGACGGATCTGGCGCGGGTGGCTGGCCGGCGGTGCGCGATCGAGGAATGCTTCGAGATCGCCAAGCAGGATTGCGGATTGGCCGATTACGAGGTCCGCAGCTGGCACGGCTGGTACCGGCACATCACCCTCTCGATGCTGGCGCTCGCCTTTCTCGCCGCCATGCGCCGGCGGCTCAACACGGCAAGTAGGGCGGCTTGGTGAACTGCTTCGGTGAGAGCGTGAAGATTTCACAGCCCGTTTCCGTGACGCCGACGCTGTGCTCGAACTGTGCGGAAAGGCTTCGGTCCCGGCTCACAGCCGTCCACCCGTCGCTGAGGATTTTCACATCCGGCCGGCCAGCGTTCACCATTGGTTCAACGGTCAGAAACATCCCCGGCTGCAGTTTCGGTCCTTCCCCTGGCCGGCCGTAATTCAGCACGTCCGGTGCATCGTGGTAAATGCGGCCTAAGCCGTGGCCACAGAAGTCACGAACGACGGTGAAGCGCTCCGCCTGCACATAGCGCTGCATAGCGAAGCCAATATCTCCCACCGTTGCACCGGGTCGAATGGCTTCGATACCGCGCATCATCGCCTCGTACGTCACGTCGATAAGGCGCTTGGCGCGTAGGCCGAGCTTGCCGACCCCATACATGCGGCTGCTGTCGCCATGCCAGCCGTCGACGATCACCGCCAAGTCGATGTTGAGGATGTCGCCCTCCGCCAGTCTCCTGTCGCCGGGTATGCCGTGGCAGACGACATGGTTGACCGAGATGCAGGTCGCATGGGAATAGCCGCGGTAGCCCAGCGAGGCAGGCGTCGCCCTGTGGTCAACGATGTACTCGTGGCAGAGGCGGTCAAGCTCCGCTGTGGTGATCCCCGCCCTGACATGCCCGGTGATCATGTCCAATGTCGATGCAGCCAACCGACCGGCGGCACGCATCCCGGCGAAATCCTCCGGAGCGTGCAGCTTTATGCTTCGGTGTTCGGTCGCTTCGGTCATTGATTGTCCTGAATCACGGGGGAGAGGATATCGGCGTCCTGCGGCGACCGCCTGACGGCCTTGGGCATGCCGGCGATCGGCATCCCGGTATGAAGGTCGGCAATCATTCGTTCAGCGAAGGACGGGAGCGGAGCGCCCCTGGAAAGGTGGGGGCGGAGAATGGCGATCGGCGCGTCGAAGATCAGGAACTTGGCCCGTGCCAGCGGCTCATCGCCGACCGTCCCGTCTCCGCAAGCCGCGACGCAGGAATGGAAGGCACTGTCGAACTCGTCTTCCAGGTCTTCCAGCATCTTCCGCAGCGGTTCCGGGGGCGAACTGTCCTCGAACAGGGCGGCCGGCTCATTCAGGAGCAGGAATCGGGCACGATGTTCGTTCTCCCTGCACCAGGGAAGGATAGCCATGGCCGCCTCGCGCGGACAGCCCTTGCGAAGCAGAGGGGCCAGGGTCCTGACGAATGATGCGTAAGCGGTGTTCCAAGCCGTGCCGAGGACGGCCGCGCGGGATTCGAAGCGATGATAGATCGACCCCGTCGGAGCGCCCACCCGTCGGGCGATCGCCTGCATGGTCGCGGCGGCGGGGCCACCCTCGGCAACCAGCACCATCGCAGCGTCAATGAAGTCGTTCTCGAAAAAGCGTGCCGTTCTCACCATGCCAATTAGAATGCTTATTTTAGAATGCCCTGTCTATTTGATTCCACATGATACGTCCCTGATTCCGGTAGCAGGCCGATAACTTGGCCATCCGCTTCCGCCTGTCGGCAGAGCGCAACAGTGAAAACGTGACGCCCGTGTCCGTCAAAGGGTGCCAAAGCGGACACTCTGATCCAGGCCAATCAGAGTGTCGCGAAAAGGAGCGGCCGGGCTATCCGGCCGCTGTCGCGAAAGGGCGAAAAGCAGCGCTGGAGCGCGGCGGAGCTCACGTTCATGCCGCGTCTTCATATCCCGGACAATGTGCGCAGTTTTGTGCAGTGCCCCCCTACAGAAAGAGTTTGCAACAGAGCTCTTCGGACCGCCGTTAGCAGGGTGCGGAAAAACGAACATATTCCGGCCTTTTTCCTCCGCTGAGGCTGAGAATGCGGGTTTCAGCGGGCGATTTGGTCGGGACGGAGCGTTTTTCCTCGCTCCGAGGCTCCCAGAACCGCCGTTCAGGCGGATTGCGGGCGTGATTATGCCGCAGCCAGCAGCTTGGGCAGGCGGATCAGGTTGTAAGCGGTGGCGGTTAGGGTGAACATCCAACCGACACGGGCTGCTCCGCAATGGCGCGTCTTGCGCAAGCCGGCTCCCTTGATCCAGCCAAAGACCTCTTCGATCCGCTTGCGGACCCGCAGGCTGACGGCGTAGCCGGGATGGCGGGTGGTCCGGCCGTCGATCGCCGAGCGGCGGTTGCTGGTATTTCGGGCAACATGCGGAGCCACGCCCAAGTCGCGCATGTCCGCCACGAAATCCTTGGTGTCGTAGGCCTTGTCAGCGCCGACCGTGATGCGGTGGCGGCCGGGGATGGCCTCGATCATGGCCACCGCCGCCGCACGTTCGGCCAGGCCGCTGGCCGCGGTGAGCCGCACGTCCACCACCAGGGCGTGGCGGTTCTCCATCAGCGCGTGGCCCATGAAGGCCAGCTTCGCCGGCTGGCCGTTGCCCTTGCGGTAGAGCCGCGCCTCGGGATCGCTGGTCGAGGCATGCGTCTCGTTGGACCGCTTCTCGCCATGGAAGTCGCGCTCGCCGTTGCGCCCCGGCCCCGGCGGCTCGCCGCTGCCGTCTTTGGGCCGGAAGCTCTTCACCGACGCCCAGGCTTCGATCAGCGTGCCGTCCACCGAGAAATGCTCGTCCGACAGCAGCGCCTTGACCTTCGGCTGACCCAGCACGGTCGCCAGGAACTTGGCCGCCACATCGCCGGCCAGAAGACGCTCGCGGTTCTTGGTGAACACGGTGACGTCCCACACCGGGGCGTCCATGGACAGGCCGACGAACCAGCGGAACAGCAGGTTGTAATCGAGCTGCTCCATCAACTGGCGTTCCGAGCGCACCGAGTAGAAGGCCTGGAGCAGCAGCGCCCGCAGCAGCTTCTCCGGCGGGATCGAGGGGCGCCCGATCTTGGAGTACAGCCCCTCGAACGCCGGCGACATCACCTCCAGCGCCTCGTCCACGATGGCCCGGATCGCTCGCAGCGGGTGGTTGGCTGGAACCCGCGCCTCGCAGCTCACGTAGCTGAACAGACCCTCGCTGCGTTCGTCCGAACCCCGCATCGTCCCCTCGTCGGTCGCGTTCTTCTCAACCGAAAAGAATCACGACCAACCGCCCGTGCACAGCCCTTTTTCCGCACCCTGTTAGTGCTGGCTGGCTCACATCGGCTTCCCCTGGAGCGGATCGGCGACGGCCTGTGGGTGGCCGAAGCGGTGGAACAGGATGGCCCTACCCGACGAAGAAGTAGTCGGTTCCCTCAGCCATGCCGCTCGTTGCGTTGACCGTTACGCTGCCGGTGGCCCAGGTAAAGACGGTGTTGCTGCCGCTCATGGTGACGGCGACGTCGGCGGCGGTCAAATTCTTGAAGACCAAGCTATCGCCGGTCTCGAACCCAGTCACCGTGTCCTTGCCGTCGCCTGGCCAGAACCCAAACACGTCCACCCCGGCCCCGCCGTTGAGCAGGTCGTTACCCTTCTCGCCGACGATGAGGTCGTCGTCGTCACCACCGTTCAGCGTGTCGGCGCCGAGCCCGCCCCAGAGCTGGTCCGCCCCCCCGTCGCCCCAGACCTGGTCGTTCCCGGAGTCCGCGTAGATGATGTCGGCTCCCGGGCCGCCATGGATCGTGTCCTGCCCCTGGCCACCGCGGATCAGGTCGTATCCCGTGCCGCCCTGGATCACGTCGTTGCCGTCACCGCCCGATACGAAGTCGTCCCCGCCCTTGCCGTCAACCGTGTCGTTGCCGCCGCCCGCCAGGATGCCGTCGGCGTTGCCGGTGCCGGTCAGGCTGGGGTCGTTCCCCGCCGTGCCGTTGATCATGTTCGACCCCGGAGGCGCCTTGGCGGGCGGGTTCGGGTCGGGCACGAAGGGAGCGTTGGCAGAAGGGTCTTTCGGCGTCGCGATCGTCTGGTCGGCGAAGGACAGGAACTCGACCCCGGACAGAACGTCCACGTTCCCGGCGTCGGATTTGTAACTCACGGTCGTCTCGGTGCCAGTGGTCTTGATCTCATACGCGGACAGATTGTCCGAAAACACCGCGTAGTCCGTGCCGAAGCCGCCGTTCAGGACGTCCTTGCCGGGATCGCCCTGCAGGCGGTCGTTGCCGTCGCCGCCGCTGAGGGTGTCGGCACCGATGCCACCCTTGAGGAAATTGTCCTTGGCGTCGCCGGTGAGCGCATCGTCGCCGAGCCCGCCCCAGATGTCCTCGATGTTGACCAGGATGTCCTCGTCGACACCGCCCACTTTCGCCGTGACGAACCCGGCCGTCATCGGCCCCGACAGGTTGACGGTTACAGCCGCCTCCTCGCCCTCATAAGAGGCGACGTCCTTGCCGGCCCCGCCGTCCAGCAGGTCCTTGCCCTTGCCGCCCACCAGGGTGTCCTCGTTGGCGCCGCCGAACAGCCAGTCGTCGCCCTCTTCGCCCTTCAGGAGGTCGAACCCGGTGCCGCCCGCCAGCACGTCGCGGCCGAGCCCCCGAAGAGACCGTCGTTGCCGCCATAACCGAACAGCAGGTTGTTGTTGGCGTTGCCGGTGAGGCCGTTGTCGTTCCCGTCGCCCTCGGTGACCGATTGCAGGCTCGGCATGGCGTAGGTGAGGCTGGTGTGGATGGGCAGGTGGTTGGGCGTGTGGACGATGTAGAACTCGCCGCCCTGCGCCTGTCCCTGGTTCACCGAATAGGGAAACTGGTGGATGCCCAGGTTCTGGAACTGTGCCGTTTCGCCCGCGCCGAGCGTTCCATTGGCGTACAACTCGTCCGCGCCGGTCAGCCCGTGCGGGCCGCCAGGGACGACGCCTTTGGTGCTGTTGCCGCCGCCGATGACGGTGAAGGGGCCGAGCGTCGGGGTGGTCCAGTTCGGCGTCGCGGGTTCTTTTTCATGGAAGTGGGCGAACGGCGGATGGACGCCGTCGGCGGCGACGTGGTTGCTGGAGACCAGGCTGGTCTGCATGCCGGTCCATTCCTTGCCCGTCCCATTGATCACGGTGGGGTTGGCATAGACGTACAGGTGCTGCGCGTTGGTGGCGAGTTGGGAGACTTTCACCGCGACGGGGGCCATATCGTCGAATGTCGCTGTGTAGGCGACCTGTTCCTTGTTGTCCTTCTGGACGTTCATCAGCATCAGGCCGCTCACGTCCGGCGATTTGTCGACGAACTGCCAGGCGCCGCCCTGGAGGTTGGCTGTTTCGGTGGTCTGCGGCGTTGCTCCGTGCGACATGGTGTCTCCTCCGGGTGGATTGTCTCGACCAAGGGGCGCCGCGGCAGGCACGAGCCCGTCACCATGGAGTGCTCCGGTTGGCCGGGGACTCGCGAGCATGTCTGCAAAGATGTGGGCGTCGATGTGAAGCGCGCCATTGCATCGCCAAAATTCCGCCGTGGCGCGCGGGTCCTGCCGGCCACGGTGACAACGATCCGGGAAGGGATGCGGCGCCCGTCCCGCAGGCGCCCGTCACGTGCGTCTCGACATGCTCAGGAGAATGACGGGCTGAGATACGGTGTCCCTGGTCGGAACAACACCGCCTTTGCGAAGATGGCCACTTGCGAAGGTTCTGGGCGGCGGCTGCGAGGTGAAACTCGTCGCGGGTCCCGTTCGGTCCCCTCAGTCGCAGCCGGTCGAGCCACAAGATGTGTTTGCGGAGAGCACCGGCCCGCACACTGGAACGTCGACGCCGTCAGTTTCCCGCAAGGGCGCATTTTCCAGCAATCGGCGCCCCGGATCACCGGCATCGGCATGTGCGAGGAATCGAGCATGGGTGGCTCGGTAATTGGCCGCTCTCATGGAAGCGCCTGTCGTGCAGCATCACTGAGGCCCTCGGTAGGGGAACTCCCTTAGGTACACACCGGATGGCCGACCGGCGATGCGGCACGATACTTCGTGGCGTGGATACGGGAGAGCGGGTTCTGCAGCGACCTCGTCCAGCGACGTCAATCTCGGCGTTCCTCGACCCCCCTGCCGCGCCGTCGAGGGTGACGACCGCCTCCGAAGCATGATCTGCACACCGCCGCCGAAGGCCTTCCACCGGCGGATAACTCGACCGCGGACCTCCGGCTCACCGTTCCATGGCAGGCCGGAGGATCTCAGTCGCCAAGCACGTTCGGGAGCATTCAATGGGTGTTTGCGTGAAGCGGGAATGGCTGCGTGATTCGTCGGGTGCCTCTGTCGAGGTGAAGCCCTCCTCCGAGTTCCAGCACCGGCAGGCTGAACCGCAACGAGATTGCGGATCAGCTGAAGAAACGAGACGCATCGCGCGGCGACAAACACTAGGAGCCGATAGCATGCCGTTCGCCTTATACAGCCCGGCCTTTCCGAACGGGCAGACGATCCCGTCCAGGTACACGGCGGAGGGCGACAACATCTCGCCGCCGCTGGAATGGAGGGATACCCCCGCCGGCACCCGCAGCTATGCCCTGATCGTCGACGACCCCGATGCGCCACGCGGCGTTTTCCATCATTGGGCCGTCTACAACGTAGCCGGTGAGCGCGACCGCCTGCCCGAGGGCGTCACCGCGGGCGCCAAGACCGAAAGCCTGGGGCATGGGATCAACGATTATGGCCACGCGCATTACGACGGCCCCAATCCCCCCCGCGGGCACGCCGCGCACCATTACCGCTTCCGCCTGATGGCGTTGGACGTGGACGCGCTCGGCCTCGGGCCCAACGCGACGGTCGACGAGGTGCTCAAGGAGGCCGGAAAACACCTGCTGGGCGAAGCCGAACTCGTCTGCACCTACGCTCACTAGCGCTTCGGCCCGCCAAAGCCGCAGGGAACGCGACAGGCGATAAGGAGGACGAGAATGGACAGACCAGCCGCGATCAACCGGACAGTGCAGGAAGCCGACATCTGGCTCAACGAACTCCGCGAGGACATGCAGGCCGCGAGCAAGGACACCGCCTATGCGTCCCTGCGGGCCGTTCTCCACGAACTGCGCGACCGGCTGACGGTCGATGAGGCGGCACAGCTCGCGGCACAGCTGCCGATGCTCGTCTGCGGCCTGTATTTCAACAGCTGGAAACCGGCGGCCAACCCCACGCGGGTGCGGACCGTCCAGGAATTCCTGGACGGCGTGCGCGACCGGGCTCCCGGCCACGAGGAGATCGATCCCGACCTGGCGACGCGGTGCGTCTTCGCGCTGCTCGCCCGCCATGTTTCGCCGGGCGAAATCGACGATGTCATCCGGCAGCTTCCCATGGAACTGCGCGTCCTGTGGACCCCTCCGCGCGCGGAGCGCAGCGCCATTGTGGAAGCCGCGGTGACGCTGTTGGAAATCGACCGTGGGACGGTCCTCGACGAGGATGCCGACCGGTCCTCGCCGACGCCGCCGACGAAGGTGTCGCGCTGATGGGTTGCGAGGGAGCCATGAACAGGACGTTGAAAGTCGACCTCAACCGCGCGAGCAAGGAGCAGTTGCTGTCGATCCCGGGCATCGGCGAAGAGCAGGCCGCCGCCATCATCGACTACCGCAAGACGCACGGCCGCTTTCGCCGCGTCGAAGAGATCGCCGTCGAAGAGATCGCCCTCGCCACGACACTGCCGGGCGTCACCATTGGCGACCTGCTCGACCGGGTCGAGGTGTGAGACGCAGGCGGATCTTGAACAGATTTTGAGAGGAGACAACCATGACCGAAGACGACGACCATCTCCGTCGCAAGGCCGTCAGCGGCAGCAAGAGCCGGCCGAACGACCGGGACGGCGGGGATCACATCCGCCAGGCGCAGGAATGGAACGGCGGGTCGAAGGGCCGCAAGGGGCCGATCACGCCCGCGGACAAGCGGAACCCGAACACCAGCGTCAAGAGCTGATCGTCACGCCACTCAACTGGACAGCTTTGAGGAACAACGGCTGACGCGGGTTGTCGAAGCGGATTTCCCCGCCTGCTGCAGCAGGGCGAACAGCGTGGCGCGGGTCCATCCACCTGCTGATGGACAGCACCGGACTGGAGCTGTGCGGGCCGGGAGAATGGCTGATCGAGAAACCCGCGGGTGGATGCGGTGGTCAGCGCCACGGCCGAGACGGTGCCGACCCAGCGTGACCATCACATCCAGACGATCACGGAGAAAGGACGCAGCTTGGTGGCGGACCAGCGGTTACAACAAGCGGGCTGGTGTTGCGAGCCAAATGGCGCGCTGAAAGGGTATCCGCAATGACGCGCTGCGTTTCCATTCCGACGCGGCGCAAGCTACCGAAGTCGCCGTTGGCTTTGCGGTGCTCAACCGCATGCTCGATCCTGGACGCCCGAACTCCGTCCGCGTCGCCTGATCAGCGGTAAGGCTGGGGTCTGGACTCATACTCAGTAGGCGACGGTTGCCACGATGTGGACGGCGGCCATGAAGTTGGTGGCGGAGCGGTCGTAACGGGTGGCGATGCGCCGGAAATCCTTGAGGCGTCCGAACATGCGCTCGATGACGTTGCGGTTCCGGTAGAGGTAGGGAGAGAAGCAGTTTTTCCAGCGTTTGTTGGCGCGTGGCGGGATGTTGGGCGCGGCTCCCGCCTCTTCGATCTTCCGGCGAACAGCGGCACTGTCGTATCCCTTGTCGCCGTGCAGGAGATCGGTGGCGGGCATCCGGTCGAGTAGGCGGTCGGGCGGTGCAGTCGGCCACCTGACCGCCGGTCAACAGGAAGGCGAGCGGCTGACCGCGCGGATCGCTCAGGGCGTGGATTTTGGTGGTTCGTCCGCCACGGGCCCGTCCAATGGCTTGGGCGCGCTCCCCCCTTTCCCGCCGCTCGCCGAACGAAGGGCGCGCACCCCCCTGGAGTCGATCATCACCTGGGCCGGTGGGCCACCCGCCCCGCCAAGGCATGGAAGATGTCCTCCCACACGCCCTTGGCCGCCCAGCGGACGAAGCGGTTGTAGAGCGCCTTGCGGTGGCCGTAGACCGGCGGTGCGTCCGCCCGACCTCAGCACATGGACGATCCCGCTGATCACACGTCGGTCATCCACGCGCGGCTTGCCTCGGGCATCGCGCGGAAGGTGCGGCTCAAGCCGTCCGACCTGCTCCACCGTCAACCAGAACTGACCGTCGTTCATCACAAAGCCCCGTTCCAGGGCTCTGAATCACAACGATTCCCTTCGGGAAAGGCTCTTTATGGGTCCGGACCCTAAAAACTCACATCGACATCAGGGAGGCTGTTTCAGCGCAACTGTTATGGCGGCAGCCGTACGCGGGAAAGCTGCATGCACGGAATGTGTGCGGGGGGCGTTCGGCAACAAGCGTCCCTGCTGCAATCAGCGCCCTCTCTATGGTTGAAAATTAAACTAAGTATAGTCAAATATAAATCCTGAGCTGTCGAAAATCATACATGGGTAATCATGGCGATATCCCTGGTTTTGATCTCGCGCGATACCTTTGTATCCTAAGTAATGATTTTTGTTTGCTCACGAATCAACGAATCATTGATTGGAGCGATTGACTTATGAGCGTTGCATTGACCCAACCCCAGAACGACCGGCTGGTTCACATCCTGGAGGGACTGAAGGCCGGGAACGTCCCGCCGGCGGGCGATCCGGTGCACACGGCGTTCCTGCAGGACAACGCCGAACGCAGCGGGCTGACCCCCGCGCGCTACCCGGGGCTGTTCAAGGCCATCGGGAGCGGAGGCGCGGCGACGAGCAGGGCGACCGAGAGCAGCGGCGTTACCGACGGCCAGTATGTCGAGTATATTTCGAGCAGCCAGGGCAACAAGGCGGTCACCGCCCGCGCCGTCCTGAGCCGGATCCGGCCGGTGGCCCAGGCCATCGTCTGGCTGAACGTCGTCAACGAGAACGGCGGCACCAAGACCTCGCTGGCCACCGGTGTCGCGGTCAGCTTCGCCACCCAGACGGTCTTCGTGGAGACCGACCCGGAAACCGCCCTGCCGCCGCTGCCGACGGGCACGACGACCGGCATCATCTCCTTCGCGATCACCTACCAGGACGGCACGGTCGAGGTGTCCTCGACCGCGGCTCCCTGGGCGTCCCAGGCGTCGCGCGACCCGGTCGTCGTCGATCCCGCCATCCGCAGCGACCGCAAGACCGGCGACCTGAACGACATCGTCATCGGTCTGGCGCGCGGCTACGATAACAACCAAGGTACAAGGAATAAAACCGACGTCGATTACTGGTATTGGCAAAATATGCACGATCTTGGCACGAATCCTTTGCTTGTTCCGTTGTCCGGGAGCATGAAGTTCGATTACAAGCTGGCTCCGCTCGACAGAAACCCCCCGTTCCTGGAGTTCTACCTGGCTCACAAGGAGGGTGGCATGTCCGAACTGACCGGCGGCGACTCTTCGCGCTACCTGCCGCACTTCCGGATCGACGATACCGACCCCGAAGGGCGGACGCTGAAGTTCCTGCTGAGGCCGCCCTACAACGATGCGGGCGACGCCATCGAATTCCCTTCCAAAAATTGGGTTGCGGACACGCAGTCTTTCTTCAGCGCCCGCGTCTCCGTGACCTTCGAGGACCATGAAACGCACGGATCGGGCTGGTCTAGCATCGTCAGCTCGCTGTCTCCGGACACCGATCCGAAGGACGGCGTCGCCTTCATCAAGCCCATCGTCTTTGTCTGGCACTGCCTGGTCGCCGGCACGCAGATCACGCTCGCCGACGGCACGACCAAGGCGGTGGAGGACTTCACGTCCGAGGACGTCGTCGTCAGCGGCGACGGAACCCGGCCGGTGCAGGCGACCCTGGCGCAGCCGCACAGCGGGCCGATCACCGTGCTGGAGTTCGCCGACGGCGCCACCCTCGCCGGATCGGCCACCCACCCGGTGGTGACGCCGTCCGGCACGGTCCATGCGGGGGCGCTGGCGGTCGGCGACACGGTGCTGACCCGCCACGGCACGACGACCGTAACCGCCACCCGCCAGGAGACCCAGACCAACGGCGGCCTGTTCAACCTGTGGCTCGATCCCGAGAAGGCCGGGCCGACGACCATGATCGCCAACGGCATCGTGGTCGGCGACTACCAGATCCAGGTCCAGCTTCTGCGGGACGCCGCCCAAGACGACCGCGCCGTCCGGGCCAAGCTGCCGGAAAGCCTGCACGTGGATTTCGACAGCTGGGTGGCCGACCGGGTGGCGTCGGCCTGATCCACGCTCACCGCATCCACGCTCACCGCGCGGCCCGGCGGCTCCAGAAGGGGGCGTCGGGCCAGCGGCCCCCGGCGGTGTAATGGCGGGTCCGCTCGGCCAGATAGCGGCGCAGCGTGTCCTCGGCGCGCCGGGCGTAGCCGATCGCCGCGGTGCGCGCCGCGGCGCCGTCGCCGGAGAACCAGCGCAGGATGGTGTCGGCGGCGGCCAGCGCGTCGTCGAGCGCCCCGGCAATGCCGGAGGAGGTCAGCGGGTCGAAGCCGATCAGCGCGTCGCCGACGGCGATCCAGCCGGCGCCGACCGCCCGGTCGACGTGCTGCGAGGCGGCCGAGAAGACCGCCGGGGCCGCTCCGGCGCCGGGGCCGTCTTCCGGCGGCGGAACCAGATCGCGCAGGCGCGAGGTGGCCGCCCAGGCGGAGCGGAAGGCGTCCGCGCCGGCCAGACCGGCGGCGCGGGCGATGTCGTCGTCGGTCATCAGCGTGACGATGGCGCGCCCGCCCGGCAGCACCGCCGCGTACCACCAGCCGATCTCCACCGCCTCCACGAAGGAGCGGCCGCGGAAGCCCCCGCCGGCAGGCCCGGCGGCCGGAGCGGCCTCGACCGCCAGGGCGATCAGGCGGTCGAGCCGCCGCCGCCGCGCGCCGAGCGCGGTCGCCAGCGGCGCCCGCCGGCCGCCGGCGTCCACCACCACGCGGGCGGTCACGCTGCGCCGCCCGTCCGCGTCGCGCAGCCCGACGGTCCAGCCGCCCTCCGGCCGGCGTTCGACCCCGGCGAGTGTGGCGGGGGCCAGGAGGCGGGCGCCGCGCTCCACCGCCGCGTCGCGCAGCCAACGGTCGAAGCGGGCGCGGTCGAGATGCCAGCCGTGCCCGCTGCCCCGCCGCAGGAAATCGTCGGCGGTCTCCCCGTCGCCGCTCCACAGGCTGAGATTGCCGTGGTAGGGGCGATGGCCGAGCCGCCCGAGATCGTCCGGCAGGCCGAGCCGGGCCAGCAGCGGTCCGACGTTGGGCGTCGCCGATTCGCCGACCCGCAGCGCCGCCCGCTCCGGCGAGCCGTGGGCGGCGCGGTCGACCAGGACCACGCGCGGCACGCCGGCCGCGCGCAGGGTGAGCGCGGTGGCGGAGCCCGCCGGCCCCGCCCCCACGATCAGGACGTCCGCCGCGTCCGTGCCCGGAAGCGCGCCCGGAAGCGGGTCGTGCAACGCCTCAGGGGACAACGCTTCAGGGGACATCGGCCACCAGCGGCCGCGCCGGCTCGCCGATTCCCGCGGTGTCGCCCTGCGAACCGGGCGTGCGGGGAAGCCGGCGCGCCACCTCGACGAAATAGGGATCGTCGGCGCTGCCGATGTTGAAGACGAAGCCGAGCTGGTCCCACAGCTTTACCATGTCCAGGTCGTCGGCGAACTGGATGTAGTCGTCGGCCTTCTGGTTGTACTCGGTGCCGATCCACGACACCTGCGGCCCCAGGGCCGGGCTGGGCTCGGCCAGGAGGGCCTTGGGATCGGGCGGCAGATAGACGAATTCCGGCCGCTGCGCCGGCCACCACCACAGAATCCGGCCCTCGATGGGCTGCGACGAGCATTCGTTGAAGTCGGCCTGCCAGGGGACGGCCATGTAGCGGCTGATGTCGCCCGGCTCCATGCCCGTCGCCGGATCGAAGCCGAGGCTGAGCGGGCCGGACACGTCCGGCCGCGCCTTGATGCGGAAGGGGCCGTCGTAGATGGCCGGGTTGCGGGAGATCCAGGTCATCTCGATGCCCGGCGAGAAGGCGCCGCCGACGCAGTTGGCCAGCACGCCGCGGGTGACCGGATCGCCGGCGGTCCCGGCCGGTTCGGCCCCCGGCTCGAACCAGCCGTCGGCCCATTGCTGGAGGAGGAAATACTGGGTGTCGGTCAGGCGCAGGTACTTCGAGGTCGCCGCGGTGACGGTGCCGGGTTTCGAGGCGCCCAGCGCGTCGTCGCCGGCCAGATAGGGCATGGCGGTGGCGCCGGTGCTGGCGTTCACCAGGACGTTGTCCGCGCCGGGCGGGCGGATGATGTCGAGGATGTAGGCGCGGAACCCGTTGAGCTTGGGATCCGGATCGCCGAGCCTGGCGAAATCGAAGCTGTGCGGCTTCGGCGGGATCGCCGCGACCCAGGGGTAGCGGGCGACGCGCTCGAAGATCGGCTTGATGTCGGTCTCGAAAAAGGGCTTGTAGCCGGTCGGCCCGCTCTTCCACATCCCGTCCGCGAACAGGTCGGGGCGGAGCCCCTGCTTGCGCACCACGACGTCGAAGATGGTGTCGTACAGCGTCACCAGATTGGGGATCTGCGGCGCGTAGGAGGGCGGTCCGACCATCACCCAGGCGCCGCCGACCTCCACGTCGGGGGGGCCGTCCTCATCGTCCAACAGGCTGATCTTCACCGACACCGGCCCGTCCGAGGTGTCGTCCCACCAGCCGTCGTTGTTGGCGTATTGCCCGATGTGGGGCGACGGCCTGTCCGATCCGGAATGCCCCAGCCCGCCCAGCACCAGAAGGCGGCCCTCTTCGTCGGTGCGCAGCTCGCCCAGCGTGTCGATGGGGTAGGGCTTCAGCCCCTCGGGCGGAAAGCTGCCGGCGTAGCCCGGCGGGATGGTGTCGCGCGAGAAGTGCTCGGCCGGGGCGTCGCTTCCCTCGATCGAGCGGGGCCCGGCGTCGATGATCAGGGCGCGCCGCTCCTCCGCGCTGGTCCGGTCGGCGTTGCGCAGCGGGTGGTTCGGCGCGTAGCCGTCCTCGCCCTTCGAGGTCTGGAACTCGTACCAGCTCGCCTTCTTGTTGGCGAGGTGGACGTACCAGCGGATCGAGGCCACGCCCTTGCTTTTCAACGTGACCTCCTCGGGCGGTCCGCCGTCGACGCTGCGCATCAAGCGGAAGCGCGCCGCCTGCCGGCACAGCCGGCCTTCGTCGTCGCGGAAATCCTGCTCCCCGACGGTTCGGCCGTCGGGCAGGGTGGGCAGGCCGCCCTCCGTCTCGGGGCCGATGTAGAAGGCCGTCGGCGCGTTGCCGACGCGCGCGATGCCGATGGCGGGGACGATGGAATAGACGGTGTTGGACATGGTTTTCCCCTCGCTGTCCCGATCTGGCCGGGCTGGGTGGTGCCGTTTGGGCGGTGCCGGGTTACAGCCCGAGTCCGGTGGCGTCGGAGCGGCTCTTCAGCGTTCGGACGCCGTCGATCACCCCGTGCAGCGCCTCCCGGTGCTTGGGGGCCGGGCCCGGCGGGGCGGGCGGCGCCACCGGGGCGACGAGCAGCTCGGGCAGCCCCTGGCCGGCCAGCAGTTTGTCGAGGGCCTGCAGCGCCGCGAGGAAGCCGTCGAAGCTGGCGCCCTCGACATACTCGAAGGTCGGGGCGGCGTTGGGCCCGACCGTTGGGTCGCCGTCGGGGAAGACGGGAAGCTGCATCACCAGATTGGCCAGGGTCGGCAGCTGGTTGTGCATCAGCGGCAGGGCCAGCGTGAAATAGGAGTCCGCCGCGCCGCCCGCCTTGGTGAAGGAGGCCTCCAGGCTCTGCAGCATCACGCTGTAGCCGATGTTGAACGCCTTGACCGCCTGGACGGCCGTGGCGTTGGTGAAGTCCGACACCCGCGGGTTGGAGACGATGGGAAGCGTGTCGGGGAAATCCGGCGCGTCGGCCACGCGCAGGAACTTGTAATAGTGCGACAGCTCGTAGGGCGTGCCGAGGATCGGCCCGTAGGTGCCATCGGTGCGGGCGCCGTAATGCTCGTAGGCGCCGTAGGGCTGCTGGGGGACCAGCGGGTGGGTCGGGTTCACCGCGCCCTCGCCCTGCTGGACGATCTGCTGGATGCCGAACTGGGCGCTGTCCAGGTCGGTCACCTTCACGGCCTTGCCGCCGAACTTGCCGAGGTAGATGTCGGTGCGCTGCTCGGCCGCCGGATTCTCGACGAAGACCTTGTCCGCGCCGTACTGGTCGACGCAGTGCCCGATGCCGTCCCACAGGGCCTTGTAGAGCTGGCCGATGGTCTGGTAGTCGCTGCCCTGCGGCGGCGCGGTGAAGGGGGCGGGGGTCTCGATCGCCATGAAGACGTTGCGGAACACCGCCTGCGAGGCGCGGTACAGCCCGACATAGGGCGTGGCGGTGGTGCTGGCCGAGGGCAGATAGGCCGGGTAGACGGGCACCACGCTCCCGGTCAGCTTGGGTTGCCCGCCGATGCCGACCAGGATGTTGGCCGCCTGGTTGAGGTGGAACATCTCCTCCACCACGACGCTGCGCAGGGCCTGGTAGGCGGCCGAGCCCTTGTCGGTGATCGAGTAGAGCGCCGTCAGATAGGCGGGCACCGTGGTGAATTCGACCTGGATCGCCAGCTGCGCGGCGGCGCGCAGATCCGCGAGGGTCGAAATCGGCGTGTAGGCGACCGACAGTGGGGCCGCCGCCTTCCCCTGCGCCCGCTCCAGAAGACGTTGCTCAGTCATGGTCCGCGTCCCTCCCGCTCGGTGATGCCGCTCGCGCGCCGCTGTTCCGGCGCGCGTTGATGCGTCGCGTGCGCCAACTATCGGGAAGAAATTTCAAAGAATCAACGAGTCAATGTCCCGTAAAGAATGCACATACAATGATATGATTTTTGAAAACTCATGCAGTTCCCCGAATTTTATTTGAACGAGTACGAATAATTTTGGGATTTTTGGCATTGTAGATCACAAAAAATTAGATCTCTAAGTATATTGTCATGAATTATTTGGTTTGATTTTCAGGGCTGCTCCGACAGTATCGGGCGATACGCAAAAATCGGGAGTTCATGCGCATGGCAAGCGTTCGCGTCGCGGCATGGCCAATCGTGATGATGGGCCTTTCCGCGTTCCTCACCTCCAAGGCGGGTGCCCAGCAGGCCAACATCACCGAAAGCGTGACGATCCAGCAGCAGGAGGTGATGAAGGGTGGCGTGCCTCTGCGGCGGATCCTGGAATCCGGCGCGCATTTCTTCAGCTATCCCTACTTCCCGCAGGACGGCTGGGGCGAGGGCGCGGACGGTCCGCGCGCGTGGCAGCGCAAGGCGCTCTACCCGAACTCCCCGTTCAGCCCCTACGCGACGGCGGATGGGACCGTGCCGCCGCCGATCCCCTTCCTGCGCCTGAACGGCATCGACAGCCAGAGCTGCTACGAGTGCCACACCTCGATCGGCGCCACCGTCCAGCCCGACCTCGCCGGCGCCAACCCGCCCGGACCGGCGACCCGCACCCAGCCGGCGATCGGCGGCGCCGCCGGCATCGCCAACAACGCCTTCATCAACAGCCAGTTCCCCAACCCCCTGACCCAGCTGGTCCGCAACCCGCCGCACGTGTTCGGGACCGGCTACACCCAGGCGCTGGCCAACGAGATCACCGGGCAGCTGCTCGGGCAGCAGGCCCTTCTCGCCGACCACGCCCGCTACACGCCCGACAAGCCGGTGACCCTGCCGCTGGCGGCCAAAAACCTGTCCTTCGGCTGGCTCGGCGCCACCTACGACAGCAAGGCGCAGCGGATCGTCTATGATTACAGCCGGCTGACCGGGGTCTCCCCGGATCTGGTCGTGCGCCCGTTCCAGTGGAAGGGCATCGCCTCGTCGGTCCGCCACTTCGCGGCCTCCGCGACCCAGTTCCATTTCAGCATGGAAGGGGTCGAGATCGTCGGGGAGAACAACGACAACGACGCCGACGGGGTGATCAACGAGCTGAGCTACGGCAACGTCGGGGCGCTGACGAGCTTCGTCGCGATGACCCGGCCGCCGGTGGTCGAGACGCCGGCCGATCCGGCCGCCAAGGCCAGGGTGGCCCGCGGCGCGGCGCTGTTCGCCGGCACGGCAACCGACGCCGGGCTTCCGGCCGGCAGCGCCATGTGCGCGTCCTGCCATCTTCCGGTGCAGACGCTCGACCGGCCGGTGGTGACGATCGAGTGGGGCACCGTGCTGGGGCATCCCGATCAGGCCGGCTCCGACGCCGGGATCGCGCTGCCCTCGCGCATCCAGGGGCGCACCGAGGAAACGCGCAGGCGGACCGTCGCCTCCCCGACTCTGGTCAACGCCCTGCCCAGCACCGACCATCTGCCGGTGGTGCGCGAGGCGCGGGCGCGGCTGGCCAAGGCGTCGGCGGATGCCGGCGCGGCCGTCCGCCAGGGCGCGCCGGACGCGGCGGTCGCCGCCCTCTACGCCAAGGCGGTCGCCGATGCCGACACGGTCGCGGTCGGCGGTCTGGAGATCAACCTGAACACGCTGGCGAGCCGGGCGGACCCGTCGATGCCGTGGCGCAATCCGGACGGCGGGAAGGCCGAGGATCCGGCAGGGCCGCTGCCGGCCTACGCCCGCGCCCGGCTGCCCTTCGACACGCCGGAAGGCCCCCTGGCGGTGCCGCTGCTGAGCGACCTGCGCCTGCACGACATGGGCCCCTGCCTCGCCGACATCGCGCCACAGGGCACCGACGTGGCGGACATCGCCGTTCCCCCGCAGCTATTCCTGACCCGGCCCCTGTGGGGCGTTGCCGACAGCTGGCCTTACCTGCATGACGGGCGCGCGCTGGATCTGGTCCAGGCGATCCGCTTCCATGGCGGTACCCGCCCGGCCGGCATCGCAGCCGAGTTCCCCTACCAATGCGCCGGCAGCGAAGCGGACCCGGTGATCAACGCCTTCTACGCCTTGAACACTGACGACCAACAGGCGCTGATCGCTTATCTGGCGAGTTTGCGTCTGCCGCCCCTGCCTGGAGCGGTGGTGCCGTTCTGACCGACTAGCGCGCTTCGGCTCCGGCGGGCGGAATGGTGTCGACGAGTTCGAGGATGCGCCGGTCATTGAAACAGTCGACCCATTCCAAGGTGGCGAACTCGACGGCCTCCAGGCTACGCCATGGTCCGCGGCGCCGGATCGCCGGTGGCCTGCGCCGTCGAAGCTTGCGGACAGGGCGCGGCGGAAGGAGGGCGGGACGTCCGGCGGGAGCACGGCGCGCAGCATGGCGGTCATGGTGGTGACCGGATCAGGCATCCTCAAACTCCTCCGGGTCGCCGATCACCACCGAGATGCCGGCGCGCACCCGGCGGCAGACGCCGCCCTCTCGCGGGGCCAGCAAAACGGTGAGATCGAGGAACTCACCGGAAAGGTCGGCCTCGGCCATGGCCTTGACCAGCGCCAGGGCCCTAAAGCGAACTTCCGTTCGCTTTAGACTCACATCGCCTCACTTGCCGGCGGGCTTCGGCCGCATGTGCGGCCGGGGCCGCCGTCGCGGTCCAAAGCGGATTGCAATCCGCTTTAGGCCGTCAAAGGGGCCTGTCCGGTTGCGCTCCGGTTTACCCCCTCCTCGCAATGGCGTGGGCCACCGACGAGAACCAATCTCGGCTTATGAACGCGGTCTACGACATCGCCCCCAACCCCTCCGGAAATGGCTGGATGGTCATCAACACCACGACCGGCGACGTCGCCCGCGTCGGGGACCGGGAGATGTCCTCGCTCAGCATCGAGGACGCCGACGATTTGGCCGACCTGCTCAACCACCTGGAGCGGATCAAGCGCGCCAGGATGCATTGACGCTTCCCTGAAGGCGCCAACCTGAATGCTGCATTCCGCGGGATCGTCCATCGCTGCTGCGATGATGGAGGCAGCGCGCGACAGGCCTGCGACTTTGCCGATCAGCATGTCGGTCACTCCGGGAAGCTGCGCGGCGTCTTCGCGGGCAGCACCGGCAAGCGTCATGATGTCCTTGAAGGTCCGGAGCAGTTCCGCCTCTGCCGCGGCGACGGCATCGGCGCCGTTCCAGTTGTCCGCCTTTCCCGAAGTGGCGATGGCCAGCACACCGCTGGTCGGTACGTCGGCCGGCCGCCAGATGCAGCCGCAGTCGGCGCAGAGATGGCTCCGGTGGGGCGAGTAGGTCCAGCCGGCCCTCTCGTCCGGCGCGTCGATATGCTGAAGGCCGCAGCGGGGACAGAACAGCAGCATGGGGAGTGGCGCCGGGCTCGTAAGGGCGGCAGGGCCGTCATCAGCGAGTGTGGCCGCTGGAAGCGAAGGTTCGGTGATGAAATGGGGCATGTCGTTTCCTGGTGCTGGTTGAGGCCAGGGCTTGGAAGGGCGGTCACCAGATGGATCTTGGAGCCAAAGCCGCCGCGCGAGCGGCCGAGGGAGGGCATGATCGTCCGGCTCATGGGCATCCCCCCTTTTCGGCCGGCGGCGGCGGCCTGGGTGGCACGGATGTTGGTGCCGTCCACGCACCAGACATCCCGGTCGATCTGTCCCTGCCCACCCAGGCGCAGGTGTAGACGCTCCAGCAGCCGGTCAAACAAGCCATTGCGCCGCCACCGCACGAAGCGGTCGTAGATGGTCTGCCATGGTCCATAAGGTGCTGGAATGTCGCGCCAGGGTACGCCAGTGTCCAGCTTCCAGAACAGCCCGTTGACGACCTCACGGTGGCTGCGCCACCGCCCGCCAGGGCGCCCGGTCGGCGGCATCCGTTCTGAAACCAGCGCCCACTGGGCATCCGAGAGTTCATGGCGGCGCATCGCGGTCGTTCCGGCTGGAGGGGGCTACCGCTTCCAACAGCTCCAACACGCCGCTCCGTCAGACAGGACCTTATTTGGCCTGTCCCGACCATCATGGCGCCCTACGTACCCGGCGCGGTTTAACTTATGTAGGGAAATCGCTCCCCAGCTTGTGGGTAATTGATAGCTTCCGCAAACGATTACCTGCATTCAAAACGGCTGATGCTGTATCTACCCGCGACGATTGGTGAAGGCTTTGGTCAAAGCTTGTTTCAGATCCTCTGGACGGAAAGGTTTGTGCAGCAGTGTATAACCGCCCCGTTTCGCTTGTCGCAGCCGCTGTGGATCTGTATCGCCAGTGACCAGCACAGCCGGCACGCGCTGTCCGACCGCCAGGCGGACGGCAGAGATGGCTTCCAACCCAGTCTTTCGTCCGGCGAGGCGGAAGTCACTCACCACAACATCGGGCGGAAAGCCCCCCCTCACACGGCTGACTGCCTCCGTGGCCGAACTGGTGGCGATGACTTGGCAGCCCAAACTTTCCAAGAACATGGAAAGCGCTCCACGCTGCCGTTCCTCATCTTCGATCACCACGATGGTGCGTCCGGCAAATTCGGTTTGCGTCTGCGCTTCCGTGGTTTCCGCCGGTTCAGTTTCAGCCTGCGTCAGGGGCACCTCGACGAAAAACATCGTCCCTTTTCCAAGCGTGGACTTTACACCGATGTGATGGCCCAGCAACTCCGCGGTCTTGCGCACGATGGCGAGGCCAAGGCCAAGACCCTTGCGGCTGTTCCGCTCCGGATTGCCGATCTGGTAGAACTCCTCGAAAATGAGATCGATTTGGTCCAGCGGGATGCCAGGGCCGGTGTCCCAGACTTCCACCCGCAGCACGGCACCAGAGCGTCGGCAGCCGACCAGCACTCGCCCTCGCTCGGTGTGAGCTATGGCGTTGCTGATCAGGTTGCGCAGAATGCGCTCCAGCAACAGGGGATCGCTGCGTACCGATCGGCGACACTCCGTGACGCTCAGGTTGATCCCCTTCCGCTCCGCCAAAGCCGACATCTCACGCACCAACCGTTTGACCACATTGCACATCCGGAATTCCGAGATGGTTGGTTCGACGGTTCCAGCCTCCAGCGTGGCGATGTCGAGCAGTCCATGGAGAAGGCCTTGGCCGGAATGCAGTGCCTCTTGCACGCGCTCCAGCAGCGCCAAGTTGTCCGCCTGATCCTGCAAGCGCTGGGCGAGCACACCGGTGAGCAATTCCATAGCTTGGAAAGGCTGACGAAGATCGTGGCTGGCCGCAGCAAGGAATCGCGTTTTTGCGCTGTTAGCCCGTAGCGCCTCGGCCCGCGCGGCTTCGGCTTGAGCCAGAGCACGGCGTCGTTCCAACTCGTGCATGACCAAGCGGGCGAAATCAGCAAGGTCACCCTGCCGGTCTGGGCCGAAATCCCAATGTGGCCGTTGATCGATCACGGTAAAGGTTCCGAGCAGATGCCGGTCTTCCGTGACGAGTGGAGCACCAGCATAGAAGCGGATATGAGGTGGGCCTGTCACAAGATCATTGTCGGCGAAGCGTTTGTCGAGCATTGCGTCGGGCACCACCATCACCCGCTCTTCCAAAATGGTGTAGGCACAGAAAGCCAGACGGCGTTCCGTACATGATATCTCCAACCCATAATGGGATTTGAACCACTGGCGGGTTTCGTCCACCAGACTGACCAGAGCAATGGGCATGCCGAAATAGCGGGCAGCAAGAGTGGTGATCCGGTCAAAAACCTCCTCAGCCGGCGTGTCGAGCACGTCGTATCTCTTCAACGCATCGAGCCGCGCAGACTCGTTGTCCGGCCGAGGTAGATTGCTCGAGGCCAAATTTTTGCCCTCCCTAACTGTGTAACAATGAAGGGCACAGCATTTCTCGCTACACTGGGGACAGTGTACTTTTGCTCTTTCAGATCTGCTCTCTGTTTCCTGGCCAGTTGGCTAAACTTGGTACGCCCATCAGGAGACCACGTCCAATGATGGAGAAACGGATGAGCTGCCCCAGGTTTGGCGCAGCCCCAATTTCCTGGTAAGGCGGGGATGCCAATGACCGGAGGAAACCGCGAATTCAGGTCTGACCGAAAAAGCCACGGGGCGGCATTGTCACACGAACGGCCTTGTCACGTGAACTGAACCATCGCACCGGAAGCCCGGAGCCCCCGACGGGTTCACGCCGCGGCGGTCGCGGCCTGCCAATCGGCCATAGCCTGCGCCCGGACGGTGCGCAGGGTGCGGCGGGAAACCAAGTGGCGCTGCAGGTTGAAGCTGTTGTAGGCGGCGGCGTGCATCGAGACAAAGCGCTCGGCGGACCCAGGTGATTTGAACCGCTGCATCTTGCGTTCGCGGCGACGCAGCGGCTGGTGCGAGACCTCGGTCCGGTTGTTTTGGCGGCGGCCCTGCTCGTGGCGGGCCGATAGGCAAATCTCATGGAAGGCGGCTTCATAGGGCCGTAGCTTACCGGGGGTGACCAAGAATTTTCCGGAAATTCGGCAGATTTCCGCAACAATTAAGGAAAAAATCTAATAATGCCGGATACAAATGCGGAATTTTGCCCGCTAACCTTGCCTATGGGACCGGTGCATCAGGCGCGCCCATAATCAAAGAACAGGGGGTATTTCATGATTTCTTCGATCAAGAGGATCGGCTTTACGCTTGCTATGACTTTTTTGTGCGGAACGTATGTTTCTTCCGCCCAGGCCGAGCCGGTTTCCATCGGCGCGGTGATTCCTCTGTCCGGCGCCAGCGCCACCATCGGCGCCGACCAGCTCCGCGGCATCGAGATCGCGACGGAGGAGGTGAACGCCAAGGGCGGCGTGCTCGGCCAGCCGCTGAAGGTGATCGTGGAGGACTCCGGCGGGCGTCCGCCCTCCGCGCTCGACGCCGCGCGCAAGCTGGTGACGGTCAACAACGTGCCGCTGGTGATCGGCGAATATTCGTCGGGCAACACCCTGCCCATCGGCCAGTATCTGGTGCAGCAGAAGCGCATCCACCTGAACCCGGCCAGCACCAGCGGCCTGCTGCGCGACCTGGGCGAAGGGCATTTCAGCTTGGTCGGCCTCGACCATGTGACGACGAAGTTCGCCGCCGACGACATCATGGCCCAGGGCTGGCGCAAGGCGGTCATCATCGCCCCCAACAACGCCTTCGGCCAGGGCGTGATCGAGCAGTTCACCAAGCATTTCAAGGCGGCGGGCGGTCAGGTTCTGGCCTCCATCGCCTATCCGGAGGGGCAGACCACCTACCGCCGCGAACTCCAGCAGCTCGCCCAGGCCAAGCCGGATGTGTTCGTCTACTCCGCCTACAGCCGCGAGGGCGCCGTCATCAACCGCGAGGCGTCCGAACTGGGTCTGAACGAGACGCCCTGGTACGGCTACCTGCTGTCCATGTCCACCGCCGACAGCGACCCGAAGACCAAGCAGGGCCAGTACGGGCTCGAGGTCAATTACATCGGCCCGAACGGCGGCGCCTATCAGGACGCCTACAAGAAGAAGTACGGCGAGGACTTCCGCACGACCTGGAACGGTTACACCTACGACGCCGTGAAGATCGCCGCCGCCGCCATCAACAAGGCGGGCAGCACCGACCCCGCCGCCATCGGCGCGGCGCTGAAGGAGCTGGGCAAGGGCTATGAGGGCGCCACCGGCCAGATTACCTTCGACGCGAACCGGATGCGCGACAGCCAGCCCTACCTGAAGATGAAGGTGGACAACGGCAAGCTCGTGCTCCGCTGAGCGCGCCGGGGCCGGGCGCCGCGGCGTCCGGCCCCCGACCGGATCGCACGGGGGATCTTTCCACGATGGTACAATTCCTTTCCGACGTCCTCATCCGGACCGTCGATCTCGCCCTCATCGCGGTGGGGCTGAGCTGCGTCTACTCCCTCATCCGCTTCCCCAACATCGCGCTCGTCCAATACGCGGTCGCCGGGTCCTTCCTGGCGCTTCTGCTGCAAGGCGCCGGGCTGCCGCTGCCGGTGGCCGGGCTGCTCGCCTGCCTGCTGGTCGGCGGCCTCGCCGTGCTGCTGAACGTGACGGTGTTTGAACGGCTGCTCGCCTCCGGCTCGGCCATCGCCATGGTGGGATCGCTGGCCGTCACGATGATCCTGTCGGCGGTTTTCCTGGTGGTCTTCGGGCCGGACTCCCGTCGTTTCGACCTGGACAGCCACCCGGTCATCCGCGTCCTGGACGCCCGGCTGACGGTCCACCAGCTCACCGCCGTCGGGCTGACTGCCGGAGCGGTGATCGTGCTGACGCTGCTGCTGTTCCGCACCACGCTGGGCCGCTCCATGCGGGCGACGGCGACCAACCGGGTGCTGGCCGCCGCCACCGGGATCGACGCGCGCCTCATCACCAACAGCGTGGTCTTCCTCAGCGGCGTCCTGGCCGCGCTGGGCGGCATCGGGCTGGCGCTGAAGGGGGAGATGAACATCCAGCTCGGCATGGACGTGCTGCTGCCGGTCTTCGCCGCGGCCATCCTGGGGGGCCTTGGCAACGCGCTGGGCGCGGTGGCCGGGGCGGTCATCATCGCCACCGCGGAGACGCTGGTCACCAACGTCAACCTCGGCCCGCTGGTGGGGGAGCCGCTGCTGTTCCTGCCGGCCAGCTACGCCACGGCGATGTCCTTCCTGATCCTGGTCGCCGCCCTGCTGGTCCGCCCGCACGGCCTGTTCGTCAGCGAGGTGAAGCGTGTTTGAGTTCCTGATCCACGTCTCCACCATGGCCTGCCTGTTCGGGTTGCTGGCGCTCAGCCTCAACCTCCAGGTCGGCTTCGCCGGTCTGGTGAATTTCGGCCACATCGCCCTGTTCGGCTGCGGCACCTACGGCGCGGCCATCGCCTTCGCCAACCAGTGGGGCCCGCTGGCCGGGCTGCTGCTGGGCGGTGCTGCTGCGGCGCTGCTCGCGCTGGCCTTCGCGCGGTTGGGGCGCAATCTGGGGGCGGACTATTGGGGGATCGCCACCCTGTCCATCGCCGAGATCCTGCGCACCTTCGCCACCAACGAGCAATGGCTGACCGGCGGCGCGCAGGGCATCCACGGGCTGCCGATGCTGTTCGGCTCCCTGCCGACGCCCTGGGGGCCGCTGGCCACGCTCGCGCTGTGCGCCGTTCTGCTGGCGGCCTGCTGGGCTCTGTGCCAGCGCCTCGTCAACGGGCGCTACGGGCTGGCGCTGAAGCTGCTGCGGGAGGAGCCTCAGTTGGCCTCCTCGCTAGGCTACGACCTCGCCGCACTCAGGCGCACGCCGCTGGTCATCAGCGGGCTGATCGCCGCCGTCGCCGGCTTCCTGTTCGCCCATTACGCCACCTTCGTCGGGCCGGACCAGCTCTACAGCGCCGAGACCTTCCTGATCTGGTCCATGCTGATCGTCGGCGGGCTGGGCAACAATCTGGGGGCGGTGGCCGGAGCCTTCCTCATGCAGTTCCTGCTGGCCTACGTGCCCTTCGTGAAGGACGCGCTGGGCCTGCCGTCGGAGTTCGTGGCGGCGATGCGGCTGACCCTGGTCGGCGGCGGTCTGCTGGCCTTCCTCCTCTGGCGCACCCAGGGCCTGATCCCCGAACGCATCGGAGGGCGCCATGCTTGAGACGATCCTGTCCACCGAATCCATCCGGAAATCCTTCGGCGCCCATTGCGTGCTGGACGGCGTGTCGCTGTCGGTCCGCAAGGGGGAGATCGTCGGGCTGCTCGGCCCCAACGGCTCGGGCAAGAGCACGCTGCTGAACATCCTCTCCGGCTTCACGTCCAGCGACGGCGGCGCGGTCAATGTGGACGGCCACGACGTGACCGGCCTGCCGCCCCACGCCATCGCCCGGCTGGGGTTGGTGCGGACCTTCCAGTTGCCGTCGATGCCGCACCGCATGACCGTGCGCGAGGTGCTCCAGGCCGGCTGCCGGCGCGAGGCGGGCCTGGGCGGCGCGTTGCGGCGCTGGCGCTACGACGCCGAGGTGGCGCGGCGGCTCGACCAGTTCCTGCTGACCCGCGTGCAGGACCAGCCGGCCAGCGCCCTGTCCGGCGGGCAGAAGAAGCTGCTGTCCATCGCCACGGCGCTGCGCAGCCGGCCCAAGCTGCTGTGCCTGGACGAGCCGACGGCGGGCGTCCACCCCAACCTGCGCAGCCGCATGGTGGAGCTGCTGAAGGCGGTCAACGCGCAGGGCGTCACCATCCTGGTCGTCGAGCACGACATGGAGTTCATCCGCGAGCTGTGCGGCCGCTGCGTCGTTCTGGACCGCGGCGCGCTGATCGCCGACTGCGCCCCGCGGGAGCTGGTGGAGAACCCGCGGGTGGTCGAGGCCTATCTCGGCAAGGCCGTGGAGAAGGGAAAGCTGACGGCATGATCGATGTATCCAACGTGCGGGCCGGCTATGGCGACGGCGCCGACATCCTGAACGGCATCTCCCTCCACGCCGCGGGCGGCGAGATCGTCACCATCCTGGGACCGAACGGCTGCGGCAAGTCCACGCTGCTGAAATGCATCGCCGGTTTCCTGGCCCCGCGCGCCGGCACCATCGCCATCGACGGCGCGGACGTCGGCGCGGTGCCGGTCCACCGCAAGGTGCGCGGCTACGGCGTCGGCTTCGTGCCGCAGACGGACAACGTCTTCGCGACGCTGAGCGTGTCGGAGAACATCCGCCTGGGCGCCCGCCACCTGCCGCGGGCGGAGCGGGAGGACCGCTTCGACGCGCTGATGCGCCAGTACCCGACGCTGGCCGCCAAGCAGAACCGCAAGGCGTCGGCCCTGTCGGGCGGCGAGCGGCAGATCCTGTCGCTGGTGCGGGCGTTGATCGCCGGGCCGAAGATCCTGCTGCTGGACGAGCCTTCGGCGGGCCTGTCGCCGCTGATGATGCACGAGGTGTTCGACGCCATCGCCGGCATCCGCGATGACACCGGCATGTGCATCGTCATGGTCGAGCAGAACGCCTTCGAGGCGCTGGGCATCGCCGACCGCGCCTATGTGCTGACTCTCGGTACGGTGGCGATGGAGGGCCGCGCCCGTGATCTGCTGGCCGACCCGTCGATGCGGGAGCTGTATCTGGGCGGCAGCGTCGTCGGCTGACGAAACGGGAAGGGCGCGCCGTGGCCGCTAAAGCGGATTGTGATCCGCTTTTGGACCGTGACTGCGGTCCCGGCCGCCCCTGCGGCCGTAGCCCGGCCGGCAAGTGAGGCCATTTGAATCTAAAGCGAACGGAAGTTCGCTTTAGAGCGGCAGCGGCGCGTCGTTCTTGACCTCCTCCATCACCGCGTAGGTGCGCGTCTCGCGCACGCCGGGCAGCGGCAGCAGAACGTCGCCGAGGAAGCGCCGGTAGGCCGCCATGTCGGCCACGCGAGTCTTCACCAGATAGTCGAACCCGCCGGCCACCATGTGGCACTCCAGAACCTCCGGCGCGCGGCGGATGGCTTGGGCGAAGCGGTCGAACACGTCGGGCGTCGTCTTGTCCAACAGCACCTCCACGAAGACGAGGAGGCCGAAGCCCAGCCGCTGGGGCGCCAGACGGGCGCCGAACCCTTCGATGTAGCCGTCCTTCTGCAGGCGCTTCAGCCGCTCGCCGGTCGTGGTGGGCGACAGGCCGATGCGCTCCGCCAGTTCAACCGCGGCGATCCTCCCTTCGACCTGGAGGACCGACAGAATGCGGCGGTCGATCTTGTCAATGTCCGACATGCTCAATTTCCCGATACACCGCGTCGTATATTATATCGTATATATTACGGGGTGAAGGGCAATCTGCGGCGGTCGCGGCAAAAGTCTGGGAGGGATGCGGCGGGCGCCGCTCCCTCCCGGACATTTTGATTCAGGCGTGGCTCAGGGGAACAGGCCGCGGGTCTTCTTGGCGTCGCGGACCTTGGACACGCCGATGGCCATGGCGGCGACGCGGGTGGACACGCGCTCGCGGGCAGCGCGGCCGGTGACTTGGTGGAACACGCGGTCGAGATGGCCGTACAGCCGCCCGATCACCTCGTCCCGGCCCCAGAAGAACTGCTGGAGGTCCTGCACCCATTCGAAATAGCTGACGATCACGCCGCCCGAGTTGCACAGGATGTCGGGGATGACGAACAGGTCGTCGCCGCGCTCGGCCAGGATGCGGTCGGCTTCCGGGGTGGTCGGGCCGTTGGCGCCTTCGGCCAGAATGCGGCAGCGCAGGCGGGCGGCGTTCTTCTCGGTGATGACGCGCTCCATGGCCGCCGGCACCAGCACGTCGCAGGGCTGGAGCAGCAGCTCCTCCGGGTCGATGGCCAGTTCGGTGGAGTAGCCGGCGAGCACGCCGCGGGTGGCGACGTGGCGCAGCAGATCCGGAACGTCGAGCCCCCGCGGGTCGAAATAGGCGGTGGTGTGGTCGCTGACGCCGAGGACGCGGACCCCACGGGCGTGAAGCTCCTCCGCCGCGACGCCGCCGACGTTGCCGAAGCCCTGCACGATGGCCGTCGCCTGGGCCGCCCGGATGCCCAGCCGCTCCATGGCGCTGCCGACCAGATGCACGACTCCCAGGCCGGTGGCCTCGCGCCGCCCCTCGGTGCCGCCGGTGGCGACCGGCTTGCCGGTGACGATCTCGGTCACCGTGCGGCCCTGGTGCATGGAATAGGTGTCCATGAACCAGGCCATGACCTGCTCGTTCGTGCCCATGTCGGGCGCCATCACGTCGGTGTGGGAGCCGACGAAGGGGATCATCTCCTGCATGTAGCGGCGGGACAGCGCCTCAAGCTCCCGCCGCGACAGCGAGGAGGGATCGACCGTGATGCCGCCCTTGGCGCCGCCGTAGGGCAGCCCGGCCAGCGCGCATTTCCAGCTCATCCACACGGCCAGCGCCGCGACCTCGCCGATGTCCACGCTGGTGGAGAAGCGGGTGCCGCCCTTGGTCGGCCCCAGCGACAGGTGGTGCTGCACCCGGTAGCCCTGGAAGACCGCCACCGAGCCGTCGTCGCGGTGGATCGGGCAGGAGACGGTAATCGCCCGCTTCGGGTAGAGCAGCCGGTCGCGCTCGTCCTCCGGCAGGTCAAGATGGTCCGCAATGGCCGTGAACTGCTGACGGCACATGTCGAAGACAGGTCCGGTGTAGATGGTCACGCTTGTTTTCCTCGATCTGTATTGCGCCGTTGCGGGCGATTTCTTTGTTCTTCCTTGGCGCTTTCGGCGTTTCCAGACTACGGGGAGGTTGGCCGCGGTTCCACAAGCGTTTTCGGAACCTTTCCCGATTAAGCACGGCGTTATCGGAGAATCGCCGATGAAAGGAAGGCGATGCGGAGAATGGACCGGTGCATATGCTCGAGCGGTGGAGGCCGCCGTGTCGGCGCGGCCTTTTGACCAGGCGGATGCCGCCGCTGGAGCGTTTGCCAAACCCGTGGTCTTTATGCTTCAAGGATGGGCAACGCCGCGCGTCCTGGCCGGCGCTGCGCGGTGCCACAGCTGCGGGATCACAGGGGAACGGAACTCATGAGCAAGCGGAACGGCACGGACTTCCTGGCCGCCGACGTGCACGCCCGGCTCCGGGCGAAGATCCTGACCTTCGAGATCAAGCCCGGCACCCGTCTGGTGGAGGACGAGATCTCCGCCTCCATGAACGTCGGCCGCACCCCGGTGCGCGAGGCCCTGCTGCGCCTTCAGGGTGAAGGGCTGGTCAGCCGCGAGAAGGGCTGGGTGGTGGAAAGCACCGACCCGTCCAACATGGACGCCATCTTCGAAAGCCGCATCGCCATCGAGGGCTACGCGACGCGGCTCGCCGCCGCGCGCGTGACCGACGCCGACATCACCGAACTGGCCGCCTTGGTGGACCAGATGGCCCAGTTCGAGCAGATGAACCGCGCCCAGTTGAACCAGCTCAACCGAACCTTCCACCGGCGCATCATCGAGATGGCGGGCAATCCCTTCTTCCTGGAGATGCACGAGAAGACGCTGTTCTATTATTGGAACATGCGGCTTCCCGTCATCTTCACGAAGGACCAGACCCAGGAAGCGAACGACCAGCATACGGTGATCCTGAGCGCGCTGGCGGACCACCGCGCGGACGCCGCCGAGGAGGCCGCGCGGGAGCATGTCCGGACCACCCACCGGATCGTCAAGGACGCCCTGGAAGGCTTCTAAAGCGAACTTCCGTTCGCTTTAGACTCACATCGCCTCACTTGCCGGCGGGCTTCGGCCGCATGTGCGGCCGGGGCCGCCGTCGCGGTCCAAAGCGGATTGCAATCCGCTTTAACCGGCCCTATCAGGGCGCCGTCTTGCGGATTTCCAGCACGATGCCGGCCTCCGCCCGCGTGTCGAAATAGCAGAAGCCCGACCCGTCGGCGCGGCGCCCGCGGGCGATCACTCCCATCCCCAGACGGCGGCCCTCCGCCTCCGCGGCGTCGCGGTCCGGCACTTCGAAGCCCAGGTGATAGACGCCCTCGCCCCGCGTGTCGAGGAAGCGGCGCTGCGGGGAATCCAGTTCGCCCGGATCGCACAGCTGGATCTGCACGTTGGCGAGGTCGGCGCACTTGTAGCGCATGGCCTTTGACGCGGCCTCGTTGGGGACTTCGAACTCCACGTAGGGGCCGCTCTTGGGGTAGTCGTACCAGGGACCGACGCCGAGCGCTTCATAGTAGGCCACGGCCCTGTCCAGATCGTGCACGACGATGCAGACATGGTGCAGCGTGTCGAAGATGGTCGTCATGGGGCGTCTTGGCTCCTCGTTTGTGTGCGGAAACGGGTGGGGATGCGTGTGCGAGTGTCCGGGAGACCGGCGGCCAGCAGACCGCCCGACAGGATCAGCGCGGAGCCGGCGAAGGCCATCGCGTCCGGCAGTTCGGCGAAGGCCGCGTAGCCGAGGATCACCGACCAGACCACCTGCGAGTAGGAGAAGGGCGCCAACTGCCACGCCGGAAAGCTGCGGTAGGCGAGCACGATCAGGAAATGCGCACCGGTCCAGGCCGCCGCCATGCCGGCGGCAACGATCATCTGCGCGCCGTCCAGGGGTGAGAAGACGAAGGGCACCGCCAAGCTCGCCGCGGCGAAGCCCACGCCGACCGACCAGACCAGCGTCGTCACGGAGGAGTCCGCGCCGCCGATCCGCCGCGTGCAGATCATGCCCGCCGCCCAGCCCAGGGAGGACAGGATGGGCAGAGCCACCGCGGGAGACAGCGTGCCGAAGCCGGGCCGCACCACCACCGCCACCCCGGCCAGCCCGATGGCCACCGCCGCCCAATGGGCGCGCGACACCCGGTCGCCGAAGACCAGCGCGGACAGCGCGGTCAGGAAGAAGGGCGACATGAAGACCAGCATCGTCGCCTCGGCCAGCCCGAGGGTGCGGAACGCGGCGATCAGCAGCGTCGTCGAGACCAGCAGGCAGAGCCCGCGCAGAATCTGAAGGCGGGGCTTGGCGCTGCGCAGCACGGCGGGTCGCGCAGCCACCACCGGCGCCAGCAGCAGCACGGCGCCCAGACAGCGCAGCCACGCGATCTCGACGGGGTGCACCGACTGCGCAAGCTGCTTCGCGAAGACGTCGGACAACGTGAACAGCAGCATCGAAACGACGATCAGCGCGATGCCCCGGGCAAGGGGCGGAGGATGTTTCTGGTGCACGTTCCGGCACTCGGTTGCGGTGATTTGAAGGGCATTGACCTAGCCCCCACCCCGGCCCTCCCCTGCGAAGCGGGGGAGGCCGGGGTGGGGGCTCGTCGGCGCCTAGGTCAGCTTCGCCTTCGCCTGGAAGGAGAGCGTCCCGCCGATGCAGGTCATCTCCACCAGCCAGCGCTTCGCCGGGATGGCGGTGCCGCGGGCGGTGGTGTAGCCGTCGACGGCGAGTTGCCACTCCGTGCCGCCGCGGGGCGTCAGGGTGCCGGCGGTGAAGACGCCGTCGCTGAACACCACCATGCAGGGAGGCGGCTTGACCGACGGGGCCGCCGACAGCCGCCCGTCGCGGACCGTGCCGCGCGCCCCGACATAGAGGTGGGTGCCGCCCGCTTCCAGGGTGATGGTCATCCGTCCAGCGCGTCCCGGACGATCCGGTGGGTCGTCTCGACATGCTCGCGCGCGTGCCGTTCCGCGGCGTCCGGGTCGCGGGCCTCCAGCGCGTCGATGATCCGCTTGTGCTGCTCGTTCGCCACAACCGCCTGTTCGCGGGTGAAAAGGACGGGCAGGCGCATGTTCCAGTAATGGAACTGCGTGCGCTCGTGCATCTCCACGAAGAAGGGGTTGCCGGACAGCCCGACGATCCGCTCGTGGAACCGCCGGTTGAGCAGGTTGAGCTGGGCGCGGCCCATCGCCTCGAACCCGTCCATCTCCCCGGCCAGCGCCCGCAGGTCCCGGATGTCCGCAGGGGTGGCGCGCAGCGCGGCGACGTGGGTCGCGTAGCCCTCGATGGCGACGCGGCTTGCGAAGACATGGTCGATGGATGCCGCGTCGGTGCTTTCCACCACCCAGCCCTTCTCGCGGCTGACCAGCCCCTCGCCCTGAAGGCGCAGCAGGGCCTCGCGCACCGGGGTGCGGCCGACGTTCATGGAGGCCGAAATCTCGTCCTCCACCAGACGGGTGCCGGGCTTGATCTCGAAGGTCAGGATCTTCGACCGCAGCCAACCATGCACGTTGGCCGCCAGCAGGTCGCTGCCGACCCGTTTGCGGGGACGGTCGTTGGGCAGGCGTTCGATGCCGTCGGGCATGGTCGTTCCTCCCTTCAGCCCGCGTGGCGGGCGACGAACTGCCGGCTGCGCTCGTGCCGGGGGGCGCTGAAGAAGCTGCGGGCGGGCACGTCCTCCACCACCTCCCCCTGCACCATGAAGATGACGCGGTCGGCGAATTCCCTGGCGATGGCCATTTCGTGCGTCGCGATCAGCATGGTGTAGCCCTGCTCCGCCAGATTCCGGATGGTCAGGATCACCTCCTGCGACAATTCCGGGTCGAGTGCGCTGGTCGGCTCGTCCAGCAGCATGACGCTGGGCGACAGGGCCAGGGCGCGGGCGATGGCGACGCGTTGCTGCTGCCCGCCCGACAGTTCGGACGGATAGCGGTTCGCCTTGTCGGGCAGGCCGACCTTCGCCAGAAGCTCGCGCGCCAGCGCCTCGGCCTGGGGTTTTGGCATGCGCAGCACATGGACCGGGCCGCTCATCACGTTGTCGAGCACGGTCATGTGGCGGAACAGGTTGAAGCTCTGGAACACCATGCCGATGGAGCGGCGCTGGGCGCTGATCTCCTTGTCGGACATCTCGTGCAGGGTGTCGCCGACCTCGCGGTAGCCGATGAGCTGGCCGTGCACGTAGATGCGGCCCGCGCTGATCGTCTCCAGATGGTTGATGCAGCGCAGCAGGGTGGATTTGCCGGCTCCGGACGGGCCGAGAAGGGTGACCACCTCTCCCTGCGCGATGGAAACCGAAACGTTCTTCAGGATCTCGACCGAACCGTAGGATTTCGAAACGGACTCGAGAACCACGGCCGCGGCCTTGACGGGTGTGTCCATAGGGACCTCTGGGGGGCTTACCGCTGGGGGAAGGTCTTTTCGAGCGCGGTCTGAACGGCGGTGGCGAAGGCGGTCATCACCAGATACCAGAAGGCCGCCACGGCCAGCAGCTCCACCACCATGAAGTTGGACGAATAGATGTCCGTGGTGATGCGCAGCAGTTCCAGGAAACCGATCGCCGAAGCCAGCGAGGTGGACTTCAGCAGCATGATGTACTGGTTGCCGCCCGCCGGGATGATGATGCGCCCGGCCTGCGGAATGACGATGTGGCGCAGCACCTGATACTCGGTCATGCCGATGGCGCGGGCCGCGGCGCGTTGACCTTTGTCCACCGCCAGAATGCCGGCGCGGATGATCTCCGCCATGTAGGCGCCTTCGGCGAGGGCGAGGCCGGCGAGCGCCGCCACGAAGGGCGTCACCACCGCCGTGGTCGGCGCGTCCACCAGCACGATGTCGGTGAAGGGGACCGCCAGATAAACGCGCTGGAACATGGTCGGCAGCGCGTTGAACCAGAACAGGAGCTGGATCAGCATCGGCGTGCCGCGGAAGAAATACACGTAGGTCGCCGACAGGGCGGCGAGGATCGGGTTGCCGCTGACCCGCATCAGGGCGACGGCCAGACCGATGACGCTGGCCACCACCAGCGCCAGCGTGCCGAGGATCAGGGCGTTGCGCGCGCCGATCAGCACCTGCTCGCTGGTCAGGTAGGAGAGGAACACCTCCACATTCATGATCTTCGCGCGGACACCCGCGCTGATCAGCATGAACACCGCCAGGAGAACGATCGCGCTGAGGAGCCAGGCTCCCCAACGCCACCGGTGCTTGACGCGGACAGCCCGTGGTTCGGCCATGGCGCAGCTCGCAGCCACTGTCACTTCCTCTTGCTGGCGGGCAGGTTGATGGTGATCTCCGGCAGCGCGCCGCCCTCGATCTCCCATTTGGAGAGGATGGCCTTGTAGGTGCCGTCGGCCAGCATGCTCTGCGTCGCCTTCTGGACCGCATCCTTCAGCGTGGAGTTCTTCGGGAAGCCCCAGGACGTGACGTAGGGAGTCAGGATGTGGTTGCCGCCGGCGATGGCGTATTTGCCGGGCATCTGGCTCTTCATGTAGACCAGCGCCGGAAAGTCGCCCAGATAGCCGTCCACGCGCCCGAGATCGAGCTGCATTCGGGCGTCCGGGGCGGCGGGAAGCTGGTTGGCGGTGATCGGCTGCTTGCCGCCGGACACGCAGGTTTCCGACGCTTTTTCCACCGCGGCCATGATGACGCGGCTGCCCAGCAGAGTGGCGACCGACTTCCCGCAGAAATCGGCGATGGTCGAGTATTTCTCGGCGTCCGCCGCCCGCACCAGGATGCTGCCGCCGGACATCATGTAATTGACGAAATCAACCTTCTGCTCGCGCTCCTCCGTGTCGCTGATGCCGCCGGACGCGACGTCGAAGCGGCCAGCCTCCAGGCCGGGGATCAGCGCCGCGTACTCGCCGTGCACGAAGGTGATGGAGAGTCCCAGGCGTTTGCCGATCTCGTTGAGCAGATCGACGGAAACGCCCACCGGTTCGGTCTTGCCGTCCTGGCGGAACTCCACCGGAGGGAAGGTCTGCTGGGAGCCGACGCGCAGGGTGCCGGCATCGCGGATCGGCTTCGGCACCAGGCTGGCGGCTTGGGGGTTGGTGGGAGCCGCACCGCTTTGGGCGTGGGCGGCCGTGTGCAGCGACGTCAAGAACACGCAGGCGGCCAAGGCCGCGAGAACGGCGGGCTTGGCTTCACAGGAAAGGCGCATTGCAGAGGTCTCCTGGTTCCGAAAGTGATGAGAACGTGAGGTGCTGCACACGGCGCGGGGTTGCGGCCCCGTCCCCGAGGGTGGTTCGGCGGCGCCCGCCCCGGGTGTCAGGAGCGGAGCGGGCGCGGCACCTCACCGCGTCTCGGCGGAGCGCCCGGGAACGGCCGACGGGTTCGGACGGTCGGCGCGCGGGCAGGGGGCAGCTTGCTCATACATCGCCAGAACGGAGTGGACGTAATCGTCCGGGAAGCCCCAATGCTTCATGCCGGCGGGAATGTGGTCCCAGTAGAAGTTCGGCGGACGCATCGCCGTGCCCGGAGTGATCAGGCGGTAGGTCCAGCAGTCGTAGACCTTGCCGTCGTCGCCGCGCACCGAGACGAAGCAGCGCTCGAAGTCGTCATAGTCCTCTTCGAAGTGATGATCGGGATGCTCGACGACGATGCCCAGCACGTTGTTGCCCCAGGCTCGGCCCGTGTTGGACAGGTGGCACCAGCCGCGGTCGGTGCGCGTGCCGGCGGCGTGGAACTCCAGCTTGTGGTTTGCGACGTAGCCCTTGGTGATCACCTTGGCTTCCGGAAAGTACCGGTGAAGTTCCGGCGGATTCAGCCACGTGCAGTATCCGAAGTAGTGCATCTCGACCTCAATTTGGGTGGTGCGGAGTGGGCGGGGCGGTCCATCCTCCGATCGCCGCACTCCGTATACATTACAATATACGAACCCGCATACGGCGACAATGGGAAATCTGTCGCCGTCATCGCGACGGCGATACCCGAGCGGCGGGGCCGCCGCCCCGAATGGCGGGCAAGCGCGCCGGAATTGGCGAAAACCGCAACTTGCGGTCGATCCGGATACGGTGAGAGCCGTGCGTCGGAGCCGACATCCATCGCGGCGGGATGAGATGGTCCCCGTTTTCCGGACAGTCGGATAAGCTTGGTTCAGGTTCGTGTTATGCCGCTAATCTGATCCGGTTTGGTGTGCCCTCGTAGGCCTCCGCCGGGGTTCTGCCACGGAGCGCGGAGTGCGGTCCGTTGGTGTTGCAGTGGCCGATCCAGCGGCCGATCCGGGCTCGGGCCTCGCTGCCTGTCCCGAAGGCATGGAGGTAGACGCACTCGCATTTCATCGATCGCCACAGCCGCTCGATAAACACGTTGTCCATCCACCGGCCACGGCCGTCCATGGACACCCGGATGCCGTCCGCGATCAACAGGCCGGTGAAGCGTGGGCTGGTGAACTGGCTGCCCTGATCGGTGTTGAAGATGTCCGGTCGGCCGTGCCGCGCCATCGCCTCCTCCACGGCCTCGATGCAGAACTCGACATCCATGGTGTTTGACAGCCGCCAACCCAGGGCCTTGCGCGTCACGCCTTCGGCGTTGTAGCGCACCACCGCATCGCGAGCGCGCTGGCGGTCGGATGGCCAAAGTGCAGCCACCATTCCGCGATGGCCTCGTCGCCGACCACGATGCCGGGCGTCGCCCGGATCAGTGCGACCTCGGTAGGCTCAGGTTGGAGCAATGGGACACCCAGACCGCCTCGTGGATGATTCCAGCGGGAAAACGGACACCGCGGTATGGGGTGGTGGACATGCCCAACAACCTGCCATGCCGGACCGTTCACCACCAACCTGACAACACCCAGCCGTTCGCCGGAAACGGCGGAGTGCGGGATCATGACTATGTTGAGCTGATGGAAAGCATCAATCGCGTATTCAGCCGGATACGCGATGGAAAGATCGACGGCCGCACACTCACAACCAACTTGCCGTACGATGGAACGATGCACCACAAGAAAGGAGAAGCGGGGCTCCGTCGTGTGCGTCCATTTTCTCGGTAGGTTTCACTTCTGCTTTCATCATACAGAATCCCGGTCTGTCGTGCCATTACGACGCACGGTAAAACAGCGGAGAACATCCGGATATGGCCAAATCCATCCAATTCAAGGCCGGCGAATTGCTGTTCCGGCGGGGAGAGGCGAGCGACTGCGTTTTTTGGGTCAGGCACGGTGAAATTGAGGTCCTGCGCGAGAATGGAGACAACGCCATCCTGATCGGGCATGTGCGGGGCGGCGAGTGGCTGGGCGAGATGGGCGTCATTGAAAGCCGCAGCCGGAGTGCCACCGCCCGGGCCGTCAGCGATGGCGCCGCGGAAGTCCTCACCCCGCAGGATTTCCTGGACCGGGTGAGCCGGGACGCATCCCTGGCGCGCGGGTTGATCCAGCGTCTCAGCATCCGCCTGCGGACGATCGAGGACAAGATTGCCGGCGACCTGCTGCTCTCGACGCGCGAGGCGGAACTGGCGGAGAACGGCGCGCCGTCGTCGGCGGCACTTCCCAACAACAACGAACGCATTCTATTGACCGCTGGGACGGACTCCCTGCGCAGCCGGATCGGTCCAAGCCCAATTCAGGTTGGACAACTGCCCTTCGTGGTCGGTCGTCTCCCGATCAACGGCGAGGCACCGCCCCCACGATCACCCGATCTGTCCATCGACGATCAGCCGCCGTTTCGCCTGTCGCGCGATCACTTCATGATCAGCCACAGCCAGGGCCGGCTGCTCGTGTCCGATCTTGGCAGCACGCTTGGGACGGTCGTCAATGGGCAGCCGATCGGGCATGATTTCATGAGGGACACCGCCCTTCTGAACCACGGTGAGAACCGCATCGTTGCGGGCGGCTGGGGATCGCCCTTCGAGTTCATCGTTTCCATCGGCTGAAGGGGCGTTGCCGAACAAACGCGCTTTTTCGCATCCGGCGAAGCGGATGCCGGACCCAGGTCATACACCGATGAGACCGAGACGGAATGGGCGGGCACTGGCACTCTGACCGCTGCCACGCTTGGTGGAATGATGGAGGCCGCACACCGACCCGATCCAACGCCGCGAGGTCGGGCGTGGCATCGCAGAGGACCGCGTCACATCACCAGAGCTGCGGGAGGCGGGCATGGCCGAAGCGCTTTCAGTCAAGGAAAAGGCTCTCATTGACGCCTACTGGCGGGCAGCAAACTATTTGTCCGTCGGGCAAATTTATCTTTATGACAATCCATTGCTCAAAGTTCCCCTTACCCTCGAACATATAAAGCCGAGGTTGCTGGGGCATTGGGGAACCACGCCCGGCTTGAATTTCATCTATGTCCATCTGAACCGGATGATCCGGCAATTGGATCTGAACATGATCTATATTGCCGGTCCCGGGCATGGCGGACCGGCCATGGTCGCGAATGCCTACCTTGAGGGAACATACAGCGAAGTCTACCCGAACATTTCGCCGGACCAGGAGGGCATCAAGCGCCTCTTCACCCAATTCTCGTTTCCCGGCGGGATTCCCAGCCACGTGGCGCCGGAGACGCCCGGTTCGATTCATGAAGGCGGCGAACTCGGATACGCCCTGTCCCACGCGTACGGAGCCGCCTTCGACAACCCCGACCTGATCGTCGCCTGCATCGTTGGCGACGGGGAGGCGGAAACCGGACCCCTGGCAACGAGCTGGCATTCCAACAAGTTCCTCAACCCGCTCAGCGATGGCGCCGTTCTGCCGATCCTGCATCTCAACGGCTACAAGATCGCCAACCCCACCATTCTCTCCCGGATCAGCCACGAGGAGCTGGAGCAACTTTTCCGAGGGTATGGATACATCCCCTATTTCGTGGAAGGCCACGAACCGGACGACATGCATGAACGCATGGCCTCCACTCTGGACACGGCCATCGCCGACATTCGGCGGATCAAGGACGACGCGCGCCGAAACGGGGTCGCGCAGCGTCCCCGCTGGCCCCTGATCGTGCTCCGCACACCGAAGGGCTGGACATGCCCGAAGGAGATCGACGGCAAGCGGGCCGAGGATTTCTGGCGTTCGCATCAGGTCCCGATGGGGGAAATGCACGAGAACCCGGACCATGTGCGTGTTCTCGAAGAGTGGATGAGAAGCTACCGTCCCGAGGAGCTTTTCGACGAGGGAGGCCGCCTCCGCCCCGACCTCGCCGACTTGGCCCCCCGCGGCACTCGCCGTATGAGCGCCAACCCGCACGCCAACGGCGGCACGCTCCTGCGCGATCTGCGCCTTCCGGATTTCCGCGACTACGCCGTCCCGGTGGAGGCTCCCGGCGTGGCCGTCGCAGAAGCCACCCGCGTGATGGGGCAGTTTCTGCGCGATGTGATGAAGCTGAACCTCGACGCGCGGAACTTCCGGCTCTTCAGTCCCGATGAGAACAACTCCAACCGCTGGCAGGACGTGCTCCAGGTCACGGACCGGACATGGGTTGCCGACACCGTCCCGTGGGACGACCATCTCGCCCCGGACGGCCGGGTCATGGAGATGCTCAGCGAACACCAATGCCAGGGGTGGCTTGAAGGCTATCTGCTGACGGGTCGGCACGGCTTCTTTTCCTGCTACGAAGCGTTCATCCACATCGTCGATTCGATGTTCAACCAGCACGCTAAGTGGTTGAAGGTCTGCCGGACCATTCCCTGGCGGCGCCCCGTCGCCTCGCTGAACTACCTGCTGTCCAGCCATGTCTGGCGCCAGGACCACAACGGCTTCAGCCACCAGGACCCCGGCTTCATCGATCATGTGGTGAACAAGAAGGCCGACGTCGTCCGGGTCTATCTGCCACCCGATGCCAATTGCCTGCTGTCGGTCACGGACCATTGCCTGCGCAGCCGGAACTGCGTCAACGTCGTCGTCGCCGGGAAGCAACCGGCCCCGCAGTGGTTGACGATGGATGACGCCATCAGGCATTGCACGGCCGGCCTGGGGATCTGGGAATGGGCCAGCAACGACCGCGGCGGCGAACCCGATGTGGTGATGGCCTGCTGCGGCGACGTGCCGACGCTGGAGACCCTGGCGGCGGTCGATCTCCTGCGCCACTACGCCCCGGACCTGAAGGTCCGCGTCATCAACGTCGTCGATCTCATGACCTTGCAGCCCCCGGGGGAGCATCCGCACGGGCTGCCGGATCGCGACTTCGACGCGCTGTTCACCACCGACAAACCGATCATCTTCGCCTTCCACGGCTATCCCTGGCTCATTCACCGGCTGACGTACCGGCGGGGCGGCCATGGGAACCTGCATGTGCGCGGCTACAAGGAGGAAGGCACCACCAGCACGCCCTTCGACATGTGCGTGCTGAACGATCTCGACCGGTTCCACCTCGTGGGCGATGTGATCGACCGGGTTCCGGCGCTCGGCGCGAGCGCCGCCTACGTCAAGCAGGCCATGCGCGACAAGCTCATCGCGCACAAGGAACACATCCGGCGGTATGGCGACGACATGCCCGAGATCGCGGGATGGATATGGGACCAGACGGGAGCGGGCCAGACGCGAGCAAGCCGGACAGGAGCGGCCGGAAAAGCCGCCTCGACCGAGGCCGACAATGTTTGAACCATAAGACGATGGTCGGGCCATCCGTCGGACGGCGCGGCGGCTCCGACCGGGCGAGGAGGAAACGCCATGAGCAGCGACATGACCATGGCCGACGCAACGGCGTCGAACGTCTCCGGATCGACGGACCTGCTCCAGCAATATGGATGCGGCCCGATCCACTTCACCGGAACGCGCGACGCGCTCTACGAGCGGCACCTGATGTTCGACCATGTGGTCGATCCCACCTCGGTCGGTCCACGCGAACGCTACGAGGCGGTCGCCCGCTCCGTGCGCGACGTGCTGTCACAGCGGTGGCTTCGCACCGAGAAGACCTACGAACGCGAGAATCCGAAACGCGTCTATTACCTTTCCCTGGAGTTCCTCATCGGGTGCTCCCTGGCCAACAACGTCATGAACCTTCTTCTCGATCCGGTCGTGGCGCGGGTCGCCGACGAGAAGGGAATCGACTGGCTTGCCCTGCTCGACGAGGAGCCCGACGCCGGGCTGGGGAACGGGGGGCTCGGCCGGCTGGCGGCCTGCTTCATCGACTCCATGGCCACGATGCAGATCCCGGCCATGGGATATGGGCTCCGCTACGAATACGGCATTTTCCGGCAGAGCCTGCGGGATGGCTGGCAGCAGGAACAGCCCGACAACTGGCTGCGGCGGCCCGATCCCTGGGAGGTCGCCCGGCCGCAGGAGTCCGTGGAGATCAGGCTCGGCTGCTCGTTCGAGGTGCGCAACGGGACGTTCGCCGCCGTACCCGGCCGGCCGTCCAGCCTGCTCGGCATTCCGTATGACCGCCCCGTCATCGGATACGGCGGCCGAACGATCAACACGTTGCGGCTCTGGGCGGCGGCGGCACCGCACGCGCTGGACTTCCAGGCGTTCAGCGCCGGCGACTTCGTCAGCGCGCTCGCCGAACGGCTCTCGGCGGAGTCCCTCACACGGGTCCTGTACCCCGACGATTCGACGAGCATGGGGCAGGGCCTGCGCTTCGTGCAGGAGTATTTTCTGGTCGCCTGTTCCCTGGCGGATCTCGTGCGGCGCTTCCGCCGGACCAATCCGGTCGGTAGCCCGGCCGACTGGCGGGCGCTTCCCGACAAGGTCGCCGTCCAGCTCAACGACACCCACCCGAGCCTGACGGTGTCCGAACTGATGCGGATCCTGCTTGACGACGCGGGGCTCGGCTGGGAGGAGGCGTGGGATCTCACGCGGCGGACACTCGCCTACACGAATCACACCCTGCTGCCCGAGGCGCTCGAAAAATGGCCGCTGCCTTGGTTCGAGCTTCTGCTGCCGCGCCACCTGGAGATCATCCTGGAGATCAACCGTCGGCTTCTCGACGAAGTGCGGGCCCGCTTTCCCGGCGATGAGGGCCGTATCGAGCGCGTGAGCTTGGTCGAGGAGGGCGGTCCGCGGAAGATCCGGATGGCCAACCTCGCCATCGTCGGATCGCACAGCACCAACGGGGTCGCGGCGATCCATTCCGATCTGCTGCGCACCGTGACGGTCAAGGATCTGGCCGAACTGTATCCCGAGCGCTTCAGCAACAAGACCAACGGGGTGACGCCCCGGCGTTGGCTTCGGCTCGCCAACCCCGCCCTCTCCCGCTGCATCACCGACGCCATTGGGGACGGCTGGATCACCGACCTGTCCCAACTGGCCAAGCTGACGCCGCTTGCCGACGACGGGGCTTTCCAGGACGCCGTGCGGGAGGCCAAGCGCGCCATGAAGCACCGCTTCGTGGCGTGGCTTGCATCGACCAACGGCATCGCCGTCGATCCCGACACGATCTTCGACAGCCAGATCAAACGCATCCACGAATACAAGCGGCAGCTTCTGAACGCGTTGCGGATCGTCGTGCTCTACAACCGGATGCGGCAGAACCCCGGCCTCGACATGGCGCCGCGGACCTTCTTCTTCGCGGGAAAGGCGGCGCCCGCCTACCGTCTTGCCAAGGTGATCATCAAATTCCTCAACAACCTCGCCGCCGCCATCGACGACGACCCGGTGGTGCGCGGCCGCCTCAGGGTGGTGTTCCTGCCCGAGTACGGCGTGTCCCTGGCCGAGAAGCTGATTCCCGCCTCCGACGTGTCCAACCAGATCTCGACGGCGGGCTATGAGGCGAGCGGTACCAGCAACATGAAGTTCATGATGAACGGCGCATTGACGATCGGCACGCGCGATGGCGCGACGATCGAGATGGCGCAGGCCGCAGGCGAGGAAAACTTCTTCCTGTTCGGGTTGACGGCGGACCAGGTGAGCGGCAGCGCCGGCTGGTACAGCCCTTTCTGGCATCATCACAACGAACCGGAAACCCGCGCCGCGCTGGATCTGATCTTTTCCGACCATTTCAACCGCAACGAACCGGGCGTCTTCGAGCCGCTGCGCGACGCGCTGCTGACGGGCGGGGACCGCTTCATGCATCTCGCCGATCTCACGGCCTATCTGGAGGCGGACCGGCGATTGCTGGCGTCCTACGCGGCTCCGCAGGACTGGACGCGCAAGGTCATCATGAACATCGCCAACTCTGGCCGGTTTTCCAGCGATCGCACCATCGCCGAATACGCCGCCGAGATATGGGATGCGAAGCCGTGCGCGGTGCCGTGAGGGCCGGATCGGCGGTCCAGGTGGACGAGGATGCGGGGCGGGCCGGCACGCCCAGTCCTCCCGCTCGGGGAGCCGCGGCGCCGCTGGGAGCGATCCCCACTGGCCAGGGGACGAACTTCAGCGTGTTTTCGAAGCACGCGACCGGAATCGAGTTGCTGCTGTTCGACCGCGCCGAGGATGCGGGGCCTGCGCGCGTGATCCGCCTCGATCCCTCCACCCATCGCACCTATCATTACTGGCACGCGTTTCTCCCCGGCGTGACGGCCGGCCAAATCTATGGTTATCGCGCCGAGGGGCCATGGGACCCCGCCAACGGCCTGCGCTTCGATCGGGACAAGCTTCTCCTTGATCCCTATGGCCGCGCGGTGGTCGTTCCGGACCGCTACAGCCGCGACGACATCCGCAAACCCGGTGACGATTGCGGCGCCGCCATGAAAAGCGTGGTCGTGGATCCGGCGTCCTACGATTGGGAAGGCGACGCACCGTTGCGCCGGTCGTCCGCGCAGACCATCGTGTATGAGATGCATGTGCGCGGATTCACACGCCATCCCAGTTCCGGCGTCGGCGAGAAGACCCGTGGCACGTTTGCCGGTCTGATCGAGAAGATTCCATACCTGCAGGAATTGGGCATCACCGCTGTGGAACTGCTGCCGGTGTTCCAGTTCGATGCGCAGGATTGCCCGCCGGGAAAGGTCAATTACTGGGGATATGCGCCGGTCTCGTTCTTTGCGCCGCATGCGGCGTACAGTTCGCGTTCCGATCCGCTCGGTCCGCTGGACGAGTTCCGCGACATGGTCAAGGCGCTGCATCGCGGCGGCATCGAGGTCATCCTCGACGTCGTTTTCAACCACACGGCGGAAGGCGACCACAACGGGCCGACCCTGTGTTTCCGGGGGGTGGACAATCCCACCTACTATCTTCTCGAGGACGACCGATCCCGCTACGCCAACTACACGGGCACCGGGAACACCTTGAACGCCAATCACCCTGTCGTCCGGCGCATGATCGTGGACAGCCTTCGATACTGGGTCGAGACGATGCATGTGGACGGCTTCCGCTTCGATCTGGCCTCGGTACTGTCCCGTGACACATCGGGACATCCGATCCCGAACGCGCCGATCCTGTGGGACATCGAAACGGAACCGGCGCTTGCCGGTACGAAGCTGATCGCCGAGGCTTGGGATGCGGCGGGCCTTTATCAGGTCGGCAGTTTCGTCGGCGACAGCTGGAAGGAATGGAACGGACGGTTCCGCGACGATGTGCGTGCGTTTTTCCGCGGTGAACCGGGATCGGCAACCCAGATCGCGGACCGCATCCTGGGCAGCCCGGAGATCTATGGGCATGAGGAGCGGGAGGCTGAACAAAGCGTCAACTTCGTGAGCTGCCATGACGGCTTTACGCTCAACGACGTGGTGTCCTACGATCGCAAGCACAACCAGGCGAACGGCGAAGGCAACCGCGATGGCGCGGACGACAACCGCAGTTGGAACTGCGGCGTCGAAGGCCCGACCAACGACCCGGCAATCGAGCGGCTGAGAAACCGCCAAGTGAAGAATTTCCTGACCGTGACGATGCTATCGCTCGGCGTCCCGATGATCACGATGGGCGATGAGGCGCGGCGCACCCAGTCCGGCAACAACAACGCCTACTGCCAGGACAACGAGACCAGTTGGTTTGATTGGACGCTGGTCGAGACACACGCGGACGTGCACCGGTTCGTGACCGTGCTCAACACACGCCGAAGCCTGCGGGACAGGATGTATGAGCGTGTGCCTTTGCGGCAGCTGCTCCGGAATGCGAAGATAACGTGGCACGGCGTGACGCCCGAGCAACCGGATTGGAGCCGCGATTCCCACAGCATCGCCGTCGAAGCGAAGGTGGAGCAGGACCGGCTTCGCATTTACCTGATCCTGAACGCCTATTGGAAACCGCTTCGCTTTGAACTTCCGCCAGCAGATGACGTCGATGTTGGCCCATGGCGCCGATGGATCGACACCTCGCTCGATCCTCCATGTGATATCGTCGAGTGGCGCTTGGCGCCGACGCTGAGTGAGTTGTCCTATCTGGTGGAAGCGCGGTCCGTCGTCGTGCTGATCCATGACGCCGGCGAACCGGCCCATCTGTCGTGACGGCTTTGTCACGTGGACCGAACCGACGTGCAGGAAATCCGGAGCCCCCGACGGGTTCACGCCGCGGCGGTCGCGGCGTGCCATTCGGCCATAGCCTGCGCCCGGACGGTGCGCGGGGTGCGGCGGGAGGCCAGATGGCGCTGGAGGTTGAAGCCTCGGCCCGGTTGTTCTGGCGCCACCCTTGCTCATGACGCGCCGTCAGGCCGATGTCGCGAAAGGCGGCCCTGTAGGAACGCAGCTTGCCGGTGGTGACCTGGGTAGGGGCAAAGCCGTGCTTTTTGAGCAGCTTGCGCATCAGCTTGCTGGCCGCAGCTAGATCGCATGCTGGATGAGCGCGGGTGGGAAGTGGTGGCGGGTGTTTTCAAATCTTACTCGCCCGCTGGACGACGCAGAGGAGGCCGGCCGGCGGTAAGGCTTGATGAGCATACGCCATCCACGCGCCTCGAGCAGCTCGCCATGACAAGCCTGCGACTTCGACGAGCCTGCCACTGAAACGGCTGTCGAACGGGCTCTAACAGTTGAACGAAGACGGGTTGAGGCACGCCAGCCTCGTGTTGCAGTGGCACCCTTTGTCATGCAATGAACCGACAGCAGGCGCGACGGACTCGACATCGGACAAGACCTCCAATCCAGCACCGATAATGTTCGGTTTTATTTTATCATTTCGTTGCTCTGTAAGGAAATCTGCTAATATTGATCCAGAACAATGGGATTGAATATGAACATCACCAAACGAGCCTGAGAATCAAAAAGCAAATTTCATCATAAAGTAACAAATTTAGACATTGCGTGGCTTCGGTGGTTCCATGGACAAGCACCCTTAAATTTTTGTAAACTGTAAATAATATTGGCGGCCAATTGACCGCAGCGGTTTTTTTTGGGTATTAGGTCCAAATGGGGTAGCCGTTTCGGTTGTGGCGCCACCCCATGGCTTGAACCCCATGAAGGACCAGTCCGCCATGCCCGAAGCGTCCGCCTCTCCGTTCGCCAACCGCTCCGCCGCCTTTGATCGCATTTCGCATTCCGGAACCGAAATCGCCTTCATCGACATGGCGCTTGCCGATTGGCAGGATCTCCAGGCAGGCCTGCCGTCCGCTATCGAGGCGATCCTGATCGGCGAAGGCTGCGACGGCGTGACGGTCATGGCACAGGCGCTGGCCGATCGCTCCGGCATCCGGGCCATCCATGTGCTGTCCCACGGTTTCGAGGGCGGGCTCCAACTCGGTGCGACCCGACTCGATGCTGCATCGCTTCCGAGACGGGCGGCGGAACTGACGGTCATCGGTGCCTGCCTTGCCGATGAAGGCGACATCCTGCTGTACGGCTGCAACGTGGCGAGCGGCCATGGCGGGGCATTCCTGGACGCGTTGTCCGACATCACCGGCGCCGGCATGGCGGCGTCGCGGACACTGACGGGTGCCGCGGATCTTGGCGGCGATTGGGATCTCGACTGGACGCGCGGCGTCGTGCGGACCGAGGCGCTGCGGATCGAACGCTACGCGGGCGTGCTGATGGCGGCCCCCGAAGCCGTGGACACCGTTGCCTATGTCGGCGAGTCCACCATCACCGTGACCTTCGACGGCAATCTCGACAGCGCCAGTCAGCCGGCCCTGTCCACCTTCGATGCGATTTCGCCCGGCGACCCGTCCTGGGGCACCAGCGCCGTCCTGATCAACGGAACGAAGGTCAACGTGACCGCCGCCGTGGTGTCCGGCAAGACCCTGACGCTGACCGTCGGCAGCACCTTTGCAGCCGGCGACTACATCGAATTCCGCTACGTCGATCCGGCGGGTGACAATTCCAGCGGAGTTATTCAGGCCACCAACGGCCTCGACGTCGCCTCCACATGGCTTATTACCATAGCCATGGTGCCGCGCCCCGCGGTGGCGCCGGTTCTGCAGAGCGCGGCGGTGGACGGAACGACGCTGGTCCTGACCTACGACGTCGCGCTGGACGCCGTGAATGGCCCGGCGGCGGGCGCCTTCGAGGTCAAGGTCGGCGGCACCACGGCCACCGTCTCCGGTGTCGCCGTGGACAGCGTCAACAAGACGGTCACTCTGACGCTGGCCCAGGCGGTCCAGCACGGACAGACGGTCACCGTCAGCTACACCGATCCCACCAACGGCAACGACGCGGCGGCGATCCAGAACGCGAGCGGCGGCGCGGACGCGGCCAGCGTCACCAACCAGTCGGTGACGAACAACACCCCGGACACGACGCCGCCCTCGATCACCAACGTCACCATCCCCAACCAGCCGGCGCAGGTCGGCGACACGGTGACGGTGACGATCACCGTGGCCTCGGACAGCGACACCTACACCCTGGGCAACGGCAGCACGGTCAACGGCTTCGCGCTCGCCAACCTGACCAAGGTCAGCGCCACCACCTACACCGCCACCTTCACCGTCACCGCCGACAGCCTGCGCACCGGCAACCGCGCCGCCGGCGACGACATCCCGGTCAACATCGTCCTGGTCGACGCCGCCAGCAACGCCAACACCCCCTACACCACCCCGATCAGCCAGACCAACGACCGCATCGACACCGACGCCCCGCCGGTCCTGGCCGTCCCCGCCACCCCGCCGACGCTGGTCGACACCGCCGCCGCCGACAGCTTCCCGCTGATCGACGGCCAGCTCTCCGCCACCGACCTCGAAGGCGGCACGCTGACCTACTCCCTCGCCGGATCCCAGGCCTCCCCGGTCCAGCACGGCAGCGTCACGCTCAGCAACGGCGTCACCTACGACACCTGGTCCACCGGCCCGGGCGGCACCGCCTACGTCAACAGCCAGACCGGCCACTACGCCTACGTCTTCGACGCCGCCTTCCTCAACGGCGTCCCCGCCGGGCCGATGCAGGGCACCAGCACCTTCACCGTCTCCGACGGCAACCGCACCGTCTCCCAGCAGCTCACCCTCAACTTCACCGGCGCCAACGACAGCCCCATCCTGTCCAACGACGTCCGCAGCCTGACCACCATCGACCAGGGCATCGCCGACGCCGCCAACACCGGCACCACCGTCACCGCCCTGCTCGCCTCCGCCGGCACCGCCACCGACGCCGAGTACGACAGCCCCGTGCCGATGGTCACCGTCCTCCCGCTGGGCATCGCCGTCACCGGGGTGACCAACACCAACGGCACCTGGCAGTACAAGGTCGGCAGCGGCGCCTGGACCGACATCCCCACCACCTCGTCCAACGGTTCGGCGCTGCTGCTCGCCGGGTCGGACCGCGTGCGCTTCGTGCCGAGCGGCTCGGGCTTCACCAACACCGACACCGGCGGCCTGACCTTCAAGGCGTGGGACCGCACCAGCGGCACGGCCGGCGCCACCGCCGACACCACCACCGCCGACGCCTTCAGCACGGGCAGCGCCACCGCGACGATCACCGTCGACGCCGTGCCGACCCTGACCGCGACCGGCGGAGCCAAGACCTTCGGCGTCGGGGTGGACAGCGCGACCAGCCTGTTCAGCGGCGTGGCGGCCTCCACGGTGGAGGCCGGGCAGAGCTTCCGCGGCGCGGTGTTCACGGTCAGCGGCGTGGTCGACGCCACCGAGGTCCTGACCATCGGCGGCACCGACGTCGCCCTGACCAACGGCGCCACCGCCACCCTGAGCGGGCTGGGCGCCGCGGGCGGCAACGCCGGCGTGAGCGTGTCGGTGGTCGGCGGCGTCGCCACGGTGACGGTCACCGGCCTGGAGCGCGACGACGCGCAGATGAGCGCGCTTCTGGGCGGCGTCACCTACAAGAACACCAGCGCGTCGGCGACGCTGGGCGACCGCACGGTGGCCGTCGCCAGCCTGACCGACAGCGGCGGCGCCACCGGAGCCGCGACCATCTCCGGGGTCAGCGCGGTGGTGAGCGTGGCCGACGTGACGCCGCCGGCGGCTCCGGTGGTCACCAGCGCGGCGCTGACCAACAGCGCCACGCCGACCCTGGCCGGCACGGCGGAGGCGGGCAGCACGGTGACCGTCACGGTGGGTGGGGCGACCTACACCACCACGGCGACGGGCGGAAACTGGTCGGTCGACCTCGCCACGGCGACGCCGGCCTCCGGCGTGCTGAACCTGAACGCCAACGGGACCAACGCGGTGTCCGTCACCGCCAAGGACGCGTCCAACAACACGTCCACCGCCGGCACGCAGACGCTGACGATCGACACCACGCTGCCCAACGCTCCGTCGGTGACCAGCGCGGCGCTGACCAAGAACGCCACCCCGACCATTGCCGGCACGGCCGAGGCCGGTAGCACGGTGACCGTCACCGTCGGTGGTGCCACCTACACCACGACGGCGACCAACGGGACGTGGAGCCTCAACCTCGCCACCGAGACGCCGACCGCTGGCGTGCTGAATCTCAACGCCAACGGCACCAACCCGGTGTCGGTGACGGCGACCGACACCGCAGGCAACGTCTCGGGTCCCGGTACGCACACGCTGACCGTCGACACCACGGCCCCCACCGCCACCGTGCGGTTCGAGGACGACAGCATCGACGCCATCGAGCAGTCCAGCGCCGCCTTCACCATCAGCGGCGGCGAGGCCGGGACCGCCTTCACCTGGACGATCACCTCGGCCGGCGGCGGCCAGGTCACCGGCAGCGGCGTGATGAGCGGACCGACCGCCCAGGTGACCGGGCTCGACCTCTCCGCCCTGGGCGACGGCACCCTCACCCTGACGCTGGGCCTGACCGACCCGGCGGGCAACGCCTCGGTCCCCGTCACCGCGACGACGCAGAAGCTCACCGCCACCGTGGAGAAGCCCGCCCCCGTCGCCCCGCCCCCGGTCGCCACCGTGGACGGCGCCACCGTCAGCGGCGCGGTCACCACCGGCAGCGACGGCAAGCGCGTCACCACCGTGACCATCGCGGCCAGCAACGAGGAGCGGGTGGAGGACAGCAACACCGCCAACGCCGACCTCGCCGACGTGCCGGTGGTGCGCGAGCAGGTGGTCGATCGGCAGACCGGCCAGGTCTCGACGATGACCACCCTGACGGTCAGCGTCTCCACCGGCGTGGCCGTGACCACCAGCGGCAGCGCCGAGCGGCAGACCGCCGCGGAGGCCCAGACCGGGGTGGCCGGGCTGATCGCCGCCATCGAGGCGCGCACCGACGCCGGCACGGCCTCGCGCGGCAACCTGACCGGCGGCGGCGACAGCTTCCTCTCGGTGCTGTCGGCCCAGGCCCAGCTTCTGGTGCGCGCCATCGACTTCAGCGCGCCGGGGGTGGCCGCCGGCCAGGCGGTGCAGACCAAGGTGACCGGCAACACGCTGGGCGGCACCGGGGTCGCCAGCACGGCGCCGACCGCGGTGGTGCTCAACACCACGGCGCTGGCCGGGGCGGTGACCATCCAGCTCGACAACGTCGAGTTCGCCGCGGTGGTCGGCAACGCCACGCTGGTCGGCGGCGACGGCGAGCAGATCGTCTACGGCGACGACCACGAGCAGTACATGTACCTGGGGGCCGGCGACGACATCCTGCACGGCGGCGGCGGCAACGACACGATCGCCAGCGCCGGCGGCAACGACACGCTGTACGGCGACGAGGGCGACGACGTGGTGATGGGCGGCGAGGGCGACGACTGGCTGTTCGGCGGCGAGGGCAACGACCTGGTCGGCGGCGGGGTCGGCAACGACGCGCTGTTCGGCGGGACGGGCCAGGACATCCTGTTCGGCGAGGCGGGGGACGACACGCTGACCGGCGAGGAGGGCGACGACACGCTGTCCGGCGGGGCGGGCAACGACCTGCTGTTCGGCGGGTCGGGCCACGACTTCCTGATCGGCGACGACGGCGACGACACGCTGAGCGGCGGCGACGGCAACGACGTGGCGCTGGGCGGGGCGGGGCGCGACCTGATCGGTCTCGGCGCGGGCGACGACCTGGCCAGCGGCGGCGACGGCGACGACACGCTGTTCGGCGAGGCGGGCAACGACACGCTGTTCGGCGGGGCGGGCAACGACCTGCTGAACGGCGGGGCCGGCAACGACGTGCTGTTCGCCGACGGCGGAGCGGACACGCTGTGGGGCGGCGCCGGTGCGGACGTCTTCGCCTTCGGACGCAACTCGGGCGGTTCGGTGGTGATGGACTTCCAGGCCGGGATCGACCGTCTGGCGCTCTACGACGCCACGATGGACCTCGGCGCCGTGATCCGCTCGGCCCGGGTGGAGGGCGGCAGCACCACCCTCGACGTCGGCGGCGGCAACCGCATCACCATCCTCGGCCAGACCGGCAACGTCGCCGCCTGGTTCGGCTGAGCATTCGACAGCCAGAGACCGTCGCGATCCATCCTTCGCTTTTGAAGGAATGGATCGCGACGGCGTTGTCACGGGACCGGTCATGCCCATCGCCTTGACCAGGTCATCGACGTTGCGCGTGGAGATGCCCTGCACGTAGGCGTCCTGGATCACCGCGGTCAGCGCCTTCTCCGCCGTGCACCGCGGCTCCAGGAAGGCTGGAAAGTAGGACCCGCGCCGTAACTTGGGAATGCGCAGGTCGATGGCGCCGGCACGTGTCTCCCAGGTTCGCTCCCGATAGCCGTTGCGCCTGGTCAGCCGCTTGTCCGAGCGCTAAAGCGGAATGCAATCCGCTTTGGATCGCGACGGCGGTCCCGGCCGCACATGCGGCCGAAGCCCGCCGGCAAGTGAGGCGATGTGAGTCTAAAGCGAACGGAAGTTCGCTTTAGCGGTAACCGGCACCGGTCAACGCCTTATCCCAACGATTGCGCCTGGGCTTTGATCGGGGTCGCCGCTTTTGTCAAATTTCCCCGCTTCTCCGCCTTCATCGCCCAGCTGTAGGTGACCACCGCACAGGGAATCAAAGACGCGATGGAGTAGCCGACTCCGGCAAGCGGATTGCCTGTCCAATTGACGAGCGTCAACGAGATGAGCGGCAGGAACCCGCCGAACATCACGTTGCCGACCTGTTGCGCCAAGCCGAAGCCGGTCGTGCGGCTCTGCGGCGGGAAGCATTCCGAGATAAAGGCCGGGAGAGGGGCCATGATCATCGCCGTCAGCGCGGCCAGAGCTGTGATGAGAAGAGTGACCAGGGTCCAAGAGCCCGTCTTCACGCCCGCCGATATGCCGGAAAAGGCCGGATAGGCGATGATCATCCAAGAGACGATGCCGATCAGCATCGTCCTGGCGCGGCCGATCCGGTCCGAAAGACCACCGAAAACCGGGAACAGCGGGGCGGTGAGGAGCACCGCAGCGGCGACGCACATGTTGGCCTGCATGCTGTCGACTTTCAGGACGCCTTGCAGGAAATACAGCATGTAGACCACCGAGGTGTACAGTGAGACGGATGTGCCGCCCTGCGCGCCAAAAATCGCGAGCAGGATTCCCTTCCAGGCCGCCCGGCTCGTCAGGGATTCCGCAAGGGGCGACGCGGAGAGCGCTCCTGACCGCTTGAGCTCCAGGAAGACTGGCGTCTCCGTCATCTTCAATCGGATGAAGGTCGCGATGATCACGATCGGCGCCGACAGAAGGAAGGGGATCCGCCAGCCCCACAGGTCGAACATTTCGGCGCTGAGGCTGGTCTTCAGGGCAGCGACGATGAGGAGGGCGACGAGCAACCCAAGCCCGGCGGTGCCTTGCAGCACGCTGGTGTAGAGTCCGGCCCGTCGGGCGGGGGCATGTTCCATCACGTACACCGCTGCCGACCCGTATTCGCCGCCCAACGCGATGCCCTGCACGACGCGCAACGCGAGCAATGCGGCAGGGGCGGCGAGGCCGGCGGTGGCGTAACTCGGCAGGCATCCCATCAGGAACGTCGCGGCGCCCATGAGCGTCAAGGTTACGACAAAAGTCTTTTTCCGTCCGACCCGGTCAGCCATCGGGCTGAAAATGAGCGTGCCGATCGGCCGCGCGAGGAACGCCGCTCCGAAGCCTGCGGCGCCGACCAGTGCGGCCACCGCCGGATCCTCCGTTGGGAAGAAGAGCTTGGTGAAGGTTCCCGTTAAAGCGGATTGCAATCCGCTTTGGACCGCGACGGCGGCCCCGGCCGCACATGCGGCCGAAGCCCGCCGGCAAGTGAGGCGATGTGAGTCTAAAGCGAACGGAAGTTCGCTTTAGGGCGACATAGACGAAGAAATCATAATACTCCAGCATCGTTCCAAGGCTGGATGAGAGGACGATTGACAGCATCTTCGGTGGTCGTGATTCGACCATTTCAATTCCTCCCCTGGGCATCCGGTCTTTCCGAATGCAGATTGTTCGTATCGATGTCCGCTCATGGCGCCGGATCGGGCCAAAGGGCTCCGCCGTGGGGAGCGGCATGGCTTTCATTTCACTGCTTGGGAGATCCAGCGCTTGCAGTTCCCGGGCGGTCACGGCCTTGCCTGGACAGACCGGCGCGGTCCGGACCGGCGGTGGATTTGTCCATAGAGCCACGGCGGCTCTGTCTTTTGCCGACGGTAATGAAAGTCGGCCAGACGGACCAGCAAGTAAAATTGCGCAACTGTTGACCTGGAGGAAGCAATCGCCGGCCTCGCGGCGGAAGGAAGCCGCCGATGCGATTGCGCTTCCGACCAGCTAAGCGCCGTCGCCCGACGTCAACCAGCGCTGGAGCTGATTAAGAACACTTCGTTTCTGGCTCCGCACATCAGACACCAGATAGTAGGTGACGTCCCGACGATCGAGCGCGAAGGCGATCGGTGCCACCAAGTCGCCGGCCGCCAACTCGTCCTCGACGAGGACGAGTTGAGCCAGCGCCACCCCATGGCCTTCGAGCGCCGCTTGATAAGCGAGGGCCGAGCTTTCCAGTTCCCGGCGGCGCTTGTGCCGACGCATGTCGATGCCGGCGGCGTCGCACCAGAGTGCCCAATCGTCGGGGCGGGCTCGGACGAAGAGCAGCGTCTGCTGAGCCAGCCACGTGGCATCCTTCGTCTCCGGACCTTTCAGCAGAGCCGGGCTGCAGACCGGGCGCAGCACGTTCGGCACCAGCGGGACGGCGTGATGCTCGGGCCATTGTCCGTCACCGAGCCGGATGGCGGCATCGAAATCGCCCAATTCACTCCACTGGGATTCCGTCGTCAGACGAACGTCGATTTCCGGATGGGCCAGTTGGAAATGCGACAGGCGAGGCAGCAGCCACCGCGTCGCAAAGGTCGTGTAGGAGCGCAACTTCAGCACCGACCGTCCGGACGAGCTGTGCAGAAGCGCGCTGGCCTTGCGCAACCCGTCGAAGTGGCTGTTGACCCGCTCATAATAGGCGGCACCGACCGAGGTCATCGTGAGCCCGCGGCCCTGGCGGGCGAACAGCGCCACGCCGAAATGCTCCTCCAGCAGCCGGATTTGCCGGCTGATGGCGCTCGGTGTCACCAGAAGCTCGTCCGCGGCGGACCGTACGCTGCCCGTGCGTGCCACGATCTCGAACGCCAGGAGCGCGTTCAGCGGAGGCAGATCCCTCATGATCAACCATGCAGGTTTCGTCAACAGTTGCGCAAGATTACTCGATTGTGGCGGAAGCGCAATCGGCGGCACAAGGACTCCACCACGAGGCGGCCCGTCTCATCCCTCTGGAGTCGTTGCTTCTTATGCTCACACAGTCTCTCACGGGGCTCACCGTTCTCGACTTCGGCCAGCTGATCGCCGGACCGGTCTGCGGGATGTGGCTCGCGGACATGGGCGCGACCGTCATCAAGATCGAGCCTCCTGACGGCGAACTCGCGCGGCGGCTCGGCCCGCCCTGGCAGAACGCGGAAAGCCTGACCGCTCTGACGGCGAACCGGAACAAGTTGGCCCTCAGCATCGACCTCAAGCGGCCGGGGGCGGTCGGGGTGATCCGCCGACTGGTGGAGCGGGCCGATGTCGTTCTGGAGAACTTCCGCCCCGGCGTCACTGCCCGCCTGGGAATCGACCACGCGGCCCTGTCCGCCGTGAAGCCTGACCTTATCACGTGTTCCCTGTCGGCCTACGGGCAGACCGGCCCGTGGAGCGGCCGTCCCGGCGTGGACGGGATCATCCAGGCGGTCACCGGGCTGATGGCTGGGATCTCGGCTCCGGACGGTGGGCCGGGAAAGGTGCCTCTGCCTCTGGTCGATATGACGGGCGCGCTGTTCGCGACCATCGCGATCCTGGCCGCCCTGCGGCGTCGCGACGCCACAGGCGAAGGCGGGCACCTCGACGTCAGCCTCTACAGTTCCATGCTGATGCTTCAGCAGCTCAATCTCGCCACCTATCTCAACTCCGGCACGTTGCCGGAGCCGACGGGGAGCGCCGCTCCCTACGCCGCTGTGAACGAAGCGCTGCCGACCCGCGACGGCTGGATCATGGTTGCCGCCTACCAGGATCGCCGGTGGCAAGCGCTCTGCGACCTCATTGGGCGCAGCGACCTCGTGACGGATCCCCGCTTTACGACCAACGCCGGCCGTGTCGCTGAACGGCCGGCGCTCCTTGCCGTGCTGCAGCCGATTTTCCGCCGGCGGACATCCGCCGAGTGGTTGCCGCTGTTGCGGGACGCCGACATCGTCGCAGCGCCGGTCGCCGATTACGCCGAGGTCGTCGGCACCGAGCAGTACGCGGCCAGCGGCGTTGAGATCGAACTCGATCACCCGCGGGCAGGCCGCTTCCGCATGCCTGGTTTCGCCCTGGGCGCCGTCGGCGCGGCGCGGCCGACCGCACCACCCCCCACACGGGTCAGGATTCGCGCATGGTCCTGCGACGCTTCGGCTTCACCGACGCGGACGTGGACGCGCTCGTTTCGGACGCCGTGGTCTACACCGGAGCAGCATCATGACACGCCCATTTTTGACAATCGAAAGGGAGGGCGGACTCGTCCTCCTGACGATGGACGAACCTGCGACCCGAAACGCTCTTTCGCGGCCGGAGCAGTGTGCCGATTTCATTGCCGCCATCGAGGCCATCAACGGGGACGACGGCATCCACGTCGCGATCCTGACGGGCGCCGGTCCGGCCTTCTGCGCGGGCGGCAACGTCCGGGACATGCAGTCGCGCCAGGGTCTGATGGCCGGTGGGCCAACCGACATCGGGGAACGTTATCGGCGCACGCTGCAGCGCCTCGCGCTGGCCCTCCATGGCCTGGAGGTGCCGGTCATCGCGGCGGTGAACGGTCCGGCAATGGGGGCGGGCCTCGATCTCGCCTGCATGTGCGATCTCCGCATCGCGTCGACGGCCGCGACCTTCGCGGAGACCTTCGTCAGGCTCGGGCTGGTGTCCGGGATCGGCGGCGCGTGGTTCCTGCCCAGGGCGGTCGGGCACGCCCGCGCGGCGGAAATGGCCTTCACCGGCCGGGTCATCGACGCCGGCACGGCGCTCGACCACGGGCTGGTCTCGGAGATCGTTCCAGCCGACAGGCTGATGGAGCGCGCCCGGACCCTGGCGGAGGAAATCGCACGGAACTCCGCGCCGGCCCTGCGCTACACCAAGCGCCTTCTCCGCCTGTCGGAGCGGAGCGACTTGGCCGGCTGCCTGGATGCGACGGCAGCGCTTCAGACGCTGGCGCATCTGACGCCGGAGCATGCCGCCTCGGTCGACCGATACCTGGAAGAACAGGCGGCCCGCCGGGCGACGCGTCGACCGTCCCCGGCCTAGGAACTGCATTCCCCTATTGTGCTGACCAAAGGGGATGGGCCAAAGCCCCGCCCTTCCTTGCCCGACCCGACGAGTGTCCCGGCGCTCTTCAGGGCGGCATTTCGGGATAGGAAAGAACAGTCATGATCAAGGTCTACAATCCTGCCGACGGCTCTCTGGTCGGCGAGGCCCCGGAGATGGGAATCGACGAAGTCCGGGCAGCGATCGACCGGACCTGTGAGGCGTTCAAGCCGTGGTCACGCCGGCTGGCGAAGGAACGCAGCGACATCCTGCGCCGCTGGTTCGAGCTCGTCCGGGCGGACAAACAGATGTTCGCCGAAACCATGGTCCGGGAAAACGGCAAATGCCTGACCGAAGCGATGGGGGAGATCGATTATGGTCTCGGGTTCATCGAATGGTATGCCGAGGAAGCCAAGCGCGTCTATGGCGACACCATCCCGACGCATGCGAACAACGCCGCCGTGATGGTGGTCAAGGAGCCGGTCGGCCCGACCGCGGCGATCACGCCCTGGAACTTCCCCTTCATGATGATCACGCGAAAGGTCGCGACCGCACTCGCGGCCGGTTGCACGATGATCATCAAGCCATCGGAACTGACGCCTCTCACCGCCTACAAGCTGCTTGACTGCGCACGGTTGGCCGGCATTCCCGAAGGCGTGTTCGAAATGGTGACCGGCGATCCCAAAGTGATCGGGGAGGCCTTCACCGGCGATCTGCGAATCCACAAGATTTCGTTCACCGGATCGACGAGCGTCGGCCGGCTCCTGGCCAAGAACAGCGCGCAGACGCTCAAGACGATGACCATGGAACTGGGCGGTAACGCCCCGTTCCTTATCTTCGACGACGCCAACATTGAGGAGGCGGTGAAGGGGTTGGTGGCCGCCAAGCTGCGCAATTCCGGGCAGGTCTGCATTTCCCCAAACCGCATCTATGTGCAGGATGGGGTTCACGACCGTGTTGTCGAATTGCTGGAGGATACGGTTGCATCGATCCGGGTCGACCAGGGGCTGCAAAGCGAATTCGTGGTCGGCCCACTGATCAACCAGCCGGCTGTCGACAAGGTAAGCGCCTTGGTGGCCGATGCCGTCGAGCGGGGAGCGGCGGTCCGCCGGGGTGGAAAACCGCACGCCAGGGGAGGCCTGTTTTACGAGCCGACCATCCTCACCGGGGTTGACGACACGTTCCAGATCGCCCGAACGGAAATTTTCGGACCGGTGTTTCCCATTTTCCGCTTCCACAGCGAGGACGAGGTGGTCCGGCGGGCCAACGATACCGAGTATGGGTTGGTGGCCTACGCCTACACCCGTGATGCCGGCCGGTTTCTCCGCCTGTCGCGGGATCTTGAAGCGGGCATGGTTATCCTAAATTCTGGTGCGGTCGGCACCGCATCGGTGCCGTTCGGCGGGATCAAGCAATCGGGTTATGGCCGGGAGGGCAGCTATTATGGGATTGAAGAGTATGTACAGGTAAAATACGTGCTGATGAGTGGCATGGACCAATAAGGCCCGGTTTTCAGAATGCGCTGAGGCGGTTGGCGACGATGAAGATGGCCGCCGCGGTGAGCAGCGCAAGTATCATTCGCCCCAGCTGTCCGGTCGTCGATCCAAGCGCTTGTTCGCCAGCAGCCATGCGCACCCCTGATCACACGCGGAGCCGTCCTCGGGACGTTCTGGAAACCGAGCTTAAGGTCACCATTGCCGGGTTCAATTGGGTTTCAATCAGCGGGACGCGCCGGTGAGCGCGCTTTGGACGATACGGTCGAGCGACAGCGGGCCCGGGCCGTGCACCAGGATCGCCAGCAGCAGGAACATCCAATAGACATGCTCCACGGAATCGTAGGCCGGGTTGGTGGCGCCCAGGACGAACTGGATCACCAGCGCCATGCCGAGCAAGGGCAGCGCCGCGAGGCGGCTCGCCAAGCCCACGGCCAGCAGGACCGGCATGCTGAGTTCGAACGCCGTCCCCAGCAGCGCGGCGATGCCCGGAGACAGCAGGGGCACGCGGTATTCCTCTTGGAACAGCAGGACGGTGGTGTCCCAGTCCTGAATCTTCGTCAGGCCGGACAGAAAGAACACCCGCGCGATCCACAGCCGGATCGCCAGTTGCAGCAGGGGCGCTCCCCAGCGCCCCAGGCCGTCGATGACGGCGGAGACGGTGGCGGACAGGTCGTGCAGAGCGCGGTGTCCGCGGCGGGACCCGATGGCGGCGTGAGTCATGGATCAGTCCTCCTTTGAGGGAAGTGTGAAGGCGGTGAAGCTGCCCAGTTGCAGGTGAGCCAGCAGCGTGCCCTGAAGGCCGAAGCCGGGCTCGATCGCCGACGCCGCCAAGGCGGCGTGCGCGAGGTCGGCACCCGCCGACAGGGCCATCAGCAAGGTCGCCTCGCCCGGCCCCAGCGTGACCGCCTGCACCTCCAGCAGCGGGCGGACGATCAGCAGGTGCTGCGTGCCGGCCGCGATGGCGGCGGGTGCGTCGCCGCCCCGGCGCAGCGCGTCCCACAGCTCCAGGATCGGGAAGGCTAAGGTCAGCAGGTGGGCCGACGGGTGCATCGCCAGCCGCAGCGCCGGATAGCGGTCGTCCGGCAGGGCGCGCAGCGCGGCGATGTCCAGCACCGGGGCGTCCGCAGCGAAATAGGCGGCGTTCCAGGCCCACTCGACGCGGGCGAGGTCAGCGGCCCAGGGGCGGTCGGCCATACGGCGCGCGAGGTGGTCGGGGAACTGGTCCCCATAGGCCAGCAGTTGCGGCACGCGCGGCGGGTGCCGGCGCACGAAGGCCAGGGCCTCCGTTTGGAAGGCCGGGCCGCCGAGCAGCCGGGCGGTCGCCGGGAAGGCGGCCTCCAGCGCCCCGGCCAGGGAACCCACGACGTTGTTGGCGTGGATGGCGAAGCGGATGGAGGCGGGAATGGCGCCGTCCTCGATGCCCGGCGGGATGCTGTTCCCGGCGCGCAGGAGATCGCGGCCCATGGCGGCCTGAAGGTCACGCAGCATGGCAGGCTCCCTCCGTCACGGCATGAAGGCTGCGGTCAGCGCGCCCGGCCTCGGCCAGCAGGACCGGCAGGTCCGGCACGCGCGTGTCCCATTCGACCAACACCGGCCGCGGGCCGGTGCGGCGCAACGCCTCGTCCAGCAGGTCCCAGACGGGATCGGCGACCGGGCTGCCGTGGTCGTCGATCAGCAGTGTGCCGCGCCCGGTATCGTGCACCGCGTGGCCGGCGACATGGATTTCGCCCACCGCCTCCGGCGGAATGGCGTCGAGATAGGCGCGCGGGTCGAGCCCAACGTTGTGGGCGCTGACGTGGATGTTGTTGACGTCCAGCAGCAAGCCGCAGCCGGTCCGGCGCGCCAGCTCCGCCAGGAACTCCGCCTCCGGGATCGCGGAAGCGCCGAAGGTCAGGTAGCGCGACGGGTTCTCCACCAGGATCGGGCGCTTCAGCCTCTCCTGGACGCGCTCGACGTTGCGGCGGACGGTGTCAAGCGCTTCCTCGGTGTAGGGCAGGGGCAGCAGGTCGTTCAGGTAGGTGCCGCCGGCGCTGCTCCACGCCAGATGCTCGGAAACCAGCTCCGGCTGGAGGCGGGCGTAAAGGGCGGCCAAGCGGTCGAGGTGGTCGGGATCGACCCCGTCGGCGGAGCCGAGCGACAGGCCGACCCCGTGCCCGCTGAGCGGGTAGTCCCGGCGGATCGCCTCCAGCGCCGTCAGGCGGGGGCCGCCGGCCGCCAGATAGGTTTCGCTGTGCACTTCGATCCAGGCCACGGCGGGGCGCATGGTCAGGAACTCCGCGACGTGGCGGTGCCGCAGCCCGACGCCGGCCCGTGCCGGCAGGGGAGAAACGGTGCGGGAGACGTCGGGCGCGGTGTGCATGGCGGGAACCTCCGGCGATCGGCGGGTGGGGCAGGGTTTTGTCCCGGATCAGCTCTTCTTGCCGGTGTTCGTGTCGGCCTTGGTCATGTCCTTGGGCATGCCGACGCCCTGGAAGGCCGCCAGCTTGCCGCCCATCTCGGTGCAGACGCCGGCCCGGACCGCCCGCCACTCGCCGCCGTCATAGTCCTTGGTGGACTGCCCGGCGCAGGAGTGGGTGCCGGCCTCGTTGGCGCAGCTGTTCTGCCCCGCCTTGGAAATGCCGTAGCACTTCTCCAGGCCGCTGGCCTCCGCCGCGGCGGCGGTGGTGGCCGGCAGGAGCGCCGCCAGCGACAGGGCACCGGCCAGAGCGGCAGCAATCGTCAGGCCATTGGTCGTTTCGGTCATCGGTCATCTCCTTCGGTTGTCTCTCCCGCCAAGGGGAGTGGTTGACGAACCCAAAGTATTCGTTGTCCGAAACGACCTGAAATGCTTTGGTCCTATTGTCTGCATAGCCGACGGCTATGGGGCGCCCCCTGCGCAGGGAGGTTGCAATGGAGATGCACCAGATCCGGTACTTCCTAGCCGTGGCGGAGACGCTGAACTTCACGCGTGCGGCGGAACAGTGCAACGTCACCCAGCCGTCGCTGACCCGCGCCATCCAGAAGCTGGAAGAGGAGATGGGCGGCCTTCTCTTCAGCCGGGAGCATCACAACACCCACCTGACCGAACTCGGGCGGCTCGCCCAGCCGCATCTGGAAGCGATCTACAGCGCCAACGCCGCCGTGCTGGCCGAGGCGAAGCAGTACCGTTCCATGGACCGCGCGCCCTTGAAGCTTGGTGTCATGTGCACGATCAGCCCGGCCCGGCTGGTCGGTTTCTTCGAGCAGTTGAAGACGCGCGTTCCCATGCTGGACCTGATGATTCGCGATCTGCCGGCCAAGCCGCTGGTCGAGGCGCTGCTGGCCGGCGAACTGGACGTGGCGCTGGTGGCGCTGCCCTCCTTCCCGGAGCGCTGCACGGTCCGGCCGCTGTTCACGGAGCGCTACCTGATCGCCTTCCCGAAGGGGCACCGGTTCGAAGCCATGAACGCCATCCCCTTGGCCGAACTGAACGGCGAGGACTATCTGCAGCGCGTTCACTGCGAGTTTCGCTACCATTTCGAGGCGCTCGGGCAGCCGAAACGCCACAACGTGAACGTCCGCTACCACAGCGAACGGGAAGACTGGGTCCAGGCGATGATCGCCGCCGGCATGGGCTGCGCGGTGATGCCGGAGCATCTGGCGATCCTGCCGGGCCTATCGACGCGCGTGATCATCGACCCGGAGGTGTCGCGGACGGTGTCGCTGGTCACCATCGCCGGCCGCCGCTTCACCCCGGTGGAGCAGGTCGCCATCCGCATCGCCCAGACCCACCGCTGGGACGGTGCGGAAACCAAGGCGGGCGCGGTGGGCTGGTGCGACGTGGAGGTGGGTGGGGGCGCAATGCCCCTTCCCTAACCCTCCCCGGTTGACGGAGGGGAGGGAGGGAAGGGGCCCAGGGGCAGCGTGGGAAGGGTGGGGGCAGACGGCTCCGCTACGCGTCCACGACCTCGCCGGAGCTGTGCGCTTTCCAATAGTCCGGAATGTCCGTCCGGTGGCGCCGCAGGACGAGGTTGGCGAGCAGGCCCGTCCAGCCGGTCTGGTGGGCGGCGCCCAGGCCCTGGCCGGTGTCGGCGTGGAAATACTCGTAGAACAGCAGCAGGTCGCGCCAGTGCGGGTCCTCGTGGAAGCGCGGCTGGGTGCGATAGACCGGCCGCCGGCCGGCCTCGTCCGGGCGGTAGAGCGACACCAGCCGGTCGGCGATCAGGGTGGCGATCTCCTTCAAGGTCAGCTCCCGGCCGCCCAGGCAGGGCACCGGCACGCGGTAGGCATCGCCCAGGAAGCGGTGGAACTTCTCGATGGACTGCACCAGCGTGTAGTTCACGGGCATCCACACCGGACCACGCCAGTTGGAGTTGCCGCCGAACAGGCCGGACGTGGACTCGCCCGGCACATATTCGATCAGCGCCTGGCCGACGCCGGGCAGGTCACCCAGGTGCCGGTGCTCCGCGTGGATGCGGCTGACGCTTCGGATGCCGTAGTCGGACAGGAACTGGTCGCGGTCGAGCAGGCGCTGGAGGATGCGTGGCAGCATCGTGTGATCGACCAGCGCCAGCAGATGCTCGCCCCGGTCATTCTCCCAGTCCGGACAGGCGCAGACATAGCTGCCCTGGAACTTGCCGCCCTTGTGGGTGGTGAGCATGCGGCGGAAGCGGGGCACCCGCTCCAGCAGGCGGCGGTCCACCACCTCCGTCGCGAACAGCGGGATCAGCCCAACCATGGAATAGACGTTCACGCGCGAGACCTTGCCGTCCGGGCACACGATCAGGTCCTTGAAAAAACCGTCCGCCTCATCCCACAGCGACACCGCCCCCGGCGCATGGCCGCCGATGGCGTTCGCGATGCTGAGGAACTGCTGGTAAACCTGGATGGCGATGTCCTCGTAGTCCGGGTCTTCCGCCGCCAGTTCCAGCGCCATCACGACCATGTTCAGCGCGAACATGGCCATCCAGCCGGTGGCGTCGGCCTGCTTCAGGCTGTAGCCGGGGGGAAGCGGCTGCGAGCGGTCGAAGACGGAGATGTTGTCGAGACCGAGGAAGCCGCCCTCGAACACGTTGTGCCCGTCGGCGTCTTTGCGGTTCACCCACCAGGCGTAGTTCAGCAGCAGTTTGTGGAAGACGCGGTGCAGGAAATGCGTGTCCCCCTCGCCGCGCTGCACCCGCTCCGCCCGGAAGACCTTCAAGGCGGCCATGGCGTGCACCGGCGGGTTGACGTCGCCGAAGGCCCACTCATAGGCCGGGATCTGGCCGTTGGGGTGCAGGAAGCGTTCGGAGAGCAGAACCTCGATCTGGTCCTTGGCGAAGTCCACGTCCACCAGTGCCAGCGCCGCGCAATGGTAGGCGAGGTCCCAGGCCGCGAACCACGGATACTCCCACGTGTCGGGCATGGAGATGATGTCGGACGACGTCAGGTGCTTCCAGGACCGGTTGCGGCCCCCCTTGCGGCTGTCCGGCGGCGGCAGCCGGTCGCCGTCCAGCCAGCGCGCCACGTCGTAGTGGAAGAACTGCTTGCACCAGATCATGCCGGCCAGCGCCTGCCGCAGCACCCGCTTGTCCTCCGCGTCCGCGTCGGGCAGCAGCGCGTCGTAGAAGGCGTCGGCCTCGCGGCTGCGTGCGGCGAACACGGCGGCGGTGCGGGCGAAAGGCCGGTCCAGGGGCACGGCGGAAAGAACGAGATCCACGGCGCGCGCCTCACCCGCCGGCACGTCGAGGACATACCAGGGGGCGGCCTTGGTGCCCTCCAGCGCCGGGTTGACCGCGCCGGTCTCGTTCTGGATCACGCGGCGGTGGAAGCTGTCCTTGATGTAGGGGGTGGCGTTGGGGATGCCCCACAAGCGCTCCGCGTTGCTGTCGTTCTCGGTGAACAGCAGCTCGGCGGGGGCGGAGCCGTAGAGGTGGTAGGCGCCGAGGTCCGGATGCTCCGTCCGGATCGCCCAGGCGGCGCCCGCCGGCGGGGCGACAGCGCGCAGGATCGGACGCGCTTCATCACCCGACCAACTCCACGTGTTGCGGAACCACAGGGTGGGCAGCAGGTGCAGCGCGGCCGGGTCGGGGCCGCGGTTGGCGGCCTCGATGCGGATGTGAATCTCCTCCGGGCTCGCCTTGGCGTAGGTGACCTCGACGTCCCAGCTGCGCCCATCGTCGAACACGCCGCTGTCGAGCAGGCCGAAGGGCGGGTCGGTTCGCCCGCGCATGCGGTTCTCGAAGAGCAGGCATCCATAGGGGAATTCAGCCTGCGGGTATTTGTAGAGGTAGCGCAGCCAGGAATGGCTCGGCGTGGCGTCGCGGTGGAAATAGAACTCCTTCACGTCCTCGCCGCGGTTGCCCTCGTTGCCGGTCAGGCCAAAGGCGCGCTCCTTCAGGATCGGGTCGCGGCCGTTCCACAGCGCCAGCGCGAAGCACAGCCGCTGCCGGTCGTCGCTGATGCCGCCCAGCCCGTCCTCGCTCCAGCGATACGCGCGGGAGCGCGCCTGGTCGTGGCTGAAATCCTCCCAGGCCGTGCCGTGGGGGCTGTAGTCCTCGCGCACCGTTCCCCAGGCCCGTTCCGACAGGTACGGACCCCACAGCCGCCAGTTCTCCGCACCGGAGCGCTGGGCCTCAAGCCGTTGCCGTTCCACGTTTCGCATGGTTCATGTCCTCCCGTTCGATGATTTTGCTTGTTCCAGCCGCCACCACGCCTCGAGCACGCAGGCGACCGACCAGGCCTGGACGGGGCAGCCGCGCGGTGTGTGCGGCGGGTCGCCGTCGAAGATCTCGCTGACCTGGCCCAGGGCCGCGTCGGTCAGGTGGTCGGCGATGGGCTCCAGAAGCCGCTGCGCGGCCTCCGCGTCGCCGGTCACCCGATGCACCGCCAGCGCGAAGGGTCCGAGCAGCCACGCCCAGACCGGCCCCTGGTGGTAGCCGCCGTCGCGCTCCCACACGCCGCCGCAGTAGTGGCCGCGGTAGTCGGGGTGGTCCGGGGCGAGGGAGCGCAAGCCGTGGCTGGTCAGCAGCGCCCGTCGGCATTCCGCGACCACGCGGGCCTGCACGGCGGGCTCCAGCGGGGAGTGCGGCAGGCTGACGGCGAAGATCTGGTTTGGCCGGATGGAGGCGTCGTCGCCGTCCGGACCGTCGATCACGTCGTAGAGTCCGCCCTGCGGCCGGACGAAGCGCCCGAAGGAGCGCCGCACCCGCTCCGCCGTCTCGCCGTAGAGAGTGGCGGGCTTGCCGAGCCGGTCCGCGAAGCCGGCCATGGCGCACAGCGCGTTGAACCAAAGCGCGTTGATTTCCACCGGCTTGCCGTGCCGGGGCGTCACCACCCAATCGCCGATCCTGGCGTCCATCCAGGTCAGCTGCAGCCCCGGCTCCCCGGCGCGCAGAAGGCCATCGGCCGGGTCCTCCCCGATGCCGTAGCGGGTGCCGCGGCGGTGTTCGTCGATGATGCCCGCCAGCACCGGGAAGGCGCCCGCCAGCGCGTTCACGTCGTCGGTGGCATCCAGGTAGGCCCGCCACGCCTCGACATACCAGAGCGCCGCGTCCACCGTGTTGTAGTCGGCCCGCTCCCCGGCCCCGGGGAAGACGTTGGGCAGCATGCCTCGGTCCACGAAGCGGGCGAAGGTCTCCAGGATGCGCCGTGCGCTGTCGGCCCGTCCGGTGGCGAGCGTCAGGCCGGGCAGGGCGATCATGGTGTCGCGGCCCCAGTCGCCGAACCACGGGTATCCCGCGATCACCGATTGCCCGTCCGGCACCTCCGGCAGGGGCCGCGCGAAGAGGAAGCTGTCGCAGGCCAGCACCAGTCGCCGCACCCAGCCCGGGGCCCCAGCCATTTCTGGCAGCGCGTCGTCGGCCTTCGCCAGAACCGCGGCCTCCTGCGCGCGGCGGCGGGCGAGGGAGGCGGCGGTGTCCGTGTCGGCCTCGGCCTCCAGGCTGCCGACCACGCCCACCCATCGGCCAGGGCGAAGGTCGAAGACCGCCTCGCCCACGCACAGGTGATGGTCCACGGGCGGAAGGCCGCGCTCCTCCTCGACGGGCAGCAGGAAGTCGGCGTGCCAGTCGCGGCGGGGCTCGATCCGCCCGCAGGGGGCGTGGAGCGTCAGCGCGAAGCCGCCGGGCTCGACCACGCGCAGGCGGTTGGGGCCGTCCATCCGGAGGTCCGGGGTGAAGCCGTGGCGGTCCGTGGTGCCGTGGTGGTCGCGGCCGTTGACCAGCAGGGACACGCGCAGGGCGACGCCGTCCCCGTCCCCGGCGTCGGCGTGCAGGCGCCACGCGGCGGTGACGGTGTTGGCGCCCTGCTCCAGCCACACCCGCGCCTCGACCCGCCGGCCGCCGGCCGTGAAGGTCCAGACCGGCATGCGGCCGTCGAGCTGGAAACTCTCCGCATGCTCATGACCGGTGGGGGCGACGGCGCCGCTCGCCCAGCGGTTGGTGAAGAGCGGCCAGTCACGACCATCGGCGATCAGCGTGGCGTCGGCCTTGGCGAAAACCAGCCGGCGGCCGAGCGGCGGCTCCGCCGGGGCGACCAGCAGGCCGTGGTAGCGCCGCGTCAGGCTGCCCGCGATGGTCCCGGCGGCGTAGGCGCCAAGCCCGTTGGCGAGCCACCATTCCCGCCGCTCCGCCTGGGCCGGATCGCCGCAGACCGCGCGGCCGAAGCGGACCGGCATCAGATCCATGCCGTCGGCAAGGGTGGTTGGGGGACGCGTCATGACCAGAGTCATGGCCCTTCTCCTTTCTCAAGAGGCGCGTTCCAGCGCGGGGGCGGGCGGGGCGACGGGGGCCGGCTTGGGCGCGCGGTCGGCCGGGCCGGTGATCAGGCGGGTCCCCTGGCGCAAGGTCAGGTAGGCCCAGAACCACTCCACGGCCACGCCCAGCCGGTTGCGCATGCCCGACAGGAACAGGATGTGCACCATGCCCCACAACCACCAGGCGGCGGCGCCGGTCAGGCGGACCCGGCCGAAATCGGCGACCGCCGCCTTGCGCCCGATGGTGGCGAGGCTGCCGGCGTGGCGGTAGCGGAAGGGCGCCGGGGCGGGCCGCCCCTCCAGCCGGGCGCGGATCACGCGGGCGACATGGGCGCCGCCCTGCTTGGCCGCCGGGGCGAGGCCGGGCACCGGCTGGCCGTCCCAGCCGTGGCTCAGCGCCGTGTCGCCGAGGGCGAAGACCTCCGGCAGGCCGGGCACCGACAGGTCGGGGCCGACGGGCACCCGGCCGGCGCGATCACCCGCCACCCCCAGCCAGCGCGCCGCCGGCGACGCGACGACCCCCGCCGCCCAGAAGACGGTGCGCGCCGCGATCCGCGTGCCGGAGACGGTCACGCCGCCCTCCTCCACCACCTCCACCGCACTTCCGGTCAGGACGGTCACGCCCAGCGCTTCCAGCGACGCGGCGGCCTCGGCGGACAGCGACTCCGGGAAGGTCGGCAGAAGGCGCGGGGCGGACTGCACCAGCAGGACGCGGGCCTCGGCCGGGTCGATGGCGCGGAACTCGCCCTCCAGACCGTGGCGGGCCAGCTCGGCGATGGCGCCGGCCAACTCCACGCCCGTAGGGCCGCCGCCGACCACGACGAAGGTCAGGAAGGCGCGTCGCTCGTCCGGGGCGTCGCTGTTCTCCGCCTCCTCGAAGGCGAGCAGCAGGCGGCGGCGGATCTCCGTGGCGTCCTCGACCTTCTTCAGGCCGGGGGCGACGGGCTCCCACTCCTCGCGGCCGAAATAGCCGTGCCGGGCGCCGGTGGCGAGCACGAGATGGTCGTAGGGCACCGCGCGCCCATCCTCCAGCCGCACCGCGCGGGCGTCGGTGTCCACGCCGACCACGCGGCCGAGCAGCACGCGGGCGTTCGCCTGGTCGCGCAGCAGGCTGCGGATCGGCGTGGCGATGTCCGCGGGCGACAGGCTGGCGGTCGCCACCTGATAGAGCAGCGGCTGGAACAGGTGGTGGTTGCGCTGGTCGATCAGCGTCACCCGGCAGGCCGCCTGCGCCAACCCGCGCACCGCCGCCAGCCCGCCGAAGCCGCCGCCGACCACGACCACATGCGGCGCGTCGTCTGGCAGCGGCGGCGTGACGCCGGCCAGCCGCGGCCAGCGGCGGACGATGGTGTGGCGGATAAGCCCGTCGAGCGACAGCGGCCCCGGGCCGAAGACCGCGACCACACCCAGCAAAAGGGGCCAGGAGAGCGCTGCGCCGGCCGGCATCAGCCCAATCAAGGCCAGGGCTACCAGTCGGGAGCCCAGACCCAGGGTCAGCAGAAGGGCCCCGATGGTGCCGGCCGGGTCGCCGGAGCGTGCGGCGATGCCCGCCACCAGCAGCCGCAGCGCCACTTGGACGGCCGGTCCGCCACGGCGGGTGACGGCCTCCAGCAGGCGCGCCGCGGGCTTGGCGAAGGGCAGGGCACTGTCGGGCAGGCCGCGCGCCAGCCGCCGGTCGATCGACAACGGCCCGGCGCCCATGACGACCAGCCACGCCAGCAGCGCGGCCTGCACGAGGTGCGCGTCGAGCGGCCGGTAGGCGAACTGCGCGACCAGCACGAGCGCCAGCATGGGCAGCGCCGCGAGGCGCGTGGCGAGGCCCAGCACCAGCAGCGGCGGGCACAGCAGCTCGATCCCCGCGCCGATCCAGGCGGCGGGCACCGGATTCAGCCAGGACACCGGGTATTCGTACCGGGCGAGATAAAGCGCCTGCTCCCAGTCGTGCAGCTTGACGATGCCCGACACCCAGAAGGCTTGGGCCAGCCACAGGCGGACGGCGATGTCCAGCGCCGGCCCGGTTGCTTTTTGGGCGAGCGACAGCGCGTCGCGCGCGGCGACGGCGGTGCGGAGGAGGCGGTCACTCATGGCTCAGCTCCGTGTGCCGGGAATTCCCGAGGGGATTGCCGAGGACGTAGGCGTGCCCGTCCGGGTCGCGCGCCATCACCGCGCGGGCGAGGCCGAGGGCCGGGTCCGGCAGGGGCACGGCGGCCGGGGCGGGATCGTCGTCGGTCAGCAGGGTCACTTGCCCGTGCCACAGGTCGTTGGCGCGTGTGTCGGCGGGGGCGGGGCGACCATCGCGCGGGGCGAGGTATTCCAGGAACTCGATGCCCGGCCCGCTTGGGGCGCGCAGGGTGGTGATGCGCAGCCGGGCACCGAAGACGTTGTTCAGATGCTCCTGCTCCGTGCCGTAATTCTCGCTGGTGCCGGCGACGCGCAGGCCGAGCCGGTCGCGGTAGAGGGCGAGGCTGGCGTCGGTGTCGGCGACGACGATGGCCGTGTGGTCGATGCCCAGGAACAGGCGGCCATCGGCCCCCTGCCAGCGCGGATCGCCCTTGCCCGGCGGGAACTGGAGGATCTCCAGCGGGTTGCCGTCCGGGTCCTTGAAGTAGAAGGCGCGGATGCCGCCGGCGTTCGGGTTCCAGGCCGGCAGGGTCTGCGGCCCGGTGGAGGCGTGGCGCACCTTGGCCGCGCGCAGCCGGGCGTAGGCGGCGTCCATGTCGACGGTGATGATGGCGATGTGTTGGAACCAGCGGTCATTGCTGCGGGAATCCACAGGGATCGGCCGGCCCTCCGGCGCGAGGTACTGGATCAGCTCGATGGCTTCCGAACCAAGCCGCAGGCGCACGATGCGGATGCGGGCGCCGAAGACGCCGGTCAGCCGCTCGTAGGCGTCGCCCGCGACCTCGGTGTCGGCCACCGGCTCGAAGGTCAGGACGTCGCGATAGAAGGCCAGCGCGCGGTCCATGTCGGACACGGTGATGCCCACCGAGTCCACCGCGCGGACGGTCTGCCCCCGGACGGCCGCGGCCGACAGCAGGACGACGAAGCCCACAAGGAAGAGGATGGGGAGGGGCGAGCGTTTCATGCCGCACCCCCCTGCGCGCCCAAGCGCGCGGCCAGATGGTCGCCGACGCGGATGGCGTTGGCGATGATGGTCAGCGTCGGGTTCACCGCGGCGCTGCTCGGGAAGAAGCTCGCGTCCACGACGTAGAGGTTGTCGAGGTCGTGCGCTTTGCAGTGGACGTCCAGCGCCGACGTTTCCGGGTCATGGCCGAAGCGGATCGTGCCGTTCTGGTGGCCGGTGCCGGCGATGGGGATGCGCTTGCCGAAATAGGCCTCGCGCGGGATCAGCGTGCGTTCGCAGCCGATGTGGCGCAGCAGCTGCTTGAGCTTGGTTGTTAGCCGCTCGTGCGCCTCGACGTTGTTGGGGGTGTAGCGCAGGGTGATGCGCCCGTCGCGGCCGACCTCCACCCGGTTGTCGGGGTCGGGCAGATCCTCCGACGTCAGCCAGAAGTCCAGCGCGTGGGAGGCGAAGCGTTCCGCCGCACCGGCCGGCAGCAGGCCGTGACTCTCCGCGGAGAACATCGCCGCGTCGGTCTTGCCCAGCATTTGGATGTGGCCGAGCGGGAAGTCCCAGTCGTCCGCCCCGAAGTAGAAGTCGTTGAGCCCCAGCGTCTTCTGGAAGCGTGTCGGGTTTGGCCGCCGCGACACGGCGATCAGGGCGGAGTTCAGGTGGCACATGTAATGCCGCCCGACCACGCCCGACCGGTTGGCGAGCCCGCCCGGATGCCGGTCGCTGGCGGAGCGCAGCAGGAGCGCCGCGGAGTTGATGGCCCCGCAGGACACCACGACGATGTCGGCCCGGTGGGTTTCCTCCACGCCGTTGCGGCGGACCACCACGCCGGTGATCTCCCGGCCAGACGGGCTGGTTTCCAGCCGGTCCACATAGGCGCCGGTCAGCAGAGTGACGTTCGGGTGCTCCAGCGCCGGTGCGACGCAGGTGACGTGCGCGTCGGCCTTGGCCTGGATAAGGCAAGGGAAGCCGTCGCAGGTGGAGCAGCGGATGCAGGCGCTGCGGTGAGGGGCGGATTCGTCCAGCCGGATGCCGACCGGCAGGGGAAAAGGGCGCTGGCCGGCGCGCTTCAGATCGTCGAACAGCGCCTGGATGCGCGGCTCGTGGCTGACCGGCGGGTGTGGGTAGGGATCGTCGCAGGGCGGCTCAGTGGGGTCGCTGCCCCGCTCCCCATGCACGGAATAGAGCCGTTCCGCCCGGGTGTAGTAGGGGGCGAGGTCGGCGTAGGAGATCGGCCAGGGCGGGGAGATGCCGTCCCGGTGATGCAGCGGGCCGAAGTCACGCTCCCGCAGGCGGAACAGCACGGCGCCATAGAATTTCGTATTGCCGCCCACGCAGTAATGGGTGCCGGGGTGGAAGGCGCGGCCGTCCTTGTCGTACCAGGTCTCCGCCGCCTTGTACTTGCCCTCCACCACCACGGTGCGGGAATCCCAGTTCTCGCGCTCGCGGGGCAAATGCTCGCCGCGCTCCAGCAGCAGGATGCGCTTGCCGGTCGGGGCCAGATGGTACGCCAGCGTGCCGCCGCCGGCACCCGAGCCGATGATGATCACGTCATACCGGTCCGTGGGCATGGACTCCTCCCTGATTGATCAATCGCGGCGCCCTGCAGGCGGGATCGCCGCAGAAGATGCAGCGGCTGCGCGGGTCGTGGTTCAGCTTGGCGCAGCGCACCGGCCGCCGGCCCGGAAGGCGCCGGTACACCTCCACCGCCAGCAGCATCCCAAGCGGCGGCGCCATCGCGTAGATCCAGGCCCCCGTCCACAGGCCGCTCGGGACGGCGGAGGCCAGCGTGCGGGCCGGGTTGATGCTCATCCCTGACAGCGGCGCCGCCGCGGTGATGAAAAGCGCGACCAGAAGGCCGGCGCCGACGCCGGTGAAGCGTTCCCACCCCGGGCGGTTGGTGGTGACCAGCACCATGCCCATCAGCAGGAAGGCCATGGTCAGCTCCGCGGCGAAGGCGACGGCCGGGCCGGCCGCGCCCGGTACGGTGGCGATGGCGGCGATGGGCGGGCTCGTGAAGCGCCGCCCCAGCAGTGCCGCGACCAGAAGCGCGCCGCCCAGCCCGCCCACGCATTGGAAGGCGATGTAGAAGGCGGCGTCCGCCGGCCGGACCTTGCCCAGACGCAGGAAGGCCAGCGTCACCGCCGGGTTGATGTGCGCGCCGGACCTCCGCCCCCAGGGGGAGTGGATGATGGCGACCGCCGTCAGCCCCATGGCCGCGCCCATCAGCGCGCGCCGCAGCACGGGCGAGGGCAGGGCCTGGTGCAGGGGCGATCCCGGATGCTCCAGCAGCGTGGCGCACAGCCCGGCGGAGATCATGAACAGGCCGAGCCCCGCGGCCTCCATCAGGTATTCCGGCCAGTGGTTTCGGAGCAGACCGGCCATGGCTCAGCCTCCGGCTTCGAAACCGGGGTAGAGCGTCATGCCGCCGTCCACGAACAGCGTCGTGCCGGTGATGTAGTCGGCGGCGTCGCTGGCCAGCCAGACCACCGCGTTGGCGATGTCCTCCGGCTCCCCGATGCGCTTGGCGGGGATCAGCTTCAGCAATTCCGCGTGAGCCTCCGGCGTTTCCCAGGCTTCGCGGTTGATGGGGGTGCGGACGGCGCCCGGCGCCACGCCGACGACCCTGATACGGTCCGCCGCCAGCTCCTGTGCCAGGGTCTTCATCATCAGCATCACGCCGCCCTTGCTGGCCGCGTAGTTGACGTGCCCGGCCCAGGGAATAACCTCGTGGACGGAGCTGACGCAGACGATCTTGCCGAGCGCCCGCGAAACCTCGGGGCGGAAGCCCTGGCGCTTGAAGGCGCGCACGGCGGCGCGGGCGCACAGGAACTGGCCGGTCAAGTTGACGCCGACCACCGTGTTCCACTGCTCCAGCGTCATCGCCTCCAAGGGCGCGTCGCGCTGCAGGCCGGCGTTGTTGACCAGGATGTCCAAGCCGCCGAAGGCCTCAACGGCGCGGGCGAACATTGCCTCCACCTGGATCTCGCACGACACGTCGGCCTTGACCGGTAGGGAGCGCGCGCCGGCGTCGCGGATGTTCTCCGCCACCATGCCGGCGGCTTCGTCGCCCGACACGTAATTGACCACGACGTCCGCCCCGGCCTCGCCCAGGGCCAGTGCGATGGCCCGGCCGATGCCGGAATTCCCACCGGTGACCAGCGCCCGCTGCCCGGCCAGCGGGCGCAGCTTTCCTGTCGCCGGCCCGCGCAGGGCCAGCCCGAAATCGCCTTCCATAGCGTTCTCCCTTGGAATTACGGAGCCGTCACAGCAGCCAAGTGGCGGGGGACACCAGCGCCACGACAACGAAGACCACGGCGGCCTCTCGCTCGGCCTTCGACCAGCGAGCCCAATCGCGGGCGAAACTACGCAGGATGCTCATGACGCCCTCCCTCGGCGGCCATTACGTCATGTCGCCAGGGTAGGCCGGGGGAGGGATGCTTGTGAAATTGTCCTGGTCAATCGGTTCGATGCAGGGCGGCTATGCTCATGCCCAACCTCCATGCCGTCGATGCCCACGATCAAGAGGTCGTAGCTCCAGGCCTCTTGCCTGGAGTGAGGCGCGATTCCACGATGAATAAGGGTATGCTTGGTGAGGGCTTTGTCACGTGAACTGAACCAACGCACCGAAAGCCCGGAGCCCCAGACGGCTTCACGCTGCGGCGGTTGCGGCCTGCCAATCGGTCACCGACTGTGCCCGGACGGTGCGCAGGGTACGGCGGGAAACCGAGTGGCGCTGTAGGTTGCCGGAAATCGCCGGCGAGAACGTCACGACCCAGCGGTGGACCATCTCAAGCTGATGAACTGCACGGCCTCGGTGAGCACACCGGGTCCAAGGTTGGAGGTGCGTTCGCCGAAGCGCGCCTCGCCCCGCATGTCGCGCGTGATGTTGAAGCTGGACGCTTGGCCTTTGCGGAGTGTGAGCATCATCTCAAAAGCGAAGGTCCGGGGGCATACCTCCAAAGGGAATGCTTGGTTACGTTGTGCCACACCGGGCCGAACAGCTATATGGTCTGATCATGATGATCATCCGCATCCCCTTCGACGTCTCGCTTACTTTTGAACCCCGCCGCATCGTGGAAGCGAACGTGGTGTTCGGCCGCGATCAAGCCGCCAGCGAGGTCGCCCATGCCGGCGTGCATCGACGGGAACGCGCCAAGCCGCTGGACGGTGCCGCCATCCACGCGCAGCCGCGAAGCCGATGAACGGTGCCGTTGCTTGGCAGGCGTTCGCTTCCTTTTTGGATCAGGGTGGCGAAACAGGCGCGTTGATGCGGGCGCACAACTGGACGGCCTCGCCACTTGGCCCCCCCGAGCATTGGGCCATGCCGCTGCGCACGCTGGTCTCCGTCATGCTGGGCTCGCGTCAGCCCATGTTCGTCGCCTGGGGGCCGACGCAAACCCTGCTCTACAACGACGCCTATGCCGAGATTCTCGGGCGCAAGCACCCTGAAGCGCTGGGCCAGCCATTCCTCGACGTCTGGTCCGAAATCCGGAACGATCTCACTCCCATCGTGGAGCAGGCCTACGCCGGCCGGGCGGTGCACATGGACGACATCACGCTCGTCATGCACCGCAAGGGCTATCCCGAGGAAACCCACTTCGCCTTCTCCTACACGCCGGTCCGCGACGAGACCGGCGCGGTTGCCGGGTTTTTCTGCCCGTGCATCGAGACCACGGAGGAGGTGTTCGCCAAACGGCGGCTGGCGGCTGAGAGCGACCGCCTGCGCGAGCTGTTCCGGCAGGCCCCCGGCTTTTGCTACGTCTGGCGCGGCCCCGAGCATGTCTATGAGATGGCCAACGACGCTTACTTTCAGCTCGTCGGTCACCGCGACATCATCGGCAAGCCGGTCCGCGAAGCCTTGCCCGAGATCGAGGGGCAAGGCTTCTTCGATTGGGCGGACCAAGCCTACGCGACCGGCGAACCCTTCGTTGGCCACGGCGTGCCGGCCAAGTTGCAGCGCTCCCCGGGGGCACCGCTGGAAGAGCGCTTCGTCACCTTCATCTTCCAGCCGATCCGCGACGCCGTTGGGCGGGTGACGGGCCTGTTCGTCCAGGGCAGCGACGTCACCGAGGTGAAGCGGGCCGAAGCGGCGTTGCGCGCCAGCGAGGCGCGCCTCCGCACCGCGCTGGAGATCAAGACGGTCGGCGCCATCTACTTCGACATGGAAGGCCGCATCACGGAGGCCAACGAGGCGTTCCTGGCAATGAGCGGCTACAGCCGCGAGGACCTGTACACCGGTCTCCTGACTTGGCAGCGGCTGACCCCTCCGGAATGGCTGGATGCCTCGGAGAAGGCTTTCGCGGAGTTGAAGGCCGTTGGGCAGACCACGCCTTACGAGAAGGAATACATTCGCAAGGATGGCACGCGCTGGTGGGCGCTGTTCGCCGCGACCCTGCTCGATGACAGCACCGCCTTCGAATTCGTTCTGGACATCACCCCGACCAAGCGGGCCGAGCAGGCTTTGCGGGAGCTGAACGCGACACTGGAGACCCGTGTCGCCGAGCGTACGGCCGAGCGGGACCGCATGTGGCGGCTGACGACCGACGTCATGGTCGTGCACCGCCTGGACTCGACGATCACGGCGGTCAACCCGGCCTGGGGCACCATGTTGGGCTGGTTGGAAGAGGAAGTGCTGGGGCAGTCATCCCTCAATTTCATTCATCCCGACGATCAGGAGGCAACACACGCCGAGAATAGGCTCTTGGCGGAGGGACACACCACGAAGCGGTTTGTGAACCGTCTTCGGCACAAGGACGGCTCGTACCGTTGGATCGCGTGGACGGCGGTGCCGGATGCCGGCCTCGTCCATGCCGTCGGGCGCGACGTCACGGCCGAGAAGGAGCGCGAGGAAGCCTTGCGGCAGGCCGAAAACCAACTCCGGCAGGCGCAGAAGCTGGAGGCGGTGGGGCAGCTCACCGGCGGCTTGGCGCACGACTTCAACAACCTGCTGCAGGCGCTCGGCGGCTGCCTGAGCATGATCCGCCGGCGAACCAACGAGCCGAAGGTGCAGCCTTTGCTGGATGCGGGCGAGCAGGCGGTGGACCGCGGCGCCAAGTTGGTGCAGCAGCTGATGGCGTTCGCCCGTCGCGAGGGCCTGCGCCCCGAACCGATCGACGTGCGCGACCGTGTTCTCGCCATGTCCACGCTTCTCGAGCGGGCGCTGCGCGCCGACATCCGTCTTGCCACGATCTTCGCCCCAGGCCTCTGGCTGATCGAGGCGGACCCGACGCAGTTCGAGCTGGCGCTCATCAATCTGGCGGTGAACGCGCGGGATGCCATGCCCGAGGGTGGTCGGCTGACGATTGAGGCGGAGAATACGGTGCTCGCTCCTGGCGACCCGACGGGGCTGGAAGGAGAGTTTGTCCGCCTGTCGGTCAGCGATGCCGGCGCGGGCATGCCGGCCGACGTGCGGGCCCGGGCCTTCGATCCCTTCTTCACCACAAAGGAGGTCGGGAAGGGCAGCGGCCTCGGTCTGGCCCAAGTGTACGGCTTGGCGCGTCAGGCCGGCGGCACCGCCTTGATCGACAGCGAACCGGGCCGGGGCACCACCGTGGTCCTGCTGCTGCGCCGCTCCGTCGCGTCGGCCGGAGCGGTGGAGGAAAGAACGGCACGCCCGGCGGCGGCGGCGCAGCGCAGCGGGCGCGTGCTGCTCGTCGAGGATGATCCCATCGTGGCGTCCACGGTCGCCGCGGCGTTGGAGGACGCCGGCTATGAGGTGGCACAGGTCCCCACGGCGGATGCCGCTCTCCCGCTGCTGACGAGCGGTGCGCGCATCGACCTGCTGTTCTCCGATGTCGTGATGCCGGGGCGGCTCAACGGGGTGGACTTGGCTCGTGAAGCTCGGCGCCTGCGCCCTGGCCTGCCGGTCGTGTTGACCACCGGATACAGCGAAAAGGTCGCCCAAGCAGAAGGGGTGCGCGTTCTGGCCAAGCCGTACCGCATCGATGACCTCATCAGCATGCTCACTGCGGCGTCGAGCGAAAGGCAGACGTGACGCGACGATGATCTGACTCGGACTGGCATTACAGTTGCGAAGTACTGGCCTCCCGCCTGTTGAGCAGGCTTTGGCAGGTTGCCATGTCCGGTGTCGCGGTCGAGGACCTGCTGGGGTTGTGGTCAGGCGAGCTTGCGTGGAGCCAAGGCGCGGCTGCGGCCGCTGTTCTTGCAGGCCGGCACGGCGGCGTCGGCCGGCGCATTCTTGGACGGGCTGCTCGGGCCGGAACGGCGCAAGACCGGGTGGATGCGCGCTGATGGCGTAGGTGCTGCGCAGATCGACAGTGGCGTAGCCGTCCGTGTGGACGCTGTTCATGTTGTCCACGGGGGTTCTGCCGGGATCCCAGTCCAGCTCCGCTCCCACCGACCACGGGCCGGATGCGGGGCTCCCGGAATCCCGGCGCGGCCCCGGTTCCTCCTCAGGGGTCGGTTGGTGTTGCGAGGCGATGCGTTCAGGGACCGACGGGGCGGTCGCCCAGGACGGTGGCGCGGTGCATGAGCCGGCTGTGCGGCAGGTAGTCGTTGACCGCGTAATGCTGGGTGGAGCGGTTGTCCCACAGCACGAGGTCGTCCGGCTTCCACTGCCAGCGCACGGTGAATTCCGGCCGGCTGATGTGGTCGAACAGAAAGCCGAGGATGGCGGCGCTTTCCCGGTCGCTCAGCCCGACGATGCGGGCCGTGAAGTTCTCGTTCACGAACAGCGCCCTGGCACCGCTGACCGGGTGGACGCGGACCACGGGATGGACCACCGGCGGGTGACGGTCGCGCGCCGCGCGCCAGCGTGCGTGCGTCTCCGGATCGCCGTTGTGCCGCCATTCCGGAAAGGACTTGGTGAAGTCGTGCAGCGCGCTCAGCGGCTCCAGCAGGCGCTTCAGCGGTTCCGACAACGCGGCGTAGGCGGCGATGTTGCTGGCCCAGACGGTGTCGCCCCCGCTCGGCGGGATTCGCTTGCCGGCCAGCGCGACGATGGCCGGCGGCGTCTCGATGCAGGTGACGTCGGTGTGCCAGACGTCGTTGTCGGTCGGGTTGTGCGGCCCGGTGTCGAGCACCATGATCTCCGGCTGTTCCGGCACGTTCGGGTAGACGGGGTGGATGTGGAGGTCGCCGAAGCGCGCAGCGAAGGCGCGCTGCGTCTGCGGCGTCAGGGGCTGGTCCTCGAAGAACAGCACCTGATGGGTGACGAGCGCCCGCTGGAGCGCCGCGGCCTCCGCGTCGCTCAAGGGACGGGTCAGGTCGAGGCCCGTCACCCGCGCGCCGATGGCCGGGCTGACGGGCGTGATGGACAGGGTCGGCAGGGTGATGTCGGGCATGGCGGATCCCTATGGACGGTGTGTGGTCTTCCGATCAGGCGTTCGGGAAATCGGGCGGCACCGGCTCGGCCGCGGGCAGGCGAGCCAGCGCCTTCAGCGTGTCCTCCGCCACGCCGAAGTTGCGGACGTAGGAGGTGGCGGCGCTGCGGTGGGGCTGGAAATCCCAGGGCGTGTGCCGTCCGGTCAGCAGGACCTTGTGGATGAACAGGCGCCGGTTCTGGCTTTCGATCACCGCCCGGCGCAGGGCCGGGGCGTTCCAGCGCCGCGCGACGGATGCGGCCAGATCGGCCTCGATGGTGGCGAGATCGCGCGCGCCGGCGCGGTTGACCAGCTCCTTCGGGTCGGCCTCCAGATCGTAGAGCTGCGGCGGGTCGCCGTCGCAGGCGATGTATTTGTAGCGGCCGCGCCGCACCATGAAGGCGGGGTTCAGCGTCCCTTCTCCCAAATACTCCGCGAAGATGGTGCGGCCGGCGCCGCGCGACGAACCGGCGAGCAGGGGCAGCAGGCTTTCGCCGTCGAACGGGTCGACCGGCAGCGGCGCCCGCCCGTCGAGAAGGTCGAGGATGGTGGGGAACAGATCGACGTGCGACACCGGGGCCGACACCCGGCGCGCCGCCCAGCGTCCCGGAGCGTGGACGAGCAGCGGCACGCGGGACGACCATTCGAAGAAGGTCATCTTGTACCACATGCCCCGCTCGCCCAGCATCTCGCCATGGTCGCCGGTGAAGACGACGATGGTGTCGTCGGCCAGTCCGGCCCGCTCCAGCGCGGTCAGCAGGCGCCCGACCAGCTCGTCCACATAGCTGATGGAGCCGTAATAGGCGTGGCGGGCGGTGCGCACCCGCTCCTCCGTCAGGTCGTAGCGGTGCAGCCCATCCATGTAATGGAGCCGCCGGCTGTGCGGATCGAGCCGCTCCGGCGGGATGGGCGGCACCGAGGGCAGGTCGATTTCCGCGTGGTCGTAGAGGTCCCAGTGTTCCGGCAGGCAGTTGAAGGGGTCGTGCGGATGGGTGAAGGACACCGCCAGGAGGAAGGGGGCCTCGTCTGCGGTGCGGCCGTAATCGTAGATCTTCTGCACCGCCTGATGCGCGGTCTCCTCGTCGAAGTCGATCTGCAGGCTGCGGTGGCAGGGGCCGGCCTCGACCACGCTCGCCATGTGATGCGACCAGTCGTAGGCCAGCGCCCCGTTCCCCCAATCGGGCGTCCAGCCGAAATCGGCGGGATAGACGTCGGTGGTCAGCCGCTCCTCGAAGCCGTGGAGCTGGTCGGCGCCGACGAAATGCATCTTGCCCGACAGGCAGGTGCGGTAGCCGGCGGCGCGGGCGTAATGCACGAAGGTCGGCACGGAGGAGGCGAATTCCGCCGCGTTGTCGAAGGCGCCGATGGCCGAGGGCAGCCGCCCCGACAGCAGCGCGAAGCGCGACGGCGCGCAGAGCGGATAGTTGCAGTAGGCGTTGTCGAACACGACGCCTTCCGCGGCCAGCCGCGACAGGTTCGGCGTCTTGACCACCGGATGACCATGGAAGGGCAGGGCGGGGGCCGCCATCTGGTCGGCCATGATGAACAGGATGTTGGGGGGCCGCGGCACGGTTAAGGCACTCCGGTTCTGAAGGGCGTCAGGTCTTGCCCTTCCAGGGCACCAGCCAGGATTCCAGCAGGCGCATCCCGTAGGAGAAGGCGAAGGCCCAGGCGGCGATGATGCCGATGCCGACGAACACGACGTCGGTGGCCAGGAAATGCGAGGCGGACATGATCATGAAGCCGATGCCGCGCGTCGCCGCGATCAGCTCCGCGGCGACCAGCGTGCTCCAGCCGACGCCGATGGCGATGCGCAGGCCGGTCAGGATCTCCGGCAGGGCGCTGGGCAGCACGATGGCGCGGAAGAGCTGCCAGCGCGTGGCCCCCAGCGACAGGGCGGCGTTGACCCGCTCGATGGGCAGCGACCGCACGCCGGCCTGGGCCGACAGGCAGATCGGGGCGAACATCGCCAGCGTCAGCAGGGCGATCTTCGACACCTCCCCGATGCCCAGCCAGATGATCATCAGCGGCAGATAGGCCAGCGGCGGCAGCGGCCAGTAGAACTCGATGGGGGTGTCGAGAACGCCCTTGGCCCAGCGGTTCAGCCCCATCGCCAGCCCCAGCGGGATGCCCAGCGACGCCGCGATCAGCGCCGCGGCGAGGATGCGCAGCAGGCTGGCCGACACATGCTCCCCAAGCGTGGCGCCGGCGTAGCCGTCCTCCAGGATGGCGAGGAACTGGGCGGCCACCTCCCCCGGTGCGGGCAGGAACAGCGGCGTCACCAGCCGGTAGTGCGACACCAGGAACCAGACCGCGATCAGCAGGAGGCCGGTGACCGCGCTGATCGGACCGGTCCGCGCGCCGTCCAGCCCGAAGGGCCGCAGGGCGACGGTCCGGGGCCGGGCGGCGGTTTCGGCCAGGGGGCCGGCGGTCGTGCGGGCGGCGTCGGTCATTGCAGCGTCTCCCCGCGGTGGGCCGCCGCGTGGTGGGGGCGGTGGACGAGATCGCGGATGCGGTTGTGCAGGTCCCCGAACTCCGGGTCGGACAGGATGGCGCGCACGTCCCGCTCGGCGGCGAAGCGCCGGACGAAATCGAGGTCGAAGCGGGCGACGATCCGGCCGGGGCGCGGCGACATCACCACCACCGTCGTGCCGAGGAACAGCGCCTCCTCGATGGAGTGGGTGATGAAGAAGATGCGCTTGCCGGTGCGCGCCCAGACGTCCACCAGCAGCTCCTGCATCTGCTCCCGCGTCAGGCTGTCGAGCGCGCCGAACGGCTCGTCCATCAGCAGGATCTTCGGGTCGGTGGCCAGCGCGCGGGCGATGCCGACGCGCTGGCGCATGCCGCCGGACAGCTCGTGAGGGGCCGATTTGGCGAAGCCCTCCAGCCCGACGAGGCGCAGCAGCTCCGCGGCGCGGTCCCGCCGCTCCCGCAGGGGGAGGCCGGCGAAATCGAGGCCGAGCGCCACATTGTCCAGCACGCTCTTCCAGGGCAGCAGCGTGTCCTTCTGGAACACCACGCCGCGGTCGGCGCCGGGGCGCTCCACCGGCCGGCCATCCAGCGTGATGCTGCCGTCCGACAGGGGAAGGAAGCCGGCGATGGCGTTCAGCAGCGTGGACTTGCCGCAGCCCGACGCGCCCAGCGCGACGACGACGCTGTTGGCGTCGATGTCCAGCGACGCGCGGTCCAGCGCGTGGATCACCCCGCCGTCACGGCCTGGAAAGAACACGCTGGCGTTCTGCACCCGGAGCATGACGCACCTCCCGTCCGGCCGCGCGTCAGGGCAGGGCCTTGACGTAATCCGCCGTGACGAAGCCGCCGTAGCTGGGCAGCACGGTGGAGACCTTCTTCTGCTCCTTCAGGAACTCGGCGGTTTCCTTCAGGATTCGGGCGGTGCCGCTGTGCTCGCCGCCGTCCAGCCAGTCCTTGGTGGCCTGCTGCTTGGCCGGGATCAGCGACAGGTTGTTCAGCGCGGCGGCCTGATCGGACGGCGTGCCGCCGAGAAGCCCGGCCAGCGCCTTGGCATTCGGCGAGTCCGGCCCCCAGGCCGCCTTGTCGTCGCGGAAGGAGACGCTGTAGCGCTCCACCACCCCGGCGAAGCTCTTCAGGAAGGCTGGATTCTCCTTGGCGAAGGCGGCGGTGGCGACCCAGGCGGTGAAGGTCGGGGCGCCGCGGTCGGCCACCTGCCGGGAGGTCAGCAGAACCTTGCCGGTCTTCTTCAACTCAGTCAGCGCCGGGTCCCAGACGAAGGCGCCGTCCAGGTCGCCGCGGTTCCAGGCCGCGACGATGTCGGGCTGCGGGATGGCGAAGACCTGGGCGTCGCGCTCGCTCAGCTTCTCCTGCTTCAGCACGGCGAGGAGCTGGTAATGATCGGTCGAGACCGGGGCGGCGGCCAGCTTCTTGCCCTTCAGGTCGGCGGGCTTCTCGATTCCGGAGCCGTTGCGGACCACCAGCGCCTCGTCGGTGCCGGAGGAGCTGGCGAGGTAGAAGGCCTTCACATCCAGCCCGCGGCTGACCGCGGCGGCGAAGGGGCTGGAGCCGACATAGCCGACCTGGACGTCGCCCGCGGCGATGGCGGCGAAGATGTCGGCGCCCGAATTGAACTTGCGGAAGTCGATCTCGCTGCCGGTCGCCTTGGCGAAGTCGCCGTTGGCGATGGCCACCGACGACGGCAGCGCGTCGGTCTGGTAGGCGACGACGATCTTGCCCGCGGCCTCGGCGGAGAGGGGCGCCAGGGTGGCCAGCGCGAACAGGGCGATGGAAGGCAGGAACTGCTTCATGGTGGCGTATCTCCCCCGTCTTCACCCGGCGGCGCGGTCGTCCGCCGGTGGGAAAACTCTACATGTTAAGAAGGGAAATAAGCAACATTCCAGATGACAGATTTGTGCATTATTTTTCATTATAAACAAAATAGAAATGTTTAATTTTGCCGGAGTGAAGGGAGCGTCGATGCGCCTCTCTTCACGGAAGGGAGCGTCACTCCATGCGGTAAGCGCCCTCGGACACGAAGGCGGTCAGCGGGTGGCGGTCGCTCGGCGTCTCGTGCCGCTGGAACTCCTCGGGCAGCGCATCGGCGGCCCCTTGCCGTCCAACGGCGATGAGGATCTCCACGGTGACCCCCTCCGGCACACCGAGCACGTCGCCCGCCGCGGCACGGTCGAATCCACCGATGGCGCGGGTGTGCCAACCGGCCAGGAACAGTTGGTGCGCGAGGTTGGCCCATGCCGCTCCGGCGTCGAAGGAATGGGTGTGGTTTGGTGATCCGTCGTCGTAGGTCGTCTTGGAGAGAACCGCGATCAGGGCTGACGCCTTGTCCGCCCACAGCCGGTTGCGCTCGTTCAGCAGGCCGAAGACGGCCGCCCACGACGCGGACTGGCGTTTGCTGTGGATGAAGCGCCAGGGCTGGGCGTTGCGGGCGGATGGCGCCCAGCGTGCCGCCTCGAAACCCTGCTCCAGAATGGCGTCCGGGATTTCCTCCCCGGTGTAGGCGCGCGGCGACCAGCGGTTCACGAACAACGGGTCGATGCCGTGGTCGGGACGACGGCGTTCACGAACGGGCATGGCTCTCTTCTCCGGCGGAACGGCGACGGTCGACGGTCGAGAAAACCGGTCCCCCGGATTGCCCAAGCCGCACCCGCCAAACACAAAATTCACGGTTACCGATGCATTGCGAAAGCCGGTCACCCGCTCAGAAGGCCTTATCCTCGCCGAAGGTGACCTGGTGGAGCAGGCGGTACTCGGTGTAGTCGGTCACCGCGTAATGGACGGTGGCGCGGTTGTCCCAGATCGCCACGTCGCCGTTCCGCCAGCGCCAGCGCGCCTGGGCTTCGGGCTTCTCGAACAGCCCGAACAGGAAGGTCAGCAGCGCGTCGCTTTGCTGGCGCGACAGGCCGCGGATGCGCAGGGTGAAGTTCGGGCTGACATAGACCAGCTTGCGGCCCGTGACCGGATGGGTCTGGACGACCTTGTGCACCACCGGCAGATGCTCGGCGCGGGCCTGACGGTACAGCTCCTCGCCGTTGGGCTGGGTGCGGAACCACTCGGGCCAGCCGCTGTGCTCGATGCTGTGCACCGCCTCCAGCGTTTCCAAATAGGCGCGCAAGGCCGGGTCGAGGCGGTCGTAGACGTAGGTTCCGCTGGCCCAGGCGGTGTCGCCGCCGACGGACGGCACGTCGCGCGCGTGCAGGACCGTGCCGGTGGGCGGGTTGGCGGAAAAGGTGATGTCGGCGTGCCACTGATCGGTGCCGTAGCCCGGCTGCCCCGGCGTGAACTCGATCAGCTCGACGAGCCGGTTCGAGTCGTGGCGCTTGAAATAGGCCTTGGCCTTGTCGGGATCGCCGAAGATCCGGGCGACGTCGACCTGCTGCTCCGGGGTCAGCGTCTGGCCGCGGAAGAACAGCACGCCATGCTTGGCCAGCGCCCGGCGCAGGTCGGCGCGGACCTCCTCGCCGGTGGTCTCCCTCAGGTCGATTTCGTCCACCACGGCGCCGATGAAGGGGTTGTAGGGCGTCAGCGTGAAGTGGCGGAAGCCGTCTTCATGAGGTGTCTTCGTCGTCATCGGATCGTCCTTCGGCCAAGGCAGCGGAGCGGAGCGCCCGCTCGGATAAGGCTACTAATCAACTAGGCAAATACCGTCGAATTCGTTGATATGGATCAAACGACGAAGCCAATTTCGCTCTTTTGTAAAAAATAACACTTTTCAGTCGCCCATAATGCGAGGGCGTATTGACATTCGAACGTGTTAAATGAAATACGAACATCCATATTCTGAATAGGGAAATGGGCCGATCCGGGAACCGGCAACGCGCAGCCAAGCCAGAGCCCCTGACTCCCATAAATCCGATCCCAAAAATCCGAGCATGAAGCGAGGTATCGACCATGGCCGTTTCCAGATTTCTCGCCTTGGCCGTCGCGGCCGCCATCGGCCTCGGGCTGGCCGGAACCGCCACCACCTCAGCCGCCGCCGACGATCTGCGCATCGCCGCGCAGCCCTTTCCCCTTTATGCCCCCCTGTTCGTCGCCAAGCAGAAGAAGTGGCTGGACGAGGAACTGGCCAAGGTGGCGCCGAACGCCGCCGTCAAGTGGTCGCTCTTCCCCGCCGGTCCCCCGATCAACGAATCCTTCGCCGCCGGACAGCAGGATGTGGGCTTCGTCGGCGACACCCCGGCCCTCGTCGGCAAGGCGGCGGGGCTCGACACCAGCGCCATCGCGCTGACTTCCGACGGCCCGAAGAGTCTGGCGGTCATCGTCGGCGGCAACTCCCCCATCGCCGTGCCGAAGGAGCTGAAGGGCCGGAAGGTGGCGGTGACCAAGGGGTCCTACGCCCACCATCTGCTGGCCTTGGTTCTTGAACAGGGCGGCTTGACGCTCAACGACGTCGAGCTGATCAACCTGCCGGTGGCGGAGATCCCGCCGGCCATCGTCGCCGGCACCATCGACGCCGGCGCGGTGTGGGAGCCGATCCTGACCCGCTTCGAATCGCAGAAGGCAGTCCGTGTGCTGGCCGACGGCACCGGCATCAAGAAGGGGCTGCTGCTGATCGTCGCCGACAACGGCTTTCTGAAGACCCGGCCCGAACAGGCGAAGGCGCTGCTGACGGCGTACAAGCGCGCTTCGGAGTTCATCACCGCCAATCCCAAGGAGGCCGCCGAGCTCATCAGTGGCGACGTCAACCTGGCCCCCGACCTGCTGGTCCAGGTCCTGCAGCGCATGAATTACGACCCGGCCATCCACGACGACGATGTGGCGGAGGTCAAGAAGACCGAACAGTTCATGCGCGCCCACGGCCTCATCAAGACCGCGGTGGACGTGGACGCCTTCTTCAACCGCAAGCCGGCGGACGAGGCGGGGCTGAAATGAGCGCCGAACTGGCTTCCGACGCGCCTCCGGCGCACCGGGCCGGGGGCAGGGCGGGGGCGTGGCGTCCGCCTTTCCGTCCTGGCGCCCTGCTGCGCGGCCTGCCGGGTGCGCTGGGGCGGGCGGCGCTGTATGTGGCGCTTCCCGTGGCGCTGCTGGCGGCGTGGCAGGCCGCGTTCGAGCTGGGCTACATCCGTCCCATCCTGCTGCCGCCGCCGACCAGGGTGGGCAAGGCCTTCGTCGATCTGGCGGCCAGCGGCGACCTGTTCCGCCATCTGGGCGTCAGCCTGCGGCGCGTTCTGGAGGGTTTCGCCATCGCCGCGCTGGTCGGCCTGCCGCTGGGCATCGGGATCGGCCTGTCGCGGACGCTGGACCGGCTGACCGACCTGATCATCCAGCTGACCAAGCCGATTCCGCCCATCGCCTGGATTCCGCTGGCCATCCTGTGGTTCGGCATCGGCGAGGCGGGGAAGGTCTACATCATCTTCCTCGGCGCCATCTTCCCCATCCTCGTCAACACCATCGACGGCATCCGCCAAACCGACCACCGCCATGTCGAGCTGGCGCGCGTGCTGGAGGTGACGCGCCGCCGCTTCATTCTTCAGGTCGTCCTGCCGGGGGCGCTGCCGAGCATCATGACCGGCCTGCGCGTCGGGCTGATGGTGGCCTGGATCTGCGTGGTCGCCGCCGAGCTGATCGCCGCCTCGTCGGGCCTCGGCTACCTCATCATGGATGCCCGGCAGATGAGCCAGACCGATCAGGTTCTGGTGGGCATGATCACCATCGGCGCCATGGGCAAGCTGCTCGACGTCGTGCTGCGCGCCGCCGAGCGCCGCCTGATCACCTGGAAATCCACCTTCTCGGGGAGCTGACTGCCATGCTTGCCACCGCTGCCCGCAAGGCGGGCGCCGATCGTGTCGCCGACCGGGCCGCCGGCCTGCGCATCGGCCCGCTGTCCAAGACCTTCACGCTGAAGACCGGCGCGCTGAGGACCGAAACGGTCCAGGCGCTCAGCGACATCCGGCTCGACGTTCCGGGCGGGAGTTTCGTCAGCATCGTCGGCAGCTCCGGCTGCGGCAAAAGCACGCTTCTGCGGATCATCGCCGGGCTGGAGACCAGCTATGACGGGACCGTCACGCTCGGCGGGCGGGCCATCGGCGGACCCGGCCTCGACCGTGGAGTGATCTTCCAGGAGCACCGTCTGCTGCCCTGGCTGACGGTCGAGCAGAACATCGCCTTCGGGCTGAAGAACCTGCCCAGCGCGGAGGTCGCCCGCCGGGTGCGGGAGCATCTGGAGCTGGTCGGGCTGGAGGGCTTCGCCAAGGCCCACCCTCACCAGCTCTCGGGCGGCATGGCCCAGCGCGTGGCCATCGCCCGCGCGCTCGTCAACCAGCCGCGGGTGCTGCTGCTGGACGAGCCGTTCGGCGCGCTGGACGCCCTGACCCGGATCCAGATGCAGCAGGAGATCCTGCGCATCTGGGAGGCGCAGCGCACCACCATGATCCTCGTCACCCACGACATCGACGAGGCCGTCTTCCTCGGCGACGAGGTGGTGGTGATGTCGTCGCGGCCCGGCACCATCCGCAAGAGGCTGCCGGTCGCGCTGCCGCGCCCGCGCGACCGGTCGAGCCCGGACTTCATCGCTTTGCGCAAGGAAATCCACCGCGAGTTCTTCACCGCGACGGAGCTTCCGTTCGCCTATGAAATTTAAGGGCAAAATCTGAAGGAACCATCATGAGCTTCTACCGCGACTTCCACGACAAGACCGCCATCGCCGACTGGAGCCGCCGCGAACGGCCGGGTTACGACAGCATCGCGGTGCGCCCGCTGTCGCCCATCCTGGGCGCCGAGGTCGAGGGCGTGGATCTGTCCAAGCCATTGAGCGAGACGCAGTTGGCCGACATCCGCAAGGCCATCGCCGACCATCTGGTGCTGGTGTTCCGCGACCAGGACATCACCGCGGAGGACCACAAGCGCTTCGCCCGCCACTTCGGCACGCTGCACCGCCATGTGCTGGGGGGCGCGCGGCAATTGTCGTCGAACGACCACGACCCGGAGATCCTGGCCTGGCGCACCGGCCCTGAAGCCCGTTACACCGCCGGCGACGCGTGGCATTCCGACGTGACCTGCGATCCCGAGCCCATCTGGGGCTCCTTCCTGCGCGTCACCCGGCAGCCCGAGATCGGTGGCGACACCGCCTTCGCCAACATGTATCTCGCCTATGATTCGCTGTCGGAGAAGGTCAAGGCGCTGCTCGACGGGCTGACCGCCGTCCATGACGGGGGCAAGGCCTGGACGGCGGGCTACGGCGCGACGCCGCAGCCCGGCCAGACCTTTCCGTCCACCGAGCATCCGGTGGTGGCGCGCCATCATCTGACCGGGCGCAAGTACCTGTTCGTCAACGAGGCCTTCACCAGCCACATCGTCCAGCTCACCCGCACCGAGAGCGACGCCGTCCTGGGCCTGCTGTTCCGCCACATCGAAAGGAACCTGGCCTTCCAGACGCGCATCCACTGGCGCCCCAACTCCCTGGTCTTCTGGGACAACTGGGCCACCCAGCACCACGCCGTCTGGGACTACTACCCGCATGAACGGTGGGGCGAGCGCGCCTCGGCCTTCATCGGCTCCGCGCCGAAGCCCTGACCGCGCGCCGCTGCCTTCTGGCGTTCGGAATCGGTGAGCCGGGCCAGCATGCGGGCGGCGCCAGTTCCGCAGGACCCACGTTGCGCCGAATGGCCCGGGACGCATCGCCGGCTCGCCTCCATCCACGCCGCGCAGAAGGGGGAGCGTGCCTGGCCTCCCTTGGCTCTGTTCAAGGCGCTCGCGGCGGTCTCGGTCACGCCAGCCGCGCGAGCAACGCATCCAGCATGCGATCGCAGGCGGCCAACTGATCCTCCGCGACGAACTCGTCCGGCTTGTGGGCTTCGCCGATGCTGCCGGGGCCGCAGACGACGGTGGGAATGGACAGGCGCCGCTGGAACAGGCCGCCTTCGGTGCCGAAGGAAATCTTGCCAAGACTGTTGCCGCCGGTGAGCGCCTTGACGAAGGACACCACCTCCGCATCCTCGTCGGTGTCGAGGGCGGGGTAGCTGGACAGCTCCGTGATGTCCACGGCGGCGGCGGGGAAGGCGGTCCGCAGACGCTTCTCCATGGCGTCCGCTTCGGCGCGGACGGCATCGAGCAGAGGGTCCACCGGGTCCTGCGGCAGGTGGCGGATCTCCATGTCGAGGCGGCACTGGTTGGGCACGATGTTCAGCGCGGTGCCGCCCTGGATGACGCCGGCGTGGATGGTGGTCCAGGGCACGTCATAGCCGGCGTCGCGCGCCCCTTCGGCCTGGACCCGCTCCTGAAGGCGGCGCAGACCGGAGAGCATGTCGCAGGCCATGTGGATGGCGTTCAGCCCTTGCGGCGCGAGGCTCGAATGGCATTCGGCGCCCCGGCAGTCGATGCGCAGCGCCGTCTTGCCCTTGTGGGCGGTCACCACCTGCATCAGCGTGGGTTCGCCGACGATGCAGAAGCGCGGGCGGACCGGCAGGGCGGCCATCATGTCGATCAGGCGCCGCACGCCCAGGCACCCCACCTCCTCGTCATAGGACAGCGCGAGATGAAGCGGCTGGCTGAGCGTCCGCCCGGACGCCCGCTCGGCCAGGGCCATCGCCGCGGCGATGAAGCCCTTCATGTCGGCGGTCCCGCGGCCGTAGAGATTGCCGGCCCGGCGGGTCAGGCGGAAGGGATCGCAGGTCCAGGCCTGCCCGTCCACCGGCACCACGTCGGTGTGGCCGGACAGCAGAACGCCCGGACGGTCGGCTGGGCCGACGCTGGCGAAGAGGTTGGCCTTGCGCCCGTCCTCGCTCGGCACCAGCCGCGTGGTGGCGCCGGCCGCCTCCAGCCGCTCCTTGACCCAGAGGATAAGGTCGAGGTTGCTGTTGCGGCTGACCGTGGGAAAGGCCACCAGCCGCTCCAGAATGTCCAGCGTCGCACCCATGGCGGGTATGGTCCTTCTTCCTTGGTCTTTTCAGCGCCGGCTTTCACAAGCCGGGGGTGAAGTCGGCACGGAGGCGGCCATCGGCCGGCCGCCTCCGCTCCTCGTCAGGCCGCTCCGCTCACTTGGCGTCGAAGTAGCCGGCCTGGATGGTCTTGCCGATCAGGTTGCAGATGATGCGGCCGGCGGTGATGGCGGTGATGCCGTTCACGTCCTTCTTGGGCGTGATCTCCACGATGTCCATGCCGACCACGCGGCCCTTCTTCACCAGACCGTGGATCAGCGTGCGGATCTGGGGGTAGGTCACGCCGCCCGGCGCCGGGCCGTTGACGGCCGGCATGATGGTCGGGTCCATGCCGTCGGCGTCGATGGTCAGGTAGTAGCGCCCGCCATCGGGAATGCGGTCGAGCACCGCCTTCATGCCGACGTCCTGCAGCTCCACGTCGGGGATCAGCACGGCGCCGTAGGCTTGGGCCGCCTCGACCTCCTCCGGCCGGGCGCTGCCGGCGGAGCGCAAGCCGATCTGGAAGATCTGGCCGACATGGTCCATTTCCGCCGCGCGGCGGATCGGGCTGGAATAGCCGCCGCGGGCGCCGTTCACATGATCGCGCCAGTCGAGGTGCGCGTCGATGTGCACGAGCGTGATCGGACCCTGGTCGTCGTAGGCGCGCAGCACCGGGATCGGGATGCCGTGGTCGCCGCCGATGATGATCGGCAGCATGCCCTTGGCGAGCATCGCCCGCACCACCGCCTCGGCGTTGCGGTAATGCAGGTCGAGGTCGCGCGGGTTCGCCTTCACGTCGCCGCAGTCCACGACCTTGATGTCCTTCCCGCCGAGCAGCGGACCGCCGATGTCGAAGTCCCAGCGCTCCAGCTGGCGCAGCGCCCGCTCGGTGTAGCGGCGGACCCAGGTCGGGGCGTTGGTCTGGTCGTTGGTCACCTCGTCGATCGAGTAGGGATCGCCGTAGGGGATGCCGAGGATGCCGATGTGGCCGTCGAGCTGGTCGAGATCCGTGCAGATGGGGAAGTCGAGGAAGCTCTGCAGTTCGCGGCGCGGCGGGTTGGTCAGGGTGCTGCTCATGGCGGGCGTTCCAGGTCTCTTTTGTGGCCAGGTTTCTTCTGTGGGATGCGGGAAATCAGGGGGCGTCGGGGATCACGGCGATGGCGTCGACCTCGACCACCCACTCCGGCCGCGCCAGGGCGCTGACGACGATGCCGGTGGAGACGGGATGGACGCCCTTCAGCCACTTGCCGATGGTGCGGTAGACCGGCTCGCGGTAGCGCGGGTCGGTGATGTAGACGGTGATCTTGCAGATGTGCTCCATCTTCGCGCCGGCCTCGTCGAGCAGCATCTTGATGTTGCTCATGGCCTGCTCGGTCTGGCCGGCGGCGTCGCCGATGGCCACGCTCTCGCTGGTGTCGAGGTTCTGGCCGATCTGGCCGCGCACGAAGACCATCGCACCGCGGGCCACGACCGTCTGGCAGAGGTCGTTGTCCAGCGCCTGCTCGGGATAGGTCTTCTTGGTGTTGAACTTGCGGATGCGGGTGTGGGTGGTCATGGGTCGGTTCTCTCTTGGGTGAACGGGTGCGCCGGGCATGGAGAGGGCGTGTCCGGGAGGCCGAAGCCGCCCCGGCCGTCACGCCGCCCGGAAAGGGTTGCGGATTAGACGGTCAGTGCAGGGCCGCCAGCTCGGGGAAGACCGACGCCCGTTCCGCCAGCTCGGCCAGGGGGATGTGGCAGGCGATGCGGTGGCCGTCGGGCGCTGTCTGCATCGGCGGAGCGCGCTCGTCGCAGATGGTGCCGAGCTTGCGCGGGCAGCGGTCGCGGAACGCGCATCCCCCGCCGCCGGGCGGTGCCGTGGAATCCTCCAGCAGGATGCGCTCGGGCTCCGGCCCGTCCTCCGGCCCGCTCAGCCGCGGCACGGCCGACAGCAGCGCCTCGGTGTAGGGGTGGTAGGGTGGGCGCAGGACCCGGCCGATCGGTCCCTCCTCGCAGATGGTCCCGCCATAGACGACCAGCACGCGGTCGGCGATGTGCGACACCACGGCGATGTCGTGGGTGATGAACAGGTAGGACAGCCCCAGCTCGTCCCGCAGGTCGGCCAGCAGGTTGAGGATGTTGGCCTGCACCGAGACGTCGAGCGCCGACACCGCCTCGTCGCAGACGACGAATTCCGGATCGGTGGCCAGGGCGCGGGCGATGTTCACGCGCTGGCGCTCGCCGCCGCTCAGCTCGTGCGGGTAGCGGTCGGCGTAGGCGGCGGGCAGGCCGACGCGGGTCAGCAGGGCCGCGATCATCTCCCGGCGCTCCGCCTCGCCCTGGCGGCCGGCGAGGACGAGCGGGCGCTCCATGGCCGCCCCCACCGTCTTGCGCGGGTTGAGCGAGGCGGCGGAATTCTGGAAGACCAGCTGGGCGCGGCGGCGCAGGTCGCGGTCGCCCTCCTTGGCCTGCTTGACGAAGTCGGCGCCGTCGAACAGCACCGTGCCGCTGGTCGGCTCGATCAGGGCCAGCAGGGAGCGGCCGATCGTGCTCTTGCCGCTGCCGCTCTCGCCGACGACGCCCAGCACCTCGCCGCGCCGGATGGTGAAGGAGACGTCGTCGACCGCCACCGTGCCGTCGCGGCGGAGCCACGGCAGGATCGACCGGCGCTCGCCGAAGACCTTGCGCAGCGCCTCGACCTGCACCAGCGGGGCGGAGCGGGCCGGCATCTCCTTGTGTGGCCGGGACGCCGTGGTCGCCTCCTCCGGCCACGGGGTGCCGGCCAGGGCCTCGGCCTTCCAGCAGCGCACGCTGTTGCCGGCGGCGTCCCCGCGCAGCGCCTGGGGCAGGCGGCGGCAGGTCTCCTCGGCGAACGGACAGCGCGGCGCGAAGACGCAGGAGTCGGGAGGACCCGACAGCTTGCTGACCGTGCCCGGGATCGAGGACAGGCGGTGCCGGCGGTCGGTGGTGATGCGGGGCAGCGCCGCCACCAGCCCCTTGGTGTAGGGATGGACCGGCCGGGCCAGCACGTCGCGGGTGCGCCCGGTCTCCACGACCTCGCTGCCGTAGAGGACGCAGACCGAGTTGCAGATGCGGTTGACGATGCCGAGGTTGTGGGAGACGAACAGGGCGCTCAGATGGTGGCTCTCGCACAGGCCGGCGAGCAGCTCGATGATCCGCGCCTCCACCGTGACGTCGAGCGCCGTCGTCGGCTCGTCGAGGATCAGCAGCTTGGGGTCGCAGCCGAGCGCGGTGGCGATCAGCACGCGCTGCTGCATGCCGCCCGACAGCTGGTGCGGGTAGGACTGCGCGATGCGCCGCGGTTCGCGGATGCCGACCTCGGCCAGCAGCTCCTCCACCCGTGGTGCTGCCTGCCGGGGGGTGAAGCCCTTGTGCTGGACCAGCGGCTCGGCGATCTGCCGCCCGACGGTCAGCGCCGGGTTCAGCGAGGTGAAGGGGTCCTGGAAGACGGCGGCGATGCGGTCGCCGCGCAAGCTCCGGCGCTGCCCGGCGGACAGGCGGCGCAGGTCGGTGCCCTCGAACAGGATCTCGCCGCCGTCGATGCGGCCGGCCTCGCCCAGCAGATCGAGGATGGCCATGGCGACGGTGCTCTTGCCCGAGCCGGACTCGCCCACCAGCCCCATGACCTCGCCCGGCCGGATCGCGAAGCTGACGTCGCTGGCGGCGCGCAGCGTGCCGCGCGGGCTGGCGTAGTTGATGGTGAGGTTGCGCACCTCCAGCAGGGCGGACACGGCGGTCGCGGAGGCCGGGGTCGGGTCGGGGGACGCGGCGGAAAGGGGCACGAGAGCGGTCATGGGGTCAGTGTCCTCCCGTGTTGCGGGGGTCCAGCACGGCGCGCAGTCCGTCGCCCAGCAGGTTGATGCCGATCACGGTGATGCCCATGGCGATGCCGGGGCACAGCGCGATCCACGGCGCCTGCTCGACGAAGGGCCGGGCCTCGCTGATCATCAGGCCCCAGTCGGAGGAGGGCGGCTGGGCGCCCATGCCGATGAAGCTGAGGGCGGCGCCCAGCAGGATGGCGAAGACGACGCGCAGGCTGGACTCGACCGCCAGCGGCGGCCAGATGTTCGGCAGAATCTCGTGGAACAGGATGTAGGGGGTGCTCTCGCCGCGCAGCCGGGCGGCGGTGATGAACTCCTCCTGCATCAGCTCCAGGGTGATGGCGCGGGTCAGGCGGACCACCTGCGGCACGTAGACGATGCCGATGGCGACGATCGCCTTCCACAGGGCCGGCGGCGTGACGGCCAGGACGAGAATCCCCAGCAGGATGGGCGGGAAGGACATCAGCACGTCCATGCAGCGCATGATGATCTCGTCGGTCCGGCCCCGGCCGTAGCCGGCGACCAGCCCCAGCGGCACGCCGACGAGCAGGCTGATGGCGGTGGCGGCGACGCCCATGACCAGCGAGTTGGTCGTGCCGACGAGGGTGCGGCTGAACACGTCGCGGCCGTACTCGTCGGTGCCGAACCAGAAGTCCGGCCCCGGCGGCTGGAGCCGGCTCATGATGTTCATCTCGTCGTAGGGGTAGGGGGCCAGCCAGGGGCCGGCCACGGCGACCACCAGCAGCGGCGCCAGCAGCGCGATCCCGAGGACGAGCGAGGTGGGCCAGCGCTTCGACGCGGAGCGGGGCTGGGCGGCGCGGGTTGGGCTCGCGGCGGTCATGTCAGGCGTTCCCCATGCCATGGCGGATCTTCGGGTTGACGAACGCGTAGAGGAGGTCGGCCGCCAGGTTCGCCAGGCAGTAGGCCGTCGAGATGATCAGGATGGTCGCCTGGATCAGCGGCAGGTCGTGGCGCTGGATGGCGAACAGCAGCAGCCGGCCCATGCCGGGGAAGGAGAAGACCGTCTCGATGACCACCACGCCGCCGAGGATCAGACCGAAGTCGATGGCGAGCACGGTGATGGTCGGCAGCAGCGCGTTGCGCAGGGCGTGGCGGACGATCACCACCTTCTCCGGCAGGCCCTTGGCGCGGGCGTATTTCACGTAGTTGGTCTGCAGGACGTCGATCATGCTGGAGCGGGTCAGCCGCGCGATGCGGGCGATCAGCATCAGCACCAGCGTGACGACCGGCAGGACCAGATGCGAGGCCCAGGGCACGAAGCCGTCGGCGAGCGGAGCGTAGCCGCCGGTCGGCAGCCATTTCAGGTAGCTGCCGAAGACCAGCACCAGGACGATGGCCCAGAAGAAGTCGGGAACGGCGATGCCGAGATAGGACACGCCCGAGACCATCTGGTCGGCCATGCGCCCGCGGCGCACCGCGGCCAGGACGCCGGCGCCGATGCCGATCACCGTCACCACCGCCAGGGCGACCACCGCCAGGACCAGGGACCGGCTCAGCGCCTCCATCAGGATCGGCGCGACCGGCTGCTCCAGCACCAGCGAGCGGCCGAGATCGCCCTGCAGGATGCCGGCGGCCCAGCGGCCGTACTGCACGATCAGGGGCTGGTCGAGCCCGAGCTTGACCGTGATGGCGTCGATCACCTCCTTGGAGGCGAACTGCCCGGCGATCATCGACGCGACGTCGCCCGGCATCGCCTGTGTCACGAGGAAGACGAGGATCGACATGACGACCAGCACCATCGCCAGATAGGCCAGCCGGGTGAGTGTGTAGAGGAGCATGGAGAGAGCTTCCCTTGGCCTGGGGCCGCCGGGAGCGCGGCGGGCGCTCCCGACGCCGTCGACGGCTCTACTGGCCGACCGAAACGTTGCGCAGGTCGAGGAACATCATCGGATGGGAGGTGAAGCCCTGCACCCGCGCGCTCACGCCGTTGACGTGGTTGATGACGTAGGGGATGACGCCGGGGGCATCCTGGACGGCCAGCGCCTGCACCTCGCCATAGAGCTTCTTGGCCTCCTCCTCGCTGGACGCCTGGCGGGCGCCGTCGAGCAGCTTGTCCATCGCCGGGTTGGCGTAGTTCCACAGCGCGGCGTTCCACGAGCCGCGCGAGTGGTACCAGGGGTAGACCGAGGTATCGATCGTCGGGCGGCTGAAGAAGCCGTCGATGTAGAAGCCCGCCTTGCCCTCGATGTCCTTCAGGAAGACGTCGAAGGGCACGCGCTGCACGTTGACGGTGATGCCCGCCGGCTTCAGCAGCTCGCGGACCGCCAGCCCCAGACGCTCGCGGGTGGCGCGGCCGGCCGGGGTGTAGAGCGTGACCTCGAAGCCGTTGGGATAGCCCGCCTCGGCCAGCATCTTCTTGGCGGCCGCCGGGTCGCCCTTGGCGATGGGCAGATCCTTGTTGAAGTAGGGGTGGCTCGGCGGGATCGGCGAATGGGTCGGCGTGCCGTAGCCGAACAGGGCGATCTGGGTGATCGCCTGCTTGTCCAGCGCCGTCGCCACGGCGCGGCGGACGCGCACGTCGTCGAACGGCTTGGTCGTGCCGTTCATGATCACGCCGTCCCAGGTGGAGGTCGGCACGGCTTCGGCCTTCAGGTTGGACGTCGCCTTGACCTTGTCCACCGCCTCCGGCGGCAGGTTCCAGGCGAGGTCCAGCTCACCCGTGGTCAGCGCCGCCACCTGGCTGGCCGTCTCGGGCAGGATGCGGATCACCACCTCGTCCAGCTTGGGCAGGCCGGCCTCGAAATAGGTCGGGTTGCGCTTCACCACCATGCGGTCGCCGGGCGCGAAGGAGACGAACTGGAAGGGGCCGGTGCCGACGGGGTTGGAGGCCAGCGTGTCGAGGGCGTCGCGCGGCACGATGCGGGCCTGACGCTCGCCGAACAGCTCGGCGAAGCCGGAGTAGGGGGACTTCAGCGTGAATTCCACCGTGTGGGAATCCACCGCCTTCATCGACTCCACGATCTCGAAGTTCACGCGGGCGGTGGAGCCGGTCGCCTTGTCCTGGATGCGGGTGATGGTGGCGAGAACGTCCTCGGCGTCCATCTCGCGGCCGCTGTGGAACTTCACGCCCTTCTTCAGGAAGAAGGTCCAGGTCTTGAGGTCGGCGCTGTGCTCCCAGCGCTCGGCGAGGTCCGGCTTCAGCGTCATGTCGGCGGCGATCGCCGTCAGGCCGTTGAAGAGGAGGTAGGCGGCCACATACTCCTGGCCGCCCTTCATCTTGGCGGGGTCGAGGGTGTTCAGGTTCGAATCCACCGCCACCTTGAGCGTGCCGGCGGCCTGCGCGGACAGCGCCGTGCCGGAGAGGAGGAAAGCCGAGAGCACAGCCCGTGCCACCAACCGTTTCACCATGATGAAGCCTCTCTGCTTGCGGGGTCCGTTGTGGACCTTGGTTCCTGTTGCCTCGACGCTCTCACAGACGTGTCATGAACGGAACGACCGAGGCCGCGCCGCCCGACGGGCCATGATGTGCCTAAAATATACTCATTTTTGCGGATGCGAGCGGGATGCCCGATTTTCGACCACAGGGGAAGTCCGGATTTCGCCGTTGGGGTTTGGTTCGCCCCGCCGATAATCATGCCTAAAAATTAGGCTCACGTGCTGGCGGCCGTCTCGCATCATGAATGTTTTTTGTCGGCATCATGAATGCAGCTGTATGCTGTCGGCCCAAACGTCAATCCCCGCCGCCATCCAGCAACCCGTCCAGGCCGGGGAGGTGGTCGATCGCCAGCAGACGCCGGTGGAGCCGTTGCGCCGCCGCGGGTCCGATGGCGCGGCCGGCGCAGGCGAGGAACTTCGCGGTGTGGGCCTCCATCGACAGGGGGCGTGCGACGGTGCCGCGCGCCGAGGCGCAGAAGCGGCGGACGCTTTGCCCCGTCCGGGTCTCCACCGTCACGTCGGCGCCCTCCGGGGCCAGCCGTGCCCGGTCGGGATCGGCGCCCCAGCCGGGATCGGGCCGCAGGCTCACACGCTCCATCGCCGCGCGCAGGCGCGGGTCGGCCAGCGTCGGCCCGCTCAGATGATCCAGCGTCAGGTCGCCGTGCAGCATCACGCAGGCCACCGCGAAGGGCAGGCTGAAGCGGGCTTCGCCGGGGGTGGCCGGGCGGTCGTAGGTGAGGTTGGCGGCCACCACCGGCGGCACGACGCAGCGCACCGCCGTGATGTCCGACGGGTCCAGCCGGTGCTCCGCCATCACGTCGCGCACCGCGTCGGCCGCGGCGTGCGAGGAGAGGCAGACCGGGTAGGCCTTGGTGTCGATGCCGGGGTCGAGCAGGCTCCACCGCCGGCCCAGCTCGTCCAGCGCCGTGGCGTCGAAACGGCCCTGCGCGACCAGCCGGGCGAAGCCGCGCGGGTCCTCGACCACACCGTGCGGCACGCTCCCGCCGCGCATCGCCAGACGCGCCGCGTGCAGCCCGTTCGCGGCGGCCTGGGCGGCCAGCAGCGGCTTGGCGCCCGTGCCGAAGCAGGCCCGCAGGCCGCCGGCCCCGCAGAGCGCGAAGGCGACGGCATCGGCGGCCCGGTCGCCGTCCAGCCGGAAGGCCTTGGCCGCCGCCGCCGCGGCACCGACGGCGCCGAACAGAGCGGTGGTCCACCAGCCGGCTTCGTACACGCCGTTGCCGAGGGCGATGGCCAGCGCGTATTCCGCCTCCGACCCGGCCACCACCGCGGTCAGCAGATCGGCCCCCGTCCCGCCGGCGGCCTCCACCGCGGCCAGGGCGGTCGGCACCACCACGGCGGAACCATGGACGAAGCCGGCGTAGCAATTGTCGTCGAAATCCAGCGCGTGGGCGGCGGCGGTGTTCGCGAAGGCGGCCCCTTCGGCGCACAGCCGCCCGCCCCCCAGCAGGGTGGACGGACCGGCGGCGTGGGTCTCCAGCGCCTCCTGGCGCGCCATGCGGGCGGCGTCGGCATCGGCACCAGCCAGAGCCACGCCCAGCGTGTCGATGATGCAGCCACGGCCGACCGCGGCGACCTCCTCGGGAATGCCGGACCGTTCCAGACCGGCCAGCCAATGGCCGATGAACCGGGCAGCGGGCGGGGAGGAGGGAGGGTCGGAGGGTGAGGCGGTCATGGCGGGACCTCGCGCGGATGGGGGAACGATCCCGCAAGGCTGCCAGCGACCCTCGTCGCCCCGTCAGGTCAAGAAAGGACTTTCATGGTCGGGATGAATTGGATTCATAATGTGGCGCCCCTCGGCACCACCCCGCCCACCGACCGACGGAACTTGCCATCGCCATGCGCCACCGCGACTTCGACCTGGATTCCCTTGAAGTGTTCGTGACGGTGGCGGAGCTGGGCAACATGACCCGCGCGGCGGGCCAGCTGGGGCTGACCCAGTCGGCGGTGTCGCACGTGGTGCGTCAACTGGAAACCGCCTTCGCCACCCAGCTCTTCGACCGGAGCATCCGGCCGATGGCGCTGACCGCATCCGGCCACCGGCTGTGGCACTGGAGCAAACGGATTCTCGGCGACGCCCGTCAATTGCCGGCGGTGATCGGCGGCAAGGACACGCTCTTCGTGCCGGAGCTTCGGCTCGGCTGCATCGACACGCTGGCCGCCCCGTTCATGCCGCGGTTGCTCCAGCAGCTGCGCGACAGCGTGCCGTCCTTCAGCATCGCGGCGGGGCTCAGCCGCCAGCTGCGGGAGCAGTTCATGGCCCGGCGCCTGGACGTGATCTTCACCAACGAGTCCTTCGACGACCTGGATCAGGTGGACAGCTTCCGGCTGCTCAGCGAGCCCTTCGTGCTTCTGGTGCCCCGCAGCGCGCCGGACGTCGCCGACGAGGCCGGGCTGCGCGCGCTCTCGCAGGCCCTGCCATTGATCCGGAACACCGTGGACAGCAGCCTGGGCCGGATGGTGGACCAGCATCTGCGCCGGCTGGGCATGGAGATTCCGCGCAGCTTCGCCTTCGACGCCGTCGACACCATGATGGCCATGGTGGCCGAAGAGATGGGGTGGAGCCTGCTTCCGCCGACCGCGCTGGTGAAAAGCCGCCAGCATCTGGGGCGCCTGAAGGTGCTGCCCTTTCCGGCGGCCAGCTTCCGCCGGTCGGTCTTCGTGGTGGCCCGCAAGGGCGAACTGGGGGCGCTGCCGGCGCGCATCCACAAGGCTGGCCGTGCCATCCTCACCCAGGGCTATTTCACGGATGTCTTCGCCTCGTCGCCCTGGCTGAAACCGATGATCGGACGCTGACGACCGGCGCCCCCTCCGCCCCGCTCATCCCAGCCTCATCCGTCGGCGCGCGGCCGGCTCTTGCCTTGGCGCCGCCCCCGGGCGAAACGCCGAAGGAGCGGCGGAAGGCATGGCCGAAGGCGCTCTGCGAGCTGTACCCGACCTTGCTCGCGATGCTGGCGACGTCGGTATGACGCTGCCCCAAGGCGGCGCGCGCGAGGGTGAGACGCCAAGCCCGCACATAGGCCAGCGGGGGCTGTCCCACGTGGCGGGTGAATTGTGCGGAGAAGGCGGCGCGCGACATGTTGGCGACGGACGCGAGCTGCGCCACGGTCCACGGTCGGGCGACGTCGTCGTGAATGGCGCGCAGCGCCCGGCCAAGCCGAGGATCGGACAACGCAGTCAGCCAGCCCATCCCGACCGCCTCGCCATCCGCCGCATGGGCGCGGATCGCCTCGATCAGCAGCACGTCCGCGAGGCGGGCGGTCACGACTCCACGGCCCAAATGGGCCCGCTCCATCTCGTCCCTCAGCAAGGTGAGGATCGTCGATACCGCTCCCGATCCAGGGGAGGATCGAGGGATCAGCAGGACATCCGGCAGTCTGTCGAGCAGGAACTCGGCGTTCCCGTCGGCGAAGGAGACGCTGCCGCCGATCGAGATCGTATCGCTTCCGCCAAGCTGAACGGTGTCGCGGCCGGGAATGCCGAAGAGGCTCTGGCCGTCGGCGCGGGGCAAGGCCGGATCGCTGGCGACGGCGTAGGGTGTCCGTCCGATGAGACAGACATCCCCGGCGCCCATCAGCCACGGAGGACGACCCGGGAGGATCAACCAGCTCGCGCCCTTCAGCAGCGCCACGAACTTCAAGCGGTCGAGCGCCGGGAATTCCAGCGACCAGTCGTCCGAGGCCTCCAGCCGCGTCAGACGGCTGATCCTGGGGCTGAGGACATGCAGGACATCCGACAACGGATCGGCCTCATTCCAAGACGATCGCGACAAAATCACGGACCCTCGATCATGGACAATCTTGCACCATTCGCAAACTGTGTGTGCGAGGGAGAAAGGCAATGGGCATTGAAGGCAAGGTCGTCGTCATCACCGGTGCCAGCAGCGGCATCGGCCGTGCCACCGCAACGCTGCTGGCCGATCGGGGGGCGTTCGTTGTCCTGGGCGCCCGCCGGGAAAGCGCGCTGGCCGACGTGTCGAGCGCGATTGCCGCAGCCGGAGGCACAGCCCTTCACAGGGTGACCGACGTCCGCCGGCGTGACGATCTCGATGCCCTGGTAGCCCTTGCCGTCGAGCGGGGCGGCAAGGTCGATGTCCTGGTGAACAGCGCGGGGATCGGCCCGATCTCGCGCTTCGACGCGCTCCGTGTGGAGGATTGGGACGCCATGATCGATGTCAATCTGCGCGGGACGCTGTATGGGATTGCCGCCGTGCTGCCGCTGTTCCAGCGCCAGCAATCCGGCCACATCATCAACATCGTTTCGACCGCCGGCCTCAAGATCGTTCCCACCATGGGGGTGTATGCCGCGACGAAGAACGCGGTGCGCACCGCCACCGAAGCCCTACGGCAGGAAGCCGGACCACATCTGCGGGTGACGGAGATTTCTCCCGGATTCGTCGCAACCGATTTCGCGAATTCCATGACCGACCCCGCCATGCGGGAGGTGATGGCAAAGCGTGCCGCCACGGTCTCGATCCCGCCCGAAGCGATCGCTCGCGGCGTCGTCTATGCGATCGAGCAACCGGATGATGTCGATGTCGGCAGCGTCGTGATCCGGCCAACGGCGCAGGACTGAACGCCCGCTTTCCGGGAACGTCGCAACGTGCCGGCCGCCGCAAAGGCAATGGGGTGTTCGAAACGGTCGTTTGCACCCCTCCTCCATAACTTTGCAAAAGGGGGCGTCCGGAAGCTGTTCCGGCTTGGGAGAAGGGGTCTGGCCCTCATCGGGTACGCGCGTCCCAGGCGCGGCCGGATCGGGCGGGCTCGGGTTCAAGGCTTATCAGACGGCGAGGCATTGTCGCGGCAGCGGTTGGCCGCCCGCCGGTCACGACGATGTTCTCGCAGGATGTCGCCGCTCTCGTAGGCCCGCCACCGGTCCCGTGGCAACGCCGGGCCGCCTCACCCCGGCGCGACGCCGTTCAGAAGGTGATAGCTGCGGATCACCTGGCTGTCGTCCATCGTGCCCTCGCCGCGCCCGGAGGCGGAGAGGAACATCTGGTGGGCGACGGCGGCCAGCGGCAGCGCGGCCTTGGCGCCGCGCCCGGCCTCCAGGACGATGCCGAGGTCCTTGACGAAGATGTCCACGGCGCTGGTGATGCCCGGCTCGGCCTCCAGCATGCGCGGGCCGCGGTCCTTCAGCATCCAGCTCGACGCGGCGGAGCCGCTCATGATCTCCAGCAGGACCGCCAGATCGACGCCGGCCTTGGCGGCCAGCGAGAAGGCTTCCGCCACCACGGCGATGTGGACGCCGCACAGAAGCTGGTTGACCGTCTTCACCGTGGCGCCCTGTCCCGGCGCCTCGCCGACGTGGAAGACCTTGTCGCCCATCGCCGCCAGGACCGGGCGCACCCGCTCCACCACCGCGGCCGGGGCCGCCGCCATGATCGACAGCGTTCCGGCCACCGCCCCGACGGTGCCGCCCGACACCGGGGCGTCCACAAAGCGCCGCCCCGCCGCCTCGACCCGCGCGGCGAGCGCGGCGACGGCGTCCGGCGGGCAGGTCGCCATCAGGATCACTGTGGCGCCGTCCGGCAGGCGGTCCAGCGCGCCCTGGGCGAACAGGACGGACTCGGCCTGGGCGGCGTTGACCACCATCAGGACCAGGGCGTCGGCCCCGTCGGCGGCGGCGGCGGCGCTGTCCACCCCCCGCCCACCGCGGGCCTCCAGGGCCGCGACGCTCTCGCGCCGCACGTCGAAGCCGCGCAGCGCGAAGCCGCGGGCCAGCAGGTTGCACGCCATCGGCATGCCCATGGAACCGAGGCCGATAAAGCCAACCGTCGTCATGGCCGTATCACTTTCCTGAACTGAGGAAGGGGAGGACGGCCCGGTCCGTCCATCGGACAATCGGGGGACCGGGCCGGAAGGCGGATCACAGGAAGACGGATCAGAGGAAGCCGATGGAGATCCAGGGCACCGCCGCGACGACGATCAAGCCGATGGTCAGCGCCACCAGATAGCCGATGATCGGCTTCATGCCTTCGTCGGGGTTGATCCGGCTGATGGCGCAGGCCGCGTAGTAGCCGACGCCGAAGGGCGGGGCGAACAGGCCGATGCCCATGGCCAGGATCACGATCATCGCATAGTGCACCTCGTGCACCCCCAGCTGGCGGGCGATGGGGAACAGCAGCGGTCCGAACAGCACGATGGCGGGGATGCCCTCCAGCACGCTGCCCAGGATGATGAAGGCGACGATCGACACCAGGATGAAGACCGGCACCCCGCCCGGCAGGGCCCGCATCGCCTCGGCCAGCGAGCTGGAGAAGCCGGACTGGGTCAGCGCCCAGGCCATGCCGGTGGCGGCGCCGATGATCAGCAGGATGGCCCCGGACAGCGACGCCGTCTCGACCAGCATCGGGTAGATGCGGCGCCAGTCGAACTGGCGGTAGATCAGCAGCCCGGCGACCACCGCGTAGACGATGCCGATGGTCGAGACCTCGGTCGCGGTCGCGACACCCTCGATCACCGCGGCGCGGATGATGAAGGGCAGGGCGATGGCCGGCAGAGCGATCAGGAAGGCCTTGCCGATCTCCGCCTTGCTGGCGCGGCGGACATGGGACAGGTCCTCGTGGCGGTAGCGCCACCAGACCAGCGCCGCCAGCGCCGCACCCAGAACGATGGCCGGCAGCAGGCCGCCGGTGAACAGGGCGGCGATGGACACGCCGGTGACCGAGCCGATGGTGATGAGGACCAGCGACGGCGGGATGGTCTCGGTCTGGGCGCCGGTGGCCGACAGCAGGGCGACGAGGTCGCCGGGCTTGGCGCCGCGCGCCTTCATCTCGGGGAACAGCACCGGGGCGACCGCCGCCATGTCCGCCGCCTTCGATCCGGAAATGCCCGAGACGAGGTACATGGCGCCGATCAGCACGTAGGACAGGCCGCCGCGGACATGGCCGAGCAGGCTGGCCAGGAAGCCGACCATGGCGCGGGCCATGCCGGTCATCTCGATCAGCTGGCCGAGGAAGACGAACAGCGGCACCGACAGCAGGATCAGGTGGCTCATCCCCTCGTCCATGCGGCCGACCATGACGATGGCCGGGGTCGAGGTGGCGAGCGCCAGATAACCGAAGGTCGCCAGACCGAAGGCGAAGGCGATCGGCAGGCCGAGGAACACCATCGCGCCGACGCCCACCACGAAGAAGAGCAGCAGGTTGTAGTTGCCGAGCCCGGCGAACAGCGGCGCCGCCAGCGCCATGACGCCGACCACCGCCGTGACCGCCGCCACCGCCCGCAGCACGTCGGACGGACGGCCCAGCCGCGCCAGCCGGAGCAGCGCCACCGCGATCATCAGGACGAAGCCCACCGGCAGCGCGCTCGCCCGCCAGGAGTTGGGAATGTCCAGCGCCGGGGTGGTGACCCACACCTCCTCCACCGCGAATTCATAGGCCGGCTCGGCCATCAGCAGCAGGAAGGCCAGCGCCGCGGTGATCGCCACCACGTCGAGGAACGCCTGGGTGCGGGGCTGGAGCATGCCGACGATCGCGGTCATCCGCATGTGCTCGCCCCGGCGCAGCGCCACGACCGAACCGAACATGGCGAGCCAGAGGAACAGGATGGAGGCCAGCTCGTCCGACCAGATGATCGGGCTGTGCAGGAGGTAGCGCCAGATGACGCCGACCAGCAGGACGCCGACCTCGGCGAGCACCAGCAGCGCCGCCGGCGTCTCGACCAGCAGCCCGATGCCGCGGTCCAGCCGGTCGAGCCAGCCGGTGCCGGCGCCCGATGGCCGCCCGGCGCCGTGAACGGCGGCGTCCGCCGTGTTGACGGGAGTGTTCATGGTAACCAGCCCTTCGCATGGACGATCGGTTGTGGGGAGGCGGCCGGCCCCGCAGGTCCTTCGAGGAACCGGGAGGCCGGCCGCGTCGGCGGACCGCGTCAGCCCAGCTTGCCGGTCACCTTCTCAAGCAGGTCCCAGGCGGTGGCTCCGTACTTCTCCTTCCACTCCGCGTAGAAGTTCGTCCCGGCGAGCACCTTGCGGAACGGTTCGCGGTCGATGGTGTGGAAGGTCAGCCCCTTGCCGAACAGGTCCTTCTGCAGCGATTCGGTGAGTGCGGCGATGTCGGCCCGCTGGTCGTCCGCCGAACGGTCCAGTTCGCGGGTGACGATGGCCTGGATGTCGGCGGGCAGGCGGGCGAAGGCGCGCTTGTTGCCGAGCACCCAATAGCCGTCCCAGACATGGCCGGTCAGGCTGCAGGACTTCTGCACCTCGTACAGGCGGGCGGTGGCGATGATCGCCAGCGGGTTCTCCTGCCCCTCCACCACGGTGGTCTGAAGGGCGGAGTAGAGTTCGTTGAAGTTGATCGGCGCCGGGGCGGCGTCGATCGCCTTGAACAGCGAGGTCAGGGCCGGCGCCGGCGGCACCCGCATCTTGAAGCCCTTGATATCCTCCGGCGTCTTGATGACGCGGGTGGAGGAGGTGACGTGGCGGAAGCCGTTGTCCCAGATCTTGCTGAGCGTCATGATCGGGGTCTTGGCGATCTCCGCCCGGACATGCTTGCCCAGCTCGCCGTCCATCGCCTGCCAGACCGCGTTGTAGTCCTTGAAGGCGAAGCCCATGCTGGTGATGCCGGACAGCGGGACGAAGGTGGCGAGGATCAGCGAGGAGAGATTGAAGATCTCCACGCCGCCGTTGCGCACCTGTCCCAGCAGGTCGGTGTCGCTGCCGAGCTGGTTGGCGGGGAACAGCTTGATGTCGAGCCGGCCGGAGGTCGCCTCGCGGATGCGGTCGATGGCCTCCTGCGCGCGGATGTTGACCGGGTGGGTCGGGTCCTGGCCGGTGGCGTATTTGAACTGGAACTCGGCGGCGTTGGCCGGGCGCTTCAGGATGGTCACCAGCGGCACGGCGGCGGCGGCGGCCAGAACGGCGCGGCGGCTCGGGCGGAGAAGGCCCAGGGTCGAGTGAGCGGGGGGTTGGGGCGGCTTCTTGTCCATTGTTTCCTCTCCTGTGGTCTTTTGTCGTTCAGCGTATCGGGAACGGGCGCGGCGCGGCTCTTGAGGGTGTCCTCGCTTCTGCGACAGCCGGGGGGGCGACGGGGTGTGGGGGGCGGCTTACAGCCACCCCTTGATGCTGGTTACCATGGCGTCGGTGGAAATGCCGTAGAGGTCGTGCAGGGTCGGCAGGGCGCCGGCCTTCAGGAATTCGTCGGGCAGGCCGATCTGGCGGAAGGCGCTGGGGACGACCCCGGCGCGCAGCAGCGTGCCGGCCACCGCCTCGCCCAGGCCGCCGATGACCGTGTGGTTCTCGGCAACGACGACCAGGCGACCGCTGCGCCCGGCCTCGGCCAGGATGGTCTCGGTGTCGAGCGGCTTGATGGTCGGGACGTGCAGCACGGCGACGCCGACCTTGTCGGCTTCCAGGGCCTTCGCCACCTCCAGCGCCCGCATCGTCATGATGCCGGAGGAGATGACCAGCACGTCGGCGCCGTCGCGCAGCCGCTTCGCCTTGCCGAGTTCGAACGTGTAGTCGTACTCGTCGAGCACCAGCGGGACGTTGCCGCGCAGCAGGCGCATGTAGACCGGCCCCTGATGGGCGGCCATGGCGGGCACCGCCTGCTCGATCTCAAGGGCGTCGCAGGGGTCGATCACCACCATGTTCGGCATGGCGCGCATCAGGGCCAGATCCTCCGCCGCCTGATGGCTGGGGCCGTAGCCCGAGGTCAGGCCCGGCAGGGCGCAGGCGATCTTGACGTTGCGGTTCTCCTCCGCGATCGTCTGGTGCACGAAGTCGTAGGCCCGGCGCGAGGCGAAGACCGCGTAGGTGGTGACGAAGGGCATGAAGCCCTCGTGCGCCAGACCGGACGCGGCGCCCATCAGAAGCTGCTCGGCCATGCCCATCTGATAGAAGCGGTCCGGGTTGGCCTGGGCGAAGATGTGCAGGTCGGTGTATTTCGCCAGATCGGCGGTGAGACCGACGATCTCCGGACGGGCCTTCGCCAGCTCGACCAGCGCGTGGCCGAAGGGGGCGGGCTTGGTGCGCTGCCCTTCCGCCGCGATCGAGGCGATCATGGCGGAGGTCTTCAGGCGCGGCTTGGCGGCGGCAGCAGCGGTGGTGGCGGCGGTGCTCATGCGGTCCTCCCGGCGTCCAGCGCGTCGAGGGCGAGCGTCCACTCGTGCGCGTCCACGCGGATGAAGTGATTCTTTTCGCGGGCTTCGAGGAAGGGCACGCCCTTGCCCATCTTGGTGTCGCAGACGATCATGCGGGGCTTGGGCTCCGGATGGTCGCGGGCGGCGTCGAAGGCGGCGACCACGGCGTCCATGTCGTTGCCGTCCACCCGCTGGACGAACCAGCCGAAGGCCTCCAGCTTGTCAACCAGCGGCTCGAAGGCCATCACCTGGGTGGAGGGGCCGTCGGCCTGCTGGTTGTTGACGTCGACGATGCCGATCAGGTTGTCGAGCTTGTAATGGGCCGCCGACATGATGGCCTCCCAGACCGAGCCCTCGTCCAGCTCGCCGTCGGAGAAGAGCGTGTAGACGCGGTTGTCCGACGCCTTGCGCTTCAGGCCGAGAGCGATGCCGACCGCGATGCTGAGGCCGAGGCCGAGCGAGCCGCCCGACATCTCCATGCCCGGCGTGTAGGCGGCCATGCCCGACATGGGCAGGCGGCTGTCGTCGCTGCCGTAGGTCTCCAGCTCCTCGGCCGGGACGATGCCGGCCTCGATCAGGGCGGCGTAGAGCGCGATGGCGTAATGGCCGTTGGACAGCAGGAAGCGGTCGCGGCCTTCCCAATGCGGGTCCTCCGGCCGGTAGCGCATGGCGTGGAAGTAGGACACGGCCAGCACGTCGGCGATGTCGAGGGCCTGCCCGATGTAGCCCTGGCCCTGCACCTCGCCCATCAGCACGGCGTTGCGGCGGATGCGGTAGGCGCGTTCGGTCAGGGGAACGTTGTGGCCCAGTTGGGTGGTGTCCACGGGAGTCGTCTCCAGCGTTTCGGGATCAGTGGATGAGCATGCCGCCGTTGACGTCGAGCGTGGCGCCCGTGACGTAGGACGACAGTTCCGACGCCAGGAAGAGGCAGGAGCGCGCCACGTCCTCGGCATCGCCCAGGCGGTTCAGCGGGATGCCCTTGAGGATGTCCGCGCGCAGCTCGGGCGTCAGCTTGCCGCCGGTGATGTCGGTCTGGATCAGGCCGGGGGTGACGGAGTTGACGCGGACGTTGTCCGGACCCAGTTCCCGCGCCATCGCCTTGGCGAGGCCGAGGACGCCGGCCTTGGCGGCGCTGTAGTGCGGGCCGCCGAAGATGCCGCCGCCGCGCTGCGCCGACACCGAGGAGATGCAGACGATGGAGCCGGACTTCTGGGCGCGCATGTGCGGGACGACCGCCTGGCTCATGTAGAGCGTGCCACGCAGGCTGACGTCGGTCACCGCCTCGTAGTTCTTCGGCTCGATGTCCATGAACTTCAGCGGCTGGGTGATGCCGGCGTTGTTGACCAGCACGTCGATGCGGCCGAACTCCTCGACCACGCGGGCGGCGGCGTTGACGCAGGCGGCCTTGTCGGTCACGTCGCAGGCGATGCCGCGGTGCGCCTCGCCCAGCTCGGCGGCGGCTTCGGCGGCCTGGCCGCCGTCGAGGTCCAGGATGATCGCCCGCCCGCCGTGCAGCGCGAACAGCCGCGCCGTGGCCCGGCCGATGCCGCGCTGGGACGCCGCTCCGGTGATCACGCACACCTTGTTGGACAGCAACATGCTCGCTCCCTTTGTTCGAAGCTGGCTCCGCCATGGCGGCCGTGGATGTGACGGCCGTAGGCGTGGCGGCCCTGGAAATGCCGCGGCGGAGCGTCGTTTTCGCTCGGTTTTGATGATTTTTCGGTGCGGAGGGCAGATGGTTCGGCCCTCCGATCGTTGGGACAATCCTATGGTCTTGAGATGAATTCGACAAACGAATAAGATTGCCGAATGCTGAATTGAATTCATCGATATGGTGCGATGCGGAAACGGATTTCCATCAAGGCTTTGCAAGCCTTTGAGGCCGCGGCACGGCTCGGTTCCTTCGCAACGGCGGCGCAGGATCTCGGCCTGACGCCTTCGGCGATCAGCCATCAGGTGAAGATTCTGGAGGAGCAGCTCGGCATCCGGCTGTTCCACCGGGTGCACCGGTCGGTCGCGCTGACCGACGACGGCCGGGCCTACGCCGCGGAGATCATCGCCGCCTTCGCCCGGATCGACACGGCGACCCGCAACGTCACGACGACGGGCAGCGGCACGACGATCCTGACCGTGCGCTCGATGCCCAGCTTCGCCGCGCAATGGCTGATGCCGCGGCTGGGGCGGGTGAAGGAGATCCATCCCGCCATCGACATCCGCCTGCGTGCGTCGGTCTCGCCCATCGACCTGACGACGGGGGCGGTCGACGTGGACATCCGCTACAACCCCGGACCGCCGCCGGCCGGCTGCGTGCTGGAGATGTTTCCCGACGACGTCATCGCGCCGATGTGCTCCCCGGCGCTGGCGAACGGGCTGAACCCGATCCGCAAGCCGTCGGACATCAGCCGCCACATCCTGATCCATTCGGAAATCAACCTCGTCGGCTGGCGCGACTGGGCGAACCGGCACCGCGGCGTCGAGCTGGACATGGAGCGCGGCCTGCGTTTCGACCGCTCCTTCATGGCGATCAACGCGGCGGCGAATGGCATGGGCGTGTGCCTGGACAGCCTGCTGCTCGCCCGGCAGGAGCTGCTGTCGGGCCGGCTCATCATCCCCTTCCCGACCCGCGGCCTGCGGGCGCAGGGGCATGGCTTCGTCACGCTGAAATCGACCGCCAACCTTCCGAAGATCCGGCTGTTCCGCGAATGGCTGTTCAGCGAGCTGGAGGCGGGGCGGCAGTGGGAGGAGGAGTTTCTGTCGTCGCTGAACAAAAACGCCTAAAGCGGATTGCAATCCGCTTTGGACCGCGACGGCGGTCCCGGCCGCACATGCGGCCGAAGCCCGCCGGCAAGTGAGGCGATGTGAGTCTAAAGCGAACGGAAGTTCGCTTTAGGGACGACGTTGGTGCAAAAGAGGCGGGACCGGTGGCGGGCATACGAGAGCCGCTACACCCGGCGCGGCTGGTAGCCCGACACGTGGGTGTCGTTGACCACGAAGGCCGAGCCCAGCCACGGCTCGCCGCGCTCCAGCGGCGAAGGTTTCGACGGCCGGGAGCTGTGCGGGTATGCGGGTGATGACGGCCTGAAGAGGGCGGCTCCAGGGTGCATCGGACCGGATCAGTGTCGCGGCATGATGTGAACCGGAACCAAGCGCACGTCAGCCGCAATTCTGCCCGGGAAACGGAGAGCAGCTTACAACGACTTCGGCAGACGAAAGGCGAAGCAGCAGGTGCTGGCGGCGGCGCTTTCCCGGCGGCAGCAGCTCGTAAAGAAAGGTCTCGATGGGCTTCCAAACCGAGACCCAGCCAAGAATAACAAAACTTTCCTGCAAAATACGGGTCATCGGGCGGGGCGGCAGGTTGTTGGAAATCTGCCAAGCAAGGAAAAGGCAGATCGACAGCATCACGAAGCCGATCAAGGCCGCTTGGCGCCACGTCCGGATCGCCTCGCGCATCCTTTTCGCCTCGCCAGCAGCACAGGCGGCGAAGTGTCCGGTCAACGCGGCGGCAACATCGACTGGCGGAGACCGCATCATTTCCTTGACCGGAAGATGGATGACGATGCGAACCGGTTGATTCCTGGGCTGCGCCTCCACGCGTTTGAGGAGATACTCCTCGGCACCCGCGGTCAGGCGGCCTTCACGGAACGGCGACGGATCAAGGTTGTCGAACAGTTGCGAAAGGTGGCTGAGCCTTATGTAGATAGCATCGCTCTTCTCTTCCGCCTGCATCGTCGTCCTCGCGTTCAAGACCGACCATCCCTGGACGGCCGGATCGCCGACAGCGGAACCGGAACCGGCCTGCGCACCGTCTCTCGGCTGCCGAACCACGCCACGTAGAGCGTCGGTAGGAAAACGAGCGTCAGCAGCGACGCGACGAGGAGGCCGCCCATGATCGCGAAGGCCATCGCACCCCAGAACACGGTAAAGGCAATGGGGATGAGCCCGAGCACGGTGGAGGCGGCGGTCAGAATGATCGGGCGGAACCGGGAGGCGCAGGCGTCGACCACGGCGTCCGTGATGCCGCGTCCGGCGGCCCGCTCCGCCTCGATCTGCTCGATCAGGATCACCGCATTCTTCGCGATCATGCCGACGAGCGCGAGGACCCCCAATATGGCGACGAAGCCGAGCGGCTGCCCGGACGCCAGCAACGCCAGCACGACGCCGATCAGGCCGAGCGGCACCACGCTCAGCACCATCGCCAGACGCTGAAAGCTGCGAAGCTGGACCATCAGCACGGTCAGCACCAGGAGCAGCATCAACGGGATGACGGCGAAGACCGACGCGCGGCTTTTGGCGCTTTCCTCCGCGATTCCACCGACCTCGATGCGGTACTCCGGCGGCAGGGTGGCCGACAGGTCGGCGATGCGGGGCGCCAGGGCGTCGATGGCGGACTCCGGCAGGGTGCCGGGCGCCACGTCCGCCTGCAGCGTCAGGGTCGGCTGCCGCCCGCGCCGCCAGACGAGCGGAAGATCCTGGGCGTAGCCGAAGGACGCCAGCTGGTTCAGCGGAACGCTCCGCCCGTTCGGCAGGGACACCGGCAGGCTGCGCAGCGTTTCCACCGACAGGGTCTGCCCGCGGGCGTCCCGTGCCAGAACGTCGATCAGATAGATCCCGTCGCGGATCGGCGTGACGGCGCTTCCCGAGATGGCGGCGTTCAGCATGGTGGCGACGGCGGACGAACTCAAGCCTAGGCGCCGCGCTTCGTCCTGGTCGATCCGCACCCGCAATTTGCGGGCGGTTTCCATCCAGTCGAAGTTGATCCGTCGCGTCTCGGGAAAGGTCGCGACGATCTGCGCGAGTTTCAGCGCGATTTCACGCACCTCGCTCGGGTCCGGCCCGACGACGCGGTACTGCAGCGGCCACCCCACGGGCGGCCCGAGTTCCAGCGGGTACACGCGCGCGACGGCGTCCGGGAACTCCTCGGCCAGCAGGGTCTCCAGGCGGGATTGCAGCCGTTCGCGCGCCGCGATGTCCGTGGTCACCACCACCGTCTGGCCGATGAAGGGGTTGGCGAGCTGGACGTTCAGCGGCAGGTAGAAGCGGATCGCGCCGCGTCCGGCATAGCTGCTCCAGCGCGCAACACCCGGCTCCTTGGCCAGCAGCGCGTCGAACCGCTCGACCGCCTCGCGCGTGGCGTGGATCGAGGCGTTTTGCGGCAGGCGAAGATCGACCAGAAGCTCGACCCGGTCCGACGGCGGAAAGAACTGCCGTGGAACGAGACCCAGCGCCAGGATCGCGGCGACGAACAGGCCGAGCGTCGTCGCGATGGTCACTCCCCGGAACCGGATCGCCGCGCCCAGGACACGACGGTACAGCCGCAGCACGACTCCGGGTTCCCCGCCTTGCCCCGGCTTCGGCGGCCGCAGCAGCAGCATGCCCAGGACGGGTGCGAAGACGGTCGCGACGAGCCACGACGCGATCAGGGCGATGCCCACAACGGCGAAGATGGAGAAGGTGTATTCACCGGCGGAACTCTGCGCGAATCCAATGGGCACGAAACCGGCGATGGTCACCAGCGTGCCGGACAGCATCGCAAGGGCCAGGGCCTTGTAGGGATACACGGCGGCGATCTCCATTCGGTCGCCGGCCGCGAGCCGCCGGGTCATCGCGTCGATGGTGGTCATGGCGTCGTCCACCAGCAGGGCGAGCGCGATGATCAGCGCGCCCAGCGAGATGCGCTGGAGGTCGATGCCGAGGAGATCCATCGCGGCGAAGACGATGGCCAGCGTCAAGGGAATGGTGATCGCGACGATGGCGCCGGCGCGCAGACCGAGCGCGACGAAGCTGACGATCAGCACGATGACGACGGCCTGCCACAGCGACGTGATGAAGTCGGAGATCGCCTCGTCCACCGTGCGCGCCTGATCGGCCACCAGATGCGCCTCGATCCCCACCGGCAGGCCGGCGCCGATGCGCGCCATCGCCGCCGAGACGTTCCGGCCGAGGGCAAGGATGTCGCCGCCCGGACGCATCGCGATGGCGAGCCCGATGGCCGGTTCGCCGTTCACCCGGAACAGCGGCTGGGGCGGATCGGCCAGATCGCGGCGTACCTCGGCCAGATCGCGCAGGCGCAGCATGCGCCCGCCGGCCACGAAATTGACGTCGAGGATGTCCTGCTCCGACGCGAAGGCGCCCGAGACCTGCAGGGACAGAGCCTCCTTGCCGGTGCGCAGCACGCCGGCCGGGCGCACCGCGTTCTGCGCCTGCAGCGCGGCGATCAGGGCGCCGGGTTCGACCCCCAGTCCCGCCAGCGTCTCCAGCGAGAAATCCACGTGGACGCGTTCGTCCTGCTCGCCCAGAAGCTCGATCTTCGAGACGTCCGGGACGAGCAGCAGGCGCGAACGGACGTCTTCGACGGCGTCGCGCAGTTCGCGGTGCGTGAATCCGTCGGCGGTGAAGCCGTAGATGATGCCGAAGGTGTCGCCGAAGTCGTCGTTGAAGCCGGGGCCGACGACGCCCTGCGGAAGGGTGTGCCGCATGTCGCCGACCCTCTTGCGCACCTCGTACCAGGTGTCGCTCACCGCGCGGCCCTGGGTGCTGCCGACCAGATCGACGAAGATCACGGTCGTTCCGGGAACCGTGTAGCTGCGCAGCGTGTCGAGGTTCGGCACCTCCTGCAGCGTCCGTTCGATCCGCTCGGTCACCTGCTTGAGCGTTTCGTCCAGGGTGGCGCCCGGCCACTGGGCCTGCACCACCATGGTGCGGATGGTGAAGGCCGGATCCTCCGCCCGGCCGAGCTTCAGGAACGCCATGGTTCCGGCCAGGACGACTCCGATCATCAGGAAGAGGACCAGGGACCGGTTCCGGATCGCCCAGGCGGAAAGATTGAAGCCGCTCATGGTCCGGCCCCGAGCATGCGGACCTTCTGTCCCGGCCGCAACGCCTGCACCCCCGCGGTGACCACGACCTCGTCGGCTTCGAGGCCGCGCGCGACGATGACCCGGGCGAGGTCGTAGCGTTCGAGGTCGATGTTCCGCAACGCGACGGTGCCCGTCGCCTGATCGACGACCCAGACCGCCGGCTGCCGGTTCGCCTGCGTCAGGGCCGTTGCGGGGATCTCGAAACCGCCCACGCCGCCGACCTGGATCGACCCGTTGACCGTCGAGCCGAGGCGCATCGTGTCGGGCGGGTCCTGAAGGCCGACCCGGACCGTGAAGGTGCGGGTCACCGGGTCGGCCTGCGGCGCCACCTCGCGCACACGGCCCGTGGCCTGAACGGCGGGGTCGGAGGTCAGCGCGACCGTGACGACGGGGTTGGCGGGCGCGGTGCGGATCACCGATGCCGGCACGTCGAAAACGGCGTCGCGCCCGTCCCGGCGGGCGAGATGCACGATCATGCGGCCCGCCGCCACCACCTCGCCCGGTTCGGCGCCGCGGGCGATGACCATGCCGGGGCCGTCGGCCAGCAACTCCGTGTAGCCCAGACGGTCCTGCGCGGTGTCGAACTGCGCCTGCGCCGCATCGACCTGCGCCGCGGCGGCCTTCAGGGCCTGCGCCGCCGCGTCGTAGCGCGCGCGGGTGGTCCAGCCCTGGCCCAGAAGGGTTTCCTGCCGTTCGTAATCGTTGCGCGCCAGCGTCTGCTGCCCCATGGCGGCGCTCAGGTTCGCTTGCGCCGTTCTCAGGGCGTTGCGGGCGGGTTCGGGGTCCAGACGCGCGATCACCTGTCCCGCTTCGACCGGATCGCCGACATTCACCAAGCGTTCGATCATCCGCCCGTCGATGCGGAACGAGAGGCTGACCTCGTCCTGCGCCTGGATCTGGCCGGACAACGACAGGGTCTCGCTGCCCTCGTGCTTTGCGACCGTCACCACCCGCACGGGGCGGATCGGCTCGGCGGCCGGTTCCTCGTCGGAACCGCATGCCGCGAGCAGGATCGACGGCGCCATGGCGAGCAGCGCCCATCGGCGGCGTGCGCGTTCGGTTCGATTGTGGTTCACGGGGGCCCCCATTTTTGCGGCGTCCGGCGATCCCGATGCGAAGCTCGCCCTAGAGTCCGAGGCGTTTGAACAGGCTGGCCAGAACGATCAGGACGACCAGCGCGAGCATTGGAATGGCGGTGGCGACGACGAAGACGTCGCCGTAGGAGTCACGGTGATTGAGCCTGCAGACGGTGAGCAGCGTGATGACGGCGCCGTTGTGCGGCAGCGCGTCGAGCGCCCCCGAAGCGACCGCCGTCACCCGATGCATCACGTCGAGCGAGAAGCCGGACGCCTGCGCCATGTCCACGAAGGTCGGGCCAAGCGTGTCGAGGGCGATGCTCATGCCGCCGGACGCCGAGCCGGTGATCGCGGAAAGAACCGTCACGGACGCCGCGACCGACACCAGGGGGTTGCCCCCGCCGATGGCCAGGATGGCTTGGCTGATCGCCTCGAAGACCGGCAGGGCGGCGACCACCGCGCCGAATCCGACAAGGCTCGCCGTGCTGAAGATCGGCAGGACCGAAGCGTCGGCACCCTTGTCCAGGGTCGTGCGCAGATCATCCAGGCGCTTCCAGTTGCCGGCGATGAGCAGAAGGATGGCGAGGAACAGCGCCACGATGACCGCCCAGACACCACGCACGGCCTCGATGGTCGTGGCTCCGAACCGTGGGTCGGCGAGGAAGGCGGTGTCCATCCGGGGCGCGATGACCTGGATGAACAGGAAATTGCTGGCGATGACCACGACGACGGGCAGCACCGCCAGCGCCGCGGAAGGCAGGGTTTCCGCGTCGGTGCGCTTTCGCGGGGTGGGTTCGGCGGAGAGTTCGGCGATGTCGAATCCCTCGCACTGCGCGCGTTCGCGCGTCGCGCGGTCCAGCACCGGAGCGCCGTCGACATGGTCGCCGTACCCCTCGCCGGAGGCCCTTGCGGCGGCGGCACGGCGCTCCAGCCACAGGACACCCAGAACGAACATCACGAGGCCGCTGACGATCCCGAGGCCCGGCGCGGCGAAGGCCGTGGTGCCCAGAAAGGGCATCGGGATCGCGTTCTGGATCGCCGGCGTTCCGGGCAGGGCCGACATGGTGAAGGTGAAGGCGCCCAGCGCCAGGGTGCCCGGTATCAGCCGTTTCGGGATGTCGGCGTCGCGGAACAGCGCGGCGGCCACCGGGTGGATCGCGAAGGCGACGACGAAGGCCGACACGCCGCCATAGGTCAGGACGGCGCAGCACAGCACCACCGATAGGACCGCGCGCTCCGGCCCCAGCCGGGCGCTGACCAGCCGGGCAAGGGACCGCGCCGACCCGGTGTCGTCCATCAGCTTGCCGAAGATCGCCCCGAGCATGAACAGGGGAAAGAAGGAGACGATGAAGGAGCCGGTGTTGGTCATGAAGATCTGGGTGTAGGCGCCGAGGATCGGCAGGCCGCCGGTCAGCAGAGCCGCGAGCAGCGCGGCCGCCGGAGCCGCGATCAGCAGGGTCACGCCTCGGTAGGCCAGGACGATGAGCAGCGCGAGCGCGGCGAGGACGGAGACGAGATCGATCATGGCGGTGGCTCCGTGGGGACCTTCTCAGGACGCTCCATGCGATGGAGGTTGGGCCGGCTCGGGGTAGCGCGCGTCGTAGGGATAGCGGGGAAAGTCCTTGCCGAGCCTCCGCCAGTCCGCCAGCCACCGTTCGGTGACGGTTCGCCCCTCCTCGCGAAGCGTCGCGAAGTAGTCCGGGCAGCGGTTGAACTTCGAGGTGTGCTTGAGCCCCCAGGCGGTGTCGCGGGTCATCTTGATGGTCCGGACCGCGACGATCTTGTGGTTGTCCAGCGGCGGACGCCCGTTTCCGTACCGCTCGATCCATTGGTTGATCGTCATGATGGCGTCCAGTTCCTGGTTGAGCGACAGGTTGCCGGCCAGATCGTTCTCCCGGTCCCGGATGTCCTCGAGACCGATGTTCGGCGAGGCGGGATGGAATTCCTGGGGGTTGATGCGCACGATCCAGACCTCGTCCGGCTTGTCGTCCTTCACCCTTGCGTCGAGAAGGTCGCGCACCGGCGGATTGCGCGAGTACAGGCCATCCCAATAGTACCCGTTGCGGGTGACGGTCCGGCCCGGCACGCAGGTCGGGAACACCATGCCGGGGATGACCTGCGCGGGCAGGACCTCCGGAAGCGTCCCCGACGCCGCCACGCCCTCCAGCGAGATCGCCCGGCGCATGCGCCAGCGGGTGATGTCGTACTGGTTGATCTCCCGGCCGTCCGGCCGCAGACCCATCTGTTCGAGGGTCTTGTTGGAATCGAAGACCTCGAAATTGCCGCTGAGCACTTCGATGGCGCCGGCGAGAATCCGGATGTCGGCTTCGGCCACCCGCGGCCAATCGATCGCCCCGAAATCCGGACACAGGTCCTTCAGCAACTCGGTGAATCCAAGATACTGCCGGCGCGCTCCCATCATGGTGAGGCCGGCCATTCCGAACTCGCCGGCGCTGGAATAGGGGTTGGCCGCCGGCAGCGGCAATCCCTGGGATTTCCATTCCAGCAAGGCGGCGACCAGATGATTGTGGGCGGTCTCGACCGGGGTGGTCGCGGCGAAGGTCGTCCACAGGAAGTCCAGGCGCTCGATCGCCTTGCCGATGGTGCCGCACGCCGTGTCGGCGGTGTTCGGGGCGAGGCCGTACCATGCCGCCAGCGCGCACAGCGCGCCCGCCGACGTGCCGCTGATCGCGACGATGTCGAAGGTGTCGCCGTCCTGCGGTTTCTCGTCCCAACTCTGCTTCGTCATCAGGATGGTCCTCAGGACGCCCCAGGTGAACGCCGCGTGCGTTCCTCCCCCCTGGCAAGCGATCGCAACCCTCTTGGTGGGCATGTCTTCACCGCCTTCCCGTGCGTCTAGGGCGACCGGTCGCTGGGCGACAGGTGGCTCGACTTGTTCCCGGACTCCTCCCCCGCCAGGGTTTCCTCGATCCGCCCAAGCAGGTAGGGGAAGAAGGGGTTGGACGACATGCGGAGCAGGGCATCCATGCTGACGATCAGCGCTCCACGCTCCCCCCGCGCGGCCACCGCGCCCAGATGGATGCCGAAATCCTCGTTGGGGTCGGGGTGCAGACCGTAGAGGGAATCGGTCGTCGGGAACGGCAGGGCGACATGCGACAGCGAATAGACGTCGAAGGGATAAACCAACCCCAATTCCTGCACCCGCTCCGTCTCCGTGCCGGACTCCATGGTTCGCGCGACCACGTCGGTGCGCTCCGGATCGGCGTTGGTGATGATCGTGGTCCTGAACCGGCGGGGCGGGTCGGGCAGGATGCGCGCCAGCATGGTGTCGGACGCCGAACTGAGAAGCGGGCCGAATTTGGTGTTGCGGTTCACGTCGAACAGCACGAGTTCGCTGCCGTTGGCGGGCAGGTGGGCGTACAGTCCGGACAGGATCGCCCGCGTGCTGACGGTGAAATCCATCACCGATTGGAAGGTGAGGATCGGGGCCAGCCCGTCCAGTTCACCGCTCGCGCGGCGTGCGATTCTGCTTTGAAGAGCCGAGGTCAGCAGATGTGACTGCCGTGCGCCGTTGACCGGAAAAGAGTTGTACTTGAACGGGTTGAATTCCGGCACCACGCCGAGCCAGGCGGCTTTCGCGAACGGGGGGAAGATCGCGGGCAAGCCGGCCAGCCCGGCGAAGCGCGCGAATGCGGTGATCCCGATCATGGGCGAGATCAGAACGATGCGGTCGGGGCGCTTCAGCCGGGCATCGTCGAGGGCGTCGAGCGCATACATCATCGCAAGCGCGCCGCCGTTCGAAAACCCGACGACATGAAACGGCTGGTCCGGAGCGATGCGCCGCTGCGCCTCGCGCGCCGCCAACCGGGTGGCGGCCGACCAATCTTCCCACTCGATGTCCGTCAGACCCGCGGGAACCGTGCCGTGTCCGGGCAATCGGATGGCGATGGCGACGAAGCCGTACGCTTGATAAAGACGGGCGATGTGACGAAGGCTGTAAGGTGAGTCGGTCAAACCGTGAAGGAACAGCACCGCTCCTTTGACCGGACCGTCGGGCTCAAGCACATAGGAACGGTTCCAGTCCTGGGAAAACTGACCAGGATAGATCGGGCTTCCATCGAAATACCGGTTGACCGGGATGCGCTCACCCGGAGGCAGTTTCTGGGTGACTTCCGTCCGCACACTGTCGAAGATGGCGGCCTCTGTCTTCATGTACTCTGCCCAGCCGCTGCTCTCCAGATCTTTCCTGTGCAGTTCCTGTGGCACGAAGGTGTGCCAAATTTCCAGTGGCAGGCCACGTTGCGAGTCATAGGCGCGCACAAGAAGAAGAACGACAGCGCTCACGGTGAGCAGCGTGATCATTCTCCTTGCGATTTTGCGCGCCCACAGTCTCATGAAGATATGACTTTCGATTTCAGAGAGTTCGCTTAACCACCGCAAATTGGGGCAACCGGTTCGAACGCGCCCTGAACCATGCGAACCGAGGCGAAGCCGAACACGCCCATGGCGATGGCTGTCTTGAGAGGTTCCCGTACACCGCCAGGAGTCTCGGTCATTGCAAGCGGTCGTATAGGAATGTTGACGTAATAATCAGGCCGCAAAGCGACCAGACATAACCATACTATGCAAATGGCATTGCCGATGAAAGACTTCCATAATGACTAATCCGGTCATTCATTATAAGTTATGGCGCTACACTCAATTTATGGCGGCGATTTCGGCAAAAATTGCTTAATAAGGACTGAGATTCTGCCTGATTGATGATGTTTAATGTATGAATAATGAGGCCTGTGCGCGACAGGGCCGCGGTGCTCACCTTGGAAGCTGTTGAGGCGGCGCGGCATCGGATCGGGCAGGAAGAGTTCCGGTTCCCGGCTGACGAGGGACGGCGCGGCGGCGCGGCGACGGACACCGGTTCGGCGAGGAACTCGGCGCCGAGGTGAAATTCGGGGAGGTGGTCTATGGCCCGAACCTGCGCTTCATGCCGCCGGCCAAGCCCAGCGCCCTCCTGCGGCTGCCGCCGCACCGGCTGCTGACCGGCGCCATGCGCCTGGCTCTGGAAAGGCTGCCGACCTGGAGCCTGCGCCCCTTCATCCTGTCCTTCGTGACCACCTAATCTCAGTCCGGAGCCCTCGCTGTTCCGCGAGGGGGCGATCCTGGTCAACAAACGCGGCGAGCGCTTCGCCGACGAACTGGACCGCCCGAACTACGCCCTGGCCGAACAGCCCGACAAGGTGGGCTTTATCGTCTTCGACGACGAGGTGGCGCGCAAGTTCGGCAAATGGCCGCACTTCATTTTGACCGCTCCCGGCGTCGCCTACGCCTACCTTCAGGACTACAAGCGGACACGGCCGGACCTCTACCATCGCGGCCGGTCGGTCGAGGAGCTGGCGTCGTCAATGGACGTGGTGATCCCGATCATGTTGTGGCGCACCGCCCGCACCGCCCGCACCGCCCGCTGGTCATTCCGCGAACACGCGTTCGCGGCTCCGGCGGATGGTGGGAAGGATGATGGCGGCCAGCAGCAGGCCGGTCAGGATCAGCAGCGCGAGGCTGCTCGGCTCGCGCAGGAAGATGGTCGGATCGCCGCGCGACAGGATCATCGCGCGCCGCAGATTCTCCTCCATCATCGGCCCCAGCACGAATCCCAGGAGCAGCGGCGCCGGCTCGAAGCGCAGGGCCTGCAAGACCCAACCGAGCAGCCCGAAGACGGCCGTGGTCACGAGGTCGAAGGCACTGTTCGACACGCCGTAGACGCCGATGCAGCTGACCAGCACGATGGTCGGGTAGAGGAGGCGGTACGGCACGCGCAGCAGCCGCACCCACAGGCCGACAAGTGGCAGGTTCAGCACGATCAGCATGGCGTTGCCGATCCACATGCTGGCGACCACGCCCCAGAACAGGCCCGGCTCGGCCTGCATGATGCGGGGACCGGGGGTGATGCCGTGCAGCATCAGCGCGCCGATCATCAGCGCCATGACCGCGTTCGACGGCAGCCCGAGGGTGAGCAGCGGAATGAAGGAGGTCTGCGCCGCCGCGTTGTTGGCCGATTCCGGCCCCGCCACCCCCTCGATGGCGCCGCGCCCGAGACGATGCCCACCGTCCGCTCCGGACCGGCGACCGCGGCGATCGTCGGGTCGTTGATCCCGTTCTGGGCCGAAGCGATGACGCCATCCGGCCCCAGATAGGGCAACACCAATTCCGCCGCCCAGCGCGTGTCGTAGGATTTCATCGCGACGAATGCGTAATCGAAGGGCGCCTCCCGCACCAAGCTCTGCGCGTCGCCCACACCCAAAGCGCGGACCGGCTGGGTGAAGGCTTCCTCCGCCGTGATGGCGGTGATCGATAGGCCCCGGGCGCGGATCGCCGCCACATTCTCCCACCAGGGATCGATCAGCGTCACCGCGTGCCCGGCACGCGCCAGATGGGCGCCGATGTACCCACCGACCGCTCCCGCTCCTGCGATCAAAACGCGTCGCGTGTCGCTCATTTCCGTCTTCCTGCTCCGCCCTCCCGCGATCGCGTCGCCCCGTTCACGTCGCCGAACCAGCGGAAAACCGCGCTCGGGGCAAAACGCACGCTTGACGCCAAGCTTAAATCCTATTTTCCTATATGAAATAAGAAAAATAATAACACAATGATTTTTCGTTGTTGGTGCGGCGACCATCCGGCGACGCTCCCCCCTTCCTCGCCCCTTTACGCAAGGAGACTCGGCATGAAGGCCTCGGATGACTTCCAATGGATGCTGATCGCGTCGCTCAGCCCGTCCTGCGCCTTGCCCTTGCCACTGCCGCCGGATCCTTCGGACGATACGCCGGACCAGACGGTCACGCCCCACCGGACGCACGCGGAACTGCCCTCGCTCAGCCATCGGCTGGCCATGGGGGCCGGCGTTGTCCTGGCCGTCCTTCCGGTGCTCGTGGCCGCGTTGGCCTGATCCGCCGTCACGCCCGGCCTCGGCCGCCCCCAATTTCCCGACGGACGCCCACCATGACCGATCCCACCCTTCCCAACCTGTCCCGACTGCGCGGCTTCATCGTCGCCTTCACCCGTCTGGTGGAGCGGCTGGACGATGACGAGGCCGCCATTCTCGACGCGGGGCGCCGTCTGCTGGCCGGGCTGGTCGCCGTGGACGACTGGCTGCCCGACGCATACGCGCAGCCCGATCCGGTCCATTACCGGCAATATCTGCTGCATTGCGATCCCCACGAGCGCTTCTCGGTCGTCAGCTTCGTCTGGGGACCGGGGCAGCGCACGCCGATCCACGACCACACCGTCTGGGGCCTTGTCGGCGTGCTGCGCGGGGCGGAGCATTCCCAACGCTACGAGTTGCGGGACGGCCCGCCGCTCGCCACCGCCGCCGACCTTCTGCCGGTCGGATCGGTGGAGGCGGTGTCGCCGCGCATCGGCGACGTCCACGCCATTTCCAACGCGCTGACCGACCGCCCGTCGATCAGCATCCACGTCTATGGCGGCAACATCGGCGGCATCCGGCGGTCGGTCTTCGATCCGCTGACCGGCGAGCGCAAGCCCTTCATCTCCGGTTACGCCAACAGCGCCCTGCCCAACCTGTGGGACCGCTCGAAATCCGTTCCGCAAGCCGCATAATAGGTACCGGAAAGCAAACCATGAGATGGTCCCCATCGGCGCCGGCTGGCGTGTGGTTCAAGATCCTCCGCTCTTAAGGGCCATGGGGCCGACGAGCCCCGTCGGTCGTGTGAACTCAGTGGCCGTCGGACGCCCTGAATCCGTTCGCGCCGCCTGAGCGCCCACGGGGTGGGGCGATCTCCTGATTTGCTCACCTCGCCGCAACACGCCGTTGGTCGCGCCAAAGCCGGTCACCTCAGGAGAAGGAGGCCTGTCCCGGTGCCGATCAAAGCGCCCGCCCACACCAGATCGAAATTCACCCAGCCACGGCGCAGGATACCGAGCCCGACGGTCTCGAAGACCACCAGCCCCACGATCGCGATTACCACCAGCATGGCCGTCATATGCACCAGGACGACAGCCAGCCCGGCGGCCGCCGACCCGAATGCGGCAATCGTGCCCGTCATCTCGGCTCCCGGTCCACAGAGCGACAGCGCCATAAGCTGGGCCGGCGCCAGCATGCCCAGCAGCAGGGGCAGGATCATCAGCCCGGCCCCGTGCGCCGATGCCATCAGGAACGACCACAGCGTCAGACCGGCAAAACCGGTGCGCATGCCGACCCGCACCCGATGCCGCTGGCCACGCACCAGCCGATAGCCACCAAGCCCGATCAGCACCGCCACGGTGGCCGGCTTCAGGAGATCCGGCGCGGTGACCAATTGAACCATGGTAAAGCTGATCACCACCACCAGCACTGACAGCGCGTGACCCAGCGCGATGGGGGGCAGCGCCTTGATCACCGCCCCGCGGCGGCCTTCCTGAAGTCCGAGAGCTACGGCGAAGAGCCACCCCATGGCCGGGTTGACCCCGTGGAAGGCGCCGAGGCCGATCAGCGCCAGCCACTGCCACGCTTCGCTCATGGATAGCAGTACGAGTCCGAGGACGCGTCGCCGCCTTCCAGCCGAATCTGGTGTCCGCGGAAACCGTCGTCGAAACGCAGGAAGAACCGCTCGTCGATGCTCAAACCACCCTCCGGGGAGGCGTCGAGCTTGACCATCCAGCTCTTGATGCCCTCGGGATAGAATTGGTCATCCCAGCTCCGGTACAGCGAGTTGGTGAAGTAGACCCGCTTGCCGTCACGGCTGACCTCGACCATCTGCGGGCCGCCGTTGAGGTCGCCTTCAGCACTTGGGTGGCGGCTGCGCCCGACGATCCCGCCCAACCGGACCGAGCCGGTCAGTTTGGGTCGGAAGGGATCGGAGACGTCGTAGCGTTGCATCTCTCCGGTGCCCCAGCACGACACGTACAGCCAACGGTCGTCGAGAGACAGGTCGATGTCGGTGACCAGCGGCGGCACCGCCTTGAAGCCTTTGAGGATGGGGGGCAGTCGATCTGGATCGGCCGGCTCCGCCGGGATGTCGATGATCTTCCGCATCGCCCACTGTCCGCCGTCGCGATGCCACAGCCAGATCGACGAGGAGAGATCCTTCAGATTGACCACAGCGTTCATGAAGCCATGCGCCTTGGTCGGATCGTGCGCCGGGCGCAACTCCAGCGCCAGCTGGTACTCCGGACCCAAATCGATGGTCTGCCGGTGCCGGCGCCGGTGCAGGTCCCAGAAATGGACTCGGCGACCATACTTCGCACCCAGCAGAAGTTCAGGGTTGAGGCCGTCCTCGATCATGTCGGGCGTACCCCATTCGCTGGTGATCATCGTATCCTGGCCGAGATGCCACCAGACGTCGTAGGAGAGGAACTGCGGGCCGCGGTCGATTTCCCATTGGCCAAGCACGTCGAACGTCTCATGGTCGATAAGGAACACGCCGCCCGGCCCACCGCCATTGCCCCCGCCGTTGCCGAGCGCGCTGACATAGATGCCCTCAGGACCGCAATGCAGCGTGTGGGGGCGGGAATAGTTGGCGCGGGCGGCCAGCTGCTCCGGCTCGATCACCTTGACGATCTTTGGATGGGCTGGGTCTGCCTTGGTGTCCACGATGTGAATGCGCGAGGACCGCAGGCCCGGTACGATGAGGTAGCGGCGCTCGACGTGCGGATGAGGCGCGTAAGGGCACAAAGCGGAACTGCAGGCGTTCCAGCCGAAATGATGCAACTCATCACCGACATTCGGCATGTCGAGGCGGCTGATGATCCGGCCGTAACCCGACGAGCCGGGATCGACGTCAACGACACCGAGCGCATCCGGGCGGGCGCTGGTGTCCGTGTTCAACATCGCCACATAGGCCAACCGCTCCGGGGGAGCTTGCATCGCCATACGTGGAGACGGATAAAAGCTGGGATCGGGGGTCCAGGTGGCCATGGAAGAACCTCTCAAGTCGCCACGCGCCAAACAAGGAAGGTATCGCAACGCAGAGGTTGGTGATGCACAGGAAAGGGGTTTGTCGATTCTTCCATAAGTCGGTTTGGTCACCCCTATTCCGGTTCAGAATAATTGGGATAAACGCGCGGTAATCAGGTGGTGCTGGAATTCCGGAGCGTCTTATGCGCCACCCACATCCATTGGTGGTCCCAAGCCGATCGCCTGATCTGCGGTTTCTGTGAAGGCGAGGACGGCCTTCATACCCTTCCGCGCTGCGGACTTGCCGCATTCAGAGGCGTATTTTGGCAGCTTCGCACCTTAACTTTGCCATGGAGGGGTGCCATGACCACGTCGGCGGCCATAACCTTCGATTTCGGTGACCTGAAACGAGCCATCGAACAGAGCGATGCTGATACGCTGGTTCGGTTTTATGCCGATGATGCCGAGATGATCATCGTCGATCGCAACCGTCCGCCCAGCGCGCCGATGACGCTGTCGGGCAAAGAAAAAATCACGGCGTTCTGGCGCGATGTCTGCTCCAGGAACATGACGCATCGTGTCGGTCGGGAGGTGGTTGGGGCGGACCGCGCCGCCTTCGTTGAAGAGTGCGCCTACCCCGACGGGTGCCATGTGATGTCGGCGATGACACTCGACCTGCGAAATGGCCGGATCGCCAAGCACCTCACTGTCCAGGCATGGGATGAGGTCAGCTGCGCGACTGGTCCGGCATCCTGAAGCCCCCTCCAAAGCTGGATTTGTGCAATCTCCACGACTCATTTTGAGCCGTATAAGATCAATGCTGAGCTTTCAAAGCGAGTAGACTGCGCATGGTCTGCTCCATCACGAATTTATACATGATTTTTATGGAAGATTTCGCTGGTTCTGGTCCTGTTGTAAGGAACGCCGATAGGTTTCCAGGAGCGCAACACCGATGGTTCATCGACCTGGACCGGGACGGTCGCGGTGTCCTCGACGTCGCTGAGATCACCGGGACAAACCAAGCGCCGACGTTCGTCGCCATCACGCACCCTCGCAAGCGCCATCTCAATGTCCGAGGTGATGTGGTGGACGTCCACCACATCACTTCGCTCCGCGGGTGGTCGCCAGCGCTTGGCGCATGAAGACGTGGCCGCTGAGGTTGAGCGGCTTTCGTCATTGCTTCAGCAAGCCGGGCATGGCGATGAGCCTCGGTGGCCTGGGGACAGGCACGATGCCGCGGCCCTCTGCGCGGGCGTCAGCCCGCCCGCCGCCCGCGGGAGAATAAAATTTCACTGAACGCTAATGACAACGTTGTCATTTAAACTGAACGACGATATGATAACGTTGTCATTAGCGTTCATCGCCTTGCCCTCATCTGGCCGGTCAGGATTGCCCCCATGAGCCTGTTTCTCGATGCCCTGCTCGACAGCCCTTTAGACGACAGCATCCGGGGGGTGCCGCCCGGGGCGGCGCCGCTGCGGCTGCGCGATGTCGGCGCCCAGGGCTGGCGGCCGGCCGCGGGCGACATGGCGCTTCCGGTGCTGACGCTCGACGAGGACGCCTTCGCCGCCAACCGGGACCTGATCTTCGCCTATGCGCGCCGTCACGGTGTGGCGCTGGCCCCGCACGCCAAGACGCCGATGGCCCCGCAGATCGCCTCCGCCCTGGTGGAGGCCGGCGCCTGGGGCGCCACCGTCGCCAACCTGCAGCAGGCGGCCGTTCTGCTGCGCGCCGGCGTGACCCGGCTGATCCTCGCCAATGAGATCGGCGGCCGGGCCAGCGGCGAGCGGCTGGGCGCGCTGCTCGCCGCCCACCCCGACGCCGATTTGCGCGCCTTCGCCGATTCCCCCGCCGCGGTCGAGACGCTCGCCGCCGCGGCGCGTGCCGCCGGCCGGCGGCTGCCCGTCCTGGTCGAGGTCGGCGCCGGCCGCGCCGGCGCCCGCGACCGGGCGGCGGTGGACGCGATCCTCGCCGCGATCGTCCGGCATCCCGGCCTGCTGGTCCTCGACGGCGTCGCCACCTACGAAGGGGCGGTCGCGACCGCCGATCCGGCCGAGACCGCCGCCAACATCGCCGTCCTGATGCGGCGCACGGCGGAGGCCTTCGCGCTGGTGCGCGCGCTGGCGCCGGAGCGGCCGCTGCTGCTCACCGCGGGCGGGTCCGCCTTCTTCGACATGGTGGTCGCCGGTCTGGTGCCGGTCGCCGAAGCCGATGGCAACGCCACGCTGGTGCTGCGCAGCGGCGCCATCTTCTTCCACGACCACGGCGTCTACGAACGCGCGCTCGGCGCGCTCGACGCCCGGCAGGGGTTCGCCTGCGGCGGCGCCACCGCGGCCGATTTCCGCCCGGCCCTGCGCCTGTGGGCGGAGGTGCTGACCCGGCCCGAGCCGGAACTGGCCATCTGCGGCTTCGGCATGCGCGACGCCTCCTTCGACCAGGACCTGCCCCGGCCCCTGCGGGTCCACCGCGACGGCGCCGCGCTCTCCGCGGAGGGCCTGCGGGTGACCCGGCTGAACGACCAGCACGCCTTCGTCGCCGTGCCGGGCGGACACGATCTCGCCGTCGGGGATATCGTCGAGTTCGGGATCTCGCACCCCTGCACCTGCATCGACCGCTGGCGGGTGCTGTTCGGCCTCGGCGCCGACGGGCGGGTCCGCAGCGCCTACCGCACCTTCTTCGGCTGATCCAAGGCGGTCCGACACGCCATGCAGACATTGAATTTCCAGCAGCTCCTGCGTTACCAGGACCAGCTGATCGACGGCACGCTGCACACGCTGCTGCTGACCCTGGTCGCCGCGCTGATCGGCACCGCCATCGGCGTCGCCGGGGCGGCGGCAGTGCGCAGCGGGCCGCGCCCGGTGCGCTGGGCGATCCGCGGCTATGTCGAGCTGATCCGCAACACGCCCTCGCTGATCCAGCTGTTCGTGGTCTTCTTCGTGCTGCCGGGCTTCGGGCTGCGGATGGGAGCCTTCGAGGCGGCGGCGATCGCGCTCGGCCTCTATTTCGGCGCCTACTGCACCGAGATCGTCCGCGCCGGGCTCGACGCCATCCCCGGCAGCCAGGTCGAGGCCGGCCAGTGCCTGGGGCTGACCCGCTGGCAGGTGTTCCGCCATGTCGTGCTGCCGCCGGCCCTGCGCAGCGTCTATCCCGCTTTCACCAGCCAGTTCGTCCTGCTGCTGCTCGGCACCTCGCTCGCCTCGCAGATCTCGGCGGAGGAGCTGTTCCACACCGGCGGCTTCATCGAGACGCGCACCTACCGCAGCTTCGAGGTCTATGCCGTGATCTGCGGCATCTACTTCGCCCTGGTGATGACCTTCAAACTGCTGTTCGCCGCGGTGGGGCACCTCGCCTTCCGCTGGCCGGTGCGGCGCTGACGGAGACACCGGCCATGCGTTCCTTTTCCCTCGCCGACTTCCTGTCGCTGCTCAGCGCGCTGCAATGGACGGGCGTCCTCGTCCTCATCGCGCTCGCCTTCGGCGCTCCGCTGGCGTTGGGGCTGGCCCTGATGCGGACCAGCGCCCGCCGCGCGCTGCGCTGGACCGCCACCGCCTTCCTCCAGCTCGTCCAGGGCGTCCCGCTGCTCGGCCTGCTGATGTTCTTCTACTTCGGCATGCCGGTCTTCCTGGGGGTGGAGATGCCGCCGCTGGTCGCCGTCGGCATCGCCATGACCGTCTACACCGCCTCCTTCCTCGGCGAGATCTGGCGCGGCGGCATCGAGGCGGTGAAGCACGAGCAGTGGGAGGCCGCCGCCTGCCTCGGCCTGTCGACCTGGCACCAGTTCCGCTACGTCATCGCGCCGCAGGCCTTCCGCATGGCGCTGCCGCCGACCGTCGGCTTCCTCGTCCAGCTCATCAAGGGCACGTCGCTGGCCTCGATCGTCGGCTTCGTCGAACTCGCCCGCGCCGGGCAGCTGGTCAGCGCCGCCACCTTCCAGCCCCTGCTGGTCTATTCGATCGTCGCGGCGATCTACTTCGCCGCCTGCCTGCCCCTCACCCTGTGGGCGCGTTCCCTGGAGGCCCGTCTCAATGGCGCTCGTTGACATCAAGAACGTTACCAAGAGCTACGGTTCCATCGAGGTGCTCAAGGGGGTTTCGCTCAGCATCGACGAGGGCGAGATCGTCACCATCATCGGCAAGTCGGGCTCCGGCAAATCGACCCTGCTGCGCTGCATCAACGCGCTGGAGCGCATCGACGGCGGCGAGATCACGGTGGAGGGCCAGTCGGTGCGCACCGACATGCCGAACCTGCGCGGCTTCCGCCAGCGCGTCGGCATCGTCTTCCAGGCCTTCAACCTGTTCCCGCACCTGACGGTGGAACGCAACATCACGCTGGCCCCGGTCCTCAACAAGCGGATCGCCAAGGCGGAGGGCCGGGCGCTGGCGCTGGACGTGCTGGCCCGCGTCGGGCTGGCCGACAAGATCGACGCCTATCCGGCCCAGCTCTCGGGCGGGCAGCAGCAGCGCGTCGCCATCGCCCGCTGCCTCGCCATGGGGCCGCACCTGATGCTGTTCGACGAGGTCACCTCGGCCCTCGACCCGGAGCTGGTCGGCGAGGTTCTGAAGGTGATGGAGGACATGGCGCGGCAGGGCATGACCATGGTCCTGGTCACCCACGAGATGGGCTTCGCCCGCAACGTCGCCTCCAAGATCGTCTTCATGCACCAGGGCCGCGTCTGGGAGGAGGGGCCGCCGGCGGAACTCTTCGCCAATCCCCGCACCCCCGAACTGCGGAGCTTCATCGCCTCCGCGCGCTGAGCCACCACCGGTCCCCTTCACCGATCCCGCTTCACCGGCCCCCCTTCACCGGCCCCTTGAGGGCCGGACAACGACCAGAACAGAGGAGCAATGTCGTGAGACTCTTCCGGACCCTTGCCGCCGCCGTGGCGGTCTGCGCCACCGTCGCCCTGTCCGCCACCGCCCTGCCGTCCGCCGCGAAGGCGGATGCCCTGCAGAACGTATTGTCGGCGGGCAAGCTGCGCGTCGGCGTGCTGATGGACGCCGCCCCCTGGGGCTTCAAGGACGCCAAGGGCGAGGCCGCCGGCCTCGACATCGACCTTGCCAAGCTGATGGCCGCCGACATGGGCGTGAAGCTGGATCTGGTCCAGGTGACCGGCGCCAACCGCATCCCCAGCCTGCTCGCCAACAAGGTGGACGTGCTGATCGCCGCCGCCGGCGCGACGCCGGAGCGCGCCCAGCAGGTGACCTTCTCCCAGCCCTACGCCGCGGTCAATCTCGGCGTCTACGGGCTGAAGGGGATGGCCACCGCCACCGACGCGGCCGAGCTGAAGGGCCACAGCATCGGCGTCGCCAAGGGCTCGACGCTCGACATCTGGCTGACCGACAACGCCCCCGGCGCCAAGCTGGTCCGTTTCGAGGACACCCCCGGCGCCATCGCCGCCTATCTGGCCGGCCAGGTCGAGGCATTCGCCGAGAACAGCGCCATCGCGCTGAAGGTCACGGAAGACAATCCCGGCAAGGATGTCGAGCTGAAGTTCCTGATCCGCCAGTCGCCGGCCCATGTGGCCGTCCGCCACGGCGAACAGGACATGGTCAATTGGATCAACACCTTCCTGTTCTACAACCGCCTGAACGGCAAGCTGAGCGCCCTTCAGATGAAGTGGTTCAAGGAAAAGCAGACGCTTCCGCAGATGTAATCCGCCGTTCGGCATCGCAAGAGAGGTTTCATTCGATGATTACGAGGTTCCAGGTTGGTTCGCGCATGAGCCAGGCCGTCGTCTGCCAGGGCATGGTCCACATCGCGGGTCAGGTCGCCAACAACCGCAAGGCTTCGATCGGGGAGCAGACCCGGGACGTGCTGGCGAAGATCGACGCCCTGCTGGAGGAAGCCGGCAGCGACAAGTCCAAGCTGGTCGCCGTCAACGTTTTCCTGCCGCACATCACCGACTTCGACGCCATGAACGAGGTCTACGACGCCTGGATCGACCCCGCCAACCCGCCGGCCCGCGCCTGCACCGAGGCGCGGCTGGCCGATCCGGACCTGCGGGTCGAGATGACGGCGCTGGCCGCTCTGTAAGCGGGCTTTTTCGGCGAACCGGAGGAGGCGCCGGGCAACCGCTGCCCTGGCGAAAGCTGTCACGGCAAACGCTGTCACGGCAAACGCTGTCAGGGCGCCCCTCCGTCAGAAGGTTTTTGGAATGCACACTGGCCTCTACCACGCGCTCGATTTCGCCGCCGACGGCAAGTCGCTGGATTTCCTCAGCATCCCGTTCTCGGTGGACCGCTCCCCCTATTATCAGGTGAAGGTCCCGGTCTGCCGCGTGCGCAACGGGGCCGGTCCGCGCGTGCTGCTGATGGCGGGCAACCATGGCGACGAGTACGAAGGCGAATTGCTGCTGGGCCGCCTGTTCCGCCGGCTCGATCCCGCGCGCATCCGCGGCGAGGTGACGATCCTGCCGGCCACCAACGCGCCGGCCGTGATGGCGGCGCGGCGCCGCTCGCCGCTGGACGAGGGCAATCTCAACCGCGCCTTCCCCGGCGACCCGGCCGGATCCCCGACCTTCCGACTGGCGCATTTCCTCGAGCACGAGCTGTTTCCGCGCCACGACGTGGTGTTCGACCTGCATTCCGGCGGCACCTCGATGGCCCACCTGCCGTGCGCCCTGATCGAGCGGCAAGGCACGCCCGACCGGCTGGGCCGCGCCCTGGAACTGATGCGGGCGCTGGGCATGCCCTACGGCTTCGTGGCCGAGAACGGCGCCACGGCGCCGACCTCGATGGCGGCGGCGGCGCGGGCCGGGGTCATCGGCATCAGCGGCGAGTTCGGCGGCGGCGGCACGGTGACGCCGGAGACCATGGCCTATACCGCCCGCGCGATCGACAACCTGCTGATCGCCGTCGGGTTGACCGATGCGCCGGTCCTCTCGGTTTCCGGGCCGGTTCCTGTCCCCCAGCAATTGCCTATGCAGTTGCTTCAGCTTGACAGCCACCGGCAGGCGATCTACGCGCTGCGGCGCGGCTGGTTCGAGCCGGCGGTCGACGTCGGGGCGCGGGTCGACGCCGGTGACCTCGCCGGCTGGTTCCACGACCTGACGCGCTTCGACCAGCCGGAGGAGGAACTGCGCTTCCAGGAGGCGGGCATCGTCATCTCGCGGCGCCTGCACAGCGACAGCGAGGCCGGCGACTGCCTGATCCAGGTGGCGCGACCGGTCGAGGAGGCGGGCGTCCTGACGCGCGCGGCCTGACCGCGGATTGACAACCGCGGATCAACAGACGGGAGACGGGCGGCATGAGTGACACCGGTGCGGCAAGGCGGCCGCCGACCATCGACGACGTCCTCCGCCTCCGGGCCGCGGAACCGTTGCCATCCAGCGACGGGGGGCCGGTCGAGGGGGGGCCGGCGACGGGGTGTCCCGTGATGGGGCGGCTCCGCCGCGCATCGTCGAGATCGCGCGGCTTGCCGGTGTCTCGCCGATCACCGTCTCGCGCGCCCTGCGCCATCCGGAAAAGGTGGCCGAGGCCAAGCGCCGCAAGATCCTGGAGATCGTGGAGCGCACCGGCTACGCCACCAACCCGCATGCCCGCGCGCTGAGGTCCGGCCAGTCGAACATCGTCGCCGCCTTCGTCTCGAACCTGCAGAGCCAGCAGTTCTGCCTCGCCGTTCAGGGCTGCGGCGAGGTGCTGGAGCCGCAGGGCTACCAGCTGATGATCGGGCAGACCTCCTACTCCTACGCCAAGGAGACGACGATGATCCAGTCGCTGCGCGAGATGCGTCCGGCGGCGGTCATGTTCACCGGCGTCATCGAGATCGAGGAGAACCGGCGGGCGCTGCGGGCTCTGGGAATCCCGATCATGGAAACCTGGGCCTATCCCCGCGACCCGATCGACATGCTGGTCGGCTTCTCGAACATCGACAGCGGCCGCCTGGCGGCCGAGCATTTCGCCGAACGCGGCTACCGTCGCATCGGATTCATCGGTCGCCGCAGCGGCCGCGGCGCCCTCCGACTCACCGGCTTCCGCGAGGGCGCACGCGCCGCCGGGCTCGACATCGTCGCCGAACTGTCTGTCGACGGGGTCAGCAGCATGGTCGACGGCCGCCGCGCGCTCGCCGACCTTCTGTCGCGCAACGCGGAGGTCGAGGCCGTGTTCTGCGCCAACGACCTGCTGGCGACCGGCGCGCTGCTGGAGGCGCGCCGGCTGGGCATGCGCCTGCCCGACGACATCGCCATTCTCGGCTTCGGCCACAACGACGTTGCCGAAGAGCTGCCGCCCGGCCTGACCACCATCGGGATCGACAGCCGTGACCTTGGCCGTCAGGCCGGGTCGATGATCCTGCAACGAATGCGCGGCGAGACGCTTTCGGAACCGACCTGTGCCGTCGAACTGACGCTGACCCGCCGCGGCAGCAGCTGATGGGTCGGCCGAGGAAATCGTCTTCGTAGACGAAATGCTCATCAATGCCTTTTTCCAGGCCGACATCGCCACGCCGGGCGGGGGCGTGCTGACGATCCACCTCCGCAGCCTGGAGCCAGAAGTCGCGGAGCAGGAGGCGGTCGGTCGCTGCCGCGATCGTCTTGCCCGCAATGCGGCGAGGCTCGAACGGGCGCAGGTTCTGGCGGAAGCCGATGCCGACCTCCACGACGCGATGACCAGACGCAGGATGACCGCTTTCCGCGACGAGAAGGAGGCGGCGGTTGCTGGTGTTCTGCGGGACGTGCAGGGCGGCGCCCAGCGCGCGCAGGTCCGCCTCGAAATTTTTGGTGTCGTGGCCCTTGTCGGCTCCCGGACGACGCGCTGGAGGGCGCCCTGCCGGCCGCGGCCTACTTGCCGCTGAAGCCGAAGGAACCGGAAGGGCAGGGGGGCGAAGGCGGCTCGGCAGTCAGCCGGCCGGGGAAGGGTGCCGCGCCAGCGTTTAAGCTCGGTTTCCAGAACGTCCCGAGGACGGCTCCGCGCGTGAACAGGGAACCGCATGCCGGTTCCCCGTGCCTTTGGCATGGGAGCGGACATGCGCGCGCAGGCGGTGGAACGGGTGGGTGGCATCATCGACCGGATCGAGAACCGGCACCCCGGTCCAGGAGGCCCACCGGTGCCGACGGCGGAGGTGATCCGGACGCTCGGCTTCTTTGTGCGCGAAGGCGTCCAATGGCCGAAGTTGAAGGCCGCGGACGGGCGCGTCTCGGGCTCCACCCGGCGCCACCGCATGGGACGTCGTGGTGGACAGTTGCTCGGCGCGGGCTAAGCGGGGTGGCGAGCTGACCGGGGCGAACCCGACCGACCGCGGTGAGCCCGGAACCACAACCGCTGGCTCTGCCTGCGCGACGGGGTCCAGCCGCACATCCGCAAGATCGGCGAACCCCACGGTTCGGGGCTCGGCAAGGTCCGATGCGTTGTCGAGCATGGGTGCGCATGGCTGCTGGCGAACAAGCGCTTGGACCGACGACAGGACAGGCTGCGGCGCCATTCCATCCGAATCGAATTTCGGAGGCCAAGCAAGCTGCTCCCAAACAGACAGTACCGCCTAACGATTGACACCCGCGGGAGCGGGGCAGGTCAGCAGCCCGATGGGGCACGGAGACCGGGCGGAAAGGCGAAGCGGCGTGCGGCCAGCGCGATAAGAAAGGCGACCAGGGCCAGTGCGGTGACCACGGGTGGTAGCAGCGGCGTCCCTCCGGTCGTGAGCAGCGCCCCGCCAAGCGCCCCGCCGGCCGTGATCGCCAGGTTCCACGCCGTGGTCACCATTGCCTGTGCCAGATCGACGCCATCACCGGCTGCGTCCGCTGACGCCGTCTGCATCATCGCGCCGGCGCCGCCAAAGCCGAGACCCCAAATGATGGCCGCCGCATAGACGGCAACGCCCTGTTCGCCAGCGAAAGTCAGGAGGATCGCGACGGCTGCGAACGAACCGATCGCCAGTAGTACCAGTGCGCGCAGCATCCGATCCACCAGCCGCCCGACCATCCAAATGCCGACGAGCGAACTGGCGCCGAATGCCAGCAGTACGAGATCGACCCGCACGGCCGCAGCCGTCGCGAACGGCGCGATGTAGGTGTAAAGGATGTTGTGTGCCGTCATCCATGTGAGGATGACGAGGAAGATCGGCACGACACCTGGCGTAGCGATGACACGGCGCAGCGAAGGCCGATCGTCGCCGGTCCGACCGGGCGCATCGGGCACTTTCGCAATGATCCACCCAATCAGCATGACGCTGAGCGCCGATAGGATCAGGAACGAACCGCGCCACCCGACCAAGCCCCCGAGAAAGGTCCCCAAGGGTACACCGAGCGAGAGCGCCAGCGGCACGCCAACCATGGCGAGCGCCATTGCCGGCCCGGTCTGGTCCGGACGTACGATGCTGCGCGCGTAGCCCGCGAGGATCCCCCAGGCGAGCCCCGCCGCACACCCGGCGACGAACCGCGCAACCAGCACAACGGTGATCGATCCCGCCCATGCCGTTAGCGTGTTGCCGATGACGAAGCAGAGAATGGCGGCGAGCAAAACGCTCCTTCTGGGAAGGCCTTGGCTCAGGCTCGTAAGCGGGATCGCCGCCAACAGAGACCCCAAGGCATAGACAGCGACGAGCTGTCCCGCGATCGCTTCGGAGATCCGCAAGCCGGACGCAATCTGCGGCTGCAATCCAGCGGGGAGCGTCTCGGTAACGATGCACAGGAAACCACTGGCGGCGAGGCCTGACAGCGCTGCGGTGGGGAGAGCGGCGCGCGGGACTGACCCTGCTTCGAGGCGACTTGGCGAGGAGGTGCTGACCGAGCTGACCGCATTGCGCTCGGCGCTCCGAAGGTCCGCCAGGGTCTGCGCGACGCCTTGCGGCAAGTGGCCGACATGGTGGCCGAGGCACCTGTATGTCTTCCATGCTTGTATGAGTTCCGGCGGGAAATTGGATGCATTCAAGTTGACATTGTTGGTCTTCGAGGAGCATACGGTTACGAATTGCATGCAGGCATTGCTTGCCATTGCCTACCGAAGGAACACGCGATGTCATCCGAACAGGAGTGGCCGCCTCTTCCCCCTCTCAGCACCGCACCGTGTGGATGCTGCCCACGTCATGGGCAGGGTCATCTGTTCAGCGGCTTCCTGAAGCTGCGATCCCGCCGCGAGGCCGGGCGTCTGGACTGCTCCAACGCCGACCCGGCTGACGGCCCCGCCTTCTTCCTGACCTGCTTCGTCGGCATTCCCACGGTCCTCTTGGCGCTCGGGATCGGGACAAAGATTGAGCCCCCTTGCTGGATGCACCTTGTCACGACCCTGCCGTTCCTGTTGCTGGCCTGTATTCCGCCCTTGCGGCCATTGAAGCATTGGCTGGTGGCCAGCCAATGCTTCCGCAAGGCCGGGGAAGCCCGCTTCGGTACAGCCGCGCCAACCCAGCCGTCGGCGGCCCCGCCCGCAGACAAAGACCCACGATCGACCTGATTGTCGTCAGATTCTCCTGACGATATCTGGTGTCATGGATTGGAGATATTCAAAATGTATGACTGGTTCCCTTTGGTCTTCTTTCCGTTCAAGATTATCGTGTTAGGCACGGGCATGTTCTTCGCCATCAAGTGGCATCACGATCAAGCGAAGAAGGATCAAGCGAAGAAGAAGAACGAAACCAGCGAACCGTAAGCGCCCGCCGAACGCACCCGCGAGTCACGGTCGAGGCCTCGGACATATCGAGCGCTGCGGGCCGGCGTGCCAGAACAGTGGCTGCGCACTCAGCACCGGGGGGCAGGTGGCGAGCGCGGTCTTGTACCGCCATCTGGGCCAGTCGAGACGCCGCTGTCGAACCGATCTGTGACGGGGCAGGCTCGGCTTTCGTTCCGAGCGTAGGAACGGTGAGGAAGCAGAACAGCCGAGACCGGCCGGAACGATCCACTCGGCCTGGATATTCGGGCGGCCGAGGCGGTGATGAGCGAGCCTCTCCATCCGGTGACGATGCTGCTGAAAGTCGAGAGTGAACGGATCGTGGCCGCTTGTCAGCGTGTCGCAGCGCGGCGCCGGCGACAGGCATGGCGGATATTTTCCATAAGGCATCTTATGGATTTTAGGATGCCTCCCCAACGAAGCTCTCCCGCCAAATCCACCGACCGGTTCCGTACACCGCTTTCCGGCTCGTGGGGGTCGCCGTCCGGGTTTCCCCTCAACGCCGCAGGGTGGGCTCGGTTTCGCCCGGCAGACGCCGGTTGCGGATGGTCAGCTGGTGGGCCAGCAGCAGCGGGTCCAGCCGCTCCTCCCCGTCCCAGAGCCGGTGCAGCATGCCAACGATGGCCGGGCCGAAATCGTCGGACGGCACGCGGACGGAGTTCAGCCAGTCGGCGATCCACGGGTTGATCGGGTTGTCGTCGAACCCGAAGAAGGCCACGTCGCCCGGCACCTCCAACCCGGCCTCCCGCGCGCGGCGGTAGGCGCCGTAGGCCAGCAGGTCGCTCAGGCAGACGATCACCGATGGGCGGTCCGCAAGCTCCAGCATCGTTCCCATGGCGTGGTAGCCGGCCACGATGTGATCCAGCCCCGGGCCTGTGGCGCAGGGAATGGCCGCCGTGTCCACCCCCGCCGCGGCCAGCCGGTCGAACAGGCCGAGCAGGCGCCAGTGACCGGCGGTGCGGTCCAGCGAGGCGTGGAGGACGCCGATGCGACGCACACCGCGCTCCAGCAGCCGGTCGGCGATCTCCGCCCCAGCGCCCACATTGTCGATTCCGACATAGGGCGAGGACGGGTCGCCGGGGTCCGGGCGGTTCACGAAGACCAGCGTGTCGCCGGCGGCCCGCGCCTCGTCCAGTGCCGGGCTGTCCACCGCGCCCACCAGGATCATCGCGCGTACGAGCTGGGCGCGCATTTCGCGGATGTACTCGTCCTGCACGTCGGCGCGCTCGTGCGTGTCGCACAGCGACATCACCAGCCCCTCCCCGCGCAGCGACCATTCGATGGACGAGGCGATGGCGGCCATGGAGGGGTTGGCGAGATTCGCCGCCAGGACGCCGACGATGCGGCTCTCCCGGCGGCGCAGCGCCCGCCCGACGCTGCCGGGCCGGTAGCCCAGCTCGCGGATCGCCGCCCTCACCCGCTCCGCCGTCTCCTCCGTCGCCTTGTTGGCCACGCCGTTGATGACGCGCGAGGCCGTGGCGACCGACACCCCGGCGCGGGCCGCCACCTGGGCGAGCGACGGGGCGAGCGACGCACGCTCCGTGCGCGAGGCGCGGCTGCGGTCGGCTGGCGGGGGCATCGGCACCTCGGTTTGCGCAAGAGGGTTGGCGGCGGGCGGCGGCGTGAAAACCGGTGCGTAGAGATGCACGCGCGCCTATTGTTTCGGCAAGGGTAATCGATTTCCCTCGGCGGTGATATCGCTATCGACGCCGGCCGACGGACGAATTGCCCATACGCCCCTCCCACAAGGCGGGTGCGGGAAAAAGAAGATTAGGGAGAGGACGCTCATGACAGCCGAAGGCGCCGACCGCGCCACGGTCGTTGACCCCTACGACCATCTCCATGACGAGAGCTACGCCGACGCCTTCGCCCGCGGGCGGGTGGGCGCCGCAGCCCTGGTGACCGTCGCCGGGCGCGCCGTCGAGTCGCTGGATGGCGACTGGCGATTCGCCATCGACCCTCATGACGAGGGGCTGCGCCAGAGATGGTACGCCGACGAGCCGGTGCCGGCCTCGGAGTGGACCGCGCCGCGCGATTACGACGACGGCGCGTGGCAGACCGCCCCGGTCCCCGCCTGCTGGAACATGCTGCGCCCGGAATGGCGGCATTACGAGGGCGGCGCCTGGTACACGCGGACGCTGGACCACCACCCTGGCGAAGCCGGGGAACGCACCGTCCTGCACATCGGCGCCGCCGCCTACGAGGCGCGCGTCTTCCTGAACGGCCAATTCCTCGGCGCGCACCGCGGCGCCTCGACGCCCTTCTGCGTCGAGCTGACCGGGCATCTGCGCCCCGGCCCGAACCGCCTCCAGATCCAGGTGGACAACGCGCGCCGGACCAACCGGGTGCCGATGCGCCACACCGACTGGTTCAACTACGGCGGCCTCTACCGCTCCGTCGCTCTGCTGCGGCTGCCCGCGCTGTTCATTCGGGACTTCGGCGTGGCGCTGGTGCCCCGGCAGCGGCTTTGGCCGCGTCGCCGTGGACGTCACCCTGTCCGATCCGGTGGACGGCACGGCGACCGTCGCCATCGACGGGCTGCTGCCGCCTCCCCGTTCCCGTCGCCGCCGGGCGCGGGCGGGTGGAGTTCGACCTTTCCCCAGAGCTGTGGTCTCCGGAGTCGCCCCGCCTCTACGGCGTCACCCTGCGCTTCGGCAGCGATTCCGTGGCCGACCACGTCGGCTTCCGCGAGATCGCCGTGGCGGGGGAGCGCATCCTCCTCAACGGGCGCGACATCACGCTGCGCGGCGTCTCGGTGCATGAGGACGACCTCACGCTCGGCAAGGCCAGCGACGAGCGGACATCCGCCGCCGCTATGCCGACGCCAAGGCGCTGGGCTGCAATTTCCTGCGCCTCGCCCATTATCCGCACGAC